>NZ_JBDZDR010000002.1:0-936369 GCF_040049255.1 Mesorhizobium sp. KR2-14 | reverse complement strand
TGGACGGACGGGACGGCCTTCGAAGGAGCACGTTAATCAACTGCACATCGTAGTCGTCCTGAGGAGGACGCCGGCAGGATCATCCCGAAACTTCTTACGCGACGACGATCGCGGGAATCACATGGGGAGATCCACTGACGTGGGCCATGATGCGGCGACACAAGTGTCGACCCCGAAGACGACAAGGTCCAAAACCTCAGCGCTTGACTGCGATTAGACGACAAGAAGCTGTTCCGGCTTTACCGCGAGGAGAAGCTGGCGGTGCGTCGTCGCGGTGGACGCAAGCGGGCGATCGGGACCAGGGCCCCCATGCTGGTGCCCTTGCAGCCGAACGAGCGCTGGTCGCTGGACTTCGTGTCCGATCAGCTCACCGACGGCCGGCGCTTCCGCATCCTGGCCGTGGTCGACGACTGCACGCGCGAGAGCCTGGCGCTGGTCGCCGACACCTCGCTGTCGGGCCTGCGGGTGGCGCGCGAGTTGGATCGCCTCATCGCCGACCGCGGCCGGCCGAAGATGATCGTCAGCGACAACGGCAGCGAGTTCACCAGCCATGCCATCCTGGCCTGGGCCGATCAGGCGCGGGTCGAGTGGCACTACATCGCGCCGGGCAAGCCGATGCAGAACGGCTTCATCGAAAGCTTCAACGGCCGCCTGCGCGACGAATTGCTCAACGAGACGCTGTTCTCCTCGCTGGCGCAGGCCCGCACGGCGCTGAGCATCTGGCGCACGGACTACAACGGTGCGCGCCCGCACTCGAAGCTCGGCTGGCAGACGCCCGACGAGTTCGCACTGACCTTCCACACGCGCCGGGCTCCGGCGCTGCGCAATGCCAAAGGCTCCGCGCCAGCGCCCGCCGCTTCACCCGCCCGACAGGGCAAAGCCAACGCCGGAACGAACTCAAAACTGGATAAGACCTGGGGGCAACGTCAGACAGAAACTCGCCTAGTACACCAGGCCTGAGAAGCGTTTGCAAAGAAGCGATCATGCGCCGAAGACTAGAACGGCTATGGCCATCTGTTCCACCTCAACTGAATAGCGCATCCTAACTTTCACCAACTTATACTTGAAGAGAACGAGTCCGCCGCAGTGGGGGGGGCACTGTCCCCTTCCGATCGCCCCCAATGACCATAAGTTGCCTGTTGAAGGATGGTGCGCGACTGTTGCCAGACCTTGCACGGGACGGTGAAGCCGCCGCGTGCCCTCCTTGAGGTTGGTTGTGCGGCGAGCGGCGAGCGACCTGCTCTATGTTCGGCAGCCGCTTTTGCCGCTGCTCTCAGGCATCGCTGGAACGCAGTGCCATTCGCCCAACTGCACGAGTTCTCTGCTACCAAAGCAAATTACATCTTTACTGCCGTGATCAAGTGAGAGCGGAAGCCGGCCGAGGCGTACAAATAGTCGTCTGCGAGTCGGTCACGGTATCTTTTGGGCAGCTTCCGGCTCCGGACATGTCGCCCACGTCTCTTTCTTCAGATGCCCGCTTTTGGGATGCCGCGAGCGGGCGCGCAACGACCGACATCGGGCGCAGAGCTGCCGTGCCGCGGTGGTCGCCAGTTCGGTGGATTCGGCCCTCAGCGCGGAAATTATTTCCGCTAACCCGGCCGGTTGACTGATGCCCAAAAGCCAGGGCACAAAGATGGCGTCCACGGTCACTCGCGACGGAAAAGTCTAGGCGTAACGGAGAAGTCCGCTACGGAGATCGAGAGCAGCGCCAGCACGAACAGGAGCCACGCGAGCAGCGTTCCGGCGTTGCGCTTCCTGGCAGCCGCCCTTGCCTGTCTGGCGCGCGACAGCCGGACATCCCAGCAGCTTCTCCGCTTCCGCTTTCTCGTCATCATGGTGCCCTCCCTGAAGGTTTCATTCCCGGCCCTGATGCAGGCCGGAGCGCATCGAGTTCCCGCCGCAGCCGGTCGCGTTCACGACCCACGCCACGGGCCGAGGCGGATGCGTCCGCAGCCCGTCGATCCGCTTCCCGTCTTTGCCGCGCCTCCCCTTCCAGGCGACGGGCGACATCATCGACGCTGCCCCGGAGACGGGCGACATCGGCAGCAGCCTCACGCCGGACGGCATCCCGGATTGAGGAACGCCGGAGGCCATCCCAGAACCGTCGCAGGCGGCTTCCGAACGATTGCAGCCGGGCGGTCTCCAGCCGGGCTAGGGTAAGGACGCGGCGGGCTTCCGCCTTCGCTGCGCCCATCAGCTTGCGAGCCGTCCGGCGATCAAGCAGCGCGGCATCATGGAGCCGCTTCGCCTCGTCGGCCTGGCGACGCGCGGAGGAAATGATAGTCCGCTCGGAATGCGCGATAGTCGGAGGCGGTCTTTCCGAAATCGACCTTGGAGCCAAAGGTACGAGTTGCAGATATGTCCTGCACTACGGTCATACGCTTTCCCTTTCAATTCTCGCAAAATTCCCGAAACCTGCGACAGATATGATCCAAGATAACAGCGACGTGCAAGGTCCGCTTTAAGCATCCTTGCCTCCTGCCATGAAGATCGATAGCAGCCCTTCGTTGACCGCAAATGTAATTGTTGACAACCCCACAAGAGGCCCCCACATTGCCCGCGCAGATTCTGCTAAGCCGTTGAAAAATTTACCAACCGGATCCCGTCGTTTGAATCCAGGTTCCCCAGCCACTCTTTTCAATGACTTAAACGAATGATGTGCATAGCTTATTACGTTCTTGCTGCGCGCGCGCAAGCGAGGCTGAGGATTCAGGCCCTCCGTCCTCCTGCCAGGGCTACAGGCTTTCCGCTCCATCGATCACCAGCGCGTGGCCGGTCATGAAGGCGGACTTGTTTGACGCGAGGTAGAGTATCGCCTCGCCGATCTCCTCGGCGGAGCCGAAGCGCCCCATGGGAATGGCGTCTCGAACATAATCCTCGAGAGCGGCGCGTCCGCCCATCTGGACTTCGAAGCCCGCATTAAACACCGTATCGACGAAACCCGGGCAGAGCGCATTGCAGCGTACATTGTGGCGGGCGAAATCGACCGCGATCTGGCGCACCATGGCGATCACCGCGTGCTTGGTGGTGCAGTAGGCGATCATCTCGCGATCGTATTGCACGCCGGAATTCGACGAGGTGATGATGATCGAGCCCTGCCGGCGCGGCGCCATCACCTGCATCACAGCCTTGGCGGCAACGAAATGCGCCCGGACGTTGAGGCGCCAGGAAAGATCCATCTGGCTTGCATCGACCTGATCCAGTCGGCCCGGCACCTGGACGCCGGCATGTGAATGCAGCACGTCGAGCCGACCGTGACGTTCGGCAGCGCCAAGGATCGCCCCTTCCAGCGCGGCATCATCCAGGACGTCGAGACCGAAGCCTTCCGCCCGCCCGCCTGCCGCGGCGATCTCGGCGGCCACCGCCCCTGCCCGCTCGGCGACAAGGTCGGTGACGACGACATGGGCGCCCTCGCGCGCCATGGCGAGCGCCCCCGCGCGGCCGATGCCCGATCCTCCCGCCGTCACCAGCGCGACAAGATCCTTCAACTCCATCTTTGAAAACTCCCAGGGTCTCAATGGCTGCGCCGACGCATGACCACCTGCGCGGTGATCAGGCTGAGCAACGAGGCGGCCAGAACGAGTGTGCCGATGACATTGATTTCCGGCGTCACGCCGCGCCGGATCGACGAAAACACGTAGATCGGCAGGGTGGTCTCGGATCCGGCGACGAAGAAGGCGATGATGAAGTCATCGAAGCTGAAGGTGAAGGCCAGAAGAAAGCCGGCCAGCACTGCCGGCGCGATCTGCGGCAGGGTGATCTGCACGAAGCTGCGCATCGGCGGCGCGCCGAGATCGGCGGAAGCCTCGAGCAGCGAGCGGTCCATGCCCTGCAGACGGGCGCGCACAATGATGATGACCAGCGCCATGGTGAAGAGGCCGTGCGCGGCGATAAGCGAGCCCTTGCCGAGACCGAGCTGGACCGGGTTTTCCGGACCGAACAGCGTGGCGAGAAGCGGATTGAGCGTATCGAACACCGTCACCAGCGCGATCAGGGTCGCGATGCCAATGACGATCCCCGGCACCATCACCGCGACATAGACCAGCGCGTCATAAAGAAGGCGCAGCCGGCCGCGTACGCCCTGCAGGGCAACGGCCGCCAGCGTACCGAACAGGGTGGCCAGCAGCGCCGAGGTGACGGCGACGGTGAAGCTGGTCTTGACGGCGCCGACGACGAAGGGATTGGCCAGCGCCTTGCCGTACCATTGCAGGGAAAAGCCGCTGAACTGCGCCGCATGCCGCCCGGCATTAAAAGAAAAGAGCGCGATCACCCCGATCGGGATATAGAGGAACAGGTAGACCGCGAGAGCATAGAGTCGCATCGCTATCCCCTACATCAATGCCACGTCGTCGCGCCCGCCGGAAAGCCGCCGCAGGCTGCGCAGATAGAGCGACACGGTGACAAGCATCACCAGCACCAGCGTCGCCGCCATCGCCGCGCCGAAGGGCCAGTTTCGCGATTGCAGGAACAGATCGACCAGCGCATTGCCGACGAAGAAGACCTTGCCGCCGCCGAGAAGCTGCGGGATGAGGAATTCACCCATCAACAGGATGAAGACCAGCATGGAGCCCGTCGCCACGCCGGCGAGCGACAGGGGTAGCGTGACCTGGAGAAACGTGCGCCAGGGCGGGCTGCCGAGGTCGCTTGAGGCTTCCAGCAGGCGCCGGTCGAGCTTCTCCAGCGCGACATAGATCGGGAACACCATCAGCGGCAGATAGCCGTAGACAATGCCCACCATGACCGCGAAAGGCGTGTTGATGAAGCGGGGCCGATCGAAACCGAGCTCGCCGATGAGCCGCGGCAGGCCGTTGCCGCCGAGAATCTGGATCCACGCATAGGAGCGGATCAGGATCGAGGTCCAGAACGGCACGATCACCAGGATTAGCAGCGCGGTGCGCCAGCGCGGCGGCGCCTTCTGCGCCAGGAAATAGGCGAGCGGATAGGCGATCAGCAGGCACAGCAGCGTGCCGAGCGGGGCAAGCGTCAGCGTATTCCTGAACGCTGCCCAGCGGGCGCCGAGATTGAAATAATTGTCGAAGGTGAAGGCCGGGACGTAACCGCCCGCGGCCCCTCTTTCGCCGAAGCTGAAGACGACGACCACCACAAGCGGCAGCACCAGCATGGCGAGTAGCCAGGCCGTGGCCGGAGCCAGGAAGAGGGTGGTGCGCAGGGATGGTCGCACGTCCCGCTCCTTACGCCGACTTGAAGCGTGCGAGGATTTCGGCGCGCTGCGGGTTGGTCATGGTGACCGCCGCGCCGAATTCAAGCGCATTGAGAAGTTCGGCCGCCGGATAGAGGATCTCGCTTTCGCGCATCTCGGCCGGCAGTAGCGCATCGACGCGGCTGTCGCCGGTGGCGTAGCCGTGGAACTGGGCTTCCTTTGCCGCCATGTTCGGCTCAAGCAGGAAGTCGATCAGCGCATAGGCGGCGTCCTTGTGCGGTGCCGAGGCGGGAATGGTGAAGAAGTCCGACCAGATCTCGCCGCCTTCCTTGCCGAGGACGTAGACGATCTCGGGCATGTCGCGGTTCAACTGGGTCGCATCGCCCGTCCAGCACATCGACATGGTCGCGTCGCCCGAGCGCATCGGCGGCTGGTAGTCCGAGGTGATCGCGAAGAGATGCGGCTTGGCTTCGATCAGCAGCTTCTCGGCCTCGTCCAGCTCCTTCGGATCGACCGAATTGAAGGAGTAGCCGAAATACTTCAGCGCATTGCCGATGGCGGTGAGCTGGTAGTCATGCACGATGGAGCGGCCGGAAAGCTCACCCTTCGTCAGATCCCAGAACTCCTTCCAGCTCGTGGGCCGGGTTCCGGAAAAATCGGCGGTGTTGAGACAAAAGCCGGTGGTGCCGACATTGCGCGGGATGGCGTAGGTCTTGCCGTCGACGATGCCCGGGCCGGCAAAGCGCGGGTCGGTGGCCGTCTTGTCGTAGTTCGGCAGCCGCGAGAGGTCGATCTCCTCGATGATCTTCTCGCCGGCATAGGTGGTGATCGTATAGTTGGTCGCCACCACCACGTCCCAGCCGGTGCCGCCCGCCTGGAGCTTGGCCAGCATCTCCTCGTTCGATCCGAAGACGTTCATGTCCACGGCGCAGCCGGTGGCGGCCTTGAAGGCCTCGAAATCGGCCGGATCATGATAGTTCGGCCAAGTGGCGATCACCACGCGGTCGCCGATGTTGCCGGCCCCCCGGGCGCGGGATGCAAGGCCGGGCATGGCGCCGGCCAGAACCGAAGTGGCAAGCCCGAGGCCGGTGACCCCGAGGAAATGGCGCCGCGAAATCGAGCCCTTGCGGTAGCTTTCCAGCCGCTCGAGGAATTCCTTTGCCGAGATATGCCCGCTATTGTCAGTCATCGATATCCTCCCAAGTGTCGACGTGGTCAAACGGGAGCCGGGCACGCCTGCGCCCGGCCGCACGAAATCAGTCTTCCGCCAGCGCGAGCGCTGCGCCATCGCGCCAGGACACGCGAACGGCCACTCCGACGCCGGGGGTGCCCTCTGCAATGTCGGTCGAGCGCGGCACGACTGCGATCAGGTGATCGAGCGCGGCGGAACGCAGATGGTATTCGACATGCTCGCCGAGGAAGATGCGGTGCGTGACCCGCATCTCGTGCCCCTCGCCGGCCGCGCCGGCCGGCGCAATGCGGATCTCCTCCGGGCGCAGCGACAGCATCACGGCCCCCTCGCCCGCGGCCTCCCCCCCGGCCCGGGCGACGAAGCGCAGGCCTCCCGGTCCCTCGGCAATCAGCCGCTCGCCGTCACAGCCGACGGCACGCGCCGCGATGAAATTCGACCGGCCGATGAAATCGGCGACATAGCGGTTCAGCGGCTGGTCGTAGAGTTCTTCCGGCGTGCCGATCTGGGCAATCCGGCCCTGGTGCATGATGCAGACGCGATCCGACATCGACAGCGCCTCCTCCTGATCATGCGTGACGAGCACGAAGGTGATGCCGAGTTCCCGCTGCAGGGACTTCAGCTCGATCTGCATGTCATGGCGCAGCTTCTTGTCCAGCGCCGCCATCGGCTCGTCGAGAAGCAGGATCTTCGGTTCGTTGACGATGGCCCGCGCCAGCGCCACGCGCTGCTGCTGCCCGCCAGACATTTCCCAGATGCGCCGGTCGGTGAAGCCCGACAGGCGCACCATGTCGAGCGCGCGCGCGACCTTGGCGGCGATATCGGCCCGGGCAAGGCGCGGCCGACGCTGGTTCAGCCCGTAGGCGACGTTGCGCGCCACGTTCATATGCGGGAACAGCGCATATTGCTGGAACACCATGTTGACCGGGCGCTGATAGGGCGGGACGCCATTGACGACCTCGCCGTCGATCAGGACATCACCCTCGCTCGCCTGCTCGAACCCCGCGAGCATGCGCAACGCCGTGGTCTTTCCGCAACCCGAGGGGCCGAGGAAGGAAAGAAACTCACCCTGGAAGATCGCCAGATCCAAGCCTTCCGCGGCGGTCACCGCACCGAAACGCTTGGTAACGTTCCGCAGCTCGGCAATTGTCTGATTCACCATGCTCGACTTCGGCTACTATTGCTTGACTTGCGGAAAAAGTTAGAAAACTCTTTTGCCACTGTATATATCACAAAAGGCATAGATCGTATCATGACGCTAGTTTCACGGCAGAGTCCGCTGTATGCGCCGCAACTGGGTGCCGTCATCGATCTTATCGGCCAGACCGGCTTCTGCCCCGCGCTCACCGCATGGCTGCAGGCAATCGTGCCTTTTTCCTTCACCGTGATCTTCGGATACTCCGGCGAAAGCAAACCGATCGACATCTTCGACACGTTTCCGGAACATCGGCGCCGCGTGTTCGTCACCGACTATCAGGAGGGGCCCTACCTTCTCGACCCGTTCTGCCAGAGCGCCGTCCGCCCCGTGCCGCCCGGCCTTTACCGCCTGAAAACACTTGCGCCTGACCGCTTCTATCAAGGCGAATATTTCCGCACCTATTACAAGCGAACCGAGATCGCTGAGGAGATCGGTTTCTTTGCCGAAATGCCCGAAGAATGTCATGTGGTGCTTTCGCTGATGCGCGAAGAGAAAGTGTTCAGCCGGACGGATTTTCGTCGACTGGCGGCCGTGGCACCGGTCGTCACGGCACTGATGCGGCAGCAGTGGAGTGGACTGGCGCAGGACTTTACCGCACAGAAAGTGGGGCGCCCCGAAATTACAGGACAGGGCCTCGATCGTCTAACGCGCCGCGAGAGTGAGATCGTTGCCTTCATTCTCAAGGGGTATTCGGCTGAGGCGACCGGACAAGCGCTAAACATCTCCACGGGAACTGTCCGCATTCATCGGCGCAATATCTATGCCAAGCTGGGAATTTCATCGCAGCGCGAACTATTCTCGCGTTTTTTGGCGGGTGTCGTTTCTTGAGGCGTACAATCGGTTTTCATGACAAACCGCTCTGTTCCTCAAGCCGGGTACGCCCTTTGCATGATCGTCTGATCAATTTTCAGTGCAAGGCGTCCGCATAGGCAAGTTGACCCCACTTGGCGCTTTGCCTTTCCTAGTCGGCAAATGTCTGCCACAGGACCAACCGGATGTCATCGCCGCCCGATAGGGAGCAGTCGCTTTCCCGGTTCCGCGCCTTTCGCGGCCTGATCCTCAGGCGATTCTTCAGAATTCTCAGGATCCCCGAACTCTTCCTGTGCGGATTTCTCGGGGTCTTCCTTGTCGGCAAGTTCGTTCTGATGCGAAGCGCTGCGACGGACACGTTCCTGATCGCCCTGGTGCAGCACGATGCCGCCATCTTGGCCGCCCTGCTTCTTCTCTATACGCTCAACCTGTATTTCCAGGCCGGCGCAATAACCCGTCACTTGGCTGCCGTGACAAGGGCAGTATTCGTCTCAATATTTGCAATCTACGTTTTCGACGTTTTTGCTTACTTCTTCTTTGGGACACGGCTCTACATCAGTGACGCGGTCACTTTTTCGGGAGAGATGAACTCATTCGGAACGCTACTTAGAACCGGGCTGAGCACAACGTTTGCCAGAAGAGGATGGATTGTACCTGTCGCCGCTGTCGGCTTCGGGGCGATTATCTATTTCAGCCTTGCGTTCGTGGGCGGTCGGTCAATCTTGAGGCCCCGGGCGCTGCCGATCCTGTCGGCGGCAGCTCTCCTCGCAGCCTTTTATCTCGTTCCACTGCCTTCTTACGTATACGCTTTTGGCGACAAGCCGCTGTTTGAGAATTTCGCCGAACGAAACGCCAGCTTTTTCAGGAAGACAACATTCAGCGGCGACTTTCGCCGGATGCTTCTATCCAAGCCCGCGACGCGCAGTTGCCACAAAGGAGACGCGAGGGCCCTGAACGTGCTTGTGGTGATGGTCGAGAGCCTGTCTGCATATCATTCCAAATACTTCTCGGGGATCGAGGATTGGACGCCGCGTCTGGACGCGATCGCGCAGAAGGAGACGGCGCTTACCAATTTCTATGCCAATGGATGGACGACGATCGGCGGATTGATTTCGCTACTCACAGGAACGTTTCCCTTCGTTCCCGAGCAAGCGAAATTCAACGAATGGGGCTCGCCTCGCCTCGATGACTTCAGCCACATTCATGAGACGCTGCCCGGGCAATTGGCAAAACAAGGCTATCAGACGACTTTCGTGGGTGCGGGCGACCTTACGTTCCTTGGCCAGGCGGACTGGCTTAGAGCGATTGGCCACGAGAGGATAATCGGAAACGATGACCCGCGTTTTGACAAACAGGTAGTGCGCGGCCCGTTCGATTCCGTGCCGGACCAACTGCTTTATGAGGTCGTGTTGGACGAGATGGCCAGCATGCGCCAAGACCGTCCTTACTTCATCACAGCACAGACTTTCTGGAGCCATCGTCCATTCATGGCCCCAGATGGGAGCGCACTCCATACCGAAGAGCACGTCATTCGCATGACCGACCAGATGATCGGCGATCTTTACGAGAATCTCCTCGACGCCGGCTTCTTCGATGATGGCATACTGTTCATTACCGGCGACCACAGGGCCATGGAGCCATATAGGAAAACAGAGATTGACAGGTTCGGGGCATCGGCAGCGGCGCGAATACCCGCCATCGTAGCGACCCGGGCGCTCGACTTCCCGCATGTGATAGCCGAGAACTATCAGCAGCGCGACCTGCAGGCGTCGATATTGGCTTTGGTCAGCAACGAGTATTGTCTCGATCCCTATGAGGGAACGATGCTGACGCATCGTAGGCCGCCCGCTTGTGTGATGCATGCCCGGGGCGACGACCGTGACCTGATACTGGTGAAGTGCGCCGACCAGGAAGGTGTGGTCGCTGTTGCCGCGGACGCTACCGCAATCGCCAGCGGCGCACTGCCCCATGAAGGCGCGATCATAGATGCCATCAATCGAAACAGAGTGCGCATCTTGACCACACTGGCAGACGAGGAATCGTTGTCAGGCCATTGAGCGAATTTGGAGGAGGACGAGAAGATACCTGTTCGAAGTGACCGACCATCAACCCCGAAATCGGGAGGTTTAGGTGAGGATTGCCAGGCATTACCCTTCCACGGAGATTGAATTGGACCATTCGCCCGCCAAGCCGGAACCTTCCGTCCTCGCCCGATTTCTGCCGAACGCCATCACCGCATCGGCACTGTGCGCGGGCCTGATCTCAGTCCGTTTTTCCATCGACGGGAAATTTGATGCGGCGCTTGCGGCTATCGTCGCAGCAGCGATCCTGGACGGGCTCGACGGGAGGGTCGCGCGCAAGCTCCACTCAGCCTCGCGCTTCGGAGCGGAATTTGACAGTCTTGCCGATTTCCTGAGCTTCGGCATCGCGCCGATCCTGCTTCTCTATTTCTGGAGCGGCGAACATATGAACACGGCCGCCAGCCTCTGTCTGATGGTCTTTGCTCTCGCTTCGGCATTGCGTCTGGCGCGCTTCAATTCCACGCTTGAGGAGAAAGATCCGTGGCAGCGCGCCTATTTCACCGGAATGCCCACCCCAAGCGCCGCGCTGGCAGTCTTGCTCCCTCTTTCACTGACTGAGCCGGATCCGACATCTGTCAAGGCAATCGGGCCTTACGCAATCTTTATCGCGTTCCTGATGATCTCCACCATCCCGACATTCTCAGGAAAGACCCTGAAAGCTTACAGCCATAGTAGCAAGATTTGCATTGAAGCAGCGGTAATTGTCTCGCTCATCACTTTCATGGTTTATCCGCGCGAGATCCTGGCCCTTGCCACAGCGGCCTACCTGGCATCTATCCCGCTCAGCTGGTGGCAATACAGGGTCAAGTTTCGCAACGACGACAGCTGACCTGCGGAGACCGGCCGTAGCTGGATTTTTCCCGTTGCGGGCTTGGCAGTCCTTAGAAGGAGTGTAAACGGGCCAGGTTTGTTGCAGGCTGCGGCTATCCTTGTCCCGATGAGCAAGGCGCCCCCCCCGGGGGCAGGCCGAACGGCAGGTTCGGCCTATCTAGCTTTCCAAACCCATGGCACGAAGGAGGGCTATCCTTCGAGCAAGGCAGGCAAGGCCTCAGAAATTGAGATGCGCCAAAACCTCGTGGGAGCCGCGGTAGATCATCTCCAGCGCGACATAAAGGATGATGGCGAGGCCGGCATAGGCGATCCAGCGATAGCGCTGCAAAAGGCGCGCGATGTATGTGGCAGCCAGGCCCATCATCGCGATGGACAGGGCGAGGCCGAATACCATCACAGCCAGATGATCACGCGCAGCGCCAGCAACCGCGAGCACGTTGTCGAGCGACATCGATACGTCGGCGACGACGATCAGCCATGTCGCCTGCGCGAAGGTCTTGCGCGGGGCGCCGGCCGCGATCTCTCCATCAAGGTTGATGTCGCGGCCTTCGAGTGCTTCGGCCACTTCCACTTCCTGGCCCTGGCTGGCCTGCAGTTCCCGCCACATTTTCCAGCAAACCCAGAGCAGAAGGACGCCGCCGGCAAGCAGCAGACCGACAATCTGCAGGAGTTGGGTTGTAGCTGCGGCGAAACCGATGCGTAGCACGGTGGCTGCCATGATGCCGATGAGGATCGCCTTGTTGCGCTGGTCCTTGGGCAGGCCTGCTGCGGCAAGGCCGATGACGATGGCGTTGTCGCCGGCCAGAACCAGGTCGATGAAGATGACCTGTAGAAGGGCGGAAAGGGCTTCCGGGGTAAGAAGTTCGCTCATGTGGCACCCGTTGTTCGTTGGGGCGCCTGGGGTGGATCGACAGCATGTAAGCATGTAACAGACGCCCGGGCCGGCACTTTCGTGCCCGAGGCGGGTTAAGCTGCGAATGCTACGGTCGATGAAATTCCACGATCACCAGGCCACCTGTTTGGATATCCAGTCCGACATCACGGTTCAGGGGAACCGCCAGAGGGGCCCGGTCTGGTGTGTCCCGTTTAACTGCATGGGCGCGGAAATTCAAGAGCGTCCGCGCCGCCGCCCGGCGCCACTATCTGCGTTGCCGCGCGGCGTCGTTCCGTGCGCGCAAATCGATGGCGTGGTTGTTGGCAAATTGCTCTTGAAAGTCGATCGCGCCGCCCCCAGATGCGGGACCCGGGCCGGGCCGCGCGCGAGCCTGGATCGCGCCAAGACCGCATTCATTGAGGAACTGCCCATGTCGACTTCGCCCACCCTCCGATTTGCAACCCTGTTTGCGGGCCTGTTCCTGGCATTTTCCATGACAGCGATGGATCACGCCGAGGCGCGGCGCGGCGGCAGTTTTGGCAGTCGGGGCACGCGCACCTTCCAGGCGCCGCCGACCACACGGACGGCGCCGGCGCAAACCGCTCCGGTCGAACGGTCGATGACGCCCAATACCGGAACCAACACTGCGGCCCGCCAGCAGCCGGCCGGCGCGCAGCGCCCGGGCTTCATGAGCGGTTTCGGCGGCTCGATGATGCGCGGCCTGCTGCTCGGCGGCCTGCTGGGTGTTCTTCTGGGACATGGTTTCGGCGGTCTGGCTGGCATGTTCGGCTTTCTCCTCCAGGCGCTGGTGATCGGCGGCGCGATCATGCTGGCTGTTCGCTTTTTCCGGCAGCGATCCGCGCACGCTCAGACGCCGGCCATGGCCGGAGCGGGTTTCGGACGCGGTGACACGCATCAACGCGATGCCAATCCCGCAATGTTTGGCATTCCCGGTATGGGCTCGGGATCCGATCGCGAGGCCGAGACGGTCACTTCTGAGGAAATCGCGCTCACCCAGGCCGATCGCGAAACATTCCAGCAGCTGCTGACGGAGGTTCAGGAAGCGTTTGGGCGTGAAGACCATGGTGCGCTCCGCCGGTTGGCGACGCCCGAAATGGTTTCCTACCTGTCGGAAGAACTGGCGGAAAACGCGCAGAATGGCCTCCGCAATGATGTGTCGGACGTCACCCTCCTGCAGGCCGATATTGCCGAAAGCTGGCGTGAGGACGGACGCGATTATGCAACAGCTGCCTTGCGTTACTCCTCACGCGACGTGACCCGAGAGCGCGCCACGGGCAAGATCGTCGATGGCGACGCCGACGAGCCGACCGAAACAACTGAACTGTGGACCTTTGTGCGCCAGAACGGTGCGGAGTGGAAGCTTTCCGCCATACAGGAAGCCTGAGGCTCTCGCGCGGCGCGTGACAGCGCGTCGCGCGATCGACAAGCGGAACCTGTGCGGCGATGACATCGTTGCTGTGCCGATGAGCAGGTCGTCGCCAGTTATTTTCACGACTGTCTTACCCGCGCTGGTCGCGACCCTGTTTTTGGCCGGCGCGGCGAAAGCCAAGCTGCCGGTACTGCCGCAGAAGGCTCCTGTGCCAAAGGTCTTCTCGCCGCGCGCAGGCAATATTCCACCCAAGAGGCCTGGCGATACGCCGATCCCCGAACCGCGCCCGGACGGCCACGGCAAGGCAGGCGAGGCAACCGCGCCGCATGACGATGCGCCGGTCACTCCCGACAAAGCCCCCTTGCCCGAGGCAAGACCTGCGCCTTCCGGCACGGAGGGCAAATCTAAGGCGAGCGACAACGCCGAGCCGCCGGACCCGCGTTCAAACGCCCCGCGCTCGGCCACCATGCCGGCAGACGAGGCCGCCTGCCGCGCGAGGCTGAGCGCACTTGGGGTCGACTTCAAGGAACGCCCGCCCGAAAGCAGCGAATCCGGTTGCGCCCTGCCCTACCCGATCTTCGTGAATACGCTCGGCAAAGACATCGATCTGGCACCAGACGCGCTGATGAACTGCAACCTGGCCGAGGCTTTGGCGCGATTTGCGGCAAGTGTCATCGAACCGGCCGCACGGAGTGTCTATGGCGAAGAGTTGAAATCGGTGTCCCAGGTCTCGACTTACGTCTGTCGCCCGCGCAACGGCACCGCCAAACTGTCCGAACACGCGTTCGGCAATGCTATCGACATCGGTCATTTCAGCCTTTCAAAAGGCACCGAAATCGACGTCGCACCCGCTTCGGACGAGAAGGCCACAAAATTCATTGCCGAGATCCGCAATGCCGCCTGCGGTCCATTCAAGACGGTTTTGGGTCCAGGCAGTGATGCCGACCATGCCGGGCATCTGCATTTCGATCTCGCTCCGCGCAAGGATGGCGGCACATTCTGCCAATAGCCCTCACTTGCCGCAACCAGAGTTGATCTCGATCACCCGGGACAGGCGATCAGTGGTCGGAAAAGAGCGCGCGCAGGTCATCGCGCGGAGGAACGCGCCACCTTTCTCCCTGAGGCGGTTCCTGCTTGGCGATCGCGTAGAGGAGATCGAAAACTTCCCAGTCCGGCGTCTTGGCTGCGGAGAAGCTTGCCGTTTTGTCGGCCAGCGCCCTTCCCGCTTCGTCCAGCGCCGGTCTGGTCGTCGCCTCGAGCACGGCCACGATTACGGAGCCTCCTTCCGCAGCGGAGAAGTCCTGACTGAACACCTTGTAGTGCGGATTGGCGATCGAGACACCGATCTGAAACGACGTGATCCTACCGGAAGAGAATTGCCTGCCTAGCAACTCCGCGAGAGCTTCGACCTCGTTCTCTGGCGCCGACAGGGGCAGGACGAACGTGGCTGCCGCGCCTGCGAGCCCGCTACCGGCGGCTGCCACGCGGCGGCAGGGATATCTGCGAAAGCCGCTGAAGGAACGGCGCATCTTAGCCGACCAGCGTGTCGGCTCGTCGACGAGTTCCCGATAGGCCGCGCTTTCGAGCACCTGGAGCGACTCCAGCTCGTAGAGCGTGAAGAACCTGCGCTCCGCGCCGCCGCCACTTGCGTAGCGCTTGCCCGAGAGAAAACCCGGCACGCTGAGCCGTTCCGGCACATGCTCGAATGTATGCCAGCATTCATATTCGTCCAGCAGCGCCGGATCGAAGCCGTTCCACAGTGCCAGGAAAGCTGTACCTTGCGAAGACATCGGCTTCTCAATCCTGTTGATGGTGAATGACGACCTTGGAGGCTGCCTTGCCCAAGGCCAGGGCAAAGCCCTTCTCGGCATTGGCCAGATCGAAGCGGTGCGTGATCAGTCCGCGCACGCGGTCCTGGTTGGCCGAGAGATAGTCCAGAACGCGATGCCAGGTTGCGACAGGGGAGCGGTAGGAGCCTCGCACCTGCTGATGGTTGCGAACGAGTTGCGTGAGATCGATCTCGACCGGCCGCGGATGAATGCCCGCGATGACCAGAATCCCCCTCTTCTTCAGACAGGCGAGCGCTTCCGGCACCACCTGCGGGGCGCCGGTCGCCTCGATGACCACGTCGAACTTGCCGCGCCCCAGAAACGGCCGCAGCGCCTCCGATAGCGTGGTGCCGGCGGTGTCGACGGTGTTGGCGAAGCCGAGATCGTTGAGTGTCTTCAGCCGCGCCGCATCATTGTGCCCGCAGATCACCACTTCGGAAGCGCCGGCCGCTTCACAGAAGAGCGCGATCCCCTGTCCTATGAAGCCGGGGCCGAGCACCAGCACGCGGTCGCCCTTCTTTACTTCGCCGGTATCGACCGCTTCCGCGCAGACGGTCATCGGCTCCGTCAGAGCGGCGATCTCGAAATCGAGCCCTTCGGGCAGCGCCACGCAATTGGCAAAGGGCACCGCGACATGAGAAGCAAAGGCGCCGTTGCGCCCGATGCCGATACCGCGGCGCCCCGTGCAGTTTTCCTCATCCTTCGCGCGGCACGCGTCGCAATGCCTGCACACTACCGAGGGCCGAACGGTCACCCGCGTTCCGACCAACCGGCTATCGACGGCAGCACCCGTGGAGACGATCGTGCCGGACAATTCATGGCCAAGCGTGACCGGCATCGCCGACTGCATGGATTCGTATCCAGGCGTCCATTCGGCGATGTGCAGATCGGTCCCGCAAATGCCGGTCGCCGCGGTTCGGATCAGCACCTCTTCGGGGAGGATTTCCGATATTTCGGGCAGGTGGCGCAGCTCGATTCCCGGGCCGGGCCGCACCTTCTGCAAAGCCAGCATGTTTCGATACTCTCGGTTGCCGGCGGCGCGGTGTTAGCCGCGCCAGCCGAGGAAACGCTTCTCGATGAGGCCGATCAGCCAATTCAAGACCAGGCCCATGATCGACAGGATCGCCACGCCGGCAAAAAGCCGCTCGAGATCGTAGAGCGCGCCCGCCTCGAGAATATAGGAGCCGACGCCATATTCGGCGCCGAGCATCTCGGCGGCAACCAGCAGGATGATGGCAATCGAGATCGACACGCGCAGGCCGGAAAGGATAGCCGGGAACGCGCCGGGCAAGACGATCTTGCGGACGATCGACCACCAGGAAAGCCCGAAGCTCTGGCCCATCCTGATCAGGCTGCGGTCGACATTATCCACCGCGCCATAGGTGGCCACGACGGTGGGCGTGAACGTGCCGAAGGCGATCAGCGCGTATTTCGAGGCCTCGTCAATGCCGAACCAGATGACAAAGAGCGGCAGGAGCGCGATCTTCGGTATCGGGAACAGGGCGGCCACCAGCGGCACGAGGCCGGCGCGGACGAGGCTGAAAAGACCGATCAGGACACCAAGCGAAATGCCTACCGCGATGCCGATGAAGGCACCGACAAAAAGCCTCTGGAACGAGGGGAGCAGGTGTTTCCACAACAGACCCGTCTCGTAAAGCTGGACAAAGGTTTGCAGCACGGCGGAAGGGCGCGGCAGCGACAGCGCGGAAATTATGCCGGAACGCGTGCCGATCTCAGCAAGGCCGATCAGCACCACGAAAACGATGAGGCCGATGCCACGTACATGCTGCGGGGCGAAGCCCCGGCCGCGGAATTCGACGGGACGAACCCTGACATCAGACATCGAGCAACTCCTGGTCTGCGGCGGCGGCCTCCTCGCGCATCAAGTCCCAAAGCTGGGTGTGCTTGGCATCGAGCTCGGGGTTTCCCAACTTCCGCTGGTCAAGCGGCATGTCGATCTCGACGATCTCGCGAATGCGGCCGGGCCGGCGGGAGAGTACGACGATGCGGTGGCCGAGGCGGACGGCTTCGGCAAGATTGTGCGTCACATAGACGGCCGTGAAGGGCTGACGGGTCCACAGCGCAACGAGATCGTCCATCAAGAGCTCGCGCGTCTGGCTGTCGAGCGCGGAAAGCGGCTCGTCCATCAGCATGACCGCGGGGCGCACGGCGAGCGCACGGGCGATCGCGACGCGCTGCTTCATGCCGCCGGATAGCTGCTTGGGCAACGCCGTGCGGAAGTCCGAGAGACGGGTGCGCGCCAGCACGTCGGTGATGATCCTGTCCATCTCGGCGCGGCCGATGCCATGATCCTCAAGCACAAGAGCGATATTGCCTTCCACGGTGCGCCAGGGCAGCAGCGCGAAATGCTGGAAAACATAGGTCAGCGGGTTGAGCGAGTCCTTGGCCGGCTCGCCGACCTGCAGGACCGCGCCTTTCGTGGGCTTTTCAAGCCCGCCGAGGAAGCGCAGCAGGGTAGATTTTCCGCACCCGGAAGGCCCGATAAGACAGACGATCTGCCCTTGGGGGATTTCGAGCGAGATGTCCCGCAACACCTCGACGGCACCATAGGTGTGGGTGACATTATCGATCAGCAAATCCATGGAATACTCCGCCGGAGGCCCCCGAGGGGCCTCCGTAATTTGAGAAGGTTGGAGTGGATCAGATGGTTTCGACGTAGGACGTGTCGAAAAGCATCTCGGGGGTGATGTTCCCCTTCACCATGCCTTCGGACTTGAACCATTCGAGCTGCTCGGTCACCGACTTCAGCGACAAAGCGAGGTTCTTGTTGATGCGCATAGAGCCCTCGACCAGGTTGGTCTTGGCCTGCTCGAACGGTAGATCGGCCTCAACATATTTGTGGCAGATCTTGGCGATCTCATCGACTTCGCCGGCGTCGGCCGTCTTGTCGACGAAGGCCTTGTTGTAATCTTCCACCGCCTTGGAGTAGGCGCGGATGAAGGCCTGCGTCTTCTCGCGCTCCTTGGCCGCGTTGGCGGTCGAGGTGAACACGGTCGTAACCTGGTAATCCGGCGCATAGTCGGAGACCAGGCCGATCTGCTTGGCCGCGCCCTCGGCGATCATCTTCTTGCCGATGCTGGACTGGATCGCCCAGGAATCGATCTGGCCGGAAGACAGCGCGCCGACCACGGCGCCAACCTTCTGCAGCGGACGCAGCGAGATTTTCGACAGCGGGATGTCGTTGGCCTGGGCGATCTTGTGGGCCATGAAGTGGAACGAGGAGCCTGCGGTGGTGATGCCGAAGCTCTTGCCGGCCAGTTCCTTCGGGTGGGTGAGGCCGGCCTCATAGGCCTTGTTGGAGGCAAGGATGATGGCTCCAACCAGCCCCTTTTCTTCCGTCAGCGCGCCGCCGATGACCTTGACGGCCTCTTTCTCGGCCAGGCTGATCAAGCCGCCGCTCATGGCGGTGACACCATAATCGGCGTCGCCGGATGCGATGGCCACCGCCATCGGCTGCGCCGCCTCGAAATATTTCAGCTCTACGTCAAGACCTTCGTCCGCGTAGTAGCCCCGCTCGAACGCTATAAAGCTGGGAGCATGGCTGGCCAGGCGGATCACGCCGAGATTGACCTTGGTGTTGGCGCGCGCAGGCATACCAAGGCCCAGCATGGTGCCCGCGGCTCCGAGGCCGATAAGTGCTTGCCGCCGATTCAATGGAAACTTCATCATTCCGCTTTCTTCCTTCCCGGATTCTGGCTTCTCAGGGTGTTGTCAACTTTGTTGCAGCCGCAACCTCGTCATTCGGTGACCGTTCTATTCGCCAGTCATGCCATCATGGCATGACTGGCCGTGCGATGAGGCCCGGGTCGTCAAGCCTCTTATGCAGTATGTCAATAAGCTTCAGGCCGACCACGGGCTCGCTGTCCGGCGTCGACTCGCGCGTCCGCACATCGTCCATTGCTATGCCCTCTCCAGGAACGGCAGAAGGTCGGCAAGGACATCGTCTGCGGAGCGTTCGGCAAGCAGGTGGCCGCCGCTCAGCCCCCGGCCGGAAACATCGCTGGCCCAATCCTGCCAGATATCAAGTGGCACTCGACCGCCGAAAGTCTTGCCCTCCTCCCAGAGGACGAGCACGGGACAATCGATTTTACGACCCCTGTTCCTGTCCTCCAGATCATGGCGCTCGTCGATGCCTGCACCGGCACGATAATCCTCGCACACCGCATGCCGCACCGCCGGATCGCGGAAGGCGCGGCGATACTCGGACAGAGCCGTCGGATGGAGATTATCGAGGCTACCCGCCATCTTGGTCAGAGTAAGATCGAGGAAATAATCCGGGTCCGATGCAAGAAGCCGTTCGGGCAGGTCGAAGGGCTGCGCCAGCATGTACCAGTGGAAGGCCCCCATGCCAAATTTCTTGTCAGCGCCGGCCCAGACGTCGGATACCGGCACCACCGTCAGAGAGGCGAGTGCCGTCACCGCCTCGGGCATATCCAGCGCCATGCGATAGGCGGCGCGTGCGCCGCGGTCATGGCCGACAACGGCGTAACGGCTGTGGCCCAGCGCCGCCATCATCTCGTGCAGTTGGGCGCCCATCCAGCGCTTGCTGCCGGGATCCGCAGGCGCGCCGACGATCCTGCTGTCGCCATAGCCCGGAAGGTCCACCGCAATGACCCTGTATCGGTCGGAGAGCGGACCGGCAACACGGTGCCAAGCCGCCTTCGTTTGCGGGTATCCGTGAACCAGCAGAACCGGCTCGCCCGAGCCGCCGATGACAGCCGACAGTCGGGCCTGGGAGGTCTCGACCTCGACTTCCCGAAATCCCGGAAACAGCTCGGCGGTGGCGCTCATCGGAAATCCCATTCTTGCTTACTGTGCTCAGGCGAGCGGAGAAAAATCCGTCGGCTTGAGGATCGACGATTTCAGCTCCACGATGGCATCGAGCTCCTTGTTCTTGGCGCTGAACTCGCTCCAGCGCGGATCGGCAGCCATTTTCGCGCGACGGGCGGCGCGTTCGTCCAGGCTTTCATAGGCCCATATATGCACAACCTGGTTCGCGGTCCCGAACTCCGTGGTGAAGAAGCCCACCAGTTTGCCAAGATGCTCCTGCTGCACGGCAAGCGCGTGGCTTTTGTAGAGGGCGAGCCAATCCGCCATCCTTGTGGGCTTCAGCGTGTAGGTACGCATCTCATAGATCATCATGCATATTCCTTCATTGAGACCGCTTGACGCAGCTTACGGCATCGAGCGCGGCGAGATAGCCGAACGTCAATGCCGGGCCGAGCGTTATGCCGGGACCAGGATAGGTCCCGTTCATGATCGAATTCATGTCGTTGCCTGCGGCGTAAAGCCCCGGAATGGGCCGCCCGCCGCCGTCGAGAGCGCGCGCATTCGCATCCGTGCGGATGCCGGTTGCCGAGCCGAGATCGCCGGTGACGAGCCTGACGGCGTAGAACGGCGCCTGGCGGATGGGGCCAAGACAAGGATTGGGCCGACGGTCCGGGTCGCCCATCGAGCGGTTGTAGGAACTGGTTCCCCTGCCGAATTCGGGATCGTCGCCGCGCGCGGCGCAGGCATTGTAGCGCTCGATCGTATCCGTCAACGCGATCGGATCCACGCCTATCCGTTCGGCCAGCTCACCGATGCTCGCGGCCTCGATGAGATATCCGCTCTTCACCAGCGCCTTGTTGGATACTGGTGCCGGGCGTGCCAGGCCCATGCCATAGGCGCTCAGGGCGGCTGAATCGCAGACGAGATGGCAGGGCGAGTTCACCTCGGGATCGGCCTGCATGGCAAGTACGAAGCGATGGTATGAATCGGCCTCGTTGACGAAGCGGCGCCCGCACCTGTTCACCGCAATGATGCCCGGCTTTGCCCGGTCCGTGACGAGATGCGGGAATTTCTCCTCTGAGCCATCCTCATGCGTCAGCACCGAGACCGGAGCCCAGTAGAAATTCGAGACCAGCCCCTCGCCGCGGACCGCCCCAGCAGCGATGGCAAGTGCCATGCCGTCACCGATATTTCCGGCTGGCGACATCGACCTATGCGAGGCATCGGTCTGCGGCCGCCACCGGGAGGCATCCTCCAACGCTCCGAAGCCTCCGGTTGCCAGCACCACGCCTGCGCGAGCGCGGACCTGCCGCTCGCCTGCCGCCGTCCTCACGACGACACCACAGATCTGACCATCTTCCTCGATCAGACGGCTAACCGTCAGACCCGTCCGGAGATCCACGCCGAGGTCGAAGGCGGAGCGGGCGAGACGGGCGATCAGCGCATTTCCGACGACCAGCCGCGTGCCGCGCTCATGGGAGATCCTGTCCTTTGCATAGCGGGCAAGCAGCTTCAGGCAATGCTTGAGCGACGCCCACGACCGGCGCGCGTTCAGGAAGTGCTGCACGTCGGCCCGATTGACCATCATCCCACCAAAAAGCAGCATGCCTTCGGGCGGCTTGCGGAGCTCCCTGAACCGGTCGCCCAGCCTGCTTCCGTCATATTCCAGCACTTCCAGTGCGCGGCCGCCATCGGAAGAGCCTTCCAGTTCCATGTGATAGTCGGGAGAGAATGGCCGGACCTTGAACTTCAGCTCCGAGTTTTCCTCCAGGAACGCCAGCGCCTCGCCTCCCCGCTGCAGGAAGGCATCCACCAGCTCAAGATCGGCTCCTTCTCCGATCATGTGGGTGAGATAGGTTCGCGCGGTCGCCAGCGAAGCGTCGAGCTTCGCTTCGGAGGCCTGCCGGTTGCCGGGAATCCAGATCGTACCGCCCGAGATCGCCGACGCACCGCCGAAATGTGCCTCCTTCTCCGCAACCAGCACTTTAAGGCCATGGCTTGCGGCGGTGACGGCGGCGGAGAGGCCGGCTGCACCGCTGCCAAGCACGATCAGGTCGTAGCCTTCTGCTATGCCGCTCGCATCCATTCCCCGCTCCTCCCCGCGCCGTCAGATGACGGCGCCCTGCCCTTCCAGTGTCTTTTGCAGCGTTGCAACGTCCGTGTGCCCCACGACGGCGAGTGCGGCGGAAACGCCGGCCGCATGCCCGGTGGCGAACGCTGTGCCCATGACGCGGATCGAGCCATATGCCTTCGAGTCAGCGCCGATGACCCGTCCGGCCAGTCGAAGGTTGGCGATCTCCGCAGCCTCGATCGCGCCGGCGCGCACGTCGAAGAAGCCTTCCCCGCCGATATCCACGAAACGTGCCTTGCCCGGGGACTCGTGAACCTCCATGGGCCAGCTCGCGCGTGCGATGCCATCCGCATGGCGGCGGCCTTCGACGACATCCTGCTCGACCACATCGGCCCGCGAGAACGGCCGCCGCGTCTCGCGGATTCCCATCTGCGGGCCGGTCGAGACCAGATAAGCCTTCTCGAAACCGGGGTGGCGACGCAGGACTTCCAGGTTCAGCCAGGCGAGCTCGCGCGCCTTGAACTCGACCTCGGTCAGGCTCTCGCCGGTGATGCCGTCGGTTTCCAGGTCGATCGCCATCCACCACATGTCGTTGGTGAGCGGCAGGCGCGAGACGACGCCGCCGTCGGCCCGCAAGATCGGCATTTCGGCCGTCTTGTTATGCTCGGCGATGAGCTCGGCCATGATCTTTCGATCAAAAACGACATCTTCGGGAACCCCACCGATGCGTATGGGAAAGGATGCCGCCTGCAGATGCGCGTTCTCACCGCCCGGCTGGCTCAGCGGCGCGCCGGCCAGCGTCGCAAGGGTCGCCTCGCCGCTGGCATCGACGAAAGCGCCAGCTTCGACGGTCGTTATGCCGGAATGGTCGACAAGCGTCACAGAGCGGATACGGTCGCCATCCACCTCGGCGCCCAACAAGCGCGTGTGCAGGCGCACATCGAGTGCGTTCCTCCGCGCCAGACGGTCGAAGCCGAGCTTGGTTGCTTCCGGATCAAGCATGATGATCCAGTAGCCGCTCTTCGAAACGATCGGGGCAATATCGATGCCCAGCGCCTTCAGCTCCAGGAGCAGGTCCTGGCCGACGCCTGACACCATCTGCCTTGCCGTTTCGCCGCGCGCGAAGAAGCCGCAATAGGCGAGAACCTGCGCGTTGGTGGCCGCTCCGCCCATGAAGCCGTAGCGTTCGACCAGAAGCGTCCTGGCGCCGGTGCGGGCTGCGCCTACGGCGGCGGCGATGCCGCCGGCGCCCGCGCCGACCACCACCACATCATATTTCTGAACCGTCTTAGTCATGAATCTCGTGCGATACGCCTTTGCTGAAAATCGTCTCGGGGCGCGCGTTAAATCACGCCCATATGGCCGCCTAGCAGCGCGAGCTGCGCCTTCGCCATCTGCGGCCCGGTCTGAATCTGGAGGCCGCGCGCCTTCGCGGCCGCAAGGAACGGCGTCACCTCCGGCGAGGTAACCACGTCTGCGACGAGGGCCGACGCCTTGAGCCCGGCCAGCGCGTCTCCCACAAGCGGAAGCGGATCGCCTTGCTTCATGCCCAGCGGCGTTGCGTTCACGACCAGGTCGAGCATGCCGAGGTCGCCCGCCTGTGTGCCTATCTCGGTCGCCGGGAATTCGGCGCGCAGAAGGCCGGCAAGGCGTTCCGCCCGGGCGGCATCGATGTCGGATATCGCAAGCGAGGCGGCGCCCGCTTCGCAGAGCGCGTGGGCGATCGCGCTGCCCGCGCCGCCACCGCCGATGACCAGCGTGCGCTTGGCTGCAGGCTCGAAGCCGTTTCGTCGCGCGGCCTCGACGAAGCCGAGCCCGTCGACCATATCGCCCGTCAGCCTGCCATCGGCCTCGCGCCGGACAACATTGGCGGCGCCGAGCAGGGCTACCCGCGGCGTGATCTCGTCAATGCCGGCCGCGACTGCCTGCTTGTGCGGTATCGTCACCACGAACCCGTCCAGGTTCTTCCATTGCCGTGCCAGCGACAGGAAGTCCGCAACGCCTTCCGGCGCCATGTCCATCGCGATCATCGCCACATCGCTGCCGGACTGTTCGAACGCCGCATTGAAATTTTCCGGCGACTTAACCTGCGCCACCGGCGAACCGATAATCGCGACGATGCGCGTGCTGCCCTTGATCATGCCTGCATCCCACGCGGCCGAAGGCATCACATGGCCTTGCCGCGGTTCAGAACATGACGGCCTTCCCTCTCGCGGGCCAATAGATTATGAGATGCGACCTATAATGCGAAGTTATAGAGTTTCGCGCATTTCGGGACTGAAGTAATGGCCAGGCCGCTATTGAAGCAGAGGCAGATCGAGGTTTTCCGCGTCGTGATGGCGACGGGCTCGCTCACCTCGGCCTCGCAGCAGCTCGGCGTCTCGCAACCCAGTCTCAGCATGACGGTCCGCCGCTTCGAGGACGAGATCGGCGCCAGGCTGTTCGAGCGCATCGGCGGCCGATTGGTTCCCACCGAGGAAGCGAAGCTCATTCTGGTGGAGGTGGAGCGGGTCTACGGCCAGTTCGACCGGCTTTCGGAAGCCATCCACTCGATCGCAACGGGCGACTCCTCCGTCTTCCGCTTCGGCACCACGCCCAGCATCGGCATGCGGCTGGTGCCGAAGGCCCTGAAGATTCTCAGGGAGCGCTACAGCTCGCGCACCTTCCATTGCGATTTCCTTTCACAGAAGGATATCCGCGACTACCTGCTCTTCGGCCAGGGATCCTGCGTGACCACGATCGCCGAAGCGAACGATCCGACGCTCGAGACGGCAGTGATTGGGAGAGGCAAGCTCGTCTGCCTGATGCCGCGCACCCATCCGCTGGCTCACCACAGCGCGATTTCGCCGCGCATGCTCGGCGACGAGGTGCTGATCTCCTTCGGCTCTGACACGCCCCATGGCCGCTATATCGACGCCACCTATGCGCGGGCAGGCGTCAGCCGCAAGACCGACGTGTTCGTCCATTTCGTCGAGGCGGCGATCTCCTTCGTCTACGAGAATATCGGCGTTTCGATCATAGACGAGTTTTCCGCCATGGATTGCGAGCGGATGGAACTGGTGGCCGTTCCGGTCGAGAATAGCGTGGAGATTCCCGCCTATGTGCATTGGTGTCGGTTTCGTCCTCGCCCCAAGGCGACCGACGAACTGGTCCAGGCGCTGACAGGCGTCGCACGCTCGCGCGGGATAGGCACCGCCTGACCCGCTTGCCTCTATGGTCCTGGATGGCCCTGTTTCAGATGCCGCCCATGCAGAGGTATTTCATTTCAAGGTAGTCCTCGAGGCCGTGGCGGGAGCCCTCCCGCCCGATGCCGGACTGCTAGGCGGGATACGACGTAAGGTCCGTTGACCTGGAGGACCTGTCGCAGGTCAGGAAACAGGCCGGCGTGCCCTCCGCAATGGAAGGCTGCCATGTCGCCGCGGTCGACGGGTATTTCCTGGGAGGCCACGTGCCGCTTGAGGCTGTTGACAAGCTTCTTAGCGAACGGCCGGACGTCGCGGGCATCGCGGTCCCGGGCATGCCGGAAGGATCGCTTGGAATGGGCGATGATCCCAAGGCCACGTACAACGTCTACGCCGTACCGCGCGACAAGACAGTTCGCCCGTCTCTCTTCTACCGCGCGGGCGGATAGGACTGGGTGCGAGGGCGACAGCAAAGAATACGCCGCAGAGAAGAAGACCGCACTTGATCACACGTGCTCAGTAACTTCTTGCAAAACGGCCGCAGTCACAGGAGGCGTCGGTATCGTCCTTGCTCCTTCGAGTCTGGACAACCCTATTCCTTCACCGCGCCGGTCATGGACGAGACATAGTAGTCGACGAAGAAGGAATAGAGGATGACGACCGGCAGCGAGCCGAAGAGCGCGCCCGCCATGAGCGATCCCCATTCGAAGACGTCGCCGCGCACGAGTTCCGTCAGCACGCCCACGGGCACCGTCTTGTTCTCCGACGACTGGATGAAGGTGAGCGCGTAGATGAACTCGTTCCACGACAGCGTGAAGGCGAAGATGCCCGCGGAAATAAGGCCGGGAACTGCAAGCGGGAGGATGATCTTGACGAGGATCTGCCAGCGCGAGGCGCCGTCCACCAAGGCGCTTTCCTCCAGTTCGAACGGGATCGAGCGGAAGTAGCCCATCAGCAGCCAGGTGCAGAAGGGGATGAGGAAGGTCGGATAGGTGAAGATCAGCGCCAGCCGCGAATCGTACATGCCGAGCTTGAAGACGATGAAGGCGAGCGGGATGAAGAGGATCGACGGCGGTACGAGATAGGCAAGGAAGACGAGCAGGCCGACGGAGCGCGACCCGGTGAAGCGCACACGCTCGATTGCATAGGCGCCGAAGACCGAGGCCGCGAGCGACAGGACGGTCGAGCAGACGGCGACCAGCATGGTGTTCCACAGCCAGCCTGGATAAGAGGTTTCGAAGAGCAGGTACCTGATGTGATCCAGCGTCGCCCCGACGACCCAGAACGGGCTGTAGTTGTTGTAGTCGGTGAGCTGCGCATTCGGTTTCACCGCCGTGATGGCCATCCAGTAGAACGGAAAGAGCAGCACCACGACGAAGACGGCGATCGGCAGGTAGAGAACGACCATGCGGCGCGGCAGGCGGTTCAGGTAGCTCATCCCCTCCTTGTCGTCAGTGAGGACATCATCCGCCGAGATCCTGGTTGTGGTGCTCATGGTCTTCCTCCCGATCTCAATCCTGGCCGCCCTGCTGCCATTTGCGGCGTTGCAGGCCGAAGAAACTGAACATGATGGCGCCGAGCAGGAAGGGCACCATCGCCACCGCGATCGCCGCGCCCTCGCCGAGCTGCCCGCCCGGAATGCCCCGCTGGAAGGAAAGCGTCGCCATGAGGTGTGTCGCGTTCACCGGCCCGCCCTTCGTCAGCACGTAGATGAGCTGGAAGTCGGTGAAGGTGAAGAGGACGGAGAAGGTCATGACCACGGCGATGATCGGCGTCAGCATGGGCAGCGTCACATAGCGAAAGCGCTGCCAACTCGTGGCGCCATCGAGCGACGCCGCCTCCTGCAGCGAGGCGGGAATGGTCTGGAGACCGGCGAGCAGCGAGATCGCGACAAAGGGAATGCCGCGCCAGACATTCGCTGCGATGACCGAGGCACGAGCATTCTTCGGGTCGCCGAGGAAGTTGATCGGGCCGTCTATGAGGCCGAGCTTCATCAGCGACCAGGAGAGGATCGAAAACTGGCTGTCGTAGATCCACCAGAAGGCGAGCGCCGACAGCACCGTCGGCACCACCCAGGGGAGAAGAACGATGGCACGGAAGAAGGACTTGAACGGCAGATTTTCGTTGAGAAGCAGCGCCAGCCACAGGCCGAGCGCAAATTTCAGCACGGAGGCCACTGAGGTGTAGAGCAGCGTATTGAAGACCGAAAGCCAGAAAACCTTGTCGTTTGCCAGGAACTCGTAGTTCTCCAGTCCGATGAAGATGCCGTCCCGGCCGATTCGCGTATCGGTGAAGCCAAGCCACACGCCAAGGCCAAGCGGATAGGTGAGGAAGCAAACGAGGAACACCGCCGCCGGCAACATGAAGAGGAAGCCGAGCACATTGTTGTTCTGCATCAGCGCCACAAGGGCGGATGGCGGCTTACCGGACGGCACGATGGACATCGACTTCTCCTGCTGGCCTGATCTGGAAGTCCCGGCGGCGCAACGCCGCCGGGCTCTGAAGCGACGCGCCCAGTCAGACGCGATAGTAGCGATTGGCGCGGCGCTCGGCTTCCGCCGCCGCCTCCTCGGGCGTCATCTGGCCAGTCACGGCTGCCGCGAACATGTCGACGAGCACGTAGTCGGCCATAACGCCCGCGGAGGCATAGCCCAGCGGACCGGCATGGCCGTTCGGGCGCAGCGTCTCCGAAGCACGCGCATAGGGCGCGTGGATCGGGTCGGCCGTCCATACCGGGTTGCCGGCGAAGGCCTTGAGCGGTTGGCAGCAATAGGCGCTGGCCCCCGTGATCCAGGCGTTCATCTGGTCGGCTTCCATCATGAACTTGATGTAGGCCTTGGCCGCTTCCGGATACTTTGTGTGGCTGAAGAGCAGGAGCGAACTCGTCTGATGCAGTTCGA
Organism: Mesorhizobium sp. KR2-14; assembly: GCF_040049255.1. Taxonomy (NCBI): domain Bacteria; kingdom Pseudomonadati; phylum Pseudomonadota; class Alphaproteobacteria; order Hyphomicrobiales; family Phyllobacteriaceae; genus Mesorhizobium; species Mesorhizobium sp. KR2-14. Next base: position 908,062 of record NZ_JBDZDR010000002.1, on the reverse strand, counting down.
CGCTCTCGCCGACCGGGCCGATCGGGAAGTTGGTCGTACGCATGTCCGCCGCGATCTCGGCGAGCGCAGGATCCTTCTTCGCCGCGTAATAGACCGAAACGCCGTTGGCGATCAGCGACACCTGGCCGGCCAGGAAGGCGCGGTTGTTGTTGATGTCCTGCCAGCTCTCGGTGCCGGGAATGAACGTCTCGTAGAGCGCCTTGGCATAATTGATCGCCTTGATCGTCTCCGGGCTGTTGATGGTAACGGCACCGCCCTCGTCGACCATCTTGCCGCCATGGCTCCACAGCAGCCAATGGGCGTAGTTGTTGCCGTCGCCGACGGCCTTGCCGTGCGGGAAGCCGGCGGGAGTGCCCTTGGCCTTCAGCGCCTTGCAGAGTTCAAGGAAGCCGTCCGTATCCTTCGGGAATTCCTTGAATCCCGCAGCCTCCATGTGGCTCTGGCGGTAGACGACAGCATTGCCGATGGCCGTCAGCGGCATGGCGATGAACTTGTCGCCGCGTGCGGCATAACCCTTCATGCCATCGTACCAGCCGCCGTACTTGCCGCCGAGATAGTTGGCGAGTTCCGTCAGGTCGACGAGCTTGTCAGGATACTGGTGGGCATCATCGAACCAGCACATGACCATGTCCGGGCCGGAACCGACATTGGCGGCGACTGCGGCCTTGGGTCGGATATCTTCCCAGCTTTCCTTGTCGACCCGGACCTCGACCCCGGTCGCCTCGGTGAACTTCTTGGTGTTGGCGAGCCAGGCATCCTCGTCGCCCTGTACGAACGGTGTCCAGCGCAGGAGACGAAGACTGGCGCCCTCCTCCGGCTTGTAGGTCGGCTCGGCCGCCTGGGCGAAGCTCGGACGGATGCCAAGGCCGGCAAGACCGGCCACGGCGGCGGATGCTGCAAGAAAATCGCGTCTTTTGAACGTCATCTGCACTCCTCCTTGGATGCGGGCTTTGCTCGTTCAAACATTTGCCGTCCCGCTTCGGCGAATGTCTTGCACCGGTGCCCGGCCTGACCGGGACCCATTCACCGCCGGCGCCTTCGGACCCTTCCTCCCGACGGCGCAGGCGATGTTCAGTCGACGAGCCTCTCGCCCGTCTCCGCATCGAACAGATGCACGTGGTTCGCATTGATGGCGATGCGGATCGTCTCGCCGACGCGGACATTCACCCGCTCGCGGAAGACGCAGGTGACCTCCGCGCCGCCAAGCCTGACGACCAGCTGCGTCTCGTAGCCGGTGGGTTCGATCACCACGACCTCGGCCGGCAGGCCGGCCGCGTCGAGGGCGATGTATTCGGGCCTGAGGCCATAGACGAGGCCCCGGCCTCTGGCGGCGTCGGCCGGACGGGCGACCGGCAGGCGCGTGCCGTCCGCGGTGACGAACGCTTGGGCATCGTCGGGGTCGAGCCGGCCGTTGATCATGTTCATCGCAGGTGAACCGATGAAGCCCGCGACGAAGAGATTCGCCGGATTGTCATAGAGGTCGAGCGGCGCGCCGATCTGCTCCACGATGCCGTCATGCATGACGACGATCTTGTCGGCCATTGTCATGGCCTCGATCTGGTCGTGAGTGACGTAGACCGTTGTCGTCTTGAGGCGCTGGTGGAGTCCCTTGATCTCAGAGCGCATGGCAACACGCAGCTTCGCGTCGAGGTTGGAGAGCGGCTCATCAAACAGGAAAACCTGCGGATCGCGCACGATGGCGCGTCCCATCGCCACGCGCTGGCGCTGGCCACCCGAAAGCTGGCGTGGATAGCGCCCCAGAAGCTTGGAAAGGCCGAGGATATCGGCTGCCTTCGCGACACGACTGTCGATTTCGGATTTCGGGCTGTTGGCGAGCATCAGCGAAAAGGCCATGTTGGCGGCGACGGTCATGTGCGGATAGAGCGCGTAGTTCTGGAACACCATCGCGATGTCGCGCTCTTTCGGCGGCAGCGAATTGACGACCCGATCGCCGATGCGGATCTCGCCGGCGGTGATGTTCTCCAGCCCGGCCAGCATGCGCAGCAGCGTGGACTTGCCGCAGCCGGACGGGCCGACCAGGATCACGAACTCACCGTCCTCGATCTCGATATCGACGCCCTTGATAACCGGAACGGCTCCGAAGGATTTCCTCACATCGACGAAGTCAACGCCTGCCATATACGTTCCTCCCAGAACCGGTTTGTCGGGCTGGACCACGGCGAGCCCTCCTCAAGGCCCTTGCACCATGGTCGACAGCCACGAACTACCCCCGCCCGACGAGCGGCATTTTCGTCGCCATCACCGTCATGGTCAGCACCCGCCCGTCAGCCATGTCCGATGCGCCCCTGCAGTTCGTCCTCGATATGGATGCGGATGATCTCGTCGAATGTGCTCTCGGCCTTGAACCCGAGTTCGCTCGCGCGCTGCGCGTCGAAGTCGGTCGCCCAACCCGCAACGATGCGGCGGATCACCGGATCCGGCTCACGCCGGATCAACGCAACCGTCTTCGGCCCGGCGATACGGGCGAGCGCTTCGATTTCCTCGCCCACGAGGGCTGAAAGGCCGGGCATCGTGAGATTGCGGCGCGGGCCGATGCGCACGGTATCCAAGCGCGCGGCATGGACGAAAAAGCCAACCGCCGAGCGAGGACTTGCGAACCAGTGACGCACGCTCTCGTCCACCGGAAGCACGGCCTCCTTTCCCGCAAGCGGTTCGCGCAGGATATTGGAGAAGAAGCCGGAAGCCGCCTTGTTCGGCTTTCCCGGACGAATGCATATGGTCGGCAACCGGATGCCGACGCCGTCGAAAAATCCCCTGCGCGTATAGTCGGAAAGAAGCAGTTCGCAGATCGCCTTCTGCGTGCCGTAGCTCGTAAGCGGGGTCGTAAGGAATGTATCGCCGATCTTTTCCGGGAAGGGCTCGCCGAACACTGCAATCGACGAAGCGAAGATGACCCTCGGCTTGTAGTGCGCCTGCATGCCCTCCTGCCGGATCGCCTCGAAGAGGAAACGCGTGCCGTCGAGGTTCACCCTGTAGCCAAGGTCGAAATCGGCCTCGGCCTCGCCCGACACGATGGCCGCGAGATGGAAGATGACATCGGGCCGCTTTGCAACAAGGGTCGCGGCAACACCGGGCTCCGAAAGATCGAGCGCCAACGCGGAGGCGACAGTCGAAAGCTCGGCTGGAACCGGCGGCTCGACGACATCCACCAGCGTCATTGCCTCGACCTCATAGCCGAGCGCGCCGGGGGCGGCTGCGATCTTCTCTACCAGCTTGCGGCCGATCATGCCGGCCGCTCCGATCACCATTACATGCATATGCGGCGGACCTCCTCCGTCGTGCCTGTCCGGTAGACCGGACCTTCAGTCCTGCTCTCCTCTCGAAACCTTCATGCGGCTGCTGGCGTGCGCGACCAGTTCCTTGGTGGTCGCGTAGATGCGCAGCAGATGTCTGTGGAACGCTTGCGTGACCGCCTCACGGTCACGCCGGCGCAAACCCTCCAGTATCTCCAGATGGTCGTGATAACTGGCGGCGATCGCGCCCGGCTGTGACATGGCCGAGCGGCGGAAATCCATCATGTAAGTGTAGAGATCGGTGACGAAATCGGCGAGCAGCGGGTTGCCACACGACCGGTAGATCGCGATATGAAACTCCCGATCGCAGATGAGGAAACGCATGGCGTCGTCGCCGCCGACGCGGTGAGCCTCCAGAAGGCCCTCGAGCTTGGCGATGGTTTGATCGTCGATCGCCTCGGCCGCGTCGCCCACCACCTTCAATTCGACGTGCAGGCGCGCCGCATGCACGGATTCCAGATCGTAGCTGTCGATGGCGTTCGACGAAACGATCGTCACCGGCAGGTGGCTGAGGTCAATGTTGCTGACGCGCGTGCGGCTGCCCTGGGCCACCTCGAGGATATTGCGGGCGGCAAGCTGCTGGATGGCGCCGCGCACGGTTTCCCGGCTCACATGCATGACATTGGCAAGCTCGCGCTCGCCCGGCAGATCATCCCCCGGCCGCAGCAGGTTGGTCGCGATCAGGACCATGATCTTCTCGGCGATGAGGTCGCGGGCGGTGCGTCGGTCGAGCGACTTTCCCACCTTCGGCATTTCGACCAGCACGGGGCGTTCGCCCATCGCCATTCCGGTCCCCTCCCGCTGATCTACTGGTTGGTCCAGTAGATCAGTTGCTAGCAAAGCCGGAAACGCAAAGTCCGTCAAGGCAGGTTCTTGTATGGTTACTGTGGCGTGAGGTGAACCATGCGCCGGTAGGATCAAACTTCTATGTCCCTGATACGAGCGGCGGCCGCTCGAAGATGCTTTACCAGCGCTTCGCGATTGTCCTGCATGCGGTAGATCGGGCCTGCGACGGCAAGCCCGTAGCGACGCCCGCCCGCCACGACGGGGACGCCCAACCCCATCACGTCCGGTGTGGTTTCCGCCGAATCCTCGCACCAGCCACGAATCATCGATGCTTCGAGATCGGCCGCCAGTTCCCGGGCATCTCTCTTTGTGGCGTTCTGGTAGGGGAAATACCGCAGCGCCTGCAGGATGCCTGCCCGTTCCGCCGGGTCATAGGTGGTGAGAATGGCCTTGCCGCTCGACGTCGTGTAGATGGGGCGCCGCTCGCCGATCTTGGCAAAGTAGCGGATGGGAGCGGTGGATTCCACGACATCGACATAGACGACGTCGTCCTGTTCGCGGGCAGCTAGCACCGCTGTTTCGCCCGTTGCTGCAGCGAGCGCTTCCAGTTGGCCATGGATACGCGCCGTCAACGGATCTCCGTCCATCATTGAACGCGCCAGTTCGAGCAACCTCTGGGTTGGATAATAGCCGCCTCGCGGCTTCGTCTCGTACAGGAAGCCACGGGTCACCAGCGTCTCGATGACGTTGAATGTGCTCGACTTGGGTATGCCCAACGCCTCGGATAACGCCGTCAGCGTCAGCGGTGATCGCTCCCGCGCATAGATTTCGAACAAGTCGAGGACGTTGTCGATCTGCCTGACGCGCATTGAGCCTCCACTGGCGCTCGGTGATACTGTCGAAACACTAGCGCAATATTTCATGACTGTGAACTTCTTTGCTCAGTATTGAATTGACACCGGAAGAAAGGCCAAATAGCGTCAGTCCAAATGGGCGCAAGACCCAGCGGGAACATACCGGGAGGACTGATGGCCGATGACATAATCCTGTCTGCCAATGGCCTGACGAAGGAGTTCAAGGGCTTCGTCGCTGTCGATGGCGTGGACCTTAAGGTGCGTCGCGGCACCATCCATGCGCTTATCGGCCCGAATGGCGCAGGAAAGACCACCTGCTTCAATCTGCTGACCAAGTTCCTGAGCCCGACACGCGGGTCGATCGTCTACAAAGGGCAGGACATCACCAACCGCAAGCCGGCCGATATCGCCCGCCTTGGCCTGATACGCTCCTTCCAGATTTCAGCCGTCTTTCCGCACATGAGCGTGCTGGAGAACGTCCGCATCGCCCTGCAGCGGCAAAGGCGGGATTCGTTCAATTTCTGGAAATCGGAACGTGCGCTCGACGAGCTCAACGGCCGCGCCCGGGAGCTTGTCGAAGCCGTCGGGCTTTCGGAGTTTGTGGATTCGGTCGCCGGCGAGCTGTCCTACGGCCGCAAACGCGCGCTCGAAATCGCCACCACGCTCGCGCTGGACCCGGAAATGATGCTGATGGATGAGCCGATGGCAGGCATGGCCGCCGACGATGTGGACCGCATCACCCAACTGATCCGCCGCGTCTCGAGAGACCGGACGGTGCTGATGGTCGAGCACAATCTGTCGGTCGTCTCGACCCTGTCCGACTTCATCACGGTGCTTGCTCGCGGCAAGGTCCTGGCCGAGGGCGACTATGGGACGGTCTCGAAGGACCCGCGCGTTCTTGACGCCTATATCGGTGCCGGCCATGCATGACGCTGCTGCAAGCCAATCTGCTTCACCCTCCGCAGCGACGGAACCGCTGCTTGCCGTGCGCGACCTCAACGCCTGGTATGGCGAGTCACATGTGCTTCACGGGATGGCATTCGATGTCTATCCGGGCGAAGTGGTCACGTTGCTCGGCCGCAACGGTGCGGGCAAGACCACAACGCTCAAGTCGATCATGGGCGTGATCGAGAAGCGCCGGGGTTCCATCCGTTTCCACGGCAGCGAACTGGTTGGCCTCGCCTCCCGCCAGATTGCCAGGAAGGGCATCGCCTGGTGCCCGGAGGAGCGGGGGATCTTCTCGAGCCTCGATGTGAAGGAGAATCTCCTGCTGCCGCCGGTCGTTGCGCCAGGCGGCTTTACCCTGGAGCAGGTCTTCGAGCTCTTTCCCAATCTCAAGGAGCGTCTGCACAGCCAGGGCACCAAGCTTTCCGGCGGCGAACAGCAGATGCTGGCAATCGGCCGCATCCTGCGCACGGGCGCGCGCCTGCTGCTCCTCGACGAGCCGACCGAGGGGCTTGCGCCTGTGATTGTCCAGCAGATCGGCCACATGATCCGAAAGCTGAAGGCGATGGGTTTCACCATCGTTCTGGTCGAGCAGAATTTCCACGCCGCCGCGACCGTTGCCGACCGTCACTACATCGTCGAGCAGGGGCGCATCGTGGACGAGATTGCCGATGACCGGCTGGAGGCCAGCATGGGCAAGCTTCATCGCTATCTTGGCATCTGAGGGTTAACACAAGGGAGAGAGGAAAATGAAGGTCGCGAAACTAATCCTGGCCGCCGCCACGGCGGCTCTGATGACGGGCAGCGCGCTGGCCCAGGAAAAGATCGATGTGAAGCTTGGCGTGCTGAACGATCGGTCCGGCACCTATGCCGACCTCTCGGGCGAAGGCTCGGTCGTCGCCGCGAGGATGGCGGCAGAGGATTTCAAGGCGGCAGACAAAGGCATCAATGTCGAAGTGATCTCTGCCGATCACCAGAACAAGCCGGACATCGGCTCGAGCATCGCCCGCCAGTGGTATGATCAGGACGGCGTCGATGTCATCCTTGACGTGCCGACCTCTTCGGTGGCGCTCGCGGTCAGCGAGATCACCAAGGAAAAGAACAAGATCTTCATCAATTCCGGCGCCGGCGCGTCCGACCTCACCGGCAAGGCATGCTCCCCCAACACCGTCCACTGGACCTACGACACCTGGGCGCTGGCCAACGGCACCGGCAGCGCCATGGTGAAGGCGGGCGGCGACAGCTGGTTCTTCCTGACGGCCGACTATGCATTCGGCCATGCGCTTGAGCGCGACACCGCCGCCGTGGTCGAGAAAGCCGGGGGCAAGGTGCTCGGCAGCGTGCGCCATCCCTTCCCGGGCCAGGACTTCTCGTCCTTCCTGCTGCAGGCCCAGAGCTCGGGCGCCAAGGTCATCGGCCTGGCAAATGCCGGCGCCGACACCACAAATGCCATCAAGCAGGCCGCCGAGTTCGGCATCGTTCAGGGCGGCCAGAAGCTCGCTGGCCTGCTGACCTTCGTCACCGACGTCAAGGCACTCGGCCTCAGCACCGCCCAGGGCCTCGTGCTGACGGAAGCCTTTTACTGGGACCAGAACGATGGCACGCGGGAGTTTTCCAAGCGCTTTGCCGAGAAACACGGCGGCGCCATGCCGACAATGGTTCAGGCCGGCGTCTACGCCTCCGTGCTGCACTACCTGAAGGCGGTCGAGGCGACCAAGAGCAAGGATGCCGCCACCGTGATGGCCAAGATGAAGGAAATCCCTTCCGACGACCCGCTGTTCGGCAAGGGTGAGGTTCGCGCTGACGGCCGCCACATCCACGACATGTATCTGTTCGAGGTCAAGAAGCCGGAAGAATCCAACGGCGATTGGGACCTCTACAAGACAGTCGCCACCATCCCGGCCGCTGAAGCCTTCCGCCCGTTGGCAGATGGCGGCTGCAGTCTGGCCCAGTAACATCGTAACGGCTTGCCCGGGAGCGCGTCAGCTCCCGGGTCACACCCTTACCGGAACAAGGTCCGATGGCTGAAATTCTTGGCATTCCCGCCGCCGCACTCTACGGTCAGCTGCTGCTCGGCTTCATCAATGGCGCTTTCTACGCAACGCTGAGTCTCGGCCTTGCGGTGATCTTCGGGCTTCTCAACATCATCAACTTCACCCACGGCGCCCAATACATGATGGGAGCGTTCGTCGGCTGGATGCTGCTCACCTATCTGGGCATCGGTTATTGGCCCGCACTTGTCCTGGCGCCGCTGATCGTGGGGGTTGTCGGCATGGTCATCGAACGAACGATGATTTCGCGGCTCTACAAGCTCGACCATCTCTACGGCCTGCTTCTGACCTTCGGCCTCGCGCTGATCATCGAGGGCCTGTTCCGCAATGCCTATGGCGTGTCAGGCCTCGCCTATGCCATCCCACCCCAGTTGTCAGGCGGCATCAATCTCGGTTTCATGTTCCTGCCGCTCTATCGGGGCTGGGTGGTGGTGGCTTCGCTTATCGTCTGTCTCGCCACCTGGTTCGTGATCGAAAAGACCAGGCTGGGGGCCTATCTTCGTGCTGCCACGGAAAATCCGACACTGGTGCAGGCATTCGGCATCAACGTGCCCCTGCTCGTCACGCTCACCTACGGATTTGGCGTTGCCCTTGCCGGCTTCGCGGGCGTGCTGGCCGCGCCGATCTATGCCGTCAATCCGATGATGGGCTCGAACCTCATCATCGTGGTTTTCGCGGTCGTCGTCATCGGCGGCATGGGCTCCATCCTTGGCGCCATCGTCACCGGTTTCGCGCTCGGCCTTGTCGAGGGCCTGACCAAGGTCTTCTATCCGGAAGCCGCCGCAACCGTCATTTTCATCATCATGGCGATCGTGCTCCTGGTGAAGCCGGCCGGCCTGTTCGGAAGGGAGGCCTGACATGAGCGTTGAAGCAGAACCGGTAGCCGGCGCCGCTCTTGCCGAGCGGGCTGGCCGCGGCAAACGCCTGCACGTGATGATTTTCCTCGGCCTCGCCGCCTTTCTTCTGGTCGCGCCGGGCCTGCTTTATCCGTTCTTCCTGATGAAGCTCCTGTGCTTCGCTTTGTTTGCCTCTGCCTTCAACCTCCTGCTGGGGTATGGCGGGCTGCTGTCGTTCGGCCACGCCGCCTATTTCGGCATGGCAAGCTATGTCTCGGCGCATGCCGCCAAGGTCTGGGGATTTTCGCCCGAGCTCGCCATACTCGCCGGCGTGCTCACCGCGGCCGTCCTCGGCCTCGTCTTCGGCGCCCTCGCCATCCGTCGCCAGGGCATCTACTTTGCGATGGTCACCCTCGCCTTTGCCCAGATGATCTATTTCTTCGCATTGCAGGCGCCCTTTACCGGAGGCGAGGATGGCATTCAGGCGGTTCCGCGAGGCTATCTGTTCGGCCTGCTCGACCTCTCCAACACCATGACGCTCTACTACGTCGTGGCGGCCATCTTCCTGCTCGGGGTGCTCCTCATTCATCGCATCGTCCACTCCCCCTTCGGACAGGTGTTGAAGGCGATCCGAGACAATGAAGCGAGGGCTGTGTCGCTAGGCTACCGCACCGACCACTACAAGCTGGCGGTGTTCGTGCTGTCGGCCACTTTGTCGGGCCTTGCCGGCGCCACCAAGGCGATCGTGGTCCAGCTGGCGTCGCTCACCGATGTCTACTGGGGGATGTCCGGCGAGGTCGTACTGATGACGTTGCTCGGTGGCATGGGAACGATATTCGGCCCAATGGTCGGTGCTGCCATCATCATCACAATGCAGAATTATCTGGCCAGCCTCGGCGCCTGGGTCACCGTGGTGCAGGGCGTCGTTTTCGTCATCGCCGTACTGATGTTCCGCGAAGGCATCATCGGCGTGCTCTCAAAGTGGCTCAAGCGGCCGCTGTGACAGCGATCGCCGGCGCCCTGAAGGCGCGCACGCAGGGGTCCTTGTGCTGCCACACTGCCTCCGAGGGTGGGCAAATTGATCTCGGCTACATTCGATCCGGTGATCCCCGGAAAGCCTTGGAGGACGCATGGCAAAGCACCGCATCTATTCTGTCAGCGTGGCCAGCGTTTACCCCCATTATGTCGCGAAAGCGCAGAAAAAGGGTCGCACGAAAGCAGAGGTCGATGAAATCATCCGTTGGCTGACGGGATATAGCCAAGAGACGCTAAAGGACCAGTTGGCGAAGAACACAAGCTTCGAGGACTTCTTTGCGCAAGCGCCTCAGTTGAATCCCTCGCGTTCGCTGATTTTGGGAGTGATCTGCGGGGTTCGTGTAGAAGACATCCAGGAACCCCTGATGCGGGAAATTCGCTACCTGGACAAACTGATCGACGAACTCGCCAAGGGAAGGACGATGGAGAAAATCCTGCGGAAATAGCCTGGTAAATGGCTATTTCCGCCGGGGCTTCAACGCTCGGTTCCGCAAGCGGCGCTCTACGACGACAACGCCTCTCGAATGGCCCTGACCGCCGCGAGCGCGGTGCGGGTGCGCGTGGTGCTGACGAATTCCGGCCAACTGGAGAGGATGACGGCGGCGAAGTCCGCCTCCGGGTCGAGGTAGATCAGCTGCCCGAAGACGCCACGCGCCATATAGGCGCGGCGCTTGCTGTCCTCGATCCAGAACTGGTTGTGATAGGCCCCTTCCGGCAGCACTTCGTGATAGACGCCGCCGAAAAGTTCCGGCCGGGCGCCCGAGCGCGTTTCCTCGATCCAGGCAGCCGGAACGATGCGCCGGCCGTTGATCTCGCCGCCGCCCAGATGCAGCAGGGCAAAGCGCGCATAGTCGCGCAGGGTCGCGTTGAAGCCGCCGTCGCCGAGCGCGTAGCCAGCCGGGTCGACGGTGAAATAGGCGTCTTCCTCCGCCCCCATCGGCCCCCACAATTCGCGGCTCACCAGTTCGGCGAGCGGCATTCCGGCGGCGCGCTGCAGGACAAAGGACAGGACGTCCGTCTCGATCGAGCGATAGCGGAAGGAGGCGCCGTGCACGCACTCGGCTTCCTTCAGCGACAGGATCAGATCCCAGACATTCGACGGCCAGTTCGGGTCCCGGCGCTCCTTCCAGCCGCAGGCGGCGTCCATCTGCGCCATATGCGAGTCGAGCGCGGTGTAGGTCTCGTCGAAGACGACCCCGCTGGTCATGTCCAGCACATGCTGCACCGTCGCGCCGCGATAGGCGGTTGCCTCGAGCTCCGGCAGGTACTGGGTGACGGGCGCAGCCGGGTCGACCAGACCGCGGCCGATCAGAATGCCGGCGACCGTGCCGACCACCGATTTCGCCACCGACTGCGACAGATGCGGCGTGTGCGGCGTCATGCCGTTCAGGTAGCGCTCCGCGATCACCTTGCCGCGATGCAGCACCAGCATGCCGTCGTTATAGCTGGACTGCAGGAAGCCGCCGATCGTGTCGCTTCGCCCGTCCAGCTCGAAGCCGACCGCGTCGATGTCCTGCAGGTTCTCGGGCAGCGGGCTCGCTGGCCCCTGGCCGCGCCAGACCTGGGTCGTCGGCACCAGGTCGCGCACATGCTGAAACGTCCAGCGGTTCCACGGCGCACGGTCCCAGTCCTGCCGCGGGATGAGCGCTGCTCCCGGCTTTGTCGGGTCGCGGAACGGAGGAATGCTGGTCATCGCTTGATTTCTTTCGCTTCGTTTCATTCTGAGGCCGCCGGCGGCTCAATCCTTCCGGCGCAGATAGCTGCCGCCCACGAACTCGCCCAACAGGTTGCCCATGTCGCTCATCATTTCGAAGTTGCGCTTGGCCTTCGGTCCGAGCTTGGTCGCCACCGCATCGATCATCAGGTTGAGGACGGTGCTCAGGCTGGCCGTCGAATCCCAGAACGTCTTCACATGCGTGTGCGCCTCGAACACGAGACGCGTATAGGCGAAGGCCCAGTGGCTGAACTTGTCGGTGACGATGATGAGCGGCATTTCCATCGACTTCAGCTTTTCGGCGAGCTTGATGCCGCGAGCTGCGTAAGCGGCGGTGTCCACCATCACCACCAGGCTCTGCTTTGGATCGGCGGTTATGATCTCGCCGAAGGTGCCCGTCGCATTGTCGACGAAAATGACGTTCGGTCGGGCCCAGAGCAGGCGGCTGGCAAAATCCATCGCAAGGCCCTTGGACGCCTGGAAGCCGACGACGTAGACGGTGCGCGCCTCGGCGAGTGCGCTCGCGGCTTCGTCCCAGATGTCGGTCGTGGTCAGTGCATAGGCCTTGACGATGGCATCCAGCTCGAGGCGCAGGCTTTCCTGCAGCGCCTGCTGCTGGCCTTCGTGCATCTGGAACCGCGCCATGTAATCGTCGATGTCACTGTCCTTCTCGACAACCGAGACGCGCAGCCGGTTCTTGAGGTCACGCAGGTTCTCGAAGCCGAGGCCGCGAACGAACCGCGACACGGTCATCTCGCTGACACGAACCGCCTGCGCGATGCTCGAGCCGGTCTCGAAGGGCAGCGTCTGGATATTGTCGAGCATGTAGGCGGCAAGGTTCTGCTCGGACGGGGAAAAGTCGGGCATGCGCGCGCGAAGGATCGCCTCGAGGTCGATCTTTTCCTCGCTGCCGTTCGGCACCCCGGCACCCTTCCTGTTCCGCGCTTTTGCCACGATATCCCGCTCCTAGAAGTTGCCGACCTGTACCGCAGGCAGGCCCTGCCCCCAAATGCCCGCGCCGCACTCCATCTTTAGCAACTGGGCAAGGCCGGTGCCGTCATGGGTGACATATTCATCGAGACGCATTGTTCCAAACCGGTATTGAGACGGAAGCTGAGTTCACGGGCGCCAGTTGGGCCAGCGATCCGACGAGTTCCTGCGTGTAGGGATCTTGCGGGGCGGAAAGCACCTGTCGGGCCGGGCCGTTTTCGACGATCCGCCCGCCCTTGAACACATAGACGCGCTGGCAGATGCCGCTGACAACGGAGAGATCGTGGGAAATATAGAGCAGCGTCAGGGCGCGCTCCCGTTGCAGCCGAAGCAGCAGTTCGAGAATCTGTGCCTGGGTCGTAACGTCAAGTGCGGAGGTGATCTCGTCGGCGATCAGCAATTGCGGCTTGAGCGCCAGCGCCCGCGCAAGCCCGACGCGCTGGCACTGCCCGCCGGAAAGCTGGCGCGGTTTGCGGTCGCGAAGGGCACGCGGCAGCTCGACCATCTCCAGCAGTTCGTCGGCCTGCATCTGCGCCGTCCTGCGGTCGGCAAGGCCATGCCGCCAGATCGGCTCGGCCACGGCCTCGGCAATCGTCATGCGCGGGTTGAGCGAGTCGTAGGGATTCTGGAACACCATCTGCACGCGCCGGCGAAAAGCCGTGAGCGCATCGCCGCCGAGGTCATGGACGTCCTGTCCGTCGAGGCGGATCGCCCCGCTGCTAGGCTTGTTCTGGCGAATGATCGCGCGTGCCAGCGTGCTCTTGCCCGAGCCGCTTTCGCCGACGATGCCGACCGTCTCGCCGGCAGCGATCTGCAGGTCGATGCCATCGAGGGCAAGGAATGAGCTGCCCTTGCCCGCAAGGCCGCCGATCAGGTCGCGGCGGACGGGGAAGGATACCGACAGCTTTTCGACGCTGAGCAGCGGTGCGGCTTTTTCCGGATCCGCCGTCGCGCCGGGATAGGTCTTGCGGCTCGGCTGGGAATCGACCAGCAGCCTCGTATAGGGGTGCTGCGGGCGGCTGATGACATCGTCGATCGGTCCCTGTTCCACCACCTCGCCACTGCGCATCACCACCACGCGCGAACAGATGTCGGCGACGACGCCGAGATCGTGCGAGATGAGGATGATCGCCAGCCCGCGCTCGCGGTTCAGATCCTTGAGTAGCTTGAGGATGCGGGCCTGCACGGTGACGTCGAGCGCCGTGGTCGGCTCGTCGGCGATCAGCAGCTTCGGCCCGCAGCCGATGGCGGCGGCGATCATGGCGCGCTGCTTCATGCCGCCGGAAAATTCGTGCGGATAGGAGCGGGCGCGCTTTTCCGGTTCGCGGATACCGACATCGTCGAGCAACCGGATCGCCCGGCGCATTCCCTCGCGCTGGCCGATGCCGAGATGCCGGACCATGGGAGCTGCGATCTGCTTGCCGATGCGGCGCAGCGGATCGAGATGTGAGGCAGGGTTCTGGAAGATCATGCCGATATCGCGGCCGCGAATGGCGCACCAGTCGGCCTCGCCGAGGGTCAACAGGCCGCGGCCTTCCAGCCTCACCCGGCCGCTGGCCCGCGCCGCGCCGGGCAGCAGCCCCATGGCGGCGCGGCAGGTGACGGATTTGCCCGAGCCGCTCTCGCCGACGATGCCAAGGATCTCTCCCGGATGCAGGTGGAACGACACGCCTTTGACGGCGTCGAACTCGCCGAAGCCGACGGTGAGGTTCTCGACCTCGAGCAATGGCCGCATCATGTCTTCTGTCCTGCTCATGCCGTGGCCTGCCTGCGCTGCATCTGTCCAAGCCCGTCGCCCAGGAAGGCGAAGCCAAGGCCGAGCGAAATCGCCGCCAGACCCGGAAACAGGCAGATCCACCAGGCCTGCTGCACGAAGGCCTGCCCGTCGGCGATCATGACGCCCCATTCGGCGAGCGGCGGCTGCGCGCCCATGCCGAGGAAGCCGAAGCTCGCGCCGGCCAGCATCACCAGCACGGCATCGCTCACCGCATAGGCGATGATGGGGCCGATGGCATTGGGCAGCACGTGGCGGGTAAGGATCGCGACGGGCGAATAGCCGAGGCACTTGGCCGCCTGGATATATTCGCTTTCGCGGATCGTCAGCACTTCCGCCCGCACCAGCCGCGCATAGCTGACCCAGCCGACGAGGGTAAGCGCGATGACGAAATTGACCAGCCCGGGGCCCAGCACGCCCACGATTGCCAGCACCAGCACGAAGAAGGGAAAGGCGACGGTCAGGTCGTAGACGCGCATGAACAGGCTGTCGACCACGCCGCCGAAATAGCCGCTGAGCAGGCCGATCGTGGTTCCGATCAGAAGCGGCGGCAAGACGCCGATCACGCACAGGAACAGGTCGACCCGGCTGGCGAACAGAACGCGCGAGAAGATGTCGCGGCCGACCTGGTCGGTGCCGAACCAGTGCTCGGCGCTCGGCGGCGAAAGCATGTTCATGATGTCGATGGCGTCCGGATCGTAGGGCGCGATCATCGGACCCGCCAGCGCAAGGAACAGCCATCCGCCGAGGATGGCGATCGCCACCGTCATAGAGAGCGTCATCCGTCTGGCGCGCGGCGCGGTATCGGGCAGTGTCGAGGCATCGGCCATTTGCGGTCTCCTCAAAGCCGGACGCGCGGGTCGATGAAGGCGGTGAGCAGGTCGACGGCGAGCGTGACCAGAACGGTCGACATCGCAAAGACCAGCGTGAGGCCCTGCACGACATAGTAGTCGCGCCCCAGCAGCGCGCCGATCATCAGCGTGCCCAGGCCGGGAACGGCATAGACGGTCTCGACGATGATGGCGCCACCGATCATGAAGGCAACCATGACGCCGAGCAGGTTGAGCGTCGGCAGCACGGCGTTGGGCAGAACCGTGCGCCAGAAAATCTCCCGCTCGCTCGCCCCTTGAGCGCGGGCAGCCGTGACGAAGTCGGCCGTGGCCTTTTCGATCAGCGCCGCGCGCAGGCTCTGCGTCAGCACCGGCACCACCCAGATGGCCGTGGAAAGCGCCGGCAGGAAGAGGTGATGGAGATGCTCGGAAAACCCGACACCATAGCCCGACACCGGGAACCAGCCCAGGCTGACGCCGAAGAAGCGCGACATCATGATGCCCAGCCAGAAGACCGGGATGGTCAGGCCGGCGGTGCCGATGAGACGGGTGACCTGGTCGGCGGTCCCGCCGGGCTTGCGCGCGCTAAGGATCGCGAGCGCGACCGTCGGCGGCACGGCGAGGCACACCACATAGACGGTCAGGAACAGGGTCGGCCACATGAATTGATGGATGAGCTGGCTGACCGGCCGCTGGAAGCGCAGCGACTGGCCGATGTCGCCGCCAAGCAGGTTCATGAGATAGGTGAGGAACTGGCGCCAGAGCGGCAGGTCCAGCCCGTATTGGGAGCGGATGACCGCGATGGTCTCGGCACTTGCCCGATCGCCGGCGAGAAGCCTTGCCGGGTCGCCGGGCGCCATGTGCAGCAGCAGGAACGTCACGACGCTGATCCCGAGCAGCACGCCGGCGAGTTGTATCAGGCGCCGCGCGATGAGTTGCAGAAGGGCCAATCCGGTTCTCCGATTACAGCAGAGGCGACGCACTCTCGGGTGAAAGCGCGTCGCCTGTCTTGGCTCACTTCACGATGGAAGTGTCTTCCAGCGTCCACTGGAGGGTCGGGGTGAGCTTGATGCCCTCGATGCGCTTCGAATAGGCCACCGCATTCGGCGCGTAGTAGAGCGGAATCTGCGCGACTTCCTCGGTGGTGATCTTCTGGATCTCCTTGTAGATCTCCGCGCGCTTGGCCGTGTCGGTCTCGGTCGTACCCTTTTCGACCAGCTCGTCCACCTTCGGGTTCTCATAGAAGGTGTTGTAGGAGTTCGAGCCGCAGGAGCCGCACACCGCCCAGCGAACGGCGAGGTCGGGATCGGGAGTCTCGTTGTACCACCAGTTGGCCGCTGCGTCGTAGTCGCCCTTGCCAGTGGAATCCCACCAGGCGCCGCCGTCGACATTGACGATGACCGGCTTCAGCCCGATCGCCTGCCACTGCGCCTGGAGCAGCAATGCCATCTGCTGCTCGGTCGCCCCGGCGGTCGCGAGGATCTTCACCTCATGGCCGGCCATGCCGGACTCGGCCAGCAGTTCCTTCGCCTTGGCGGGGTCGTAGGGAATGCCCGGATATACGTCGTCGTGGAAATCGATGCTGCCCGGCAAGGTCGTGTTGGCGGGTTCGGCGTAGCCGCGCGTGATGGCCTTGGCCAGCGCCTTGTTGTCGATGGCGTAGGCGGCGGCCTGGCGCGCCTTCATGTTGGAGAAGGGCTCGCGCTTGTGGTTGAGCAGCGTCATGTAGATGGTGGTGGAGGGCTCGAGCCGCATGTCGATGTTATCGACGGTCTTCAGATCGTCGATCTGCGCCCACGGCACCGCACGCATCACGTCGACCTCGCCGGCCTTGAGCATGGCGACGCGGGTTTCGGGCGAAGCGATCTCGATCAACTCGACGCTGGCGTCCGACTTCGGATAGCCCTGGCGCCAGTAATGCGGATTGGGCTCCAGAACGAGCTTTTCGTTCGGCTTCCATTCCTTGACCGCATAGGGGCCAGAGGTCACGGGCGCCGTGGAGAACGCCTTTTCCTCGCCCTGCTTTTCGACATCGGCCTTGGACACGATGCCCATGTTCCAGATCTCGAGATTGCCGAGGAAGGGCGCGAAAGCCGATTTCAGCTTGACCACGACGGTCTTCGGATCGGCCGCGGTCACCGACTTCACTGCGCCCAGCGGTGCCGGATAGGCCGACTTCTTGTCGCTGCGGATGCGGTCGAGGCTGAAGGCCACGTCATCGGCGGTAATGGCCGAGCCGTCGGAGAACTGCGCGTCGCGCAGGTGGAAGGTGTAGGTGAGGCCATCGGCCGAAATGTCCCAGCTTTCGGCAAGTGCGGGCTCCAGCGCGCCGGTCTCGGGATCACGCCGCAGGAGGCGCGAGTAGAGCTGGCCATAGGTCTCGATGTTGCCGGCGGCTGCCGAGCGCATCGGGTCGAGCGTGGTGGTCTGGTAGGGCGAAACGATGCGGATGGTATCGGCGGCGAGCGCCGGAACCGCCGAGCCCAGCCCTATCGCCAGGAGGGCTGCGCCGCGCAACAACGCGCCCGACGCCTGCGCGCGGGAACTGCTCCAAAAACTCATCTTGTCCTCCTCCGGAACTGTTCATTGGGGTCCGCCAGGACCTTGGCGAAAGGTATGTGATATTAATCACATTGGTCAAGTGGCGTGTGAAGTTTTTAACATGACTGCATGAGCTAGCATGCGTTTGCGAGATCGGCCTTAGGGAACTGCCGACCGCCTCCAATCGACGAAGGGAACTGCTCCAGCACTCGCTGTCCCCCACCCGCTTGCATAGCAATTTTTTAGGAAACGGAAGGCTCGCTTAGCAAGCTTTTAGGAAGAGATGTCCGCGCCGGGGCCATAGAAGCTGCCGGCATAACTAGCAATCACGGAGCTTTTCATGAACCACGCACATCATCCCACCGAGGCCGTCGATCTCAATGGCCGCTACGACCTTTACGGCCCCATTCACAAAGGTCTTCGCAAGGCGCAGTGCGATCTTCTCGTCCGGCTGGGCAACACCGATTTTGCTGAATCCGGCGCGACGGCGCAGCTGCTGTCGGATCTGCGCGGCCTTCTGACCCTCGCAGCTGCTCATCTCGAGCATGAGGACGCCCATATACACAGCGCGCTGCGCGCCCGCGGGGTCGTCTCCACCGACCGCCTCGACCATCAGCATGATGACCATCGCGGCACTTTCGCCGAACTCGAGGCGCTCGTGGCGGCTATCGAGGCTGCAAAGCCGCACGAGCGCTCCGTCCTGGGCCGCCGGCTCTATTTGGCCTTTGCCACCTATATCGCGCACGACATCGAGCACATGCACGAGGAGGAGACCGTCGCAGCGCCGCAGCTGTGGTCGCTGTTTTCCGATGCGGAGCTGATGGCGATAGAAAACCGCATTGTCGGCTCGCTCTCTCCGGAAAAGGCAATGGCCTTCATGCGGCTGATGATCCCGGCCATCCAGCCGGCAGAGCGGGCCGCCATGCTCGGCGGCATGAAGCAGCAGGCGCCGCGCGAGGCCTTCGATGCAGTGATCGAATTCGCCGCCAGGCCGAACCTGTCGGCCGAGGAATTTGCCGATCTTGCGCGCCGTCTCGACCTTGTGGCCTGACCCCGCCCGGCATATCGATCCGCAACGGAACCCGCGATGCCGACGCTGGCTGCCGCCCGGCATCGTGGGGCCTGTGCGCGCGGCCAGAAGCGCGCGCCACCACCTGACGAGAACGGGAATTCTGCTATCGTTCGATTGCCGGTGAATGGCTCGTCGTCGAGGCCCGGCCATGGAGGGACGCTTGCAGAGTGAAATCGTCGTCTATCACATTCCCGTCTGCCCTTTTTCACAGCGGCTGGAGATTTTGCTTGAACTGAAGGGAAAGCGCGACGCGGTTCGCTTCTCGGTGGTCGATATCACGCGGCCGCGCGATCCGGCGCTTCTGGAGCTGTCGCGCAGGTCCACGGCGCTGCCGATCATGCAGACGCCGCACGGTGTGCTCAAGGAAAGCCTCGTCATTCTGCGCTTTCTCGACGAACTCTTCCCGGAAAAGCCGGTGGCGCGCTCCGATCCCTATGAGCGGGCGGTCGAATCGATGCTGATCGCCATGGAGGGCGATTTCACCACGGCTGGATACCGCTTCGTCATGAACCAGGATCGTGACCGACGCGCGGCCTGCCGAGATGCGATGGTCGCGCAATATCGCAGGCTGAACGATTTCCTGGAATGGCAGAACCCCGCCGGCACCTATCTGTTCGACCGCTTCGGTCTGGCGGAAGCGGTCTTCGCACCGCTTTTCATGCGCTTCTGGTTCTTGGATTACTACGAGAATTTCGACGTCGCCGATCTCGGCCTGGAACGGGTACGCCGCTGGCGCGAGGCCTGCCTCAGCCTTCCCGCCGCGCAGCAGGTCTGCAAGGAAGAGATCGTCAAGCTTTATTATGATTATGCGATGGGCGCACGCAACGGAGCGCTGCTTCCGGACCGCAGGGTTTCCAGCTTCGCCTTCGAGCCGCACTGGCAGGATCGGCCCTGGCCGCCGCGCGCGAAGTACGGCCGGCCTGCCACGGATTCCGAGCTCGGCCTCGCTTAGCACCAGTCCGCATCCGAGCGATTACCGGCGCATGTCGACAGCGCGAAACATGCACGGCCGATGTGAAATCCCCGGCCGGCCACTTGCCTGCCTTGCCGACATCCAGCTAACAGACATGCGCCGGCCGTGACTCGGCAGAAAGTCGGACGATCGCATGCTCCTTCCATCAAAATGTCCACCGCGGGGGCCTGAAGCATGACCAGGCGCTATTCGGCGTTCTCGCTGTTTAAGGAGGGCCTGGCCGGCCAGACCGGCTGGGAAAAGGCGTGGCGCTCGCCCGAGCCCAAGAGCTCCTACGACGTCATCATCATCGGCGGCGGCGGCCACGGCCTCGCCACCGCCTACTACCTGGCGAAGAACCACGGCATCACCAATGTCGCGGTTCTGGAGAAGGGGTGGATCGGCGGCGGCAACACCGGCCGCAACACCACGGTGGTGCGCTCCAACTATTACTACCCCGAAAGTGCGGCGATCTACGGGCTGGCGCACAGCCTCTACAAGACCCTTTCGACCGAGCTGAACTACAACATCATGTTCTCCGCCCGCGGCATCCTGACGCTCGCCCACAGCGAGGCGGCCATGGAAACCGCGGCGCGCACGGTAAATGCCATCCAGGTCAACGGCATCGACGCGGAACTGCTCTCGGCCGAGGAAGTGCGGCGCCTGGTTCCGATCTACAATTTCGCGCCGGACGCCCGTTATCCCGTCCATGGCGGCAGCTGGCAGGGCAGCGCCGGCACGGCGCGCCACGATGCCGTGGCCTGGGGCTATGCCCGGGCCGCGAGCGGCCTAGGCGTGGACATCATCCAGAACTGCGAGATCACCGACTTCATCATCGAGGGCGGGCGCTGCCGCGGCGTGGTGACCTCGCAAGGCACGATCCGCGCCGAGCGCACCGGCATGGCCGTGGCCGGCCATTCCTCCGTGCTGGCGGCCAAGGCCGGCTTCGAACTGCCGATCAATTCCTATGCCTTGCAGGCATGCGTTTCCGAGCCGGTGAAGCCCATCCTCGACACCGTGGTGATCTCGCCCGACAGCGGCGTTTATGTCAGCCAGTCGGACAAGGGCGAGATGGTGATCGGCGGCGCGCTCGACCGCATTCCCTCCTATGGCCAGCGCGGCAACCTGCCGGTGCTGGAAGGGGTGATTGCGGGCATGCTCGAGATGTTTCCCATCTTCGGCCAGTTGAAGCTGATGCGGCAATGGGCCGGCATCGTCGATGTCGTGCCGGACTCTTCGCCGATCATCGGCGAGTCGCCGTTGCCGGGCCTGTTCCTCAATTGCGGCTGGGGCACCGGCGGCTTCAAGGCGATTCCCGCCGGCGGCACGCTGCTGGCGCACCTGCTCGCAACCGGCAAGCATCACGATATCAGCCGCCCCTTCGATCTCGATCGCTTCGCACGCGGCCGGCTGATCGACGAGGCCGCCGGCTCCGGCATCGCGCACTAGAGGAACACCATGCAGCTTTTCCCCTGCCCTTTCTGCGGCCCGCGCGACGAAAGCGAATTCCACTATGGCGGCGAGGCCGGCAACACGCGTCCCGACGGCAAGGATGTGACGGCCGACAAATGGGCCGGCTACCTTTACATGCGAGCCAACCCGAAGGGGCCGACGCGCGAAATCTGGGTGCATCTGACATGCGGCGAATTCTTCGCCATGGACCGTGACAGCGTGACCCACACGGTGGGCGGATCGCAGGCTCTCGATGCGACGGAGCACGCAGCATGAGCGCCTCGCGTCTTGACCGGGGCGGCAGCGAGATCGACCGCAGCCGACCACTGAGCTTCAACTTCGACGGCCGCCGCATCGAGGGCTTTGCCGGCGACACCATCGCCTCGGCGCTGTTGGCCAGTGGCCAGCGCATCGTGGGCCGCAGCTTCAAATACCATCGCCCTCGCGGCATCTGGGGCGCCGGCGTGGAGGAACCCAACGCGCTGGTGGACATCGAGGGCGCCAACGGCCGCATCCCCAACGCGCGCGCCACGACCGAGCCGGCGCTGGATGGCCTGACGGTAAGAAGCGTCAACGCCAATCCGAACGCCCAGGCGGATCGCAACGCGTTTCTGGACCGCTTCGCGCGCTTCATTCCGGCGGCCTTCTACTACAAGACGTTCATGTGGCCCGACTGGCTGCTGTTCGAGCCGCGTATTCGCGCAATGGCGGGCCTCGGCGTCGTCGATCCGGAGTGGAAGCCGCTTCCTGCAGCCGATCAGATCAACCACCATTGCGACGTGCTCGTGGTGGGTGCCGGCCCGGCCGGACTGGCAGCCGCGGCAGCAGCCGCTGATGCCGGTCATTCGGTCGTGCTCGTCGACGACCAGGTGCATCCGGGCGGATCGCTGCGCCACCGCGCTGGCGAGATCGATGGCCAGCCCGCCCTGCAATGGGCGCAGAACGTCGTTTCCAGGCTGGAGCGCGACGGCCACAAGGTGCTGCCGCTGACCACCGCCTTCGGCATCTACGACCACAATCTGGTGGCCCTGAACCAGCGCCATGCCGGCGGACGACCGGACACGCTTTGGCGCGTCAGGCCGCGCCGCATCGTGCTGGCAACAGGCGCGATCGAACGCCCGGTCCCGTTCGGCAACAACGACCTGCCCGGCATTCTCTCGGCTGACGCTGCACTTGCCTATCTGCGCCGCCAGGGCGTGCTGGTCGGGCGTCAGGTCGTGGTCGCCACGAACAATGACAGCGCCTACGAGGTCGCCGAGGCCATGGCCGCAAGCGGCGCATCGGTGACAGTGATCGACTGCCGCAGCAATGCGGGCAAGAGCGTTGCCGGCGTGAAGGTCATGGCCGGACGCACGATTTCCGCCGCGCGCGGACGAGGCGCGGTCGAGGCCGTCGTGCTGGACGACGGCACAGTTCTGCCGGCCGACTGCGTGCTGGTGTCAGGCGGCTGGACGCCGACGGTGCATCTCTTTTCGCAGGCGAAGGGCAAGCTGGCCTGGAATGAGAACCTGGCGGCCTTCGTGCCGGGCGGCCAGATTGCGGGCATCGGCGTTGCCGGCGCGGCGGCCGGAACCGCATCGCTTTCGGAAGCGCTGGCAAGCGGCGGGGCCGCACTCGGCGAATTCGGCAATCCCGACTCGGAGGCGCCCCGCAGCACCGGCCCGGAAATGACGCTGGGCGTGGTCGGCCTGTGGCCGAAGCCGAAGACAAAGGGCCGCGTCTGGATCGACTACCAGAACGACGTGACGGCCAAGGATGTGGAGCTTGCGGCACGCGAAAACTTCGTCTCGGTCGAGCACCTGAAGCGCTACACGACGCTGGGCATGGCGACCGACCAGGGCAAGACATCGAACCTGAACGGGCTGGCCCTGCTGGCGGACATTACCGGCCGCGCAATCCCCGAGGTCGGCACCACCACCTATCGCCCGCCCTTCACACCCGTTCCCTTCGCAAGCCTTGCCGGAAGCCGCCGCGGCAGCATGATGGCGCCGGTTCGGCGCCTGCCGCTGGAGAACGCGCATCGCGCCGACGGCGCCGTCTTCCAGGAATATGGCGGCTGGCTGCGCCCGGCCTGCTACGGCGCCGGCGACACTTCGGCCGTCATTCAAGAGGAGGCGCGGCGCGCCCGCCAGTCGGTGGCGCTGTTCGATGGCTCCACGCTCGGCAAGATCGAGGTGGTAGGGCCTCAGGCGGCCGAGTTCATGGACTTCATCTACTACAACACCATGTCGACGCTGAAGCCCGGCCGCTGCCGCTACGGCTTCATGCTCTCGGAGAACGGCGTCGTGTTCGACGATGGCATCCTGATGCGGCTGGACGAGCACCGCTTCGTGGTTTCCTGCTCCAGCTCGCATGTCGCGGCCGTGCATGCGCGGCTGGAGGAATGGCGGCAGGACCGTTTCGGACGCAAGGCGGTCTATATCCACAACGCCACGTCGAACCTCGCCACCCTCACCGTCTCCGGCCCGAACGCCCGCGGGCTTCTCGAGGCGCTCGAGCTGGACGTCGCGCTGGACGACGAAAGCCTGCCGCACATGGCGGTGGCGCACGGCATCTTCGCCGACGAAGCCGTGCGGATTGCGCGCGTGAGCTTTACCGGCGACCGCAGCTACGAAGTCTCGATCCGGGCCGATCGCGCCGAGCTGCTCTGGAGCCGGATGAAAGAGGCCGGCGCCGCCCTCGATGCCGTGACCATCGGCGTTGAGGCGCTGATGATCCTGCGCGCGGAGAAGGGCTATATCGTCATCGGCAAGGATACCGACGGCACGACGCTGCCGCACGATCTCGGCGTCTCCGGCCCGCGTGTGAAGCGCGACACGGAGTTTGTCGGTCGCCGCTCGCTGTTCACAGAGGAGGCAAGCCGGCCGGACCGAAACCAGCTTGTCGGGCTCGTCGTCGCCGAGGGCGAGAAGCCCCTGCCCATCGGCGCGCATGGCATAGAGCGCCACGGTGACGGAAAGCGGAGCATCGGCTTCGTGACCTCGTCCTATTTCAGCCCCACGCTTGGCCGACCCATCGCGTTGGCGCTGATCGAGCGGGGAGCCTCGCGGCACGGCGAGACGATCGAGCTTCAGCACCTTGGCATGATGCGGCGCGCCACCATCGCGCCGGCTTGCGCCTTCGATCCAGCGGGAGAGCGTCTCAATGCGTGACCTTGCCGAGAAATGGCCGATCGTTCCGGATTGGAGCACGGCAGGCATCGACACCGGCGGCCTCTCGGTCCGCACGATCATGGGCCTGAACCAGATTCTGGTGAGCGGCGACCTAGAGACGTGGGGCCGCGTATCCGGCATGCTGGACGGAAGCGTCGGTGCATTGTCGGTCGCACAGGGCAGCCGCTATGCAGTGCGCATTGCGCGCGACCGCATACTTGCCGTTTCTGAAACGCCGCTGGGCTTTGCGCCGGGCTGGCACGGCAGGGGATTCGCCGTCAGCGTGATCGACGCCGGAATGCAGGTGATCGAACTGAGCGGCGCTGACGTGCCAGAAGTGTTCGCCCGCGGCACGACGCTGTATCCCCAAGGCTCGACGCCTACTGCGTCTCTGCTGTTCGCCGGCGCCAACGCTCTGGTCTATCGCTACGGCAGCGCCGACCGGATGCGCATCCATCTAGACCGCGGACTGGCGCCCTATCTGTGGCAGTGGCTCGAACAGACGGTTTCGCACCTTTAGCGCCGCAATGGATCGGCTGATGGCCGATCCGTTTTTGGAGCACCCTCAACTTTGCTCTGATTGAACGACCTGGCGAGATTGCACCTCGCCCGGTCAGTTCAGTTGCTTGAGCATGGCCTCCGCCGTCCTCAGGCTGAGCGCGGCGATGGTCAGCGTCGGATTTGCCGTGGCCGCGGTCGGGAACACGGCCGAGCCGACGATGAACAGGTTCCTGTGGTCATGGCTGCGCAGCTCGGCATCGACGACCGAGGTCTTCGCATCCGTGCCCATGCGGGCGGTGCCGATGATGTGGCCGGCGCCGGCCGCTTCCGGCAGATGCTGCATGCCGGTGGTGCCGAGAGCGGCGAAAATCTCCTCATGCGCCTTTGACGCAGCGACAAGCCCGGCCTTGACGTACTCGTCCAGCCTGTAGGTGATCTTCGGCAGCGGGACGCCGTAGCGGTCGCGCTCGGTCGGGTGCAAGGCAATGCGGTTTTCGGGGTCAGGCAGTTGCTCGACAAGCGAAGCGAGACGGATATGGCGGGACGTCACGTCGCGCAGGGCAGCATTGAGGGCGGCACCGCGCAGCCCCTGCTTCACAAGCTCGGCAGCCGAGGTTACCGGCGCGCCGGTTGGCCAGGAATGGCCGTCATTGCCGATCTCGATCCGGAACGCGCCGCGCTCCTTGCGGAAGGGCCCATCGCTGAGGTTCTCGATGCCGGAAGTGGAAAGCGGGCCGCGATAGGGCCAGACCGGCTGGTTCGAGAAAGCCCAGCTCAATTGCGTCGGGTGGTCCATCAGATTGCGGCCGACCTGGTCCGAGCCATTGGCGACGCCCCGTGGCGTCCGCTCGGACGTCGAGTTCAGGAGCAGACGCGGGGTTTCCATCGCATGCGCGGCAACGACGAACAGCCTGCCGACCGCCCTGCCCGTGCTGCCGTCACGGCGGATGAAGCGGACCGCCTCGATCGCGCCGTCCGGGCCGGTTTCGATGAAGGTCGCGACCGTGGCGGCATGAAGCTGCGCGCCATGGGATTTTGCACGCTCGACATGCACCGTCGCGTCGTATTTGGCCTGCACCGGGCAGACAGGTATGCAGCTTGCGCTGCCGCAGCAGCCTGGCCTGTCGTCGCGCTCGACCGAGTTGCGCGCCTGCGGCGTGGAGCTCACGCGGTATTGCGTGCCTTCCAGCGCCTTCGCGAACGTCTTGTCGAGATAGGTCTGCGGGATCGGCGGCATGGGATAGGCGGCCGAGCGATGGGCGGTCGGCGGCGATCCCGGCTCGCCGGAGACGCCAAGCTCGTTCTCGGCCTTCACATAGAAGGGCTCGAGCTCGTCATAGCCGACTGGCCAATCGACGCCGCGGCCGTGGTCGCGGGCAAGGGTGAAGTCGCCCGGCGACATGCGGATCGCGGTGCCCAGCCAATGCCAGGTGGTGCCGCCGACTACCTTGACATAGGTGCTGCGGAACTTGTCGGGACCGTCCTGACGATACCAGTAGTCCGGATCGTAGGCGACGGGATGGTCCACGTCGGGCCCGAGGGGATAAGCGGATTCCGGCGTCTTGATGAGCGCACCGTGGAACCTGTCGACGGCATCGGCGCGATCGACCTCCTCGCCCGCCTCGAGGATTGCCACTTTCAGCCCCTCCCGCGCGAGCCTGTCGGCGATCAGCGCGCCGGCGACGCCCGACCCGACGATGACGACGTCGGCTTCGATCTCTGCCATTTCTCTATCCTCACGCGCTCGGGGGTTCGGACCAGTAGCCGGTATCGCCGCCGCACCAGCCCTGCGGCTTGGTGTAGTCGAGCGCATCCCAGATGCGGGCGTCCGTATAGGTTGCGACCTCCTCGCCCTCGGCCGTGCGGTGCACGCCCGAATACCAGTTGGTGATGATTTCCTCCTCCAGCGCCTTGTCGCCCGCGCCGCCGGCGAGCAGCGAGAGCGCCTGCACCCTGCCGGTCTGTTCGAAACCGGCGAGGAATCTTGCGGCGATGTCGGCATCGAGGGAGGACGCATCGGCCTGAAGCAGCCGCGCCGAAAGCTTGACGAAATCGCCTTCGGAGACGCCTTCCGCCGCCATCGAAGGCAGCCCCGTCATCAATGAAAGCGCGCTTGCGCCGCTGAGCGCCAGCAACCGGCGCCGCGTCAGGCCAGGCGCGGCGGGATGCCTCATCCTGTCGGTCATGTGGTTCCTCCGTTGCATGTCCGACCGGGGCGACGGCCGGCAATTGGGCACACAAATCGCAGAGAAAATGTTTATCCCGACTTAACGGCAGCCCCTCGGCTGACCGGGTCACTTGCCTGCGCGCATGATTTCGGCTGGAATGGGCCGCTAGAACAATAAACAGCTTCCATGCGACCGGCGAACTGGGGCGTCGCGCATGGCAGCAAGGCACCCGGAGCCAGCAGCCGCGACAATGGCGGGAGCCCCGGGAATTTGGAAGCCGCACCGAAAATGCGCGGCTCCGCTGGGGAGGTGATAGGGGGATGGTGGATATCCTGATTGCCGAGGACGAGCCGGCTATTCTGGAATCTCTCAATTTCATCCTGGGGCGATGCGGATGGTCGGTCGATTCCGTTCACGACGGAGATGCCGCGATCGAAGCCGTGCGGCGCCTGCGGCCTGGCATGCTGCTGCTGGACATCATGCTGCCCAAGAGGAGCGGCCTGGACGTTCTCAAGGCGATAAGGTCCGACGCATTCCTCAAGCACGTACCGGTGCTGATCCTGACCGCGCGCGGGCAGCAATATGACCGCCAGATAGCCGCGGAACTGAAGGCGGACGGCTTTGTCACCAAGCCCTATGCCAACAATGACGTGATCCAGGAAGTGCGACGGCTGCTGGGCAGCCCGGCGCAGGGCTGACATGGCGAGCCAGCGCCCGCCGAGGGCGGATGACGACCGCAAGCGCGAGGACACGGCCCTCGCCATACCGCTCTTCGGCGCGGTGCTGCTGCTTCCTCCGTTCCTCAATCTCTTCGCCACGCGAACGCTGCTGTTCGGCGTGCCGATGGAGGTGCTTTACCTCTTTCTCGTCTGGATACTTCTGATCGTCGGCGCAGTGATGACCTCGCGCCTTCTCCCCGCGCGCACCGGCAAGACTCATCCGGGCGACGCCGGAGACGAGATCAGGCCGGCGATGCCGCCGGAGGACGAGTGATGCTGTCTCCGGATTTCGTCATCCTGACAGCCGTGGCCTATGTCGGCCTGCTGTTCGTGCTCGCCTATGTTTCGGACGCACGGGCAAAGCGGGGCAACGCCGGCTTCCTGCGCTCGCCGTTCGTCTACACGCTTTCCATATCCGTCTACTGCACCAGCTGGACGTTCTATGGCGCGGTGGGCACCGCGGCCCGCAGCGGTCTGGAATTCCTGGCCATCTATATGGGGCCGACCCTCGTTTTCGTCGGCTGGTGGTTCATCCTGCGCAAGCTCATCCGCATCAGCCATTTGCAACGCATCACCTCGGTGGCTGACCTTCTGTCCTCCCGCTTCGGCAAGTCGAGCCGCCTTGCGGTGCTGGTGACGCTGATCGCGGTGGTCAGCATCACGCCCTATATCGCGCTGCAGCTCAAGGCGATCACCACCTCGATCCAGGCGGTGTCCGTGGCCAAGGGCGGCGGAGACCATCTGGCCGGGCTGGACGATGTCACCCTCGCTCTCGGCGTGGCGGTCGGCATGGCGCTGTTCACCATCCTGTTCGGCACACGAAACGTCGATGCGCGCGAGCAGCACCACGGCGTGGTCGCCGCCATCGCCTTCGAGGCGGCCGTGAAACTGGTTGCCCTGATCGCAGTCGGCGTCTTCGTGGTGTTCGGCCTGGGCGGCGGCCTGACCGAAGTCTACGCGCGAGCGGTCGAAGCGGGCCTGGACATTCACGAGCGCAGCGAGTTCGGCAGCCGCTGGGTTGTGGTGCTCCTGCTTTCGGCAAGTGCCGCGATCTGCCTGCCGCGCCAGTTCCAGATCACCGTGGTGGAGAATTCAAACGAGGAGCATCTGCGCACGGCGGGGTGGGCGTTTCCGGCCTATCTGTTCCTGATGAGCCTGTTCACCATGCCGATCGCGCTCTATGGCCTGGCCACCATGCCCATCGGCTCCAATCCGGACATGTTCGTGCTCACGCTGCCCATGTCCACGGGGCACGATGGCCTGGCGCTCTTCGCCTTCATCGGGGGCTTTTCGAGCGCCACCTCCATGATCATCGTGGCCTCCATCGCGCTGTCGATCATGGTTTCCAACCATGTGGTGCTGCCGATCGCCCTGCGCCGCTCCGGCAATCTGGCCGATTCGGGTGAGCGCGGCATTGCGCGCCTGCTGCTGCGCAGCCGCCGCATTTCCATCGGGGTGATGCTCTTCCTGGGCTTCCTCTATTTCTGGCTGACTGGCGATTCCGACGCGCTCGCGCCGATCGGGCTCATTTCCTTCGCCGGCGTCGCGCAGTTCCTGCCGGCAATGATTGCCGCGCTCTACTGGCGCTCGGCTACCGTGCAAGGCGCACTGGCCGCAACGCTGATCGGCTTCGCCATCTGGGCGTGGACCGTGTTCCTGCCCAGCTTCGAATCTACCAGCGACACGGTCGCGATGCTTATGGCGGAAGGCCCGTGGGCAATAGGCTTCCTGCGGCCGGAGGCGATGTTCGGCATGAGCGGCCTCGACCCGCTCGTCCACTCGGTGTTCTGGAGCCTGTTCCTCAACGTTGCCACGCTGGTCTGCGTGTCGCTGGCAACGAACCAGACCGCGCTGGAACGCATCCAGGCGGCACTGTTCGTGGACGTGTTCAAGCGCAGCCCCGGCGCCCAGCCGCACATCATCAGGGGCTCGGTGACCACTACCGAGCTGTTCTTCGTCGCCGAGCGCGTGCTGGGGTGGAAGCGGGCCAGAGAGCTGTTCGACACTTCCGACGTTCCGCGCGGCGAGGCAGCGGCGCGGCTAGACGTTTCATCCGAATTCATCGCCAAGCTGGAACGGGAGCTGGCCAGTTCCATCGGCTCGGCCTCGGCGCATATCCTGCTCAGCAAAGTGGTCGCCGGCGACATGATCACGCTGGAAGAGGTGATGCAGATCGCCGACGAAACCCAGCAGGTCATCGAATATTCCCACAAGCTGGAACAGACCTCGCAGGAACTGCGCTCGACCGCGCAGCAATTGCAGGAGGCCAACGCGCTTCTGCACGAGCTTCACCGGCAGAAGGACGACTTCCTTTCGCAGGTGAGCCACGAGGTTCGCACGCCGATGACTTCCATCCGGTCGTTCTCGGAAATTCTGCTCACCGATACCGACCTCACTCAGGGGCAGAGGACACGCTTCGTGACCACGATCCACAACGAAAGCGTGCGCCTGACCAAGCTGCTGGACGAGATTCTCGATCTCAGCGCGCTGGAACATGGCGAGCGCGACTGGGAAGACGTGCCCATCGACGCCGAGCAGGTGCTGGATCGGGCTGTGGCGGTGTGCGAGGCGCTTGCCCGCCAGCGGGCATTGTCGGTGGAATATGGACGAAGGGCGGAGCGCGGGCCGGTTTCCACTGATGCCGATCGGCTGAGCCAGGTGTTCATCAACATCATCGCCAATGCGATTTCGCACAACGACTCGCCCGCACCGCGGGTGCGAATCGAGAGCCGGATCAAGGCTGGCCGCTATGTGGTCGATATCTCCGACAACGGCTCCGGAATACCCGAAGAGTTTCGCAGGAGCATCTTCGACAAGTTCGTGCGTGCCGGACGGGTGGAGCCCTCCTCCGTCGCCACACGCGGGCTGGGGCTGGGACTGAACATCAGCCACAAGATCGTGGAAAAGATGAATGGCTCGCTGGAACTTGTCCAAGGGCCGCTTCCCGGTGCGTGCTTCCGCATCACGCTTCCGCTGCGCCGCGAGGCTGTCGCGGTCGCCGAATAGGTCCTCAGGTCGCGGCCATCGCGGCCGTTTCCTGACGATGCGCGCAATCCTGCCGGGTGCAAAGGCGACAGGAAGGCCCCACCAGCTTCGGCTCGTATGACAGGTCGAGCCCATGGCCGTAGACGGTGCGATCGGCATGCAGGATGTCGCACGCCAGCATCACGGAGAAGACCAGCGGCTGTTCCTGATAGGCCGAAACGCGCTTGGTTACCGCCTTGGCCAGAAGCAGGTAGCGCCCGCCATTGGTGAATTCGCAGACCTCCCTGACCACGCCCGAGGCGCCGAAAGCGTCGTAGATCGGCCAAAGCAGGCAGCCATGCCCTGACCCCGGCAGCGTCAGCCCCGGCAGTGGGAAGCGCTTTGTGAGGCGCCCTGCCCGATCCGCGCGCAGAAAGCCGAAGGGAACGCCCTCGGCACCCTTGCGCCGAAGCGTCACCAACCGGTGCGCCGCCTGCTCGAAACTCGCCGTGTAGAGATGACCTAGCAGTTCGATGTCGTAATGCCTCTCCTCAGCATCACGCAGGAATTCCGCATAGGGCATGACAATGGCGCCGGCCATGTAGGAGGAAAGCGCGCTGCGCATGAGCTGCCGCGCTTCGTCGGAGGTTGGCTCCATCGCGACGGATTGGCGCTCCAGCACATCGCCCGCGGCATGCAGCGCGTAGATGCGGCTCATCTGGAACTGGCGGGTGGCGGCGGTCGTCGAAGCGCGGAACCACAGCACCGCCGCCTCCGGATCGAACCTGTAGGGCTCGGACATCCGCTCCCGCTCCGGCCATTTGCGGCACGAAATGCCGAAGCGGCGCTGCAAGGCTTCGGCAAGGGCCGCCTCGCCGAAGGCACCATGCGCTTCCACTTCCCGCCGCAGGTTTTCGGCGGCATCTTCCAGCGCAGGAAAGTGATTGTTGGCCGTGATGATCGCCTCTTCGACCTCCCGCAGGGGCGATCCGGCTTTTTGTCCAGAGGCGGACTGATCGAAATAGGAGGCGAGATTGCGCACGATTTCGGTCAGGTCGTGCGCCTCGTGACTGATCATGCCGGTAAAACGGATACGGTCTGCCTCGGCAAGGTCCGGCACGCCATCAAGTATCTCCGCACTGGAGCGCATGGCGGCGATGCGGTTGAGAACCTGATGCAGCATCTGCGATAGCAGCGGGTCGGACCGGAGGCGGTTGGCGTAGGCCTCAATGCCGGCGCTGGTTTCCGAATAGGCGCGGTAGAGCCGGGTAAGAGCGGTTCCCGCCTCGGGAAAGCGCGCCACCAGCTCGCGGACTTCGCTCCGCTCAATTTCGATGTCGCGCATGACCGGGTCGGCCAGCAGCTCTTCCAGCCCCTGGATCATGCGTTGCTCGCTGAGGCCGGACAGCTCGTCCATTTCCAGGCTCAGCCGTTCGGCAATCCGCATCAGCAGCTTGCCCCCGATCACACGCTTGTTGTTCTCGATCAGGTTGAGATAGCTCGGCGATATTCCGGCAGCGCGCGCGAGGGTCGCCTGCGACAGGCCGAGTTGCAATCGTTTGCGCCGTATTCTGATGCCAATGGGTGCCCGCATGCGCCCTCCCCCTGAACGCTGTGTAAGACATTTACAAAACTGACTTTACACAAACATCATTGTTTACAAAAAAATCCATAAATATCAATTTGCTATTGCTCTATTTTCCACTTCGTTGACTCTTCCGGCCGAGGAGAACGGCGGCGCACGCCGCATTCAAGGAGGAGTGAAGCATGACGTCGCGTTTCAACAGGAGAAGCGTGCTCAAGGGCGCAGGCGCAGGCCTTGTGACCGCTCTGGGCGCACCTTATGTGTTCAGCAAGGGCGCCTGGGCGCAGGACTTCTGCAACAACCCGGCCAGCGGCAGCGCCATTTTCGGCTTCAACGTGCCGCAGACCGGATCCTATGCCGAGGAAGGCCTGGAGCAGCTCAAGGGCTATGAACTGGCCGTCAAGCACATCAATGGCGAGGGCGACGGCGGCATGCTCAAGACGCTCAAGCCTATCGCGCTGAAAGGCAACGGCGTGCTCGGCCGCAAGGTCGAATATGTGACCGGCGACACCCAGACCAACACCGACGCCGCCCGCGACGGTGCACGCCGCATGATCGAGCGCGACAAGGCCATCATGGTCACCGGCTCCGTCACCTCCGGCGAGGCGATCGCACAGCAGAGTCTGTGTCAGGAAATGGGCGTGATCTACATGTCCGGCCTGACGCATTCCAACGACACCACCGGCAAGGACAAGCGTCGCTTCGGCTTCCGGCACTTCTTCAACGCCTTCCAGTCGGGCGTCGCCATCGCGCCGTTCCTGGCCAAGGAATACGGCACCGACCGCCGCGCCTATCACCTGACGGCCGACTACACCTGGGGCTGGACGCAGGAAGAATCGATCAAGAACGCCACCGAAGCGCTCGGCTGGGAGACGGTCGCCACTGTGCGCACGCCGCTCGGGCTCGGCGATTATTCGCAATACCTGACGCCGGTGATGAACTCCGGCGCTGACGTGCTGATCCTCAACCACTATGGCCACGACATGGTCAACTCGCTGCCGCAGGCAGTGCAGTTCGGCCTGCGTGACCGCCAGGCCAACGGCAAGAACTTCGAGATCGTCGTGCCGATGTTCTCCGAACTGATGGCCGTCGGCGCGGGCGAGGCGGTGAAGGGCATCATCGGCACTTCCAACTGGCAGTGGTCGCTGGACGACGAAGGCACCAAGGCCTTTACCAAGTCCTATGGCGAGGCCTATGGCGCTCCGCCGTCGCAGTCGGCCCATACCGGCTACGTGCAGGCGATCCTCTATGCCGACGCGGTCGAGCGGGCAGGAACCTTCTATCCGCCGGAAGTCATCAAGGCGCTGGAAGGCTTCGAGTTCGACGGCATGGGCAACGGCCCGACCCTCTACCGCGACACCGACCACCAGTGCTTCAAGGAAGTGCTGGTCGTGCGCGGCAACGAGAACCCGTCGAGCCGCTTCGACGTGCTGAACGTGATCGGCAAGGCCACACGCGAGGACGTCACCTACGATCCGTCGATCTTCGGCGGCGAGCTGGGCCCCTACGAACCCAACCAGTGCTGACATCCTTGCCGGCCCGGCGCTGCCAATGGCGCCGGGCCGGCTGCTTTTCCAGTCATAACGATCGGGGGTCAAACCCCGTGCGGGGAAAAATATGAACGCGTTCTTCGCGCAACTGCTCAATGGTCTGGACAAGGGTGGCGCCTATGCGCTGATCGCCCTGGGGCTCACCCTCGTTTTCGGCACGCTTGGCGTCGTCAATTTCGCGCATGGCGCGCTTTTCATGCTCGGCTGCTTCTGCGCCGTCACGTTCCGCTTCCTGATCACGATGGAAACCGTGACGCTCGACCCCGAGAAGCTCTCGCCCTGGGGGACGCCGGTGGAAGTGCGCACGCCGCTGGTGCAGAACTGGTTCGGCGACTTCGGGGCGCTGCTGGTCGACTATTCGGTGCCGATCTCGATCCTGCTGGCCGTCCCCGTGATGCTGGTGATCGGCATCGCCATGGAGCGCGGGCTTATCCAGCACTTCTACAAGCGCACCCATGCCGAGCAGATCCTCGTCACCTTCGGCCTGGCCATCGTGCTTCAGGAAATCGTGAAGAGCTTTTTCGGCGCCAACCCCATTCCCCAGCCAATTCCCTCGGATCTGCGCGGCGCGGCCGACATCGGCGCATGGTTCGGCGCCGATGCGCATGTGCTGACCTATCCGTGGTGGCGGCTCATCTATCTCTTCTTCTCGCTGGGGGTAATCGGCAGCGTCTTCGCCTTCCTGCAGTTCACCACTTTCGGCATGGTGGTGCGCGCCGGAATGGCTGACCGCGAAACGGTGGGCCTGATGGGCATCGACATCGACCGGCGCTTCACCATCGTGTTCGGCCTCGCCGCCGTGGTCGCGGGCGTCGCCGGCGTGATGTACACGCCGCTGCTGCCGCCCAACTATCATCTCGGCATGGACTTCCTGGTGCTCAGCTTCGTGGTCGTGGTTGTGGGCGGCATGGGCTCCCTGCCCGGCGCGGTCGCAGCCGGCTTCCTGCTCGGCATCCTGCAATCCTTTGCATCCATGACCGAGGTCAAGTCGCTCATTCCGGGCATTGACCAGGTGATCATCTATCTCGTGGCCGTAGTCATCCTGCTGGTCCGCCCGCGTGGCCTCATTGGCCGGCGCGGTATCATGGAGACCTGACCCCCATGTTCTCGCTTTCCCGCAAGGACTCTGCCTCTCTGGCCATATTCAGCCTCATCGTCCTCACGATGCCGTTGTGGCTTTCGCCGCTCGGCGCCGCCTATCCGGGACTGATGCAGAAATTCGCGATCTACGCGATCTTCGCCATCGGCTTCAACATACTGTTCGGGCTGACCGGCTATCTCAGCTTCGGGCATGCCGCATTCCTGGGCGTCGGCTCCTACACCACCGTCTGGTCGTTCAAGCTCCTGACCATGGACATGCTGCCGGCAATGGTTCTGGCGGTGACGGTGGCGGGCCTGTTCGCCCTGCTGATCGGCTATTTCAGCCTGCGCCGCTCGGGCATCTACTTCTCGATCCTGACCCTGGCTTTTGCGCAGATGTGCTACAGCCTGGCCTATTCGGTCCTCACGCCGATCACCAATGGCGAGACCGGCCTGCTGCTAGCGCGCGACGACCCACGCTTCCTCGATGCCCTGTTCGGCGCGCAGGCCGCGGCTTCCGGCTTGCCGACGCCGACCCTGCTCGGAACCACGATCTCCGGCTATCTCGGCTTCTATATCTGCGCGGTGCTGCTGATCGTCTCCTTCTACGTCTCGCAGAAGATCTTCGCCTCGCCCTTCGGCATGGCGCTGCGGGCGATCAAGTCCAACCAGACCCGCATGAACTACACCGGCTTCAACACCAAGCCCTACACGCTTGCCGCCTTCGTCATCTCCGGCATGTTCGCCGGGCTTGCCGGCGCGCTGCTTTCGGTGACCGACCCGCTGGCCGGCGCGGAACGCATGAAGTGGACCGAATCGGGCAACGTGGTGCTGATGACCATATTGGGCGGCGTGGGAACGCTCTACGGGCCCGTCGTGGGCGCCTGGCTGATCAAATATTTCGAGAACATCTTCTCGGCCATCAACGTCAACATGCTGAAGAACGCGTTCTCCTTCCTGCCGGACGGGCTTTCGGACGCGGTCGTGACCATCCTGTCCAAATTCGTGGGCGAAGGCTGGCACCTGACGCTGGGCCTGATGTTCGTGCTGATCGTGGTGTTCCTGCCCGGCGGCCTCGTGGAGGGAAGCCAGCGCCTTCGGCGACGGTTTCAGCGCGGCAAGACAGCACCCGACGACGCGCTTCGCACCCAGCCAGCGGAATAGGACGGCGCAGCCATGACCCAGACACCTGCAAACATCGTCCTGCATGCGGCGGACGTCCACAAGCACTTCGGCGGCCTCAAGGCGCTTTCGGATATCGACCTCCAGATCGAGGAGGGCAAGACCCACGCCATCATCGGCCCCAATGGCGCCGGGAAATCGACGCTGCTCAACGTCATCATCGGGCGCATCCCGCCATCCAGCGGCGCCGTTGTCTTCGACGGGACCGTTCTGACCGGGAAGGCCCCGCATGAGATCAACCAGCTCGGCATTTCACGCGTCTTTCAGACGCCGGAAATCTTTGCCGACCTGTCGGTGCTGCACAATGTGATGGCCCCGGCCTTTGCCCGCCGCGACGGCGCCTTCAAGATCAACATGTTCCGCTCGGTGGAAAGCGAGGCTGAAATCCGCGAGCAGGCTGGGGCGCTGCTGCACGACCTCGGCCTCTACGAACGGCGCGACGGACATGCCGGGGCCCTGTCGCGCGGCGACAAGCGGCGGCTGGAACTGGCAATGTGCCTGATCCAGAAGCCGCGCCTGCTGCTGCTCGACGAGCCGACGGCCGGCATGAGCCGCCACGACACCAACACGACGATCGAGCTTCTGCGCAAGATCAAGATGAGCGGCATGACCAAGGTCATCATCGAGCACGACATGCATGTCGTCTTCTCACTGGCCGACAAGATTTCGGTGCTTGCGCAAGGGCGCATCATCGCCTCCGGCCTGCCCGGTGAAATCAAGGACGATCCGCGCGTCCAGGAAGCCTATCTGGGAGGAGCCCTCGAATGAACGTCCTGGCGACAAAGCGGGAAGCCATTTCGGCCGCGACGGAGTCCGACCCGAAGAATGCCTTCTTCGCGATCCGCGACATCCACGCCTATTACGGCGAAAGCTACATCGTCCAAGGCGTCACGCTGGACGTGCACAAGGGCGAGATCCTGGCCCTTCTCGGCAGAAACGGCGCCGGAAAGACCTCGACGCTGCGCGCCATCGCCCGGCTCGATCAGCCCGAATTGCGCAGCGGTGAGATCTGGCTGGAAGGCCAGCCGATCCATTCGATGAAGTCCTACCAGGCATCCCGGGCCGGCATCCAGCTGGTTCCCGAAGACAGGCGCATCATTCCGGGCATGAGCGTGGAGGAAAACCTGAAGCTGGCGCAGATCGCGCCCGGCCACGGCATGTCCCTCGACGAGATCTACGCGCATTTCCCCCGTCTGGCGGAGCGGCGCACGCAGGAGGGCATCACCCTTTCCGGCGGCGAGCAGCAGATGCTGGCGGTGGCGCGCGCGCTGGCCCGCGACGTGAAGCTGCTGCTTCTGGACGAGCCTTATGAGGGGCTGGCCCCCGTGATCGTCAAGGAAATCGAGAACATCGTCTACGACATCAAGAAGCGCGGCATCACCACGATCATCGTGGAGCAGAACGCGGTCGCCGCCTTGCGGCTCGCGGACCGCGCGGTCATCCTCGACACCGGCGAGCTTGTGTTCTCAGGAAGTGCGAAGGAGTTGCTCGACAGCCCCGAACTGCGCAACGAGTATCTCGCCATCTAAGCGCTCGCCTACCCGCCCCCTTCAGGGGATACGCAGGGGACGTCTGAGGGCGCCAATCCCTGCCACGACCGAAAGATCGCCCGCAACGAACTCTCTCCGGGCGCGCTTCACCTGAAAGCGCGCTCTCCCCGGGCCATCGCGGATCTGCCGAAGCACTCGGCTTGTCCGCGACTGAATTTTACGCATCCACTTTCGACAGATCGGACCAGGGTCAAGGCCCTGCGCTGTCGCTCCCCTGCGCGGGCCCTGCTTGGCGCCGATGCCTCACAACGCAGCACCGGTCGCACTGCCCGAACGACCGATATGCCTCATCCAAATGAACTAGGCGATTAAAATAATAACGCCCGACTTTACGCGAAATATACTACGATCCACGGATGCTCTAAGTCCGAATTTCAGCGGGCAGCCAGGAACCAATCACCGCTTTGTGAATTATATTATCCACAACCGCGTATATACTTGGACGCGCAATCCGCGCGCGATGGTAACGCATATTATTACAAACATCTAATATGAACGCGGATGTATGTCCCACTGATCTGGAAGTATTCACTGATTTTTAAATCCATTCGCTTTCAATGGAATGTCAGGGGCGAGAATTCCATGAAACCGACCTCACTTCAGATCGATGCGCTGTCGAAGAAAATCGCAGCGTTCATGCCGCTGAAGCCGGAAGACTCAGTAATACTCGAAAGGCTGCAAGGGCAGCGCATCCTGATAGGTGCCGGCCGCGATATTGTCTATGAAGGGCAGCACCATCACGCCGCCTATGTCGTTCGCGAAGGATGGGCCTGTTCCTACAAGCGCCTTCACGACGGCGGGCGGCAGATCATCGACATTCAGATTCCGGGCGATTTCCTCGGCCTGCGCAGCTTGTTGCTGAGGACCTCGGACCAGAGCTACGTGGCGCTGACCGATATCGAGATCAGGAAGGTGAACACCGATCGCATTTGGGAGGCCTTCCGCGAGTCGCCGCGTCTGGCGGTCGCCCTGCTGTGGGCGGCATCGCGCGACAACGCCATGGTGGTGGAGCACCTTGTCAATGTCGGCAGGCGGGACGCGCTATCCCGCACCGCCCATTTCCTGCTCGAACTGGCAATGCGGATGAGACTTATCGGCCACGGAAACTCCGACAGCTTCCCTTGCCCGCTCTCGCAGACCGTACTTGCCGATTCACTCGGCCTGACCGCAATCCACCTCAACCGCGTTCTGCGGCAATTGCGCGAAGCGAACCTGCTCGTGTTCCGCGATGGCGTGGTGACCTTCCTCAACCGGGAGTCACTGGCCGAACTGACCGGATTCGACCTGACCTATCTGGACCAGGACATCACTCCGACCAGATAGCCATGCGGCCGGCTGGTGAACGCACGTGAGGGCAGCGCGCTCGCGCGTTCCACCCTCAACGCCCTTGCGAAATCGCGCCCGGCGCAGCTTCTATTGCTGCGCCTGCTTCAGCACGAAACGCTGGATCTTGCCTGTAGCCGTCTTCGGCAGAGCCTCGATGAACTTGATCGAACGCGGATATTTGTAGGGCGCGATCACCTGCTTGACGTGATCCTGCAGCGTCTTGATCGTCATGGCGTCCGCAGTCACGCCGGCCGCCAGCACCACATGTGCCTGCACGATCTGGCCACGCTCTTCGTCGGCTGCACCGATCACAGCGCATTCGGAGACGAAAGCGTGGCTGAGCAACGCCGCTTCCACTTCCGGCCCGGCGATGTTGTAGCCGGCGGAGATGATCATGTCGTCGGAGCGGGCGGCAAAATGGAAATAGCCGTCCTCGTCCTGGTAGAAGGCATCGCCGGTGAGGTTCCAGCCGCCGCGCACATAGGTTCGTTGCCGCTTGTCGGCCAGATAGCGGCAGCCCGTGGGTCCTCGCACCGCGAGCCGTCCCACCTCGCCGCGCGGCTTTTCGTTCATATCCTCGTCGACAATCTTCGCCTCATAGCCGCCGACCGGCTTGCCGGTGGAGCCAGGAGCGGAATCGCCCAGGCGGTTGGTGATGAAGATGTGCAGCATCTCGGTGGAGCCGATGCCGTCCAGCATCGGCTTGCCGGTCTTCTCCATCCAGGCATTGTAGATCGGCGCGGGCAGCGTCTCGCCGGCGGAGACTGCGACGCGCAGCGAGCTGAGATCCGCGCCCTTGTCCATCGCCGCCAGCATGACGCGGTAGGCCGTAGGCGCGGTGAAGCTGATGGTCGCCTTGTAGTTCTCGATGATCTCGATCATCTTCGGCGGCGTTGCCTGCTCCAGAAGCGTCGCGGCCGCGCCAAAGCGCAGCGGGAAGATGGCAAGGCCGCCGAGGCCGAAGGTGAAAGCGAGCGGCGGCGAGCCCACAAAAATATCGTCCGGCCGCACGCCCAGCACTTCCTTGCCATAGGCATCGGCGATGATGAGGAGGTCGCGATGGAAATGCATCGTCGCCTTGGGCTCGCCCGTGGTGCCGGAGGTGAAGCCCAGAAGCGCGACATCTTCGCGGCTGGTCGGCACGGCGTCGAACTTCACCGGCTTGTCGAGCGCGATGCGGTCGAGCTCGGCATCGTGGTTGGCGGTGCCGTCGAAGCCGATCACCTTCTTGAGGAAATTCGAGGTCTTGGCGCAGGCGACGAGCTCATCGAGGATGCGCGAGTCGCAAAGCGCGAATTCGATCTCCGCCTTGTCCACGATCTTCGCGAGCTCGCCCGCGCGCAGCATCGGCATGGTGTTGACCACCACGGCACCGGCCTTGGTGGCTGCGAGCCAGCAGGCGACCATGGCGGGGTTGTTGGCCGAGCGGATCAGCACCCGGTTGCCCGGCTTGACGCCATAGTTGTCGACCAGCGCATGCGCGATGCGGTTCGACCAGTCGGTCAGTTCCTTGTAGGTCCGGCGGCGGCCATTGCCGATCAGCGCGATGTTGTCGCCAAAACCCTTGGCGACCATGGCGTCGGTGAACTCGACTGCGGCGTTGAGCGTCTCGGGATAGTCGAAGCCGTCGAGCAGCAGGTCGGGCCACTCCTCCACCGGCGGCAGGTTGTCACGAGCAAATGTGTCGATGTGCGCCGATGGCCCCAGCATTCATTATCCTCCCGCCAGCGTCTGCCTGGCTATTATGACTTTCTGTACGTCGGACGCGCCCTCGTAGATGCGCAGCGCCCGGATCTCCCGATAGAGGCTTTCGACGACGCTGCCCTTGCGCACGCCGTCGCCGCCATGGATCTGGACCGCCTTATCGATCACGCTCTGGGCGCGATCTGTGGCGTAAAGCTTGGCCATCGCCGCTTCACGGCTGACGCGCGGCGCGCCCGAATCCTTCAGCCAGGCGGCGCGATAGACGAGGAGCGCCGCGGCATCGATGTCGAGCGCCATGTCGGCGATGTGGCCCTGCACCATCTGCAGGTCCGACATGGGCGCGCCGAACAGTTCTCGCGACGTCGAACGCGCAACAGCCTCGTCCAGCGCGCGGCGGGCAAAGCCGAGCGCGGCGGCGGCAACCGTCGAGCGGAACACGTCGAGCACTGACATGGCGATCTTGAAGCCCTCGCCCGGCTTTCCGAGCATGGCCGATTTCGGCACACGGCAGTTCTCGAAAGACAGCCGCGCCAGCGGGTGCGGCGCGATCACCTCCAGCCGCTCGGCGATCGACAGGCCCGGCGTGTCGGCCGGCACGATGAAGGCCGAGATGCCCTTGGCGCCCGGCGCTTCGCCGGTGCGTGCAAAGACCGTGTACATGTCGGCGATGCCGCCGTTTGAAATCCAGGTCTTCTCGCCTTCAAGAACGTAGAAGTCGCCGTCCTCGCGCGCGGCAAGGTCGAGATTGGCGACGTCGGAGCCGGATTTCGGCTCGCTCAGCGCGAAAGCGGAAAGCGCGGTGCCCGCCCGCGTACGGCTCAGCCATTCGCGTTTCTGGTCGACCGTGCCGAACAGCGAGATCGCGCCGGTGCCCAGGCCCTGCATGGCAAAGGAGAAGTCGGCAAGGCCGTCATGGCGCGCCAGTGTCTCGCGGATTATGCAAAGGCTGCGCACGTCGAGCGTGCTGACCGCCACATCGGGATCGACGGCCGAATATTCCAGCCAGCCGCCCTCGCCCAGCTTGGCCACCAGCTCGCGGCAGGCGGCGTCGACGTCGCTGTGGTCGATGTTCGCCAGATTGGCGGCGGCCCAGCGGTCGAGCGCGTCGGCGAGGATGCGGTGGCGCTCTTCGAAGAAGGGCCAGGTGAGAAAGCTGCGGTCCGCCATGTCAGTCGCCCTTGAAGACAGGTTTTTCGCGCGCGACGAAGGCGTCGTAGGCGCGCTTGAAATCCTGCGTCTGCATGCAGATGGCCTGCGCCTGCGCTTCGGCCTCGATGGCCTGCTCGATGGACATCGACCATTCCTGGTTCAGCATGGTCTTGGTCATCATATGGCCGAAGTTCGGGCCGTCGGCGAGGCGGCGGGCCACGGCGATCGCCTCGGCGTCGAGCGAGGCGGCATCGACGATGCGGTTGTAGAAACCCCAGCGCTCGCCCTCGTCGGCGCTCATGGTGCGGCCGGTGTAGAGCAGCTCGGAGGCCCTGCCCTGGCCGATGATGCGCGGCAGGATCGCGCAGGCGCCCATGTCGCAACCGGCAAGGCCGACGCGGGTGAACAGGAATGCGGTCTTGGCTTCCGGGGTTGCGAGACGGATGTCGGAGGCCATGGCGACGATGGCGCCGGCACCGACGCACACGCCGTCGACGGCCGCAATCACCGGCTTGCCGCAGTTGATCATGGCCTTGACCAGATCGCCGGTCATCCGAGTGAAGCGCAGCAGGCCCTTCATGTCGAGGTCGAGCAGCGGGCCGATGATGTCGTGCACATCGCCACCGGAGCAGAAATTGCCGCCGTTGGAGCCGAACACCACCGCCTTGATGTCGTCGGCATAGACCAGCGCGCGGAACACGTCGCGCAGTTCGGCATAGCTGTCGAAGGTCAGCGGGTTCTTGCGCTCGGGCCGGTCGAGCGTGACGACGGCGATGCCGTCCTCCACGCGCCAGAGGAAATGCTTTGCGACGTAACCCGCCATATCAGTCATTATCATCAACCTTCGCTGTCTGTTTCGGCGCCCTGCCGATGGTGTCCAGGATACCGATAACCTGCTCGCACGCCGCCGGCGGCAGGTCCTCGAGCACGGCGTTGACCCAGCGCGCATGCGCCGCCGCCATCTTGGCGAACTCCTCCTGCCCCTTCTGGGTCAGGCGCACCAGGGTGGCGCGCTTGTCGCCCGCTACCGGCACGCGCAGCACCAGACCGTCGATGACGAGGCGTTCGATGATGCCCGTGACATTGCCGTTGGAGACGCGAAGCGCTGCCGACAGCTCGCTCATCTTGAGGCCATCGTCGAAACGGTCCAACGCGGCGAGCACGTCGAAGCGCGGCAAGGTGGTGTCGAATTCGGCGCGAAGGTTTTCGCGAACGACCTGCTCGACATTCTTGGTGACCTTCAACAGCTTCAGCCAGACACGCACCCGCGGCCTGACCGGACTGGAAGCACTCAACTCGTCGGGCAGCTGCACGCTCATATCTCGCCTCCCGATACCGACAGGGCCTGGCCGGTCATGGAGCCGGAATTCGGCCCACAGAGGTAGAGCACGCTCTGCGCCACCTCCTCAGGCAGCACGAAGCGGCGCTGCGGATTGCCCTCCGTCAGCGCGGCGGCGGCTTCCTCCCGGCTCTTGCCGGTCTTCTGCATGATGTTTTCGATCGATCGTTCGAGCATGGGCGTCAACGTGAATCCGGGACAGACGGCGTTCACCGTAATACCGGTCTCGGCGAGTTCAAGCGCCAGTGAGCGCGTCAGCCCGATAACCCCATGCTTGGCGGCCGCATAGGCGGACACATAAGGATAGCCCTTGAGCCCGGCGGTCGAGGCGACGGCGACCAGCCTGCCCTCGCCGCGCTTGGCCATGCCGCTGGCCAGCGCCTGCTGGAAGGTCATGAAGACGCTGGTGAGGTTGACGTCCATCATCCGGCGCCAGAGGTCGAGGCCGGTGCGCCGGAACGGCGCGCTTTCGGCAGCGCCCGCATTGGCAACGACGATGTCGAGATCGCCGACTTCGCTGGCGATCTGGTCGAACAGAGCCTTGAGCGACGCCTCGTCGGTGACGTCGGCCGTCATGGCGACGATGTCTTTCGAACTAGCCGCCACCTCCAGCAGCGCATCCATTCGCCGGCCAGATACGACGACGGTCGCGCCGGCATCGGCCAGCGCGCGGGCAATTGCCGCGCCCATGCCCGAGCCGCCGCCGGTGACCAGTGCGCACTTGCCGGTCAGATCTCTCATACCGCGCGATCCTGTGCCGCCATCTCGGCGGCGCGCTCGGCGAGGCGCCGAAGCTGGTCGCGGCCCGGCAGATATGGGTCGGGCCATGCCTCGGCGGTGTCGCCCAAGGTCGCCGCTGCCCGGAGCGTCCAGTAGGGGTCGGTCAGGTGCGGACGGGCGAGACAGACAAGGTCGGCGCGGCCAGCGAGCAGGATCGAGTTGACGTGGTCCGGCTCGTAGATGTTGCCCACGGCCATGGTCGCCATGCCGGTCTCATTGCGGATGCGGTCGGAGAACGGCGTCTGGAACATGCGGCCATAGACCGGGCGCGCGGCCCTGGTGGTCTGACCGGCAGAAACGTCGCAGATGTCGACGCCGGCTTCGCGGAAGATACGCGCGATCTCCACCGCTTCCTGGGGCGTCACGCCCTCGGGGCCGACCCAGTCGTTGGCCGAGATACGCACCGAAATCGGCTTTTCCTCAGGCCAGACCGCGCGGATCGCATGGAAGATCTCCAGCGGATAGCGCATGCGGTTTTCCAGCGAGCCGCCATATTCGTCGGTGCGGTTGTTGGTGACCGGCGTGATGAAGGACGACAGCAGATAGCCGTGCGCGGCGTGGATTTCGAGCATGTCGAAGCCGCAGCGATCCGCCATCTGTGCCGCCGATACGAACTGGTCGCGCACCAGGTCCATGTCGGCGCGGGTCATCGCTTTCGGCGTCTGGTTCTCTTCCGACCACGGCAGATCGGAGACCGACAACACCGGCCAGTTGCCTTCCTTCAGCGGCTTGTCGGTGCCTTCCCAGCCGACGCGGGTCGAAGCCTTGCGGCCGGCATGGCCGATCTGCGCGCAGATCTTGGCTT
The DNA here is from genome assembly GCF_040049255.1 of Mesorhizobium sp. KR2-14. Taxonomy (NCBI): domain Bacteria; kingdom Pseudomonadati; phylum Pseudomonadota; class Alphaproteobacteria; order Hyphomicrobiales; family Phyllobacteriaceae; genus Mesorhizobium; species Mesorhizobium sp. KR2-14. The sequence continues at coordinate 863,362 of NZ_JBDZDR010000002.1, read as the reverse complement.
CCGTTTCGGCGTGGACGAAATCCACGATGCGCTTCCAGGCCACTTCATGTTCAGGCGCATAGAAGCCGGGGCAACCGGGCGTGATGCGGCCTTCGGCGCTGACGCAGGTCATCTCGATATAGAGCAGCCCTGCACCGCCCTTGGCGCGCTCGCCATAGTGGACGAGGTGCCAATCTGTCGGCGTGCCGTCGACGGCCTTGTACTGCGCCATGGGCGAAACCACGACGCGGTTCTTCAACTCCATGCCCCGTAGCTTGAACGGCGCGAACATCGGCGCGCGGTGCGTGCCCTGCGGCGCGCCGGCAGCCTCCTGGAACCAGCCTTCGGCGCTCTCCAGCCAGTCCTTGTCGCGCAGGCGCAGGTTTTCGTGGCTGATGCGCTGCGAGCGGGTCAGCAGCGAATAGTTGAACTGCACCGGGTCGAGATGGAAATAGCGTTCCACCTCCTCGAACCATTCCAGCGAGTTGCGCGCCGCCGACTGCAGGCGCAACACCTGCACGCGGCGCTCGTCTTCGTAACGGGCGAAGGCGGTTTCGAGCGACTTTTCGGTGTGGACATATTCGGCGAGCGCGACAGCGCTCTCCAGCGCCAGCTTGGTTCCCGATCCGATGGAGAAATGCGCGGTAGCCGCCGCGTCGCCCAGCAGCGCGATGTTCTTGTAGGACCAGCGCTTGCACAGCACGCGCGGAAAATTCAGCCAGGCCGAGCCACGGATGTGGTTGGCATTGGTCATCAGCGCATGGCCGCCGAGATGCTTTGCAAAGATGCGCTCGCAGACCGCGATGCTCTCCTGCTGGCTCATCTCGCCGAAGCCGAACTTTTCCCAGGTCTCGGTACTGCACTCGACGATGAAGGTCGCGGTGTCGTTGTCGAACTGGTAGGCGTGCGCCCAGACCCAGCCGTGCTCGGTCTCCTCGAAGATGAAGGTGAAGGCGTCGTCGAACTTCTGGTGCGTGCCGAGCCAGACAAACTTGCAAACACGGACGTCGATATCGGGCTCGAACTGGGCGGCGAATTCGGTACGGGTCCGCGAGTTCAGGCCGTCGGAGGCGACGACAAGATCATACTGTTCGGCATAGTCGGCAACGCTCTCGACATTGGTCTCGAAGCGAATTTCGATGCCAAGCTCTTTCGCCCGCGCCTGCAGCAGGAGGAGAAGCTGCTTGCGGCCGATGCCGCAGAAGCCATGGCCGCTCGACACCGTCTTGGTGTCCTTGAAGTGGACGGCGATGTCGTCCCAGTAGGCGAAATGCGCGCGGATGGCTTCGGCGCTCACGGGATCGTTGGCGGCAAGTTTGGTCAGCGTCTCGTCGGAGAGCACAACGCCCCAGCCGAACGTGTCGTCCGGCTTGTTGCGCTCGATCACGGCGATCTCCGCCGACGGGTCGCGCAGCTTCATGCTGATGGCGAAGTACAGGCCGGCCGGCCCACCTCCGAGACAGGCGATCTTCATCGGCAACTCCTTCTGATGGGAAAAGGATGGCACCGCCCCACGATAATTTCAAGCATGAAGTTTCAAGCTTGAAATTTTTTAGACAGTCGTGAAATCTGCCCCGACTTGCGCATGCACGAGCGCCAGCCAGGCACTTGCGCAACGGCCGCACGGTGATCGATAAAGCGCGGACCGGCCAGCGACGGCGACCAAAGGGAGGCATGAATTGTCGGGAAACAAGATCACGGACTGGGACGACGCCTATTCGAATTCGGCGCATATTCCGGGCGGGGACGCCTACCCGGCCAAGTGGCACGCCGCGGCAACAGCGTTCCGTGACGAGATGCGTGGTGCCGGGCGCCTGCGCGAAGACATCGCCTATGGCCCCCACACGCGCAACTGCTACGACCTGTTCCTGCCGCAGGCGGATGCCAGGGGGCTCGTGGTCTTCGTGCATGGCGGCTATTGGATGGCCTTCAACAAGTCGGCATGGTCGCATCTGGCGGCGGGCCCGCTCGCACACGGCTATGCGGTGGCGATGCCTTCCTACGTGCTGGCGCCTGAGGCGCGCATCTCCGACATCACAAGGCAGATCGGCGCAGCGATCAATGCGGCCGCGCGCGAGATCGAGGGGCCGCTGCGCATCACAGGCCATTCGGCCGGCGGCCATCTGGTCAGCCGCATGAACACCGTAACCTCGCCGCTCGACCGCGACGTGGCCGCAAGGCTGCGCAAGACCGTCTCGGTCTCGGGCCTGCACGACCTTCGGCCCCTGCTCAACACAAGCATGAACGAGACGCTGCGGCTCGACCTCGCCGAGGCGCGTGCGGAAAGTGCTGCGCTGCTCGAGCCGCTCGACGGCATGGACATCACCTGCTGGGTGGGCGCCAACGAACGGCCCGAATTCGTGCGCCAGAACGGCCTGCTGGAAAATCTGTGGAGCAGCTTCAACGTTGAGGTCTCGAGCGTCGAGGAAGCCGACCGGCACCATTTCGACGTGATCGAAGGTCTTGCCGACCCTGATCACAGGCTGGTGCGGACCCTGCTCGGCGTGTAAGACACGAGCTGGACCGGCCGCTTCCGAGCCCCGCGCAAGAACGGGCTTTGCAGCGAATGCCGGATTGTCGAATCAACGCATGATGTTGGACCGGACGGCTAATGCGCCGGTCGAATCCTGTGCAGGAGAGCAGAATGAAAACCGTATTCGTCCAACTGCAATGCGTGCCGGGCCAGACCTATGCGGTCGCCGACCAGCTCTATGAGCGGGAGGTTGCCTCCGAGCTCTATTCGACCAGCGGCGACTACGACCTGTTGATGAAGATCTACATCGACGACGATGTCGACATCGGCAAGTTCATCAACGAGAACGTGGCCAATGTGCCGGGCATCGTGCGCTCGCTGACGACGCTGACCTTCAAGGCGTTCTGAGAGACAGCGAAACATTGCGGCCTTGATTCAAGGCCGCAATCCAATGCCTTGTTTTCAGTCGGCTTTCCGGTCGGCGCGGCGCGCTGCGATATAGCGCATGGCCATCACGCGGCGGCGCAGGATCTCGGTGCGCATCGCCATCAGATGCAAGGTGAAGAACAAGACTGTGAAGCCGGCGGCCATCACCATCAGCGGCCACAGCATGCTGGAATCGATCGTCGGGCCGCCCATCCGGAACACTGATGCCGGTTGGTGAAGCGTGTTCCACCACTCGACCGAGAACTTGATGATCGGGATGTTGATGAAGCCGACCAGCGTGATAACGGCGGCCGCACGTGCAGAGCGCGCGGGATCGTCCAGCGCCCGCGTCAGCGCGATGATGCCCAGATACATCAGGAAAAGCACGAAGACCGAGGTCAACCGTGCGTCCCACACCCACCAGGTACCCCACATCGGCTTGCCCCAGATGGAGCCGGTTACCAGCGCGAGCGCGGTGAAAGTGGCACCGATCGGTGCCGCGGCCTTGAGCGAGACGTCGGCCAGCGGGTGACGCCAGACCAGCGTGCCGAGCGACGACGCCGCCATCAGCGAATAGCACATCATGGCGATCCACGCGAAAGGCACATGGATATACATGATGCGGACCGTGATGCCCTGCTGGTAATCCTCGGGCGCGGCGAAGCCCAAATAGAGCCCGGTGGCCAGCAAAGCCACCGAGAGGCCGCCAAGCCACGGCACCACCCTGTCGGCCAGCGCCAGGAAGCGTGTGGGATTGGCTAGATCGATCCAGCGGCCGGGCCGCGCGCTTGTTTCAGTCATGCCGGCCTATCTACCGCGAGCAGCCGGCCCCTGCAATGCGGGAGGTCGCCGCAGGCGCCTCCCCTTTTGGTGGGTCACGCCGCCTCCGGCTGCACCGAGACGTGGCTGAGCGCGCGCACGTCCTCGTCGGTCAGCAGGCCACCGGCACGCAGGAGTGCTGCGAAGCGTCCATTGGTTGCCGAAAGCTCGGCAAAACCGCCCATTTCCACGATGCGGCCGTGGTCCATGAAGACGACCAGATCGGCATCGCGAACGGTGGTCAGGCGATGGGCGATGATGAAGGTCGTTCGGCCCTGTCGCACGCGGTCGATCGCATCCTTGACCCGGCTTTCGGTTTCCACGTCGAGCGCGCTGGTGGCTTCGTCCAGAACCAGGATGGGCGCGTCCTTGAGGATGGCGCGGGCAATGGCGACGCGTTGGCGCTCGCCGCCCGAAAGCTGGCCGCCGCGTTCGCCGACATTGGTGTCATAGCCCTCGCTCTTGGCCAGAATGAAGTCCTGCGCGGCTGCCGCCTGGGCCGCAGCGTGCACATCGGCGTAGCTGGCGTTTTCGCGGCCGATGCGAATGTTGTCTTCGATCGAGCGATTGAAGAGGCCGGCATCCTGGAACACGGTGGCCATGGCTTGGCGCAGCGACTTGCGGGTCACCGAGCGCGTATCCACGCCGTCGACCAGGATGCGCCCGCTCTGCGGCGTGTGCACGCCCTGGAGGAGGTTGATGAGGGTAGTCTTGCCAGCCCCCGTCGGGCCGACGATAGCCACGGTCTGCCCGGCGCGGATCTCGAAGGAGATGTCCTGCACGCCATGGCCGGAATTCGGAAACTCGAAGCTGACATTCTCGAAGCAGACATCGCCCTTGACGTTTTCCAGCTCGCCCAGGCCGGCCGGCTCCTCGCGCTCCGCCACCGAATCTTCAAGCTGGTAGAAGGCCTCGAGCTTGGCACGGGCGTCGAAGATCTGATTGACGAAGTTCGAAACCTGATCGAGCCGGCTGATGAGCAGCGACGCAAAGCCGGTGAAGGCCACGATGTCGCCCACGCGTAATTCGCCGCGCGATACCAGCAGGGCGCCGATCATCAGCACGATCATCATCGAGATCGTCGAAGACAGGCGGTGCAGCGCGCTGGCAAGCGCCCACCAGTCCAGAACCGGATACTGGGCCTGGAGCAGGTCGCGGATATGACCGCGCAGCTTCTGGGTTTCCACTCCGATGCGGTTGTAGCTCTGCAGCACCGCGACGTTGTTGACCGAATCCGTCACGTGCGAAAAAACTTCGTGATAGTGCGTCTCCACCTTGGCCTGGCCGTCCTTGGTCTTGTGCATCACCACCCGGCCGATGGCCACGTAGAAGACGCCAAGCCCCAGCAGCACCAGCGACATGCGCACATCGAGCGAAAGCGCCGTCGGCACCAGCAGCACCAGGGCCACGGCGGTGGTCAGGTGCTGGCGCATGAACTCCAGCCAGAGGCTGAACAGGCTTTCCACGGCGCGCAGCAGGGTGTGCAGCGCCTGTGACGTTCCGCGCTCATGATGCCACGACAGGGGCATGGCGACGACCTGCTCGAACGATTCGCACAGCAGCGCGGCGCGCCGGGCGTGGGCCATGCGGTCGGCGCCCCGGGCTACGAGCACATAGGCAAGGATGTTGAAGGCGCCCAGGCTGGCCCAGATCGCCAATGTCGGGACGACTTCCAGCTTCTGCGAGATGGCATCGATAACCCTGCCGAACAGTATCGGCTCAGCAATGGTTACCAGAGCAAGCACAATATTTGCTGAACAAATGAAAAAAACGCGCCGCTTTTCGGCAGCCAGATAACGAAGCGCTCGAAAATAGACTTCCAGCAATGACACGAAACTCACCTCGTGAAAGCTAAAGCCGTGCCGCACACCATCGCTGCACCCAGCATTGCCTGCCGCACCGCAAGACAATGCTCACATACAGACTTGGTTCCGCCTTTTCGAAACAACATCGAGCAACGTGCCGTAACTTGGCGTGATCGCATAACAGCTTGAGATTAAAGAAAAAATGTCAGCCATACGGCAAAATGATGGCGACCGGCCCCGGCAAGGGCCGGCCGCGAAAATATTCTTCGCGGCTAAAAAGGAACCCGCACCAACACCTGGCTTTCACCCCCGGGTTTCAGCTCGATGGAGTTCCCGTCAACCCGCTTTCCGTCATGCTCCATCGCAGCTTTGCGGATGCCTTTCTGGCGCTCCACGCGGATGTCATACACCGCGCCGCCCAGCTTCAACCTGGCCGAATAACCCTGCCAGTGCGTCGGCAGAACCGGGTCGATGACAAGGCTTTCGCCCTGCCAACGGATGCCCAGGATGCTCTCTGCTGCCGCACGGTAAAGCCAGCCTGCCGACCCCGTGTACCAGGTCCAGCCTCCGCGCCCTCCCTGATCGCCCACCGAGTAGATATCGGCGGCGACCACATAGGGTTCGACCCGGTACCTGTTGGCGGCGGCTTCGTCCAGCGAATGGTTCACCGGATTGAGCAAGCTGAAGCAGCGGTAAGCATCGTCGGCACGCCCCATTTCGGCCAAAGCTATGACAAGCCAGGTGGCGGCGTGGGTGTATTGGCCGCCGTTTTCACGCACACCGGGCGGATAACTTTTGATGTAGCCGGGGTCTTTTTCCGTGTTCACGAACGGAGGCGTGAACAGTTTGACGATCTGGTTCTCGTCATCGACCAGCATCTTCATGGCCGAATCGATAGCGATCTTCGAACGCTCGGGGTCGCCCTGGCGGGACAAGACGCTCCAGGACTGCGCGATCGAATCGATTTTGCATTCCTGCGATTTGGAAGAGCCGAGCGGCGTTCCGTCGTCATAGGAGCCCCTGCGGTACCACTCGCCGTCCCAGGCCGATTTCTCCAGAGCCTGCTTCAAGCGCCGCGCATGCTTCTCCCACCGGTCGGCACGCCTCGAATCGCCCTGCTCGCGCGCGATGGGCGCAAAGTCGCCGAGCGTCTTGAGCAGGAACCAGCCCAGCCACACACTCTCCCCCTTGCCCTCCTCGCCGACGCGGTTCATGCCGTCGTTCCAGTCGCCGCCGAGGATGAGGGGGAGACCATTGGGGCCTGACCGGCGAATGGCGAGTTCAAGCGCCCGTGCGCAGTGCTCGAAAAGCGGCGCGGTCTTCTTGGAAACCTCAGGAGTGAAGAAGCGGTCGTGCTCGCCTTCCTCGAGCTTCTCTCCCATCAGGAAGGGTATGTCCTCCCGCAGGATCGACACGTCGCCTGTCACGTTCACGTAATGCGCGGTGCCATAGGCCAGCCAGACCACATCGTCCGAGATGATGGTGCGTACGCCGGCGCCTGTCCGCGGCAGCCACCAATGCTGAACGTCGCCCTCCTCGAACTGCCGGTGGGCGGCATTGATGATCTGGTTGCGGGCAAGCTGCGGGTCGTGCATCAGCAGCGAAAGCGTGTCCTGCAACTGGTCGCGGAAGCCGAATGCGCCGCTGGCCTGGTAGAAGGCAGAGCGGGCGCGGATGCGGCATGCCAGGCTTTGATAGGGCAGCCAGTGATTGACCAGCGCATTGAAGGGCTTGTCCGGTGTCTCCACCTGCAGCGTCTCGAGGAAGCCGCGCCAGTTGCGATCGTTCTCGGCGAGGCGATCGTCAAAATCCCGCTGCCGATGACGCGTGACGAGTTCGCTCGCCTCTTCCGGCGAAGCGGCATCGCCAAGAAGGAAGAGCATGGACACCTCGCCGCCTGCCGGCACTTCGACGTCGCGTGCCAGAGCCGCACACGGGTCCAGCCCAGCCTCGACACGGCCGGACAGCTCCAGCCCCCGCACCACCACATGCGGCCTTTCAGCGGTTCCAAGATGGCCGATGAACTCGCTGCGATCAGCGGTGACGGTATGCGGAGCACCATCGCCGGCCAGGAATGCTACCCTGTCGCCGAATTCGAGGCTGAAGGCGTTGTTCGCCAGCAGCGCCCCGGTCCGGCGGTCCTGCGTCGGCACGATGGTAGGAGCCGACTTGGCGCGATTGTTGCCCAATACCCATTCGGCATAGGCATAGACGCGCAGGCGCACCGATGCGCCGCCCGAGTTGCGGATACGCAGGCGCGAGACCTTCACCGGGTCCGTGGGATCGACGAGCTGGGTCACCTCGGCGGTCAGAGGGCCCCTGAAAGCGGTGAAAGTGCTGACACCCTGTCCGTGGCGCGCCTCGTAGACGATGGATTCGTCCCGGACCACTGCCGCGAACGGCGAAAACGCCTGCCCGTCGGCATGGTCATAGATGTAGATCGCCTCGCCGGGACGGTTGCTGACCGGATCGTTCGACCACGGGGTCAGCTGGAAATCGCGGCTGTTGCGGCTCCAGGTAAAGGAAGCGCCTTCGGCTGAGGTGTGGAAGCCGAACGACGCGTTGGAGATGACGTTGATCCACGGCTGGGGCGTGGTGCGCCTCCGGTCGAGGCGCACGACATAGTCGCGGCCATCCCGGTCGAACCCGCCAAAGCCGTTCCAGCCTTCCAGGCCCGAACCATCCGCGACCGCGGCGGATCTAGCCGGAAGGCTCGGTTCGAGTTCCGTCGCCAATGTACCTGCCATGGCTGCCTCATCGGCAGCCGCGAGATCGCGAGCCTTCAAGGCTGTCGCTTCCGCGCGCTCGATCTGATCGAATATGGTGCCGTTGCGCGTGTGCAGGATGACACGCGCGACCGCCAGCAGCGTCTTGTAGGAGGTATCGTCCATGAGGTCGCGGCGCACAGCGAAGATGTGCTGGCGCGGGCCGAGCTCCTTGCCGCGCAGACGGCTGTTTTCGGCCAGCGTCTCGATGGCCTGCTGCAGGTCCTGCACGTAGGATGATGCCTGCTCATTTATGATGACCAGGTCTGCGAACAAGCCGCGAGCACGCATATACTCCTGGAAGCGCAGCGCCTGAGCGACGATCTCGAGATCGGCAACGTCGCCGATGCGGAGCGCGAAGATCGGGAAATCGCCCGAAATTCCCATCGGCCACAGGGCCGACTGTGGCCCAAGGCCGGCCACCACGGTTTCCGCCGGGGCCCGCAAGTAGGGATCGGGATAGATCAGATAGCGAGCCAGCTTCTGAACATTGGCCGCATCCGAGAGGCTGAGGCCCAAGTGGCGCGTCTGGACCTGCGAGCGTGTCCAGGCAAGCATGGCCTGGCGCGGAAAGCTCTCGGGATGGTCGAGCCGTGTCACGGCGGATTCGACTTCCTCGCGGTCGCTTCCGACAACTGTCCAGAAGGTCAGCGACACCTTCTTGTTGGCAGGCACCCTGACCCGGCAGCGCAGCGACATGATCGGGTCCAGCACGAAGCCGGAACTGCCGCTGAGCCGGGCGCCTTCGTCGAAGGCCGCCGCATCAGCGATGGTCCGCCCGCGCCCAAGGAAGGCACGGCGGTCCGTCTCGGCCTCGGTATCGCGGGTTACGCCGGATGCGTCGGTCACGAAATGCGCCAGGAAGATATCGGGGTCGCTGTCCGAACGCTTGCGACGCGTGGCGAAGATCGCGCTGCTGTTGCCGGCTATTTCCGTTTCCACGAACATCTTGGAGAAGGCAGGGTGAGCGCTGTCCGCGGCTTCCGGCGCCAGCACAAGCTCGGCATAGGAAGTCACCTCGATATGCCGGTCGGCAATGCCGTCATTGGCGATGGTGATGCGCCGGCCCTCGCCATTGCCTTCAGAAACCACGATGCACTCGACCTCGGAGCGCAGCGTGCCCACTGTCTTGATGAAGCTTGCCTTGTCGTCGCAGAACAGCGTCTGCGAGTGCTCGGAGGCGGCGCGCTTCGGCTCCTTGGTGGACGACCACCAATCGCCGGTTTCGATATCGCGCAGGAACAGATAGCTGCCGAGCCGGTCTTCGACCGGGTCCGGCTGCCACCTGGTGACGGACAGCTCATTCCAGCGGCTGTAGCCCGAGCCTGTCGCGGTGACCATCACGGAATAGCGTCCGTTCGACATCAGGTTGGTGGAGCGCAACGCCCGCTCCGGCTCCACGACCAGGCGCGTGTCGGCGCTCTGTTCGAGCGTCTCGACCTTGCCGCGTTCGTCTGCCTCGGTGCGCACCGCCGAAACGGTAACATCGCGCGGGGCCTTTTCCTGCAGCAGCAGTTCGGCCGCCTCGATGACGGGGTCGCTGTGGAACCGATCACGCAGCCGGCCCTCGAAGATGGCGTTGGCCACGGCGGCAATCGACATGCCCTGGTGATGGGCCATGTAGTTGTAGACCACCGCGTGGTTCGAGCCATCGGGCACGCGCTGCGGCGTGAAGTCGACCGCGTCGTAGTATCCGTAGCGACCGAGCGCGCCGATGCGTCTCAGGCGCTCGAGATTCTGAACCGCTTCGTGCGGCATAAACTGGGCGGCAAGCACGGTGGCGTAAGGCGCAATGACCGTGTTGCGGCCGAGGCCGCGCTTCAGCCCCAGCCCCGGCACGCCGAAATTCGTGTACTGGTAGGTCATCTCGCGGTCGCGCGCATTGTAGGCCGACTCCGAAATGCCCCACGGCACGTGCTTGGAGCGGCCGTATTGCATCTGGCGGTAGATCACCAGCTTGTTGGTCTGGTTGAGCAGCCCGCCTGCCGGCTCCTTCATGACCAGTGGCGGCATGAGGTACTCGAACATCGAGCCCGACCACGACATCAGCGCGCCCCTGAAGCCGATCTCCACGATCGGCCGGCCAAGCCTGAACCAGTGCTCGGTGGGGATGTCGCCCTTGGCGATGGCGAACAGGCTGGTCAGCCGCGCTTCCGACGCCAGCAGGTCGTAGCAGCTTTCGTCCAGCTGATGCTCCTCGACGCGATAGCCGATCGACAGCAGCTTGCGCTCGCGCCGCAGAAGGAAGGAGAAATCCATTTCAAACGCGAAGCGCCGCGCGCGCTCCTGCAGGTTCTTCAACTTGGCGCGGAGCTGCTCAATGGACTTCTCGTCACTGTGCGCGTCGTGGACATGCGCCTCGCATGCCGCTTCCAGCTTGGCCGCCCAGTCGATCAGCACTTCCGAGCGGGCCGAAGCGACTTCGGTGTGGATGGCGCTGGCCAGCTTGCGGATCTCGCCCGACAACACCGCCAGGTTGATGGTGCGAATCGACGCCATTTCAGGCTGCAGCTTGATGGTTGCCACGGCCCGGCTCATGCCGTCGATGCGATCACGCAAGCGCTGGCGCAGCGGCCGAAGCTGGCGGCGGTCGTCCGGGAGGGCGTCGAGGTTCTCGGCGAGGATCGCAACCGCGTCGAGGAGGCCGTCGAAATCGCCCTGCAGGTGCACCGAAGGCGCTTCCGCCCATTCGGCGCAGGCCGCCGCGACCGTGACCAGGTGACCGGCGAGATTGCCGCTGTCGACGCTCGATACATACAGCGGCTGCAGCGGACGCAAGGTGATCGTGTCGTACCAGTTGTACAGATGGCCGCGGTAACGGGTCATCCGCTCGATGGTGCTGAGCGTGTGATCGATCCGGTTTGCGGCATCGGCCAGGCTGATCCAGCCGAAGTCTCGCGCCGAGATGACCGAAAGCAGATAGACGCCGATATTGGTGGGCGAGGTGCGGTGGGCGACGACCGGCTGCGGCGTCTCCTGGAAATTGTCCGGCGGCAGGTAGTTGTTGTCGGGCGTCACATGGGTTTCGAAATAGGCCCAGGTGCGCCTCGCCACGATGCGCAGCCGCTGGACATCGCGCTCCGAGATGCGCAGCCTGTCCTCGGTTTCGGCCGAACGGCTGATAAGCCAGGCGAAGGCGGGCGAACCGGCCCAGAAGATTGCGAAGAAGAACGCGACGAAGCTGCCGGTCGAGTCGGCCGCAACGGGAATGGCGAGGCCGGCGATCGCGATGATCACCGCGCCGCGCATCAACCGATAATAGGAGACAAGATCGTTGCCGTCGCTCTTGTAGGCCTGGGAAGCGGTGCGCCACTCCAGCAGGTTCTGGCGGCTCACGAACAGGCGGTACAGCGTGCGGATGATGGAATCGCCCATCATCCAGGCATTGTGCGCCATGAGCACGACGCGCAAAGCCACCATCGCAGTGCCGAATGCCACATCGCGAAACAGCGCGCTGAAATGGCCGCGCGCCGTGGCGTCCCGCGTCTTGGGCAGCAGCGAATCGACGATGTCGAAAGTGGGCGCCATGAATAGGCTGAGGATAAGCAGCGCCTGCCACTGCGCAGCCTGCGTGAAGGGCAGCAGCGTCCAGCCCGCAACCGCCGCCGCCACCCAGAATATGGGCGTGAGGGTGCGGCGCAGATTGTCGAGCATCTTCCACCGCGACAGCGCCGGCACCCCCGACTTCGGGTCCAGCATGAAGCCGAGCAACTGCCAGTCGCCCCGCGCCCAGCGGTGATGGCGCGACGCGTCGACCGAATAGCGCGTGGGATAGTCTTCCACCACTTCGACATCGGTGACCAGTGCCGAGCGGGCCAGCGCGCCTTCCAGAAGGTCGTGGCTGAGAATGGTGTTCTCGGAGATGCGGCCTTTCAGGGCCGCCTCCATCGCGTCGATGTGATAGAGCCCCTTGCCGGTGAAGGAGCCATCACCGAACACGTCCTGGTAGAGATCGGACACGGCAAACACATAGGGGTCGAGCCCCCTGTTGGCCGAAAACACGCGCTGGAAGAACGAAGCCTCGTCGCCGGTCGTCAGCGAATGGGTAACGCGCGGCTGAAGAATGGCGTAGCCGGCCGTAACGCACCTATGCGTGGCATCGAATTCGGGGCGGTTGAGCGGGTGGCGCATCTTGCCCACCAGCCTCTTCACAGCGTCGCGCGTCATCCTGGTGTCGGCATCGAGCGTCATCACATGGACGATGTTCTCAGGCAGCGGCGCATCGGGCGGCAGGAAGGTGGTGTCGGCATCGCCGCGAAGAAGCAGGTTCAGCTCATGCAGCTTGCCGCGCTTGCGCTCCCAACCCATCCAGCACTTCTGCGAGGGATTGTAGAGGCGGCGGCGGTGCAGCAGGTGGAACAGCGGCGCGCCCTCGCCCGGATAGCGCGCGTTCAGCCTGGCGATCTCCTCGCGCGCGTGGTTGAGGATCTCCAAGTCCTCGGCGGTCTGCTCGGACGCGCTGTCGGGCCAGTCGGAAAGCAGCGCGTAGTAGATCTCGCCATGCATGTTGGCCAGGTGATGGACCTCGAGCTGGCGAACGTTCTCCTCCACATCGTCGCGTGAGCCGATCAGCGACGGCACCACGACCAGGGTGCGCGCCTCGGCCGGGACGCCGTCCTTGTACTCGTAGCCGACCAGTCTTGTCGGCCGCAGGAACAGCAGCACGATCGTGTTGAAGAACGCCATCGCGCCTTCGCTGGCCGGCACGGAGAAAAGGATCAGCATCAGCGCAATGGACGGCGACGACAGGCCGATGCGCGAGAGCGCCAGCCCCGTCAGCGTGAGCAACAGCGCCGTCAGGGCGAATACGGGAACGACGATACCCAGCCAGCCGGTGCGCCGGAACACCCTCGCGAACCGGAGCCGGAGTCCGGGCCGATAGCCGATGGCCCGTTCGAACTCGGCGCGCTTGGGGCCGACCAGAAAGAAGCCGATGTCATTGCACTTCGCCGCAGCCGGAACAGGCTGGCCCTCGCCCTGCATAGGCTGGCCTTCGTCGGGCGCGGGCAGGACTTCATCGGCGGCCTGGGCTTCATCGGCCGCGAGCTGGATTTCATCGGCCGCGACCGCGATACGCCCGCCCTCTTCCACCATTTCGGTCGCGCGCTCGGCGACGTCATATTCGGTGAGCTTCGAGCGCCGCGCCAGATCTTCGATGGCGGTGCGGTACTGGTCGCGCGACTGGAAATCGAGCTCGCCGAAATTGCTGCGTTCGCGCAGAAGCGCATCGACGGGGCTGACGGATTCGAACCACAGCGTCCAGTCGACGTCGTTCAGAAGGCGCAGGCCGCGGATGATATTGCCAGTGGTCACGTTGCCGCTGGAAAGCATCTGGTGCTCGCTCAGGATGGTCTCTTCGGCATCCGAACCCGCGGTTTCGAGCTGCTCCTCCAGCCACACCAGCGCTTTTCCGGCATTCTTGGAGCCATCCCGCAGGCGGTAGAGCATCTGGGTGGCGAAGGTGGTGTCACGCGCATGGGCGGTGTAGCGCGACAGGATTGTGCGCCAGGCCTCGCCGTCGCTCGCAGCCATGATCTGGTCGGCCACGTTGTTGGCGATCTGGCGCATCTCGTGGGTCCTGTAGACCCGCACCGCCAACCGGCGCAGATTCTCGATCAGCACGAAGCGCAACAGTGAGGGAAGCGCCCACAACTCACCGATGCGCATCGGCTCGACACGCTGGTAGCCATCGACCAGCGCCTTGAACATCTCCGCCGAGACGGTGCTGTCGGAATGCGCCACATAGACCCACGCAAGTGCAAGCGCGCGCGGCGCCACCACGCCGTTGGTCAGCTCGATGGTGGGAAGTTCGCGATAGAACCGGCGCGGCAGGTCGCGCTTGATCTGAAAGATGGTCTCTTCGACCAGATAGTTGTTGTCGAGCAGCCACTGCGCGGCCGGCGTTATGGTCTCGCCGCGGGCCTGCGCCGCATTGGTGGCGCGATAGACCTCGAGGATCTTTTCCGCGTTTTCCTTGTTACGGGCGTGGAAATCGAAGGTCTCGAGGCCGTAATATTCCGTGACCTCACGGCGCGCCAGGCTCTCACCCAAAATCCTCAGCCGGTCCTCCGGCAGGAAGTTCGATCGGATAGGCTGCTCTGCGCTTGCGAGTAGGTCAGAAACTGCCTTTTCCAGCAGGGCGGGGGTGGTCTGGAGATTCATCAATGGCGATTCCGCTCAACAGCAAACTGGCCGCGCCTTCGACGCAGCCATTTTAGGGCCAGAACAGTTCTGGTGGCGATTGGTTGCATCCAAGCAACGGCCAAACGGTCTTTTCTCAAAAATTATGAGTCAGCTGGAAATGCGTCGGACATTTCCCAATCAAAATCTCATTGGAATCAATGGGAAGACAAAGGATGTGAATTCGGGCATTTTCGTGTTTGAAAGCCCGTTTTCCACCGCCGGCGTGCGGCTCGCCTGGAAAACACATCGGCAGACGATCGAAAACGCACGACCCGATCGCGCCGGCAGAGCATAGGCGGAGCTATGCCGCCGCACGGGGCGGCGACATAGTTCAAAATCGAATTTTCGAAGGACGAGCCTTAGACGGCGGCCGTGATGATGATCTCGACCTTGTAATCCGGGGTGGCCAGCTTGGCTTCGCCGGTGGCGCGCGCCGGGGTGTGACCCTGCGGCACCCAGGCATCCCAGACGGCGTTCATTTCGCCAAAGGTGTTCATGTCGGCCAGCCAGATGATCGCCTGGAGGATCTTGGTCTTGTCCGACCCGGCCTTGGCCAGCAGCTCATCAATGGAGGCCAGGATGGCCTTGGTCTGCTCGGTGACGCTGGCGCCCGGCGCACCAACCTGGCCGGCCAGATAGATCGTGTTGTTGTGGATGACGATGTCGCTCATGCGGGGACCGACATCGATGCGGCGGATGGTCATGGCTGGCTTCCTTCTTGTTGCTCCGTGCCCGGTTCTCTTTAGATTTCAGTGCTCTGCCGGGCAAGGCCGCCCCGATGGGAAACCCCTGTTTCTCCCCATCCATATCAGGACTTTGCCCCGGCCCTTGCCATTCCGGCACGTTGACTAATGTAATAACATCACATATCCAGACAGCAACTCTCCTCCCTGGGTCGCGGACCGACGATGACTGACGCCTGCCTCACCTTTCGCGACCTGACGCTCGGCTACAGCAGCCACCCGGCCGTTCACCATCTCAACGGCTCCTTCAGGGTCGGATCCCTGACCGCTGTCGTCGGCGCCAATGGTTCCGGCAAATCCACGCTCATGAAGGGCATTGTGGGCGTGTTGAAGCCGATGTCCGGCCTGTGTGTGAACGCGCGCAATGCCCGCATCGCCTACCTGCCGCAGCAATCCGAGCTTGACCGTTCCTTTCCGGCTCGCGTCGTGGATCTTGTCTCGATGGGACTATGGCCGCGGCGCGGCCTTCTGGGGCGTTTCACTCGGGATGACCGCGCAGAGGTTTCCAAGGCGCTGAAGGCGGTCGGCCTCGAGGGCTTCGAGAAGCGGCCGATCGACACGCTGTCAGGCGGCCAATTGCAGCGCGCACTGTTTGCCCGCGTGCTGGTGCAGGATGCGGAACTGATCCTGCTCGACGAGCCCTTCAACGCCGTCGACGCCAAGACGGTCAACGACCTCATTGGGCTGATCAAGCGCTGGCATGGAGAGAAGCGGACCGTGATCGTGGTGGTGCACGACCTCGACCTCGTCCGCGAGCACTTCCCGGAGACGCTGCTGCTGGCGCGCCGCCCCGTGGCCTGGGGCGCCACCAGGGAGACGCTGCGGCCGGAAAACCTGCTGCGCGCCCGGCGCTTCGACGAGGCCTGGCACGAGGACGCGCCCTGGTGCGAACCCGATCACGGGCACGAGCATGCCGATGGACACGCGCACTCTCACGACGGCCATCACCATCAAGAGCATGGCGAAGTGCACGACCGCCCCGACCACGAAACCGGCCCAAGGGCAGCCTGAGCAGCGCCATGTATGATTTCCTGATCGCCCCCTTCGTCGAATTCGGCTTCATGCAGCGCGCGTTGGCCGGCTCGCTGATGCTGTCGCTGGGCGCCTGCCCGGTCGGCGTGTTCCTGATGCTGCGCCGCATGAGCCTGACGGGCGACGCCATGGCACATGCCATCCTGCCCGGCGCGGCCGCCGGCTTCCTTCTCTTCGGCCTGCAGATCGTGCCGATGACCATTGGCGGGCTGGTCGCCGGCGTCATCGTCGCCCTAGGCGCGGGCGCTGTATCGCGCTTCACCGTGCAGAAGGAAGACGCCTCCATGGCGGCCTTCTACCTGATCTCGCTGGCGCTTGGCGTGCTGATGGTTTCGCTGCGGGGATCGAGCGTGGACCTGATGCATGTGCTGTTCGGCACCGTGCTCGCCCTCAATGACGACGCGCTGACGCTGATCGCGGCGATTTCGGCCGTCACGCTGGTGACGCTCGCCATCTTCTGGCGCGCCATCGTCGCCGAATGCCTCGATCCGCTGTTCCTGCGCTCGGTGAGCCGGCTCGGAACACCGGTGCATTTCATCTTTCTCGGGCTGGTCGTGCTCAATCTAGTCGGCGGTTTCCAGGCGCTCGGCACCCTGCTTTCGGTTGGCCTGATGATGCTGCCGGCGGCAGCGGCCCGCTTCTGGACGGCGCGCGTGGAGCCGATGTGCGCGCTCGCCATCGTCATCGGCTTCGGCTCCTGCATCGCCGGGCTGCTCTTGTCCTACCACGCCGCCCTGCCCTCAGGCCCGGCCATCATTCTTTCGGCGGGGGTCGTCTATCTCGTCTCGACCGTCTTCGGCACGCGTGGCGTCTTCAATACGCGCCTGCGCCGCCACCGCCACAGAACCGCCTGACCGCCCACACGGAGACCTTTTCGCAATGCTCAAGTCCCTTCGGCTCGCCACCCTTGTGAGCGTTATAACATTAACCCCATTCGGTCTGGCTTCAGCACACACTGAGCCGCTGAAGGTGGTGGCCAGCTTCTCGATCATCGGCGATTTCGCCAAGAACGTAGGCGGCGACCGCATTGACCTTACCACGCTGGTCGGGCCGAACGGCGACGCCCATGTGTATGAGCCCAAGCCCGCCGATGCCATGGCCATGAGCAAGGCGGACGTGGTGCTGGTCAACGGCCTGCATTTCGAGGGCTTCTTGCAGCGCCTGGTCGAAGCCAGCGCCACAAATGCATCGATCGCGGAACTGACCAAAGGCGTCGAGCCGATCAACATGAGCGACGAGCACCACGATGAAGGCGAGGAAGACGAAAGCCACGCCCACTCCCAAGGCGACCTCGACCCGCATGCCTTCCAGTCCATCGCCAACGCGAAGATCTATGTGAAGAACATCGCCGATGCATTCTGCGCGGCCGACGCCGAGGGCTGCGAGAGCTACAAGGCCAATGCCGAAGCCTACACACAGAAGCTGGCGGAAACCGATGATTATGTGAAGGCGACCGTCGCTTCGATCCCGGAAGACAAACGCACCATAATCACCTCGCACGACGCCTTCGGCTATTTCGAGCACGCCTATGGCCTGACCTTCCTGGCACCGGAAGGCATCTCGACGGAAGCAGAAGCTTCGGCCGCGGACGTGGCGGCGCTGATCAGGCAGATCAGGGAAGACAAGGCCTCGGCGATATTCGTGGAAAACATCACCAACGCCCGGTTGATCGAGCAGATCGCCGCCGAGACCGGCGTGAAGCTCGGTGGCACGCTCTATTCGGACGCGTTGTCGAGCGCCGACGGCCCCGCCGCCACCTATATCGACATGATGCGCAGCAACATCGCCACGATCAAAGGCGCAATCACGGGAAGCTGAGCGGACAAAGCGATTCAGCTCGTCCCGCCAACCCGCTGATGGAGCGACGCTTTTCGCGATTGCGCTTCGGCCCTCATTTGAGTGATGCGCAAATCAGTTGCGCTCGCCTGGGCAGTTGACCCGACCTCCCCTCTTCACATACTCAGGCGCATGTCCTGAAGGGAGGTCGGGCACTTTCACGCCGTCCTCTCTCCGACCAGCCAGCTATCGGCGCCAGATGCGCCGCAAGGGGAGTTTTTCGCATGACCGAGGCAGTGACCATCGCACGCGACGGCGAGATCGCCATCGTGACCATCGACAATCCGCCGGTGAACGCGATGAGCTTTCACGTACGCGAGCCGTTGCTGGCCGCGCTTACCGCCCTGCGCGACGATGCCTCCGTTGCCGGCATCGTGCTGGCCTGCGCGGGCCGCACCTTCGTGGCCGGTGCCGACATCACAGAGTTCGGCAAGCCGATGCAGGCGCCGGAACTGCGCGACCTGATCGCCGCGCTCGAAACGCTCGGCAAGCCGGCGGTGGCCGCGATCCACGGCACTGCACTCGGCGGCGGCCTGGAACTCGCGCTTGGCTGCCATTTCCGCGTGGCCGAGGCTAGCGCGAAGGTCGGCCTGCCCGAAGTGAAGCTCGGCATCCTGCCCGGCGCCGGCGGCACCGTGCGCCTGCCGCGCCTCGTCGGCGCGCTCAAAGCGCTGGACATGATCGTCTCCGGCACGCCGATCAGCGCCAAGGAAGCCCATGCGAACGGTCTCGTCGATGGGGTCGTCGAGGGCGATCTCGTCGCCAGCGCCGTCGCTTTCGCACGCGAGCAGGCCAAGTCCGGCAAGCCGGCCGTCGCCGTGCGCGACCGCAACGAACTGATCGAAAATGCCGATCTCGGCGCCTTCGACGCGCGCGCGGCCGAACATGCCAAGAAGGCGCGCGGGCTGGAAGCGCCGGTCGCCTGCGCCGAATCCGTGCGCAATGCGCTCACCCTCCCCTTCGACGAGGCGCTGGCCAAGGAGCGCGAAATCTTCGCCAAGCTGGTCGCAGGCGACCAGTCGAGGGCGCAGCGCCACCTGTTCTTTGCCGAACGCGAGGCCGCAAAGGTGCCGGGCGTGGGCAAGGACGTGAAGCCGCGCGAGATTGCCCGCGTCGGCATCATCGGCGCCGGCACCATGGGCGGCGGCATCGCCATGGCCTTCGTCAATGGCGGCATCCCAGTCACGCTGCTGGAAATGAACCCCGAAGCCCTCGAACGCGGCCTCGGCACGATCGAGAAGAACTACGCGATCTCCGTCACGCGAGGCTCGCTGACCGAAGAGGCCAAGGCCAAGCGCATGGCCGCCTTCACCCCCTCAACCGATTATGCCGATCTCGCCGATTGCGACCTCATCATCGAGGCCGTGTTCGAGGAAATGTCGGTAAAGAAGGAAGTGTTCGGCAAGATCGAGGCGGTCGCAAAGCCGGGCGCGATCCTCGCCACCAACACCTCCTATCTCGACGTCAACGAGATCGCCGCGTCGACCAGCCGGCCGCAGGATTTCCTCGGCCTGCACTTCTTCTCGCCGGCCAATGTCATGAAGCTGCTGGAAATCGTGCGCGGCGCGAAAACCGCGCCTGACGTGCTGGCAACGGCGCTGGCCGTGGGCAAGAAGATCGGCAAGGTGCCGGTTGTGGTGGGCGTCTGCCACGGCTTCGTCGGCAACCGCATGCTGGGCGCGCGCGGCGCGGAAACCGAGCCGCTGCTGCTCGAAGGCGCGACGCCCCAGCAGGTCGACAAGGTGTTCACGGATTTCGGCTGGCCGATGGGCCCGTTCCAGATGTGGGATCTTGCCGGCCTCGACATCGGCTGGCGCAACCGCAAGGCGCAGGGCAAGACGGCGATCATCGCCGACACGCTCTGCGAACAGGGCCATTTCGGCCAGAAGACCGGACGCGGCATGTATCTCTACGAAAGCGGTTCGCGCACGCCGACACCTGATCCGGAGGTCGCTGCCCTGATCGAGGAGAAGGCCAAAGAACTCGGCATCCAGCGGCGCGAGATTTCGACGGAGGAAATCATCGAGCGCACCTTCTATCCGTTGATCAACGAAGGCACGAAGATCCTCGAGGAAGGCATCGCCGCCCGCGCTTCCGACATCGATATCGTCTGGGTCAACGGCTATGGCTTCCCCATCGGCAAGGGCGGCCCGATGTTCTGGGCCGGCCTCGAAGGCTTTGGCAAGATCGTCGAGCGGCTCGACTACTGGCACGCCCGCACCGGCAAGGAGATCTTCAAGCCGGCCGAAATGCTGCGCAAGGCCGCCGAAACCGGCAAGCTGGACGCGGCCTGAACGGAAAATCCTTTTCGCGAGGCAGGACATGCCTCGCGAAACCTTGCGGCCCGCACTATGTTCGCCAGATTCGACAAAGCGCCTGTGAGGAGCACCATGGAATACCGCCAGATTTCCGACGACTATTCGGTGTCGGGGCAGATCACCGCCGACGACGTCGCCACCATCAAGGCGGCTGGCTTCAAGGGCGTCATCTGCAATCGTCCTGACGGCGAGCAGCCCGGCCAGCCTTCCGCCGACGAAATCCGGGAGGCGGTCGAGGCCGCCGGCCTCGGCTTCCGGCATGTACCGATGATCAGCGGCCAGCCGGTGACGATGGAAGATGCCGAAGCCATGGCCAAGGCGCTGAATGAACTCGACGGCCCGGTCCTCGCCTATTGCCGGTCCGGCGCGCGCTCGACCAATCTTTTCCTGGCCGCGCAGCAGGTCAGGGGCTGAGCCCTCTTCGCCCTGGCGCCTATAGCGGCAGGGCCGACGTTTCCTTCAGCGTCTGCAGCACAATCGCCGTCTTCACATGCTGCACGGATTCGTGCGGCAGGAGCACGCCGTTGACAAAGTCGGCCAGCGACCTCAAGTCCGGCGTCACCACTTTCAAGATGTAGTCCATCTCGCCGGTCAGGGCGTGCGCCTCCTGTACTTCGGGCAGGCGCGCAAGCAGATCGGCGAAGCGCTGCGCATTGTCCCGGTTGTGTGTGGCCAGCGTCACCGAGATGACGTTGACCAGCGGAAACCCTAGCCGCTCGCGGTCGAGCACCGCGCGATAGCCTCGGATATATCCGTCATCTTCCAGCCTCTGGCGCCGCCGCGAACATTGCGACGGCGACAGGTTCACGCGCTCCGACAGGTCGTTGTTGGTGAGCCGGCCATCAGCCTGCAGCAATGACAGTATCTTGCGATCAAATTGATCAAGGCGCGCATCATTCATACCAAAACGCCCTTTCCTACACGGTCCATGCGCATTTCGAGCACTTGCGGCATTCGAATGCAAGCACCGTGCGCTTCCGCAGGCGTATCATGCGGCAAGGTGAAAATTCGCGGCTTTCGAGCCGCAGGAGGAGACTATGGGACCCTTCCCTCACGACGCGCCGCCCGCAACCATCAGCGCGGCCAACCCTGCCGGCACCGACGGCTTCGAGTTCGTCGAGTTCGCCCATCCCGGGCCGGAAAAGCTCTCCGAGCTCTTCACCCGCATGGGTTATGTGCCGGTTGCCAAGCACCGGACCAAAAACGTCACCATTTGGCGCCAGGGCGACATCAACTATGTGCTGAACGCAGAGCCCGGCTCGCACGGCATGAAGTTCGTGGAAAAGCATGGACCCTGCGCGCCTTCGATGGCCTGGCGCGTGGTCGATGCCAAGCACGCCTTCGACCATGCCGTCTCCAAGGGCGCCACGCCCTATGACGGCGACGACAAGACGCTGGACGTGCCGGCCATCGTGGGCATCGGCGGCTCGCTGATCTATTTCGTCGACAAGTACGACTCGAAGGGCTCGGCCTATGACGCCGAGTTCGAATGGCTGGGCGAGCGCGACCCGAAGCCGGAGGGCGTCGGCTTCTATTATCTCGACCACCTCACCCACAATGTCTATCGCGGCAACATGGACAAGTGGTGGGACTTTTACCGCGACCTGTTCGGCTTCACGCAGATCCACTATTTCGATATCGACGGCCGCATCACCGGGCTGGTCAGCCGCGCCATCACCTCGCCCTGCGGCAAGATCCGCATCCCGCTGAACGAGTCCAAGGACGACACCAGCCAGATCGCCGAATATCTGCGCAAGTACAACGGCGAAGGCATCCAGCACATCGCCGTCGGCACGGACGCGATCTACGACGCCACCGACAGGCTGGCCGGCAACGGGCTGAAGTTCATGCCCGGCCCGCCGGACACCTATTACGAGATGTCGCACAAGCGCGTGCACGGCCATGACGAGCCGATCGAGCGCATGAAGAAGCACGGCATCCTGATCGACGGCGAAGGCGTGGTGAACGGCGGGACGACAAAAATCCTGCTGCAGATCTTCTCCAAGACCGTGATCGGCCCGATCTTCTTCGAGTTCATCCAGCGCAAGGGCGACGAAGGGTTTGGCGAAGGCAACTTCCGCGCGCTCTTCGAATCCATCGAGGAAGACCAGATCCGCCGCGGCGTGATCAAGTTCCAGGCGGCGGAGTAGTAGCGACAATCGAGGCCAGTTGCGCTATGAGTTATGAGAAAGTCATAGAGGCTGGCCATGGATATTTCCGCAGCGGAAGCCAAGGAAAAGTTCTCGGAACTCCTCGCCCGCGCTGAAGCCGGCGAGGAGATCGTTGTTACGCGACATGGCAAAGCGGTGGCGGTCATTGCGCCACCTCCTGCAGTTGCCAGCAAGGGAAAGAGCCTTGTCGGCGCGATGAAGGGGAAAATCTGGATTGCAGATGACTTTGATGAACTCGGCCCTGAATGGGATGAGTACATCAAGTGACGCCTCCGCGATTTTACTCGATACACACATTCTGCTTTGGGCCCTCGTCGACGATCCTCGACTGCCGCAACAGCACCGCCAATTTCTCATCGCAGGCGAAGGCTTGATCGTAAGCGTGGTGTCGATCTGGGAAATCGCAATCAAGCGACCTTTGGGCAAGCTGAAGGTCGACGGCGACATCATCAAGGCGGTCAGATCAAGAGGAATTCCGTTCCTGGGCGTAAATGAGCATCATGCTGCCCGAGTCGAGCATCTGGGCCAGCACCATAGCGATCCCTTTGACCGGATGCTGATAGCTCAGGCACAAGTTGAAAACCTGGCGGTGCTGACTGCCGACTCCCACTTCGCCCGCTATGACGTGACGCTTGCCTGACTGGCCTGTCCCTGGACCTACCAATTGCCGATCGTTGTGCGTGAGCAGTCCATCGTCGCCGCTCAGCGCTCGTATTTCTGCACGGTCTGCTCAATCGCGCCAAAGATTGAGTGATGACCGGTCTGGTCCTTCATCTCGATGCGCACCGTGTCGCCGAAACGCAGGAACGGCGTCTTCGGCGCGCCGGTTTCGATGGCCTCGATGGTGCGCAGTTCTGCAATGCAGGAGTAGCCGACGCCACCCTCGTCCACCGGCTTGCCGGGGCCGCCGTCGAGCTTGTTGGAAACCGTGCCGGAACCGATGATGGTGCCGGCCACCAGCGGGCGCGTCCTGGCGGCGTGAGCGATCAGCTGCGGGAAATCGAAGGTCATGTCCACGCCGGCATTGGCGCGGCCGAAGGCCTTGCCGTTCAGGTCGACATTGAGCGGCAGGGTAACCTTGCCACCATCCCAGGCGTCGCCCAGTTCATCCGGAGTCACCGCCACCGGAGAAAAGGCCGACGAGGGCTTGGACTGGAAGAAGCCGAACCCTTTTGCGAGCTCGCCGGGGATCAGGCTGCGCAGCGACACGTCATTGACCAGCATGACCAGCCGGATCGCGTCGCGTGCCACGTCCACACTCGCGCCCATCGGCACGTCGCCAACGATGACCGCGACTTCGGCCTCCATGTCGGCGCCATGAGCTTCATCGGCAAGCGGGATCGGATCGCGGGGCCCGAGAAAGGAATCCGAGCCGCCCTGATACATCAGCGGATCGGTCCAGAAACTCTCCGGCATGGCCGCGCCGCGTGCCTTGCGCACCAATTCGACGTGGTTCACGTAGGCCGAGCCGTCCGCCCACTGATAGGCGCGCGGCAGCGGCGAGTGGGCGTGGTGCTCGTGAAAGCGTTCGGACGGAACTGCTCCGGTTTCAAGCGATTCTGCCATCGCCGACAGATGCGGGGAGATGCGCCGCCAGTCATCGAGCGCCGCCTGCAGCGTCGGCACCAGGAAGGATGCATCGGTGTAGCGGGTCAGGTCGCGCGAAACCACCACCAGTTTTCCGTCGCGCGTTCCGTTCTTGAGCGTGGCCAGTTTCATGGGCGGTCCGTCCCTCCAGTTGATTTTGCGACGCGTTTGGCGCCGCAATCGCTGTCCAGCTTAGACTGCGCCGGCCTTAACTCCAATCGCCTTCGAGCGTGCCGTTGAAGCGCTTTTTCAGGTCCTTCCAGCAGTCGATATAGTTGTCCTGGCGCGTCTCGAGTTCGGCGCTGTAGCGCGTCAACATCTGGGGGAAGCGCGTCTCGAACATGAAGGCCAAGGTGTTGTCGAGCTTCATCGGCTTGAGCTCGGCGCGCGTGGCCTTCTCGAAGCCCGAGGCATCCGGTCCATGCGCCAGCATCATGTTGTGCAGGCTGATCCCGCCGGGCACAAAGCCCACGGCCTTGGCGTCGTACTGTCCGTGGATCAGCCCCATGAATTCGCTCATGACGTTGCGGTGGTACCAGGGTGGACGGAAAGTGTTTTCCGCCACCAGCCAGCGCGGCGGGAAGATGACGAAATCGACATTGGCCGTGCCCTCCTCGCCCGACGGCGCTGTCAGCACCGTGAAGATCGAAGGGTCGGGATGGTCGAACAGGATCGCACCGACCGGAGAAAAGGTCGCCAGATCATATTTGTAGGGCGCATAGTTGCCATGCCAGGCGACCACATCCAACGGCGAATGGTCGAGTTCGGTGATGTAGAACTTCCCGCACCACTTCACGGTCAGGCAGCACGGTGTTTCCTTTTCCTCGAACCAGGCCACGGGCGTCTTGAAGTCGCGCGGATTGGCCAGGCAGTTCGCGCCAATCGGCCCGCGGTGCGGCAAGGTGAATTTTGCGCCGTAGTTCTCGCAGACATAGCCGCGCACCGGTCCGTCGATCAACTCGACCTTGAACACAAGGCCGCGGGGCAGGATGCATATCTCGCCCGGCCAAATTTCAATCACGCCCATTTCGGTGACGAAGCGAACGCCACCGACCTGCGGCACGACGATGAGTTCGCCGTCCGCGTTGAAGAAGTGGTTATCCTTCATGTCGGCATTGGCGACATAGACATGTGCCGCCATGCCAGACTGGGCGAGCGCATCGCCAGCGGTCGTGATGGTGCGGATGCCGGCCAGAAAGTCGGTGGGCTGCTCAGGCAGCGGCACAGGGTTCCAGCGATATTGACCGATCGGCAACTCATGGTCGCCGAGATTGGGGGCGCTCTTCCAGAGCGGATATTCTGTCGCCGCAAATCGCCCCGTGTGCTTGACGCTTGGCCGGATGCGGTAGAGCCAAGAGCGCTCATTAGCCCCGCGCGGCGCGGTGAAAGGGGAACCGGACAGTTGCTCGGCATAAAGGCCGTAGGCGGGTCTTTGCGGCGAATTGCGCCCCTGAGGCAGGGCGCCGGGCAGGCTTTCGGTCTCAAAATCGTTGCCGAAGCCGGGCATGTAGGAAAAGGGCATGGCATCCTCCCGTGACCAAGTTCGAGGCTGCGTTGGTCCCGGAAATTACCACAACGCGGCCTGAAATCCTCCGCCCATAACAGGTGGGGTGGTTCTCACCAGTCCATCACCACCTTGCCGGAGCTTCCAGTCCGCATGGCATCGAAGCCTCGCTGGAAATCGTCGATGCCGATGCGGTGGGTGATCAGGCCCGACACATCGAGCGGGCCCTGCACCAGCGCGATCATCTTGTACCAGGTCTCGAACATCTCGCGGCCGTAGATGCCTTTCAGGTGCAGCATCTTGAAGATGACCTTGTTCCAGTCGATCTCGAAGCCGGCAGGAGCGATGCCGAGAATGGCGATCTTGCCGCCATTGTTCATGGTGTCGATCATGTCGCGGAAGGCGACCGCCGAGCCCGACATTTCGAGACCGATATCAAAACCTTCGGTCATGCGTTCCTCGCGCATCACGTCGCGCAGGCTTTCCTTCGATGCATCCACCACGTGATGCACGCCGAGCTTGCGCGCCAGTTCCAGGCGCGCCGGATTGATGTCGGTGATGACGACCTTGCGCGCGCCAACGCATTGCGCCACCAGCGCGCCCATGATGCCGATCGGCCCCGCGCCCGTCACCAGCACGTCCTCGCCGACCAGATCGAAGGAGAGCGCAGTGTGCACGGCATTGCCGAGCGGGTCGAAAATGGCCGCTATCTCGTCGGGCACATCATCGGGAATGGGCACGACGTTTTGCTGCGGCAACACGAGGTATTCCGCGAAGGCGCCCGGCCGGTTGACACCGACGCCCAACGTATTGCGGCACAGGTGCCCTCGCCCTGCGCGGCAATTGCGGCAATGGCCGCACACGATGTGCCCCTCGCCCGACACACGCTGGCCAACACTGTAGTCGGTCACCGCCGCGCCGAAATCCGCGACCTCGCCGCCGAATTCATGACCGGTCACCATCGGCACCGGAACCGTGTTCTGCGCCCACTGGTCCCAGTTGTAGATGTGCACGTCAGTGCCGCAGATCGCGGTCTTGCGAACCTTGATCAGCACGTCGTTGGGGCCAATCTCGGGCACCGGCACCTGTTCCATCCAGATGCCGGGCTCGGGCCGGGACTTCACCAGGGCGCGCATCATGTTGGACATGATCTTGTTCCTCGAAACCGTTGATCAGGAATCCTTCTTTCGGCAAGCCTCATGTAGTGTCGGACCGCCGCTCAGGAAATGACGCCAAGTTCGCGCCCGACCGTGCCAAAAGCGTCAATCGCCCGGTCGATATCCTCGGCCGAATGCGCTGCCGACATCTGCGTGCGGATGCGAGCCTGGCCTTTCGGCACCACCGGGAACGAAAAGCCGATCACATAGATGCCATGGTCGAGCAGTTTCTGCGCCATCTCTTGCGCCAACGCGGCATCTCCGATCATGACCGGGATGATCGGGTGGTCGGCACCGGCGAGCGTGAATCCCAGCTTCGACATTCCAGCTCGGAAACGCGCGGCATTGGCATATAGCGTTTCGCGCAGGCCATCGCCGCCCGCAATCAGCTCCAGAACCTTGAGCGAGGCGCCGGCGATCACTGGCGCCAGCGTATTGGAAAAGAGATAGGGACGCGAGCGCTGCCGCAGCCATTCCACCACCTGGCGTTTGCCGGAGGTGTAGCCGCCCGATGCGCCGCCCAGCGCCTTGCCGAGCGTGCCGGTGAGAATGTCCACTCGGCCCTCGACCCCGGAATATTCGGGTGTTCCGCGCCCATGCTTGCCGACGAAGCCCACGGCGTGGCTGTCGTCGACCATCACCATGGCATCGTACTTCTCCGCCAGGTCGCAGATGCCCGAAAGGTTGGCGATGATGCCGTCCATGGAAAAGACCCCGTCGGTGGCGATGAGCCGGAAGCGGCAATCCTGCGCCTCCTTCAGCCGCGCCTCCAGATCGGCCATGTCGTTGTTGGCGTAGCGGAATCGCCTTGCCTTCGACAGTCGCACGCCGTCGATGATCGAGGCATGGTTGAGGGCATCGGAGATCACCGCGTCCTCCTCCGAAAGCAGCGTTTCGAAGAGGCCGGCATTGGCATCGAAGCATGAGGAATAGAGGATCGTGTCTTCCATGCCGAGGAAGGAGGAGAGCTGCGCCTCCAGTTCCTTGTGCTCCTGCTGGGTGCCGCAAATGAAGCGCACCGAGGCCATGCCGTAGCCGTAGAGGTCCAGCGCGGTCTTGGCAGCCTCGCAGAGCTTCGGGCTGTCGGCCAGGCCGAGATAGTTGTTGGCGCAGAAATTCAGGAGCTTCCTGCCGCCGACCTCGATTTCGGCCGACTGCGGCGAGGTGATGATGCGCTCCGACTTGTAGAGCCCCGCCGACTTGAGACCGGAAACCTCCGCTTCGAGGTGGGAAAGGAACGCTTCGCTCATTGCCTTTTCGCCCTGTTGGAGCCTTGCCTGACTGTGGCGGCAAGCGCGACGAAAAGCTATCGGAAATTGATCCCCGCGCTCACGATCATCCAACGGTTTCCGCCGCCGGCGTCTGGATCGCGCATTGCCGCGTGGATAGGATCGCCGCGCATTTTCAATGGAGTGGAGTTTGCAAATGGCCGACGGGCAGTTTCCGGTTTTCGACCTCGGGCAATTCGAAGGGGCCGACGCGGCCGAACGCCAAAGGCTTGGGGCCGAGGTGGACGCGATCTGCCGCTCGACCGGCTTTCTGGCCATCGCCAATCATGGCGTGCCGCAGGCGGTGATCGACGCGGTTTGGAGCAAGGCGCGCGAGTTCTTCGATCTGGCACCGGAGGAAAAGCAGAAGGCACGCGCGCCCTACAAGGGCTATCCTTATGGCTATCTCGGGCCGGAACTGGAGGCGCTGGCCAAATCCCGCGATGTGGACAGCCCGCCGGATCTCAAGGAAAGCTTCAACGGCGGCCCCCTGCACACGCCGTTGGGCATGACCGACAAGGACGCGCTTGCCTTCTGCTATGCGCCGACGATCTGGCCGCAGGCGCCGGACGGCTTTGTCAACGCGTGGAAGAGCTACTACGCGGCGATGGAAGACCTGGCGGCGCGCATCATGCGGCTGTTCGCGGTCGCGCTGAACCTGCCGGAAGACTATTTCGAGCGCTTCATCGACGCCCCGATCAGCGCGTTGCGCGCGCTCAACTATCCGGAGCAGACGGTTCCCCCCAAGCCCGGCCAGCTACGCGCCGGTGCGCACACCGACTATGGCAGCCTGACCATCTTGCTGCCCCAGGAAGGTTCGAGGGGGCTGGAACTGATCACGCCCGACGGCAACTGGACGCCGGTTCCGCCGGTGCCGGGCGCCTTCATCATCAATATCGGCGACCTGATGGCGCTGTGGACGAACGACCGCTGGGTCTCGACCATGCACCGGGTGGTCAATCCCTCGCCGGAAGACGGCGGCATGGACCGGCGCCAGTCGCTGGCCTTCTTCCACCAACCCAACTGGGATGCGGAGATCGTCTGCCTGGAGCAGTGCCTGGCGCCCGGCGAGGAGCCGAAGTACCAGCCGGTGCGCTCGGGCCCCTATCTGATGAGCAAGTTCCAGTCGACGACGAAGTAGCTCACTCAAAATTCGGGCCGCGCTAGGCGGCCCGAATTCCTGTCCTACAAGGCTCCTCAGAAGAACGCCTGGATTCCGGTCTGGGCGCGGCCCAGGATCAGGGCATGCACGTCGTGCGTGCCTTCATAGGTGTTGACCGTCTCCAGGTTCTGCGCGTGGCGCATGATGTGGTAGCCGATCTGGATGCCATTGCCGCCATGCATGTCGCGGGCCTGGCGGGCGATGTCGAGCGCCTTGCCGCAGTTGTTGCGCTTCACAAGGCTGATCATTTCCGGCGCGAACTTGTGCTCGTCCATCAGGCGGCCGACGCGCAGGGAACCCTGCAGGCCGAGCGCGATCTCGGTCTGCATGTCGGCGAGCTTCTTCTGGAACAGCTGCGTGGCCGCCAGCGGCTTGCCGAACTGCTTGCGATCCAGGCCATACTGGCGGGCGCGATGCCAGCAGTCTTCGGCCGCGCCCATGACGCCCCATGAAATGCCGTAGCGCGCGCGGTTGAGGCAGCCGAACGGGCCCTTCAGGCCCGAAACATTCGGCAGCAGCGCGTCTTCGCCCACTTCCACGCCATCCATGACGATCTCGCCGGTGATGGATGCACGCAGGCTGAGCTTGCCGTCGATCTTCGGCGCCGAAAGGCCCTTCATGCCCTTTTCCAGCACGAAGCCGCGGATGGCGTCCTTGCCGTCCTCGCCCTTTACCTTGGCCCAGACGACGAAAACGTCCGCGATCGGCGCGTTCGAGATCCACATCTTGGAGCCGGAGATCTTGTAGCCGCTCGCCGTCTTTTCGGCGCGCGTCTTCATGCCGGCCGGGTCAGAGCCGGCATCCGGCTCGGTCAGGCCGAAGCAGCCGATCCACTCGCCCGAGGCCAGCTTGGGCAGGTACTTCTTGCGCTGCTCTTCCGAGCCGTAGGCGTAGATCGGGTACATGACCAGCGACGACTGCACGCTCATCATCGAGCGGTAGCCCGAATCGACCCGCTCCACCTCGCGCGCGATCAGGCCATAGGTGACGTAGTTGGCGCCAAGGCCGCCATATTCCTCCGGAACGGTAACGCCAAGCAGGCCCGCCTCGCCCATCTCGCGGAAAATCGCCGGATCGGTCTTCTCGTCCAGATAGGCCTCTTCGATGCGCGGCGCGAGCTTGTCGGCGGCGAAGGCAGCGGCCGCATCGCGGATCATGCGTTCGTCCTCGGTCAGCTGGCCCTCGAGCAGGAAGGGATCATCCCAGACGAAGCTGGCGACGGCGCTCGCCTTGTTTTCCATGTTCATGACGTTTTCCAGATTTACTTGAAGCTTGAAATATTACTCTAGCGCGGTTCACCCGTCAGGGCAAAAGGCTTTTAGCACTGGCGGGCGAGGAAAGGAACAAACTGGTCCGCCCTGTAACAGGCGGGAAACCATCCCTTCAGAAGGCGGGAACGCCCCGCTTGCCCCTTCCCGCCGTTGTGCCGGAATGAGCTCGTTTAGCGCGACGGTAGCATTCCGTGAAGACCCAAGGCGTGTCGCGGGCATTGAGGCGCTGGCACGCGTGGCGCCATCGGGAGCGCGGCCCGGGCGCCTGCGCTCAGGCGGCAAAACGCCTGGCGCCCGCCACGCACATCACCACAGCTGCTGTGACCGCGACCATCGACCAGCCCACCGCTTCCTGCAGCAGCGTTGCCGCAAGCAGGAGCCCGAAGAAGGGTTGCAGCAGTTGCAACTGCCCGACCGCAGCGATGCCGCCCTGCGCCAGGCCCCGATACCAGAAGACGAAGCCTATCAGCATGCTGAACAGCGAGACATAGCCAAGACCGATCCAGGCCGGGCTGCCGATGCCCGCCCACGACACCGGCATGGTGTAGAGCATCAGCGCCCCCATCACCGGCAGCGACATCACCAAGGCCCAAGAGATGACCTGCCAACCGCCAAGCCTGCGCGACAATTTTGCGCCTTCCGCATAGCCGAGCCCGCAAACGACGATTGCCGCCAGCATCAGCAGGTCGCCTTTCGGCGATGCTGAAAAGCCTTGCGTCAGAGCAAAGCCGGCCACCAGCACGCTGCCGACGCATGAAAACAGCCAGAAGGCCGGGCGCGGCCGCTCGCCGCCGCGCAATACGCCAAAAATGGCGGTCGCCAGCGGCAACAGCCCGATGAAGACGATCGAGTGGGCGGAAGTCACCTGCTGCAGTGCCAGCGCCGTCAGCAGCGGGAAGCCGACGACGACGCCCAAGGCCACCACGGCAAGGGAAAAGAGATCGCCGCGCGCCGGCAGCTTCTCACGGAATGCCAGCAGCAATACCGAGGCCGCGAGGGCGGCGATACTGGCGCGAGCGACGGTGAGGAAAACCGGATCGAAATCCGCCACCGCCACGCGCGTCGCCGGCAGTGATCCGCTGAAGATCAGCACCCCAAGAAACCCGTTGATCCAGCCGCTCGCCGACTTGTCCATGGCACGCTCCCGTTTGAGAGGCGGTATCGATCTTCACGGCTGGTGCAGCCAGAGACAGTAAGGTACAGTTTTCCCGAACTGTATTGCTTACGGGAGCAGCACAGATGACCTTGCAGCAACGCTTCGGCGATGAACCCGGCACGCTGGTGGAGCAGGTGATGCAGGCGGTTCGCAAGCGCATCGCCGCGCGCACGCTGGCGCCGGGAGCAAAGCTGCCTTCCATCCGCGGCTTCGCCGAGGCGATGCAGGTTTCCAAATCGACCGTGGTGGAAGCCTATGACCGCCTCGCGGCCGAAGGCGTTATCCGCTCTCGACGTGGCGCCGGCTTCTATGTCGCCGGCCATTTGGTGCCGCTTTCGCTTGCCGAGATCGGGCCGCGTCTCGACCGCGAAGTCGATCCGCTCTGGGTCTCGCGGCAATCGCTGGAGGCGGGCGATGCTATGCTCAAGCCCGGTTGCGGCTGGCTGCCAAGGGAATGGATGCCAGAGGAAGCCATCCGGCGGGCGCTGCGAAACCTGGCGCGGGGGGACCAGATCAACCTCAGCGACTACGGGCCATCCTTGGGATTGGGGTCACTGCGCCAGCTTCTGTCGCGCCGCCTTGCCGAACGCGGCATCGAAGCCGAGCCCCGCCAGATCATGCTGACGGAATCCAGCACACAAGCCATCGACCTGCTCTGCCGCTTCCTGCTGGAGTCTGGCGACACGGTGCTGGTCGACGACCCCTGATTTCAACTTTCACGCCATGCTGCGGGCGCATCGCGCCAAGGTGCTCGGTGTGCCCTACACGCCAACAGGGCCGGACCTCGATGTCTTTGCGCAGACGCTGACCGAGCACCGGCCGCGGCTCTACATCACCAACTCCGGCCTCCACAATCCTACCGGAGCGACGCTGTCGCCGGTCACTGCCCACCGCCTGCTGAAGCTGGCCGAGCAGCACAACCTCACCATCATCGAGGACGACATCTTCGCCGATTTCGAGCCGGAGCCGGCACCGCGCCTCGCCGCCTTCGACGGGCTCGACCGCGTCATCCACATCGGCAGCTTCTCCAAGACGCTGTCGGCGGCGGTGCGCTGCGGCTTCATTGCCGCTCGCCCGGAATGGATCGAGGGGCTGATCGACCTGAAGCTGGCGACCTCCTTCGGTGGCGGAGCTTTTTCGGCCGAGCTTGTGCATGCCCTGCTGAAGGACGGCAGCTACCGCAAGCATGTCGACGGGCTTCGCGAGCGGCTGGCACGCGCCATGGGCGAGACCGGCCCCCGACTGAAGAAGCTGGGGCTGAAGCCCTGGATCGAGCCGCGCGCCGGCATGTTCCTGTGGTGCCGCTTGCCGGAGGGGCTGGACGCGGCAGACATCGCGCGCCGCGCGCTGGCCGAAAATGTCGTGCTGGCGCCAGGCAACGCCTTCAGCCTGTCGCAATCGGCCAACGGCTTCCTTCGCTTCAACGTCGCGCAGTCGCTCGACCCGCGCGTGCTTTCGGTGCTGGAGCGGGCGATGGGGGTTCAGTCCATTTGACACCGCGCACGATCTGTATCATGGTGTGATACATAATGCGGAAACCCTATGATCGTTTCGTTCTACGACAAGATGACCGAAGGGATCGCCACCGGCGGCAAGCCGCCAAAGGGATTTCCGGCCGACCTGGTTCGTTCCGCGCAGCGAAAGCTCGCCATGCTGGATGCCGCCCACGAACTCAACGATTTGCGCTCGCCGCCTGGCAACCGGCTTGAGGCCCTGAAGAATGACCGCGCTGGACAGCATTCGATCCGCATCAATGATCAGTGGCGCATATGCTTCATTTGGACCGACGCCGGGCCGGACCGGGTGGAGATCACCGATTACCATTGAAGGGCGGCTTTGCACGAAGACGCCAAGCCTGATGGATAAGGAACCATTCAAATGACGACGGAGCTTCAGCCGGTACACCCCGGTGAAATCCTGAGGGAAGAATATTTGCGTGAACTGCACATGAGCGCGGGTGCACTCGCCAAGAAGCTCGGCGTCCCGCGCACTCGCATTGAAAGGCTGGTCAAGGAGACGACGCCTGTTACCGTCGACACGGCCTTGCGCCTTGCAAAATTCTTCCACACCACGCCGCAGTTCTGGATCAATCTCCAGACCTCCTACGACATCAAAACCGAAGTCAGATCCTTGGAAAAGGAACTGGAGAAGATCGAACCGCTCGCCGATTTCGAATACGCAGCCTGATGTCGACACCATCAGAGGCATCTCTGCCGTGAGACCCAATCTTCTGACTTGATCCTAACTGAATAGCTTTTCCGCAGCCCTCGAATCCGGGTATTATGCGCGCATGCAGATCCGACACCTCCCTGAAACGATGATCAACCAGATCGCGGCCGGCGAGGTCATCGAGCGCCCGGCAAGCGTGGTCAAGGAACTGGTCGAGAATGCGCTCGACGCAGGCGCGACGCGCGTCGAGGTGGCGACAGCCGGCGGCGGGCTCAACCTGATCCGCGTTGGCGACGACGGCTCCGGCATCCCGCCGGACGAACTGGAAATGGCCGTCTCGCGCCACTGCACTTCCAAGCTGTCGAACGACATCCACGACATCCGCTCGCTCGGTTTCCGCGGCGAGGCGCTGCCGTCGATCGGGTCCGTCTCGCGGCTCACCATCCGTTCGCGCACCGAAAAGGCCGACGCGGCGGCGGAAATTTCCATCGAAGGCGGCAATGTCTCTTCGGTGCGACCCGCAGCGGCCAATCGCGGCACCTCGGTGGAGGTGCGCGACCTATTCTTCGCCACGCCGGCGCGGCTGAAGTTCATGAAGGGCGAACGCGCCGAGGCAACCGCCATCGGCGACGTCGTCAAGCGCATCGCCATCGCCTTCCCCGCCGTGCGCTTCACGCTCTCGGGTCCAGACCGCACCACGCTGGAGCTTCCCGCAAGCGACGACACGCCGGATGGCCGCCTTGCCCGCATCGCGCAGGTGATGGGCAAGGAATTTCCGCAGAACTCCATCGCCATCGACGCCATGCGCGAAGGCGTACAGCTGACCGGCCATGTCTCGATCCCGTCCTATTCGCGGGCCAACGCGCTGCAGCAATATGCCTATGTCAACGGCCGGCCAGTGCGCGACAAGCTGATCGCCTCGGCCATTCGCGGCGCCTATGCCGACGTGCTGCCGCGTGACCGCCACGCTGTGACCGTGCTGTTCCTGGCGCTGGATCCCGCCACGGTGGACGTGAACGTGCATCCGGCCAAGGCCGATGTGCGCTTCCGCGACCCCGGGCTGGTGCGCGGCCTGATCGTCGGCGCCATCCGCGAGGCGCTCGCCAATGCCGGCCTGCGCTCGGCGACCTCCGGCGCATCGGCGATGATGAGCGCCTTCCGGCCCGGCGCTGCCACCTACGGCCACCCGGGTCCCGCCAACGGGCATCGCAGCTTCAACCCTGGCTTCCGGGCTGCCGCAACGGCGGGCTTCGATGCTGTCCGCTCACCGTATCGTCCGCTGGAAACGGGCGGATTCGCCGAGATGGCGCAGGCAAGCTTTGACGCGGGCTCCTCCGGGGCGAGCGTGGATGCCCGCGCCGGCCAGGCGGAGATCCCCCAGGCTCTGCTGCAAAAGCAGCTTGGCGCGGCACGCGCGCAGGTGCACGAGAACTATATCGTCGCACAGACGGAAGATTCGCTCATCATCGTCGACCAGCACGCGGCGCATGAGCGGCTGGTCTACGAGGCGCTGAAGAACGCGATCCATTCGCGCGCCCTGCCCTCGCAGATGCTGCTCCTGCCCGAAATCGTCGACCTGCCCGAAGATGACGCGACGCGACTTGCCGCTCATGCCGAGACGCTGCGCCAGTTCGGGCTCGGCATAGAGCGCTTCGGCCCCGGCGCGATAGCGGTGCGCGAGACGCCGGCAATGCTCGGCGAGACGGAGGTGGCACAGTTGGTGCGCGACCTTGCCGACGAAATCGCCGACAACGACACCACTGAGACGCTGAAGGCCCGGCTCGACGCCATCGCCGCCACCATGGCCTGCCACGGCTCGGTGCGTTCCGGGCGGCGGCTGCTGCCGGAAGAGATGAACGCCCTGCTGCGGCAGATGGAGGCCACGCCCGGTTCCGGCACCTGCAACCACGGCCGTCCGACCTATATCGAGTTGAAGCTCGCCGACATCGAGCGGCTGTTCGGTCGGCGCTGACCTCCGAAGCGGAGGAAACAACTTCGCCCGTACCGCGTCCGGGGCTGTCATGCAGCTGTCATGGGCGCGTGATGAAAGCCGGTTCATGCAGAGCGGCACGGTCGATCAATTGGCCAGTCTTCCCCAACATTGCCCTGCGCCTTCCGAGGCGCGCGGAGAGCGCTTTCTGATCGTGACCGACGCGTGGCACCCGCAAATCAACGGCGTGGTGCGCACGCTGGAACGGCTGGCCGAAGAGCTGGAGGCGAAAGGCTGCGTCCTCGAGTTTCTGACACCGCAAGACTTCGGGAACCTTCCCCTCCCCTTCTATGCCGAAATCCGGCTGGCGCTGGCAACGCCGGCACGCGTCGCGAAGCATATTCGCCGGGCGCGACCCGATCATGTGCACATCGCCACCGAAGGCCCGCTCGGCATGCTGGCTCGCCGCTTCTGCCTTCGGCACGGCCTCGCCTTCACCACCAGCTACCACACGCGGTTCCCGGAATATCTCAGCGCGCGTGCACCGGTCCCCGAACGCTGGAGCTATGCCTGGCTGAGCCGCTTCCACAATGCAGGCAACGGCACGCTGGTCGCCACGCCATCGCTTGCGGCCGAGCTCACGGCGCGCGGTTTCCGCAATGTCAGGCCATGGACGCGAGGCGTCGATACCGGCCTCTATCGCCCGGACCGGCCGCAGGTGCTGGGAGACCTGCCTCGGCCGATTTTCCTCTCCGTCGGCCGCGTCGCGGTGGAAAAGAACCTGCCTGCGTTTCTGGATCTCGATCTGCCTGGCAGCAAGGTCGTCGTCGGTGATGGTCCCGACCTGAAACGCCTGCGCACGGCCTATCCCGACGCCGTCTTCCTCGGCGCGAAAACCGGCGAAGAGCTGGCCGACATCTATGCCAGCGCCGACGTGTTCGTCTTTCCCAGCCGCACCGATACGTTCGGCATCGTGCTGCTGGAAGCGCTGGCGAGCGGGTTGCCGGTTGCGGCCTTTCCCGTGACCGGCCCGATCGACGTGCTGGGCGACGGGCTTGGCGGCGCACTGTCGCCGGACTTGCGGCAGGCAGCCCTGGAGGCTCTGGCCATCTCCCGCAACGAGGCGCGCGCCAAGGCGCTCACCTACAGTTGGGCAAGCTGCGCAGACATTTTCCTGGAACATGCTGGCGCCGCGCACATTGACGCGCCGGATACGGCCCGGAAGCCTTCCGCTTGACCTCGCGGCCGATTTGTGGCGGAACATTCCGGTAACATAGGCTTGAGCACGACCATGATGAACCGTTTCGAGGGTCCCGGCGCCCGGGAAGCCCGCATTCGCTATCTCGACGGAGATTTCCAGGTAACCAGCCCCGGCTCCTTCGTGCGCTGCGTCGTGACCGGCGAATCGATCCCGCTCGACGAACTCAAATACTGGAGCGTGGAGCGCCAGGAGCCCTATCTTAACCCCAGTGTCTCGCTGCAGCGGGAGCTCGAGGCGCATCCGGAACTGCGGGTCCGGCGCGGCTGACGCGTTTCCCAGAAGGTGCAAGGGTAGGCCTGCAACGATAGCAGCCACCCTACCAACCGGATCTAGCCTCTACCGCGCCGCTGCCGCCAGGCTTCCAGCGTGTCGCCGATGATGCGCGCAGGAGCGTGCTTCAGATCGAAGGCAGCGTCGATTTCCAGCACGTTTAGGCGGTCCACGAAGTCTTTCGGCGCGTTGTGGCGCAGGCGCGCCGCGTCCTTCGCCGTCGTCACAAGTTCCAGCCCTTGCGCGTCGGCCACGGCCATCAGGTCCTCGAGTTCGTCCTTGCCATAGACGTGATGGTCGCCGAAGGAGCGCTTGAGTGCGACCGTGCCGCCGGCGCGGGCCACGGTGTCGTAAAACTTCTCGGGGTGCCCGATACCGGCAAAGGCGAGGAAACGCCGCCCTGCAAAACTCTGCGCGTCGCGCGGGCGCGCCACGGCCTCGAACACAGCCGCACCGGCGCGCGAGGCCTTGCGCACGATGTGATCGGCGGCAGTACCCTCGCCCATCTTCAGCACCGCGTCGGCAAAGCGCAGCTGATGCACCAGCGGAGCACGCAACGGCCCACCGGGAATGACGTGGCCGTTGCCGATGCCATAGCGGGCATCGACCACCAGCAGCGCGTAGTCGATGTGGATGTGCGCGCTCTGGAAGCCGTCGTCCATGATCAGGAAATCGCAGCCCTGCTCCAACAGCAGCTTGGCGCCAGCTGCGCGACTGGCCGTTACCGCCACGGGCGCATGCTCGGCCAGCAGCAGCGGCTCGTCGCCCACATGCCTGGCGCTGTCGTGGGCGGCGTTGACGATATGGGGCTGGCTGAAATTGCCGCCATGGCCACGCGACAGGAAGCCGGGCCGGAGCCCCATGCGCCGCGCTTCCCCGGCGAGCGTGATCGCCACCGGCGTCTTGCCTGAACCTCCGACTGTGAAATTGCCGACGCAAAGCACCGGCAGGTCGAACCGCTCGCGCTTGGCGGTCAGCATGCGCCGGCTCGCCACCAATCCGTAGAGCGTCGAAGCTGGCCACAGCGCATAGGCGCGCCAGTCTGGCCGCTCCCACCAGAACGGAGGCGCCTCGCTCGCCACCTCTATTGCGTCCCTTTCAGCCGCGACTTCACGATCAGCGGCTGGATGAACGGATCGAGCGCCTTCAGCGTCTTGGCCAGGGCGCCGCGCATCTCGTCGACGGCGGTCATGCCGGCGGCGATCATGTTGCGCCGCACCTTTTCATTGAGCAGGAGGAAATTCACCGCGCCGGCAAGCATGTCGGGGTCGCGCACCAGCTTGGCGCCGCCGCGCTCGATGAGGCGTTGATAGCTCTCGCGGAAATTCTGGACATTGCGGCC
Organism: Mesorhizobium sp. KR2-14; assembly: GCF_040049255.1. NCBI lineage: Bacteria > Pseudomonadati > Pseudomonadota > Alphaproteobacteria > Hyphomicrobiales > Phyllobacteriaceae > Mesorhizobium > Mesorhizobium sp. KR2-14. Next base: position 824,735 of record NZ_JBDZDR010000002.1, on the reverse strand, counting down.
GGCGAGAACTGCCGTCCTGAGCATGGCCGGCTCGAGCGGATTCTGCCCGCCTTCGGAGGTGAGCGAGCGGCCGACGAAGGCGATCTCCGTCAGGCGCAGGAAAAGCCCCATCTCACCGATCGTGTCGCCAAACAGGATGTCGGTGTCGGAGTCGATACTGTCGCCCGTGCTGCGCCGCGCCACCTTCAGCCCCTTGGCGGCGAACTCTTCCACGAGCGAGGCAGCGCGATCCGGATGCCGTGGCACGATGATGGTGAGCAGGCCCGGATGGCGCGAGCGCAGCCGCATGTGCACATCCGCCGCCACCATCTCCTCGCCGTCATGCGTGGAGACCGCGGCCCAGGTCGGCCGCCGTCCGATCTGCCGCTGGAGTAGAAAAAGTTCCCGCTCGTCGGCAGGCGGCGGCGCTGTGTCCACCTTCAGGTTTCCCGAAACGGTGACGGGCCGCGCGCCAAGTGCGGCGAAGCGCTGGCCGTCGAGATCGGACTGCGCCACGACATGGGCAAGGTTTTCGAACAGCGCCTCGGCCAGATAGGCCCGCTTGTGCCAGGACGCGAAGGACCGGTCCGACAAGCGGCCGTTGACGAGCACCTGCGGCACGCGACGCTTGCCAAGCTCCAGGATGGTCATGGGCCAGATCTCGGATTCGGCGATGATCGCCAGATCCGGCTGCCAATGGTCAAGGAAGCGGCTGACCGCCGGCTTCAGGTCTAGCGGCACATATTGATGGATGATGCGGTCGCCGAGCCGCTCTTCAGCCACCCGTGCCGAAGTGACGGTGCCGGTCGTCAGCACCACGTTGATGCCGTAGCTGAGGATGGTTTCGATCAGCGGCACGACGGCCAGCGTCTCGCCTACGCTGGCAGCATGCATCCAGATCAGCGGGCCTTCCGGCCTTGGCCTTCCAGGGCGGCCGTAGCGTTCGCGCCGCCGTGCATGATCTTCCTTGCCCTTGGTGGAACGCCAGGTGACATAGGTGCCGATCACCGGATAGGCGAGCGATCCGGCCAGCCGATAGGTCGACAAAAGGGCGCGGGCCCAGCGCTCGCTCATGTCCGGCCACCGTCGACGATGCTGTAGGCCTCTTCCGTGGCGCGGGTGAGCGAGGCGGTCAGTTCCTGGCGCTTGCGCTCCATCTCGGCCGCGTCGGCATCGGCCGGAACATGCAACGGCTCGCCCACGATCGCCGCCGAACGACCGAACGGCAGATTGATCGTGGTCTTGTCCCAGGTCCTTTCCAGAACCTTGCGCCGGCTGGTGGCGACCGCCAGCGGAACGACCGGCCTGCCGGACAGGCGGGCAAGCGTAACGATGCCCAGTCCCGCCTCGCGCGGGGTGCCATGTGGAATGTCTGCAATCATGGCCACGTTGGTGCCGGCATCAAGCGCCTTTTTCAGGGCAATCAGCGCCCTGGCGCCACCTTTGTCGAGGTGACGGACATCCTCACGGCCGCCGGACCCGCGCACCGCCTCGAAGCCCAGCTTTTCCAGCGCCAGCGCATTCAGTTCCGCGTCGGCGCTGCGCGAAACCATTGCCAGCATCTTCTGGCCCCTCGGCAGCAGGCATGGAGCCAGCAGGTGCTGGCCGTGCCACAGCGCGATGATTGCCGGGCTGAGCTCGGCCTGCGCCTCTCTGAGGTTGGACGACCCCTTCGCGAGCGGATTGGTCAGGCGCACAAAGCGCAATGCATAGGCAAGGAAGCTCCCGATCGCGCCCTTGACGAAGCGCGACTGCGCAAGAGGCTTGCGGACCTTACGCCAAAAGCTCTGCACAACGCCCGCCTTGCGTTTCTTGCCGGCCGCCACCCTGGCCACCGGCGCTACTGCTTGGTCCTCCATCAGCGCTGACCGGAGGCCCCATTTTCGTCCGGATTCAACAGGCGATGCAGATGGACCACGAAATAACGCATATGCGCATTGTCGACGCTGGCTTGCGCCTTCGACTTCCAGGCGCTTTCGGCCGACTTGTAGTCGGGGAAAATGCCGACGATGTCCAGCTTGTCCAAATCGCGGAACTCGGTGGAGTCGAGCGTCTTCAGCTCGCCACCGAAAACCAGGTGCAAAAGCTGTTTTTTTCCGTCTGCATCGGCCATGGCTATTCCTGAATCGTAAATGCAAATTTGCCACTACCTAAAGCAAATCCGCGCATTTTGAAACCGCCTCGCCCGTCAGCGTTGGGCGATCACCTCCGCAATGACGGCAAGCAGGTCGCCGCTGCCGGCAACGAGCGCGTCATGCGACGTAATTGAACCGCCATAGGAGGGCGCGTTCCCCAACGTATTCAGAAGGCAACCACCCGCCTCGCGCAGGATCAGATCGGCTGCGGCGATGTCCCAGTCGTGGGCGTTTGGCTTGACGAAGGTGGCGTCGAGAGCGCCTTCCGCGATCATGGCCAGTCGGTAGGCCAGCGAGGGGACGTGGGACATGCGGCGCACCCGCTCGCGCCACGTCTCGGGCAAGGCCTCGAAGAATGGCTTCGGGCCGCCGATTACGGCTTCCGGCCCTGGATCACGCACCCGAATGGGCGCGCCGTTCTTCCAGGCGCCCGCGCCCGGCGTTGCAAAATAGACCTCTTCACGCGCCGGGCAATCGAGCACGCCGACGACTGGCTGCCCCGCCTCCACGACTGCAACGCTGATGCACCAGCTGCTTGCCCCGTCGATGAAGCCGCGCGTGCCGTCGATCGGATCGACCACGAAGGTGCGGCGCATCGACAGCCGCTCGGCGCTGTCGGCGGTTTCCTCCGACAGCCAGCCGTAGCCGGGGCGGGCCGCAGTCAATGTCTCGCGCAAGAAGGCGTCGACCGCGAAATCGGCCTCGGTGACGGGCGATTGGCCCGTCTTCATCCACACTTCCGGATTGCGCTTGAAATATCGCATCGCGATATCGCCGGCCTCGCGTGCCGCATCTATCAGCAGCGAGAGGTCGTCCTTGCGACTCGTCATTGCGATGGCTTCAGTTGCCCGCAAGCGTCATCCCTTCAATGAGCAATGTCGGCGCGGCGGTCCCGAAATTGCGGTCAAGATCGTCGGCGGGAATCATGTTGAGGAACATGTCCTTGAGGTTGGAGGCGATGGTAACTTCCGCCACCGGATAGGCAAGCTCGCCATTCTCGATCCAGAATCCGGAAGCGCCGCGGCTGTACTCGCCGGTGACCATGTTGACGCCCTGGCCAAAGACCTCCGTGACATAGAAGCCGCTCTTGAGCGAGCGGATCAGGTCCTCGGGCGAGCGCTCGCCCGGCTCGATGGAAAAGTTGGTCGAACCCGGCGACACGGAGGAGCCACCGCGCACGCCGCGACCATTGGTCTTCAACCCCAGTTCCTTGGCCGCCGAGACCGACAGGAACCAGTGGTTCAGCACGCCCTTGTCGACCATCACCAGCTTCTCGCCTTCCACGCCCTCGCCGTCGAACGGGCGGGAGGATGGACCGCGCATGCGCAGCGGCTCATCGATGACGGTGATGGAGGCCGACGCCACCTGCTTGCCCATCATGTCGCGCAGAAAGCTGGTCTTGCGCGCGACCGAGGCGCCGTTGATGGCTCCCCCAAGATGGCCGGCAATTCCGCGCGCCACGCGCGGATCGAACACCACGTCGACCGGGCCGGTCTTGGCCTGGCGCGGGTTGAGCCGCCGCACCGCCCGCTCGCCGGCCGTGCGGCCGATCTTCTCGGGCGTTTCCAGGTCGGCGAAGTGAAGGCGCGAGGAGAAGTCGTAGTCACGCTCCATGCCGGTGCCCTCGCCCGCGATCACGCTCGTGGAGCGCGAGAAACGGGTGGCGGCATACTGGCCGAGGAAGCCGTGCGACGTGGCAAGCACCAGCCCGCCCATGCCGGCACTGGCGCCGCTGCCGCCGGAATTGGTGACGCCTGGGATGGCAAGTGCCGCTTCCTCGGCTGCCAGCGCATCGGCCTTGAGCTGCTCGGCGGAAACGACGGTACCGTCGATGAGGTCAAGGTCGCGGATGGTCTTTGCCAGGAGCTCCGCATCCGCCAAACCCTGGAACGGGTCTTCAGGTGAAACCCTCGCCATGGCGACCGCCCGCTCCGCGAGGGCTGCGGGATCGGAAGCGGCCGTGGCCGAGACGCTGGCGACACGCTGGCCAACGAATACTCGCAGCGACACATCCTCGCTTTCCGAGGCCTCCGTGCCCTCGACCTTGCCCAGGCGCACGGAAACACTGGTCGAGCGGCCGCGAACAGCGACAGCGTCGGCTGCGTCGGCGCCGGCCTTCTTGGCCGCCTCCACAAGCGCGGCGACCCGATCGGTCAGCCGTGCGGCATCCTGTGCAGTGTCGGAAATGTCGTTCATGCGAATCTTCCCAAACTTGCGCTCTTGGGTTCGCGCGCCAAGCGCGGCCGCCTGCTGCACCATCTATTGTTCCGCACCCTGTTGTGCAATGGGTTAGGCTGAAGACTCTAGGTGCAATCGCCCGACGACGTAGCCCCTTCGCCAATCACAATGCGCGAAGCCAACAAGGAAAGCCGAAAGCATGACGCCTTTTCACCTCGCCTTCCCCGTCCGCGACCTGGGTGAAACCCGCGCGTTCTATCGCGACGTTCTTGGCTGCGCGATCGGGCGCTCGTCCGAGACCTGGGTGGATTTCGACCTCTATGGCCATCAGATGTCGGCGCATCTGCGCCCCGCAACGGCGGCCGCGGCCAGTGACGGGCAGGTCGACGGCAAGCTGGTGCCTATTCCGCATTTCGGCGTCGTTCTGCTTATGGACGACTGGCAGGCCCTGGCCGACCGGCTGCTGGCGCGCAACGATATCGACTGGCTGGAAAAGCCGATGCTGCGCTTTGCTGGAGAGCCAGGCGAACAGGCAACGCTGTTCATTCGCGACCCGTCGGGCAATGCGCTCGAGTTCAAGGGCTTTCGATCCCTCGAACAGGTTTTCGCGGGTTAAGACCTTGAGCAGCGTGAACACAGGCCGAGTGAAAATGAGGGGCTAAGCGCGCCGGCGGTTTTCGCGTCTGTCCAGAACGACCTCGACCGCTCGCTTGAGTTCGTCCTTGATGGCGACTGTCTCGCCCATCACCGCGTCGATCTTGAGGAAGTCCAGCACGCGGAAGCGCGACACCGGCGGACGCAGAAGAATGTCGGGCTGAGTATGTTCGAGCTTGCCGGCGATGATCGACTGCATCATCAGTTGCGTGGCGCCGAACATCAGGTCGATGGAGTTCGGCTTCCTGTATCCGTTGTCGGTGGGCGCGCCGATGACATCGATGGCGATCACGATGTCTGCATCCTTCTCAACCAGGTCGAACGGCACCGGGTTGTAGATGCCGCCATCTATCAGAAGGCGGCCGCCGCGCTTGACCGGGCCGAACACCGCCGGGATGGCGGCGGAGGCCGCAAGCGCTGAATTGAGATCGCCCGAACTGAAAACCCTGAGCTGGTGCCCGAAATAGTCGGTCGCCGTCACTCTCAGGGGGATTTTCAGCTCTTCGAATGTGGCCGGAATTTCCGGCGGCAGGAACGACCTGAGGATGCGTTCGATGTTGAACTGGCTGACGCGCAGGCCGCCTTCCATCATTTCCGCGAAAGTCATGGGCCGGGCCCGCCACATGCGGCTTGCCACTTCTGCCCGGCGCCCGAGGATGGAACGGGCATAATCGTGTACTTGCCGGCCCGTCATGCCGGCAGCCATGCCGGCCCCCATGATCGCGCCGATCGAGGAGCCGGCAATTGCAACGGGGCGGATGCCCAATTCGTCCAGCGCCTCGATGACGTGGATGTGGGCGAGGCCGCGAGCTCCGCCGCCACCGAAGGCGACGGCGAAGGTTGGGCTCATCCATTGCCTCCCGCGGCTGCGGCAGTGGCAGCATCGGACGGGCCGACGATCAGCTCGGCCGGGGCGACGTCCAAAAGCTTGCGCGCCACCGCCTTCGTATCCTCAAGCGTCACCGCATTGATGAGGTCCGCGCGACGCTGCATGTAGTCGATGCCGAGGCCCTCGACCTGAAGCTCCACCAGCGTGCTGGCAACAGCGCTCGAGGAGTCGAGATTGTTGATGGGGTAGGCGCCGATCAGGTACTTCTTGGCCGCGTTCAACTCGGCCTCAGTCGGTCCTTCATTGACCATCTTGCTCACCACGTCGCGGATGACGCTCAGCGTCTCGTTCGCCTTATCAGCGCGAGTTGAGGTGCCGATTATCAGCGCCGAAGAGTGGTCGCTGTTCACCAGCGACGAACTCACGCCATAGGTCAGCCCGCGCTTTTCCCGCACCTCGTCGAAAAGCCGCGAGGAGAAGGTGCCGCCGCCCAGGATGTGGTTCATCAGAACGGCCGCGAAGAACTCGGGCTTGTCGCGCTCCATACCGGGATAGGTAAGCTGGATGCTGGTCTGCGGCAATGGGTATTCGACGCGAACCTGCTGCCCCAGCTTGGGCGCGATGTCGGGCACCGGGGTGAGCGAGGGCTTCTCCGGCAGGCTGCCGAACAGCTTGTCCAGCTCTACCTTCAGGGCATCCGCATCGATGGCGCCGACGACCGCGACCTTCAGCTTCTGGCGGGCGAAGATGGCCTTGTGCAGATCGCGCAGGTCGTCCTGGGTGATCGTGGTCAGGGTCTTCTCGGTGCCCTCCGCACGCCTCGCATACGGATGATCGCCATAGAGCGCCGTCGCCCACTTGAACTGGGCCTCCGTGTTGGGATCGCGAGCGCCGGCAAGGATGCCGGAAACCATCTGCGCGCGAATGCGATCCAGCGGTTCCTTGTCGAAGCGCGGTGCATTGATGGCCATGCGCAGCAGGTCGAAGGAGCTGTCCTTCTGCTCGGCCAGCATGCGCATGGAGCCATAGATCGCGTCGCGATTGGCGCTGAAACCCATGTCGGCACCCAGGTCGTCGAGGCGCGCCTGGAAGGCCTCCCTGTCGAGATCGCCCGCACCTTCGTCGAACATCCCGGTCATGAGGGTGGTCAGGCCCTCCTTGCCCTTGGGGTCTTGCGTGGTGCCGCCCTCGAAAGCGAAACGGATCGAGACGATCGGCACCGAGTAATCCTCGACCAGCCAGGCGCTGACGCCGCTATCGGACTTCACTTCCTGGATGTTCATGTCGGCGCGCGCCGGCGTCAGGCCGTGCAGCAGCAACATCAGCGAGGTCGCAACGGTGGCCACGAAGCCAACCGCCGGCGAACGCAGGTCCATCTTCAGTGTCATTCAACTATTCCAGTTCAATTTGCGGGGGCGGCGGTGTTTACCGTCGGAGCATCGGCCGGAGTTCTGCCTTCTGGCTGTGCGCCGACCGGTTCAGGCCCGGCAGCAGGCGCGTCCGCGCCGACAGGAGGCGCATCCGCCGTGGCGGGCTCGGCCTCTTCGCCGGAAGGCAGAAGATAGCTCGTCACCCCGATTTCGGGCCTCAGATACCTGGCCGCGACGGCCTGCACCTGCTCGGCCGTGACTGCACGGACCCTCTCGGGCCACTCCTGCACGTCCTTGACCGTCTTTCCCGTGGCAAGTGCTGCGCCGTAGATATTGGCCATGTTGGACTGCTTGTCGCGCGCAAAGATCATGCCACGCACATAGCGGTCCTTGGCCTTCTGCAGCTCCTGCTCGCTCACACCTTCCTTGATGATGCGGGCAAGCTCGGCGTCGACCGCGCCTTCCACGGCCTGCAGGCCGCTCTCGTCGCGCGGCGAGCCGTAGAGCGTGAAGGACGTGTCGTCGAGCGAAGAGCCGTCGTAGAATGCGCCAGCGTCAGAAGCGATGCCGCTCTTGACGATCAGCTGCTGGTAGAGACGGCTGCGCTGGCCGCCGCCCAGAATCTCTGACAGCAGGTCGAGCGCTTCTGCTTCACCGGGCTGGGCACGGGTATAGGACGGAACCACCCAGGCCCTGGAAAAGCTCGGGACGGCGACACGCGGGTCGCTCAGCGTCACGGTGCGCTTGGTGTGCGGGGTCGGCTCGGTCGGTCGGATGCGCGGCGGCAGGTCCGGCCCACGCGCCACCTTGCCGTAGGTCTTCTCGGCAAGCTCGCGCACCTTCTGCGGCTCGACGTCGCCAGCCACCACCAGCACCGCATTGTTCGGCGCGTAGTAGCGGTTGTAGAACTCGATCGCCTCGGGGCGGTTCAGCTGTTCCATCTCGTGCATCCAGCCGATGACCGGGATGCGGTAGGGATGGTTCTGGAACAGCGTAGCCTGAACCTCCTCGCCGAGCAGAGCCTCGGGGCTGCCCTCGATGCGCGAGCGGCGCTCCTCGAGGATGACGTCGCGCTCGGGCCCGATCACATCGTCGGTGAGGATCAGGTTGCGCATGCGGTCGGCCTCGAAACTCATCATGGTTTCGAGCGCGTCCGGCGACACGGTCTGGTGATAGGCCGTGTAGTCGTACGAGGTGAAGGCGTTTTCGCTGCCGCCGATCTCCGCGATCTTGGCACCGAATTCGCCCGCCTTGTGGTTGGTCGTGCCCTTGAACATCAGGTGTTCGAAGAAATGTGCGATCCCGGACTTGCCGGCCGGTTCGTCGGCGCTACCTATTTTGTACCAGACCATGTGAGTCACCACGGGTGCGCGGTGGTCTGGAATGACGACGACCTCCATGCCGTTGTCGAGCGTAAAGTTGGCGACGTCGGCGGAGGGTTCGGCGACGGCCGGAAGTGCAACTGCGGTGGCGACCAGCAGCGCAAGCGACGCGGCCCATGCCCGGCTGCGCGGCATCAGCCGCCCGGTTTCAAAAAACATCAACTGGGGCTCCTTGGCTTCTCGTTATTTTCGGCTTCTCGTTATTTTCACGAGCTTGCCGAGATATAGGTGCAAACACCCTATCCCGAAAAGTTAACAGATTGTCATCTGTCGTGAGAAAGAGGCCGATTCTAGACCAGAATCGGAAAAAACAGAGGCTGGTGAAAAAAGTTGAGCTTTTTGAGCCAGAAATTTCACATTTCTGTCCCTGAACAGGTTTCAGGCCCGCTCAATCAGGCGAATGATCGTTTCGCCGTAGCTGCGTTCGTCGACGATCGAGAAGCCGGGGCCGGGATCGAAGGCGGCCGCTGCGCTTTCCTCCACGACGCATAGTGCATTCGCCGCAAGCCAGTCGCCCGCAAGGGCGGAATGCAGCGCAGCCTCGCCGAGGCCCTTGCCATAAGGCGGATCGGCGAAGACCAGGTCGAATGGCTGGACGGTGCCTGCCGCTCCCAGCTTGGCGGCATCTCGCCGGAAGATCTTGGTGCGGCCGGTGAGGCCGAACGCCTCCACATTGGCGCGGATCAGCCCGCGCCCTTCCGCCGACTCCTCCACGAACATGCAGAATGAGGCCCCGCGCGACAAAGCCTCCAGCCCGAGCGCGCCGGTGCCGGCGAACAGGTCGAGCACGCGCGCGCCCTGCAGCCGGTCGGCGTAGCGATGCGCCAGCACGTTGAACAGCGCCTCGCGGGTGCGGTCCGTGGTCGGCCGAATTGAGTTGGTTCGCGGCGTGGCCAAAGGCCGGCCGCGAAACTCACCGCCGACGACCCGCATCGCCCTTGCCCCCGCGCGGCCCCGATGGACGATCGTCGCCGCCGCGTGGTCCCCTGCCCTCGTCGCCTTCGCGGCGGGGCTTGCCGAAGCCCGACTTGCCGCCGCCGGCCTTGTCGAAGAAGGGCTTGCCGTGGTGCGGCTTGCCCGGTTTGCGGGCCGGCCCTTCCGACGTTTCGGCCGTCGACTTGCCCTTGCCGATGGGGCGCGCGCCCGGCGCCATCCACACATTGGCCTTGCGCTGGCCCGGTGCCTCGAACGGCCGGCTTGCACGCTCGCCACCCGGCTTTTCGCCGTGCTTGGACTTGAAACGCGGCTTGTCGCCATGGTCTGGCTTGAATCCGCGTTCCGGCTTCGTTTGCAGCCGATCGCGCATGTCTTCGCGGTGACGCAGTTCGTCGCGTCTGCGGTTGCGCTTGATCAGGCCGCCTTCGCCCACCTCAAGCGACCGCGGCTCACGCGGCGCCCGGGCCGGCGCGCCTGCATCGGCATCCCTGCCGAAATCACGGCTCACCGGCTTGTTGGAGAAGGGCTTGAGGATATCGGCGTCGAAATTCGCGCCTGCTTCCTCGATCAGCCTTTCGCCGAGCTGCTCGCGCAGCAGGCGCCCCTTTAGCTCCTGGATATGGCCCTCCGGCAGCTCTCCGAGCTGGAACGGCCCGAAGGAGATGCGGATCAGCCGCGTGACCTCAAGGCCGAGCGCGCCGAGGATGTTCTTGACCTCGCGGTTCTTGCCCTCGCGCAGTCCGACGGTGAGCCAGGCATTGGTGCCCTGCGTGCGCTCGAGCGAAGCCTCGACCGCGCCGTAGAAGACGCCGTCCACGGCAATGCCTTCCTTCAGCGCCTCAAGCTGCTTTTCGTCGACCTTGCCGTGCACGCGCACGCGGTAGCGCCGGAGCCAGCCTGTGGTCGGCAGTTCCAGCACGCGCGCCAGGCCGCCATCATTGGTCAGCAGCAGCAGGCCCTCGGTGTTGATGTCGAGGCGGCCGACCGTCATCAGGCGCGGCAGGTCGGCGGGCAGAATGTCGAAAACCGTCTTGCGGCCCTCAGGGTCGCGGTTGGTGGTCACCACCCCGGCGGGCTTGTGAAACAGGAACAGCCGCGTCCGCTCGGCCGGCGGGATGACCTCGCCGTCCAACTCGATCCGGTCCTGCGGCATGACGTTGAAGGCAGGCGAGGTCAGCACCTGGCCGTTTACCCGCACGCGCCCTGCCGCGATCAGTTCCTCGGCATCGCGGCGCGAGGCGATGCCCACGCGCGCCAGTCGCTTGGCGATGCGCTCGCCCGGCGCTTCTTCCGCCGCGCCGCGGGCGCGATCGAACGGCCTGTGGCCGGCACCTGCCGGCTTGGGCCTCGGTTTTCCGCCTTCGGGTCTCGGACGTCCCTCGAAGCCGCCTTCGCGCGGGGCGCGCGGACGGTCGAACTGCCGCGCCGGCCGTTCGCCACGCTCAGCCTCATTGCGATTCTCACGCGAAAAACCTTCGCCCCTCTCAGTCGCCCGCTCGAAGCGACCGGGCCGCGGGCCCTCGCGCTTCTCGAAGGGCCGCCCTTCGGGACGCGGCCGCTTCTGAAAGCCGGAACCACCTTCCTCGCGCGGCCTGTCGTCACGCCGAAACTCACGCCTCGGCCGCTCTGCATCGCCTTCGCGCGGCCGGTCGTCACGGCGAAAATCGCGCTTGGGCCGCTCGCCACCGGCAAAGGCATCGTCACGCCGCTTGGCGAAGGGCCGGTCGCCGCCATCGCGCTCACGCTTTACGAAAGGCTTGGCCCCTTCCTCGCGCGGCCTGTCGTCGCGCCGGAACTCGCGCCTCGGCCGCTCGGCATCGCCTTCGCGCGGCCTGTCGTCGCGGCGAAAATCGCGCTTGGGGCGATCGCCACCGGCAAAGGCATCGTCACGCCGCTTGGCAAAGGGACGGTCCGCGCCATCGCGCTCGCGCTTTACGAAAGGCTTCGAACCTTCCGCGCGCGGCTTGCCGCCGAAGCCCTGCTTGCCAGCGAATCCGGGTTTTCCGTCCTTGCGCGGCGCGCCATCGCGGCCTCGCGGACCACCCGGCTTGGGCCCGCCCTTGCGCGGGAATTTCTTTCGATCGTCGTCCATGTGGAATATGCCTTTCAGGGGCGGTAGATAACAGGAACACTTCACAGTTGCGAGGGGAATAAGGTTTGAAACGCCCTGATTTCATGGCGCTGGCACTTGCCGAGGCAAGGGCAGCAGCAGCACGCGGCGAAGTACCGGTGGGTGCGGTTCTGGCCGACGGCAACACAGTCGTCGCCAGCGCCGGCAACCGCACCCGCGAGTTCAACGACCCGACTGCGCATGCCGAGATGCTGGCGATCCGCGAAGCCTCGCAAAAATTATCAGCGGAGCGCCTCACCGAACTTGATCTCTATGTGACTCTCGAGCCCTGCACCATGTGCGCCGGCGCCATATCCTTCGCGCGCATCCGGCGCCTTTATTTCGGCGCGGCGGACGAAAAGGGCGGCGCCGTGGTCAGTGGCGTACGCTTTTTTTCCTCTCCGACGTGTCACCATGTGCCGGAAGTCTATTCCGGCATCGCCGAATGCGACGCCGCATCGCTGCTCAAGAATTTCTTCCAGTCGCGCCGCGAGATTTGAACGCTAAACGCGCTCGGACTTACCAGGGCAGAATATTGCGCCAGCTACCCTTGTTCGCCGCGGCCTTCAGGCGCCGCTCTTTCTTGTACTCGTCCTCGCCGACGTCGTCGGTCGGCGCGGTTTCGGCCGGCTTCCGGTAGTCCAGCGGCGGCTCGCTGAGATATTTGCGCGACGTGGGGCTGCCTTGACGGTTTTCGGCCAAGCGCTTGTTGAACGCCTCGCGCTTGCTCTTTTCATCTTCGGCTTTGCCGATGCCCGACTCGAAGCTGCGCTGCGAGGCGCCGAGCGGCAAGGAGGGCGCCGAAGAAGGCGCGTTGACGTCCCCCTGGATCTCTGGACGCCAGCCGGGATTGTCACGGTTCTGCGTCGCTTCCGCGCGCAGCCGGGCCCGCTGCTGTTCCGGCGACTCCGGCCAGACGCTGTTTTCGGCCGTCACGATGCTGTTCTGCGGCGCCGGCAGGCTCAGCTTTTCGCCCGCCTTCGGTCGCACCAGTTCCGGGCGCGGCTTATAATCTATGACAGCGCGCTTCTTCGGCGCCACCGAGAGAATGCCAGTGACATCGCCGACAAGCTGCTCGCCGGCCGTCTTGTCCGTGCCGTAGGTGGGAGAGCCGACGCAGCCGGAAACTGCCAGTCCGGAAACCAGCAACGCCAAAACAGACAGGCGCGCGTGCGTCTTTTCAGTCATGCCGGAGAATTTCACTGCAGTCCGCCTCTCGCTCTCGCCGGTTTCCGGGCGGGCGCCCGGACGTTCCCCATCGACCCTCTTCCGACGGGAATCCGGCGACAATTTGTCGACCGGTGTCCCGCGCTTTTAGCGCAAGCGGAAAGGAAGGGCAACGACCGTGCCGCCGCCCTTCCCGCACCTTCAAATGCGTCCGAGCGCTTCCAGTTCGCGCAGCGCCGCCGCATCCCGCGCGGAAACATCGGGAAAGCGCGAGTCGGCGCCGATGTCTGCGGTGTAGCGCCACGAGCGCGCGCATTTGCGCAGGCCCCTGCCCTCCGCCTTCTCCACCACCACGGCCACGCCCGGCACCTCACGCAGCGTGAAGGCGTCCGCCGGCGCTTCACCGCGCGTGACGACGAGGTCGCTGGTGATGCTGATCTCGGCCATGTCGACGTCGGCGAGAGCCGCCTCCAGAGCGGCATCGGCGAAGTAGACGACCGGGACCGCCTCCAGCGAGGAGCCGATGGTCTTCCTTGCCCTTTCCAGCTCGAGAGCGCCGGTGACGACACTGCGCACATGGCGGATCTTGCGCCATTTTTCAGCCAGCGCATCGTTCTTCCATTCGGAAGGAACGGCTCGGAACTGCTCCAGATGCACCGACTCGGACGAGGGATAGCGATCGTTCCAGGCTTCCTCGGTGGTGAAGGGCAGCATCGGCGCCAGCCACGTCACCAGATGGTCGAACAGGTGGCGCACGACCTGCACGGCCGCCTTGCGCTTCACGCTGGAAGGCGCCTCGCAGTAGAGCGCATCCTTGCGGATGTCGAAATAGAAGGCCGACAGCTCCACGACCATGAAGTCGAGCAGCGCACGGGTGATGCGCTTGAACTCGAACGCATCGTAGCCGGCGCGCACCACCTCGTCCAGTTCGGCAAGGCGGTGCAGCATCAGCCGCTCCAGTTCCGGCATTTCGGCCAGCGGCACCACTTCGCCGTCGTCGTGGGCGAGCGTGCCCAGCATCCAGCGGATGGTGTTCCTGAGCTTGCGGTAGGCGTCGATATTGGTCTGCAACACGTTCTTGCCGAGGCGCTGGTCTTCCCAATAGTCGGTCGTCACCACCCACAGGCGCAGGATGTCGGCGCCCGACTGCTTGATGACATCCTGCGGCACCACCGTGTTGCCGAGCGACTTCGACATCTTGCGGCCTTCCTCATCCATGGTGAAGCCATGGGTGACGACGGCGTTATAGGGCGCGCGGCCGCGCGTACCGCAGCTTTCCAGCAGCGAGGAATGGAACCAGCCGCGATGCTGGTCGGAGCCTTCCAGATAGACGTCCGCCGGCCATTTCAGGTCCGGGCGATCCTCCAGCGTGAAGCTGTGCGTGGAACCGGAATCGAACCAGACGTCCAGGATGTCCATCACCTGCGTCCACGGCTCGTTGGCGCGGCTGCCCAGGAAGCGCTCGCGTGCGCCCTCGGCGAACCAGGCATCGGCCCCTTCCTTTTCGAAGGCTTCGAGGATGCGGGCGTTGACTTCGTCGTCCAGCAGCACATTGCCGTCGGCATCGACGAACACGGTGATCGGCACGCCCCAGGCGCGCTGGCGCGAAAGCACCCAGTCCGGGCGCTCCTCGATCATCGAGCGCAGGCGCGTCTGGCCGGCCGGCGGCACGAAGCGCGTGTCGTCGATGGCCTTCAGTGCGCGCGAGCGCAGCGTGGTGCCGTCGCCCAGTTCCTTGTCCATGTGGACGAACCACTGCGGCGTGTTGCGGAAGATAACCGGCTTCTTGGAACGCCAGCTATGCGGGTAGCTGTGCTTCAGCCGGCCCCGCGCGAACAGCATGTTGCGCTTGATCAGCTCGTCGATGACGGCCTTGTTGGCGTCGCCCTTCTTGCCGTTATCGTCGATGACGCGCGCCGGCCCGCCCTCGCGATCCGGGCCGAAGCCCGGCGCATCCTTGGTGAAGAAGCCTGCGTCATCGACGGTGAACGGCAGGCGCGTGTCGATGCCGCGCTTTTCGAGCGCAGCCGCCGCGTCCATCCAGGCATCGAAGTCCTCGCGGCCATGGCCAGGCGCGGTGTGCACGAAGCCGGTGCCGGCGTCGTCGGTGACATGGTCGCCGGCAAGCATGGGAACCGGAAACTCGTAGCCGCCGCCAAGCCCTTCCAGAGGATGGGAAAGAGTAAGGCCTTCAAGTTCTTCGGCTGAAATGTTGCGAAGCCGATTCATGGTGATCTTGGCCTTGGCCGAAGCCTCTTCCGCCAGCGCGTCGGCAAAGATCAGCTTTTCGCCAGGCTGCGGACCGAAATCGTTCTCGGCAGCCGTCACCTCGTAGAGGCCATAGCTGATGCGCGACGAATAGTTGACGGCACGGTTGCCGGGGATGGTCCAGGGCGTGGTCGTCCAGATGACGACATGCGTGCCCTCCAGCGCGGGGACGCCCTTCTCGACCGGGAACTTCACCCAGATCGTGTCGCTCTCATAGTCCTGGTACTCGACCTCGGCCTCGGCCAGCGCCGTGCGCTCGACCACCGACCACATTACCGGCTTGGAGCCGCGATAGAGCTGACCGGACCTGGCGAATTTCAGCAGTTCGCCGGCGATCCGGGCCTCGGCGTGGAAGGCCATGGTGGTGTAGGGGTTCTTGAAGTCGCCGACCACGCCGAGCCGCAGGAACTCCTCCGTCTGCACGCCGATCCAGTGCGCGGCGAAATCGCGGCATTCCTGGCGGAATTCGTTGACCGGTACCTCGTCCTTGTTCTTGCCGGCGGCGCGGTACTTTTCCTCGATCTTCCACTCGATCGGCAGACCGTGACAGTCCCAGCCCGGCACATAGTTGCTATCGAAGCCGCGCATCTGGAACGAGCGGGTGATGACGTCCTTCAGCACCTTGTTCAGCGCGTGCCCGATATGGATGTTGCCGTTGGCATAGGGCGGGCCGTCGTGCAGCACGAATTTTTCGCGGCCGGCAGCACTTTCACGCAGGCGCTTGTAGAGGTCCATCTTCTGCCAGCGCGCCACGGTGTGCGGCTCCTTCTCCGGCAGCCCCGCGCGCATCGGAAAA
This sequence comes from Mesorhizobium sp. KR2-14, assembly GCF_040049255.1. NCBI lineage: Bacteria > Pseudomonadati > Pseudomonadota > Alphaproteobacteria > Hyphomicrobiales > Phyllobacteriaceae > Mesorhizobium > Mesorhizobium sp. KR2-14. The sequence goes on along the minus strand of NZ_JBDZDR010000002.1, from coordinate 808,931 downwards.
TCGGTCTGCGGCAGATAGAGGGTCTTGGAGTAATCGAGCTTTTCGGACGTATCGGTCATTGTCTTGCCATCGGATTGCCCGGCGAAAGCTGCCTCGGGCGTTCAATTGTCAAAGTATCGGGGAACGGCCAGTCAGGCGCGTAGACAAAACTCCCGGACTTTCGGGCGGCATCAAGCCGTCCGGAAGGCCGGGCCCATAATTCGTATAGCAATCGCCAAGACGGGCACGAGGCATCTCATGGCCGCGCTTTTAAAGGACGCAAGCCGTGGAATAAAGCCCATAATGGAAAAGTGACCGCCTACATGCTGAAATCGAAGCGGTAGGTTGCCGAAATGCCGATCTGGAGCTGGTTGGGCGAGCCACGCTCCCGCACAAGGCTGGAGTCGCGCGCCGAGCCCATGAGCCGCGCGTATTCGCTAAAAAGGCTCGTGGTGATCTTGTCGGTCGTCCTCCAGGTCACGGCACCGCCGAAGCCCAGCGCACGCATGCCACTTTCCGACTTGAACGGGCTCAGGCCCGATGCAGCGGCCTCCCTCGGGCTGACACCGTAATAGGCATCGAGAAACCTGGCGGAGGCAACCGACACCCTCGGACCACCGGAAACACGCACGGTCGGCGTCACATCCTCGAATGCGTCGACATGAACGTCGGCAACCACGCCGGTATGCGACCGCAGTCCGTGCCGCACCTCGCCGCGCACGCGCAGCCAGTCGGTCGGGTACACCTCGGCAAACACGCCGGCCTCGGCACCCCAACGAACCGGATCGAGGCCCTTAAGTTCATCGGCGTCGTCGCCATCGCGACCCCAGACGATCTTGCCCACCGGGCCGGCGCGCACCGCACCGGCATCGAAAAGCGCAATCGATATGTTGTCGTTGCGGGAGGTGAAGCGCGCCTGAGTGCCTGCCCTGCCGAACGAAACCAGCGGCGAGGCGCCCATGAGCATGTATTTGGCACCTTCGTAGTTGGGGGCCACGAAGCCGCTGGCTCCCACCGTCAGATACCAGTCGCCGCTGAACCATCCCTCGGCCGCCGCGTCGGCCGTGCCGGCCAGCAAGATTGCAGCCGCGCAGGCCACAGAAACCCGATCAAAAGACACTGTCATTTCCGCGTACTCTTTACACAAAGGCTTATGACAGCCGCTTTCGCCGGTGGTCGGTAAAATTTGAATTAACTGCGCCTGACCGGAGCGCTCTTTCGCATACCGAACAAGCTGTTACTTCACTGGACGGGCCGCCCCAGCGCACTAGCTTCCTGCATGTAAGATCGGGCAGCGCCAACAGCCAATGGAGGCGGCGATGACTTTGCACTCTGAAATGCCTGATGCACTGAGGGAAGCGGTCAGCGAGACCAGGACCAAATGGGGCTGGTTCGTCGCCCTTGGTATACTTCTGCTGATCTTCGGCGGAATTGCGCTTGGAAACCTGTTTATCGCCACCGTCGCCTCAGTGTATTTGGTCGGCACGCTGATGCTCGTCGGCGGCATCGTCGAGATCATCCATTCCTTCGGGGTAAAGACCTGGGGCGGCTTCTTCTGGTGGCTGCTGAGCGGCCTGCTCTACGCCATCGCCGGGTTCCTGGCCTTCTACAACCCGCTGCTGGCTTCGGCGGTCCTGACCTTCCTGCTGGCGGTGAGCCTGATCGCCTCGGGCCTGTTGCGGCTGTGGATCGGCATCAGGAACCGCAGGGAGCGCGGCTGGGGCTGGATCGTTGCCGGCGGCGTTGTGTCGATCATCGCTGGCCTGATCATTGCCAGCGGCTGGCCGGTCAACAGTCTTTGGGTGTTGGGCCTGTTCCTGTCCATCGACCTGATCTTCCAGGGCTGGACCTTCATCGCTTTCGGCCTTGCACTTCGCAGCGCCATGCCCAGCCACATGCCCCCGGCAAGGGCCTGACGCGCGGGCAGCATCGCCTTTGCGGCGAGGTGAGAAGGCGAGCGTAGCTGCTTCTACGCCGGCTCGTTCGCGAAGGTCAGCCGCCGGTCGAGTTCGGAAAGCGGCCTGACCCCGGCAAGCAATGCACGGGCCTCCTGTTCGTCGCGCTTCATCTGCGCGACGAGCGCCTCAAGCCCGTCGAACTTCTCCTCGCCGCGCAGATAGCCGAACAGCGAGACCCGGCAGGTCTGGCCGTAGAGATCGCCGGAGAAGTCGAAGAGGAAAGTTTCCAGCAGGGGCGCTCCATTGTCGTCCACCGTCGGACGACGGCCGAAGCTGGCAACACCGTCATGCAGCGTGCCGTCGCTTCGGCGGAAGCGCACGGCGTAGATGCCGTGCTTCAGCGCGGTGCTTTCCGGCAGCGCCATGTTGGCAGTGGGAAACCCGAGTGTGCGGCCAAGCTGCTTGCCGCCCGTCACCTCGGCCTCGACGGTGAAGCGATAGCCCAGCAGGCCGGCCGCTTCCGCCACTTCGCCCTCACATAGGAGTTCGCGTATGCGGCTTGAGGACACGATCTCCGCCCCCTCGTCGCGAAATGCGTCAACCAATGTGACGCCAAAGCCGAGGCGCTCGCCGGCATCCATCAGGTAGGCCGGGCCGCCCTGGCGGTTATTGCCGAAGTGGAAGTCGAAGCCGGTCACCGCGTGGCAGATGCCGAGCTTCTCGTGAAGTATCTCGGATACGAAGCGCTCGGCATCGAGGCTCGCGAATTCGCGTGTGAAGGGCTGCTCGACCACGGCGGCGAAGCCGAGTTCGGCCAGAATCTGAGCCTTCAACGGCGGCGGGGTCAAAAGAAACAGCGGCGTCTCGGGGCGGAACACCATGCGCGGATGCGGATCGAAAGTCAGCACCAGTGCCGGCACTCCGCGCCGCTGCGCCTCCTCCAGCGCCCGGTCCAGAACGGCCTGATGGCCGCGATGCACACCGTCGAAATTGCCAATGGCCACCACGCCGCCGCGCAGCGGCTCTGGCAATCTCTGGGTATCGCGAATGCGCTGGAAGGACTGGCTCATATGCTCTTCTACCGAAGCCTGGGAATGACCGCCAGCGGACGATGGCCGTGCTTTTCGAGGAAATCCGAAAGCCGCTCCAGATCGGGGTTGAGCGCATCGCCGTAGTCACCGGCGTGGATGCCGCCCGAGACGTAGAGCACGTCCAGGCCATTGTCGGCCGCGCCCTTCACGTCAGTCATCATGCCGTCGCCGATGCCGAGCGCCTCTTCGGGGGCAACCTGGCGCCCCAGAACTTCACCGGCTGCGTCAAGCGCGGCGGCATAGATCGGGCGGTGCGGCTTGCCCGAAACAAGAGTTCGCCCGCCAAGCAGCGTATAATCGCGCGCCAAGGCGCCGGCGCACCAGATCAGCCTGTCGCCGCGCTCGACCACGATGTCGGGATTGGCGCAGATGAACGGCAGGTTGCGCGAACGCAGCCGCTGCAGCATCTCGGTATAGTCCTCGGGCGTCTCGACTTCGTCGTCGAACAAGCCGGTGCAAACCACGGCATCCGCCTCGAACTCCTCGACCAGCTCGCAATCGATACCGTCGTAGATGGACTGATCACGCTCGGGGCCGAGATGGAAGATCTTGCGCGGCGCCGTGCGGATCAGGTCACGGGTGACATCGCCGGAGGTGACGATGCGATCCCATGCGTCCTCCGGCACGCCGATCGACGCCAGTTGCTCCACCACCCCGTCGCGCGGGCGCGGTGAATTGGTGATCAGCACAACGGCCAGCCCGTTCTCCCGAGCACGGCGCAAGGCCTCTCCAGCTTCGGGGAAAGGATCGATCCCGTTGTGCAGCACGCCCCAGACATCGCACAGCAGGGCGGCGTAGCGGTCGGTCAGGGCGTCCAGCGTTCCGATCGTTTCGGGCGACCCCGTCATGGCATTTCCTTCACTGTCGTCTTTCGTGGGATTGCTTGGGGCGAATGGCCCGGCGGCCCGGGATTAGCCCAAGCGCCGCAGCGTGTCACCACCTTTCGGTCGGGCCAGGCCCGGCCTGAGCCCCCCGGCGAAAGGGAACACGGAACCGGCCGCCGCTGTTCAGGCGGCCGGTCGCGGCATCAATCCATATGGGCAGCGGGCGCGGCTGCCCCGACCGGCGCCACCCTCGGCTTGCGCAGAAGCAGGGCCAGAGGAATGGCGCAGAGCGAGACGATCATCATCAACTTGAAGTCGTTGACGTAGGAAATCATCATCGCCTGCTGCGTGACCAGCCGGTCGATCTGGGCCAGAGCAGCCAGGTTTCCAGACGCCGCGTCCGGCGACAGCGCCTGCAGGCTTTGGTTGTAGGGCGTGATGTTGGCGATCAGCTCGGAATGGTTGATCTGCGTGTTCTGGGTCAGCATCACCGTCACCACCGAGATGCCGATGGAAGACCCGATATTGCGCACAAGGCTGAACAGGCTGGTGGCATCGGTGCGGTAGCGCGGGTCGAGCGTTGCGAAGGCAACCGTCGACAGCGGCACGAAAACCAGGCCCAGCCCCAGCCCCTGCACGATGCCGGTAACGATGATCAGATGGGAGTCCATCTGCGGCGAGAATCCGGACATCGTGTAGAGCGACTGCGCCGTCAGCAACAGGCCGGTGACGACCAGAAGCCGAGCGTCGATGATGCGCACCAGCCGCCCGACCATGAGCATCGAGATCATCGTGCCGACACCGCGCGGCGCCATGATGAGGCCGGTGGTGATGGTCGGATAGTTGAACAGCGTCGACAGCATCGGCGGCAGCAGCGCCAGGCTCGCCAGCAGGATCACGCCGATGACGAAGATGAACACCAGGCCGGTCGCAAAATTGCGATCCTTGAAGATCTTTGGGTCGATGAAGGTGTTCTGCCCCGTCAGCAGATGCACGATGAAGACCCAGAAGCCGATGATCGCGAGGCCCAGTTCGATCCAGATCTCGACCGAGGAGAACCAGTCCACCTCGGCGCCGCGGTCGAGCATGAGCTGCAGCGCGCCAACGCCAAGGCTGAGCATGGCGAAGCCGAAGAAGTCGAATCCGCGCAGACGCTTGGCCACGGCCGGCAGATAGGCGGCGCATCCGAGGAAGGCGATGATGCCGACCGGCAGGTTGATGAAGAAAACCCAGCGCCAGTTGAAGCTTTCAGTCAACCAGCCGCCCAGCGTCGGGCCGATGATGGGGCCGACCATGATGCCGGCGCCCCACAGCGCCATCGCCTGGCCGTGACGTTCCTTCGGGTTGATGTCGAGCAGGAAGGTCTGCGACAGCGGCACGATCGCGGCGCCGAACACACCCTGGAGCAGGCGGAAGGTCACCATGCTCTCCAGGCTCCACGCAACGCCACAAGCCATGGACGTGATGGTGAAGCCCACGACAGAGGTGAGGAAAAGTTCCTTGCGCCCGAAACGGTCGGACAGCCAACCGGTCACCGGCGTCATGATGGCCGCGGCAACGATGTAGGAGGTCAGCACCCAGTTGATGGTGTCGGCCGACGCACCGAGGTCGCCCACCATCGAAGGCAGCGCGACGTTCGCGATCGTGGTGTCGAGCACCTGCATGACCGTCGCAAGCATGATCGACACCGTTATCAGTCCCCGATGCGGGACCTCGGCGTGGGTTGTCGGGCTCATGGATTAGGACCTGAAATGCCGACGCCATCTTGGAAGGCGCCCGCTGGATTTTCCTGTTACTTCACGTTGTCGGCTGCGACCGCACTGGACAGCAGCCCGGGCAAGCCGCGGGCCACGCCCGTATCCACCGTCACGGTGGCGCTCATGCCGGTGCGCAGGGCGACATCCAGATGATCGGTGTCGACCTTCAGCCGCACCGGGATGCGCTGGGTAACCTTCACCCAGTTGCCGGTCGCGTTCTGCGCCGGAAGCAGCGAAAACTCCGCGCCCGTGCCTGCGCCAATCGCCTCGACCGTGGCCTTCAGCGGATGGTTGGGATAGGTGTCGAGCGTGACTTCAGCCTTCTGCCCCGGCTTCACATTGGTGAGCTGGGTCTCCTTGAAATTGGCATCCACCCACAGTTCGTCGGTCTCGACCAGGCTGAACAGCGGCGTGCCCACGCCGACGAACTGGCCCACCTTGAACGAAGAAGCCTGGGCAATCATGCCGTCGGCCGGGGCTCGCACGGTCGTCTGCTCCAGCGCGTAGGCCGCGTTGTCACGCGTCGCCTGCGCGGCGAGCACGGTCGGGTGCTTGTCGGTTTCTATGTCGGGATTGCCACCGAGGGCGGCACGCGCGCTGGCGATACCCTGAACCGCGGCGGCATGCTGCTCTTGCGCCTTGGCCAGGTCGCGGCGCGCCTGATCCAGGTTCGATTTCGAGCTGAAGCCGCGGCTTTCGAGCTCCATGCTGCGATTGAACTGCGACTGGAGATAGGTCACGTCACCGGCGGTCACGCGCTCCTGCGCCACCGCCTGGCTGTAGGCGGCCCGCAGTTGCTCGACATTCAGCTTTGCTGCTGCCAACGCGGCGTCCGCCTGCGCCAGAGCGATGCGATACGGCTCCGGGTCGACGACGAAGAGAACGTCCCCCGCCTTGACCATCTGGTTGTCGGCCACATTCACGCCGATCACGCGGCCAGCCTCCTGCGAGGCAATCGAAACCTTGGCCTGGCGCAGGTTGGCGTTGTCCGTCTCCTGGTAGCGTCCGCCGGTCACCCAGACATAGCCGCCGCCAACGATCAGCGCCAAGGGCAGCGCGAGCATGAGGAACATGCGGCCTGCGCGGCGCTTTCGCACCGGCTTTGCAGCCTGTTGATCAGGTTGGGCAACGGTCACCTTCGGCGAGAGCTTTTCCGCTTCGACCTCGGTGACATGGTCGTTGAGTTTCGAAACGGCATTCATCCTGTTGCACCCTTTGACAATGTCTGCTTGTGGTCCGGCGCTTCGGCGTCGGAAAGATTTTCAATGATCTTCGCAAGCCCACGGAGAACCCCCTGGCGCTCGCTGGGCGAAAGGCCGGTCAGTGCCTGCTCGAACACGTCCCCGGCCACTGCCCTGATCGCTCCAAATGCTTCGCGGCTTTTTTCGCTCGGAAAGATCATCCGCACGCGCCGATCGGCAGCATCCTGCCGCCGCTCAATCCAGCCGCCTTCCTCCATTCGGTCGAGCAGCCGCGACACACTGATCGGCTCGACTTCGAGCAATTCAGCCAGGCGAGCCTGCGCGACCCCTTCATCCTTCACCACGCGCACCAGCAGCCGCCATTGCGCCGAGGAAAGTCCATATTCGCGACCCAGCTTCTCAAAGCGCCTGCGCATCAAACGCCCCGCGTCATGAATGAGAAAGCCGAGCCTTTCCGTACCTTCGAATTCCATGAGCGCGATATATTATAAGCATGCTTAGCATTCAACAGCCGTCTTGCGCGGATCGCAAAGATTTGACTCGCCGGCTCAAAGGGCAACGCCTCGATCCGCCGCCCTCCTTCCAGAGGCCGAACAGCAGCGCACATCAGCAGGCAACAGTTGCTCCGGCAGCACACGAGGCGCTGGCCCGGCGCTCCTTTCGAATCCTTGGTTTGCAAGTGTGGAACAGGTCCCGCCCTGGCAACTCAGCCTTCAGCCGGACGGAGCAGACTGATGCGCTCCCTCAAAGCACGCGACCGGACGGCACGCACCGGCAACTTGAAACGACGCGCTATTTCGGACGGCCGCAGTTGCTCGGCCGCCAGCCGCCGCAGCTTGTTGATGTCCCTTTTGGTCCAGTACTTGTACTTGCCCCACCGCTTCATCTTGTTGGTGGGCACGCCGGCGCGCTCAGGGCAACGTCGCGACGACCCACTTTCCACAGCGAGAGAGATCGCAGCCTGCGCGGCAGGCAATTCGGTTTCGGTGTCCAGCGACATCGTTTAATCCAGCCCGAGGAGGCGCGCGCGAGGACCGCACGACGCGAACTCAGGCCGGATGAACTGCCAACCGACCGATGCGGTCATAAAGGCCCACGTACATCTGAGTGGGAATATTTATGCTGCAATTCACAGGTGTTAGCAATCGCCGCGTTTGGCCTTCGCCCGACCTGCGGCTTCTTGACTCCGAAACGGCCCCGGCTTATTTGATCCTCGCGTTAGCACTCCATCCCAACGAGTGCTAACGCTGGTCCGGGAAGCCCGGACGGAGGAATCGTTCAACATCCGCACCAAGGATAACCAAAATGGCAAAGTCGAATTTCCGCCCGCTTCATGACCGCGTGGTCGTTCGCCGGGTCGAGTCTGAAGAGAAGACTGCTGGCGGCATCATCATTCCGGACACCGCGAAGGAAAAGCCGCAGGAAGGCGAAATCGTTGCCGTCGGCTCGGGTGCTCGCGACGACTCCGGCAAGGTGGTTCCGCTGGAAGTCAAGGCCGGCGACCGCGTTCTGTTCGGCAAGTGGTCGGGCACCGAAGTCAAGCTCAATGGCGAAGACCTTCTGATCATGAAGGAATCCGACATCATGGGCATCATCGGCTGAATTCAGCAACCGCACCCATAGAATTTTGAATTTCGGGTCCGGACACGGCCCGCTCCAGGAGCTTAGAAATGGCTGCTAAAGAAGTAAAGTTTTCCCGCGATGCCCGTGAGCGCATGCTGCGCGGCGTCAACATCCTTGCCGACGCGGTGAAGGTGACGCTTGGCCCGAAGGGCCGTAACGTCGTCATCGACAAGTCGTTCGGTGCCCCGCGCATCACCAAGGACGGCGTGTCGGTCGCCAAGGAAATCGAGCTTGAGGACAAGTTCGAGAACATGGGCGCCCAGATGGTGCGCGAAGTCGCTTCGAAGACCAACGACATCGCCGGCGACGGCACCACGACCGCGACCGTTCTGGCCCAGTCCATCGTCCAGGAAGGCCACAAGGCGGTTGCCGCCGGCATGAACCCGATGGATCTGAAGCGCGGTATCGATCTGGCCGTTTCGGAAGTCGTGGCTCACCTCGTCAAGAGCTCGACGAAGATCAAGACCTCGGAAGAAGTCGCCCAGGTCGGCACCATCTCGGCCAACGGCGAGAAGGAAATCGGCGAGATGATCGCCGAGGCCATGCAGAAGGTCGGCAACGAGGGCGTCATCACGGTTGAGGAAGCCAAGACCGCCGAGACCGAGCTCGAGGTCGTCGAAGGCATGCAGTTCGACCGCGGCTACCTGTCGCCTTACTTCGTGACCAATCCGGAAAAGATGGTCGCCGATCTGGAAGACGCCTACATCCTGCTGCACGAGAAGAAGCTCTCCAACCTGCAGGCTATGCTGCCGGTTCTGGAAGCTGTCGTGCAGACCTCCAAGCCGCTGCTCATCATCTCGGAAGACGTCGAAGGCGAGGCTCTGGCCACGCTGGTCGTCAACAAGCTGCGTGGCGGCCTGAAGATCGCCGCCGTCAAGGCTCCGGGCTTCGGCGACCGCCGCAAGGCCATGCTGGAAGACATCGCCATCCTCACCGGTGGCCAGGTCATCTCCGAAGACCTCGGCATCAAGCTCGAGAACGTCACGCTCAACATGCTGGGCCGTGCAAAGAAGGTGTCGATCTCCAAGGAGAACACCACCATCGTCGACGGCGCCGGCCAGAAGGCCGAGATCCAGGGCCGCGTCGCCCAGATCAAGCAGCAGATCGAAGAGACCACTTCGGACTACGACAAGGAGAAGCTGCAGGAACGCCTCGCCAAGCTGGCCGGCGGCGTTGCCGTGATCCGCGTTGGCGGTGCGACCGAGGTCGAGGTCAAGGAGCGTAAGGACCGCGTCGACGACGCCCTCAACGCGACCCGCGCGGCCGTCGAGGAAGGCATCGTTCCGGGTGGTGGCGTTGCGCTGCTGCGCTCCTCGCTCGCCATCAAGGCGGAAGGCGAGAATGCCGACCAGGCCGCTGGCATCAACATCGTGCGTCGCGCTCTGCAGGCTCCGGCCCGCCAGATCGCCTCGAACGCTGGTGACGAAGCCTCGATCGTGGCTGGCAAGATCCTCGAGAACAAGTCGGCTACCTTCGGCTACAACGCCCAGACCGGCGAATATGGCGACATGATCGCGTTCGGCATCGTCGATCCGGTCAAGGTTGTCCGCACCGCTCTGCAGGACGCCGCTTCGGTCGCTGGCCTGCTGGTCACCACCGAGGCCATGATCGCCGAAGCCCCGAAGAAGGACTCCGGCGCTGGCATGCCCGGCATGCCCGGCGGCGGCATGGGCGGCATGGGCGGCATGGATTTCTAAGGAAATCCATAAAGCATCAGGCTTACGGAAAGGGCGCCCTTGCGGCGCCCTTTTTGTTTGCGCAGCGCCGATTCACCCCTGCCCCACGCGAAGCAATCTCGCAACTTTTTGCGTTGAAGGCCGTTAGCCGACGCCAACGAAAAAACTCGGGAGATACGGACATGGTGAACAAGGACCAGATCAAAGGCGTCGCAAAGCAAGCCAAGGGCGCTGTCGAGGAAGCCGCCGGGAAGCTCACCGGCAACAAGCGCACCGAGGCTGAGGGCAAGGTCGACAAGGTGGCCGGCAAGATCCAGAAGGGCTATGGCGACGCCAAGGAAAAGGTCAAGCGCACGCATTGAGCGTCTTGTTCTGGTAGCGGCGGGAGAAAGGCGGGCTTCAAGGCGCGCCTTTCTTCCTTTCGTGGCCTAGTCCTCACACGCTATGGTCGGGCCAGGCTGGCGAGGCGCACTTCGGTGCTGATGCCGGCGGGGCAAGCTCCTGACAACACCGGATTGACAGAACCGGGCAACGGTTCCGTTATGAAACAGGAAAGCTGCCGAGAGGGTCATGACCGAGAAACTTGTGATACGGAGACCCCCGGAGCGATCCAGGTCGTTCTCGCCCGTGGTCGAGCTAAGGCGATACACGCTCCACAACGGGCGCCGCGAGGACCTTATCCGCATCTTCGACGGCTATTTCATCGAAAGCCAGGAAGAGGCCGGGATGGATGTGATCGGCCAGTTCCGCGACCTCGACTGGCCGGACTGCTTCGTCTGGCTGCGCGGGTTCGATGACATGGTCTCGCGCAAGGCGGCGCTGGAGGCTTTCTACGGCGGTCCGGTTTGGGCGGCGCACAAGGATGCCGCCAACGCTACCATGATCGACTACAGCGACGTGCTGCTGCTGAAGCCGGCATGGGCGGGCTCCGCATTCGATCTTGCCGGAAGCGTGCGCGACGAATTGGGCAAACTTGCTTCCTTCGCGGTCTTGTCGGCCGTGATCTTCCACATCGCGCAGGAAACCGAGGCAGAGTTCGTGGCACTCATGGCGGAAGAGGCCGCACCGCTTCTTGCCCAGCATGGCGGCCCGCCGATAGCTGCCTTCGTGACCGAACACGCTGAAAACACCTTCCCTCGCCTGCCGGTGCGGGACGAAGAGAACGTATTCGTCTTCTTTCAGCGCTTTGCCGACGCCCTGGCCCATGCCCGCCACGAAGCCGCCCTCGAAGCCGACCCCGTCTGGACACAAGACCTCCTTCCGCGGCTGAAAAGGCATTTCACCCGGCCTTCGGAACGGCTTCGGCTGGCGCCCACGGCGCGTTCCCTGCTTTGAACCGATTAGGTTCGGCGTGCTTCCCACTCTGCACTTGAAGCCTATTGTGCAAAGCGGTAGGCCGTTGCCAGCGTTATAAAAATTTCCTGGAGGCGGCCTCATGAGCGCTCAAACAACCAGAACTGAAACCGATACTTTCGGGCCCATCGAAGTCGCGACCGACCGCTATTGGGGCGCGCAGGCGCAGCGTTCGCTTGGCAACTTCAAGATCGGCTGGGAGAAGCAGCCGCTGTCGATCGTGCGGGCGCTGGGCATCGTCAAGCGGGCAGCCGCCGAAGCCAACATGGCGCTCGGCAAGCTTGACCCCGCCATCGGCGACGCCGTCGTCAAGGCTGCGCAGGAAGTCATCGACGGCAAGCTCAACGATCACTTCCCGCTGGTTGTCTGGCAGACCGGCTCCGGCACCCAGTCCAACATGAATACCAACGAGGTGATCTCGAACCGCGCCATCGAGATGCTGGGCGGTGTCATGGGCTCGAAGAAGCCGGTCCACCCCAACGACCACGTCAATATGAGCCAGTCGTCGAACGACACCTACCCGACGGCCATGCACATCGCCTGCGCCGAGCGGATCATCCATGACCTGCTGCCGGCGCTGAAGCACCTGCACGCGTCGCTGGACGCCAAGGCCAAAGCCTTCGACCACATCGTCAAGATCGGCCGCACCCATACGCAGGACGCCACCCCGCTGACGCTTGGCCAGGAATTCTCCGGCTATGCCGCGCAGGTCGCGTCTTCCATCAAGCGCATCGAGATGACGCTGCCCGGCCTGTGCGAACTGGCGCAGGGCGGCACCGCAGTGGGCACCGGCCTCAACGCGCCGGTCGGCTTCGCCGAGAAGGTCGCCGAGCGCATCGCCGACATCACCGGCATCGACTTTGTGACGGCGCCGAACAAGTTCGAGGCGCTGGCGGCCCATGATTCCATGGTGTTCAGCCACGGCGCCATCAACGCCGCCGCCGCGGCGCTGTTCAAGATCGCCAACGACATCCGCTTCCTCGGCTCGGGCCCGCGCTCGGGGCTGGGCGAACTGTCGCTGCCGGAAAACGAGCCCGGCTCTTCGATCATGCCCGGCAAGGTCAACCCGACCCAGTGCGAGGCGCTGACGCAGGTCTGCGTGCAGGTGTTCGGCAACCATGCCTCGATCACCTTCGCCGGCAGCCAGGGCCATTTCGAGCTCAACGTCTACAACCCGTTGATGGCCTACAATTTCCTGCAGTCGGTCCAGCTGCTGGCCGATGCGGCGATTTCCTTCACCGACAACTGCGTGGTCGGCATCGAGGCGCGCGAGGACAACATCAAGGCCGCGCTCGAGCGTTCGCTGATGCTGGTCACGGCTCTTGCGCCGACGATCGGCTACGACAACGCGGCCAAGATCGCCAAGACCGCGCACAAGAACGGTACGACGCTGCGCGAGGAAGCGGTGGGTGGCGGCTATATCAGCGAAGCGGACTTCGACCGCCTGGTGCGCCCGGAGGACATGACCCGTCCGGGCTGACCGCTCGCCTGATCCCTCGGGACGACCCAATCCGCGCTCCGTCGGGCAGCTGTGCACGCCGGGGTGCGGATTGGGTGTGAATCGGTGTACAATGCGTTCGGAAGTTTCGATCTCGTCTTGAAACCAGTTCCGCGTTACTCCGCGTCATCGAACATCGTCTCAGGGGAAGAAACATGCCCAACAGTGCCATCGTACTCCTCGGCCGCATTCTGCTGTCGATCATCTTTATCCTCGCCGGCTTCGGCAAGCTGACCGGCATCGCCGGAACCGCACAGTATTTCGCCAGCTACGGCCTGCCCGTGCCGACCGCCACGGCCGTGATCGTCGGCCTGATCGAACTCCTCGGCGGCCTTGCCGTTCTCATTGGCCTTCAGACCCGCATCGCTGCCTATGTGCTGGCGCTGTTCTGCATTGCCTCGGCCTTGGTCGCGCACATGAACTGGGCCGACGCGGGCCAGCTCATCAATTTCCAGAAGAACCTGGCCATGGCCGGCGGTCTCCTGGTCCTTGCCGCCTTCGGCGCTGGTGCCTATTCGGTCGACGGCCGGCGCGGCTAACCGAAAGCAGACACACGCTTCAGCAAAAAAAGGCCCGGTTCGACCGGGCCTTTTTCGTTGGACGACCTGTCGCTACTTGCCGGCCACGAAGGCCGGTTCGCCCTCCACGGCCATGACGAGCTTGCGCCCGATCAGCTTGCCGAGCTGTCCAAGCCGGCCTGCCGGGCGCTCTCCGAGCAAGTCGCCGAATTCCGACGGGATCACCAGTGCCAGAACCCCATCGTCGCGTTCTTCCCAACGCAGTTTGGGGATAACCCCCGGCATCGAGGCCGAAAGGAGATAGACGACCCGGAACAGCGCGCCCAACAACCGGGCCCGCTCCAGATAACGAGGCGTGGCCAGCGACCTGAGCTCGGCAGCGCCGGCATCGTTGGAAATGCCTTCATGGCGGTAGAGGCTGGCCAGCGCCAGATAGGCGCGGCCGGGATGGTCGACGCCGATGAACGAGGCATGCGCGATGATGTTGAGCGACTGCGTGCCCCGATATTCCGGGTGCGCGCGCCAGCCGATGTCTGCCAGCAGACATGCCGCCTGGCGATAGCGGGCCTCGTCCTCGGTCTCGTCGACGCCGAAAGCCGCGAAGGACTGGCCGGTCCAGCGCGCCAGCTCATGCGCATGGGTGACCGAACGGGCGCGCAGCACCGCCAGTTCCTCCGACGCGGAAATGAGGGGGTCGAGCTTCTGTTCGCGCGGCGACAGCAGCGAGTAGAGGAAGCCCTCGCGCACGCCATGGGCCGAAACCACGACCTTGGACGGCTTCATCTTGGCGATGATCTCGAGCAGAACGGCCGCGCCATATGGCAGGAGCGCGCGACGGTTCTTGGACACGCCTTCGATGCCCTTCATCTTGTCGACATCGCCCTTGGCGACCTGGCGCAGGAAGGGCAGGCAGCTGTCGATGCTCATCTCATAATGATGCATGACGCTGAGCGGATAGTTCGTCATGTTCATATGCAGCCGGGCAAGGTTTCGCCACGTGCCCCCCACCGCATAAAACACCCTGCCCTGCCCCCGCCTCAAGAGCCTGGCCCGGGCCATCTCCTCGCGGGCAATGCGTGCCGCCGCGGCAAGCGAGTTCCTGGCCATGTCCTGCAGGCGGAGGCCGCCCAGTGGCAGCGTTATGCCGTCGCCGATATTCTCGCCTTCGACCTCGACCAATTCGAGACTGCCACCGCCAAGGTCGCCCACGATGCCGTCGGCCGGGTGGAAGCTCGACAATACGCCGAGGGCCGAATAGTGGGCTTCCTCGCGGCCGCTCAGAACGCGGACTTCGGTGCGCAGGATCTTCTCGGCGCGGTGGATGAAATCAAGGCCGTTTTCCGCCTCGCGCGCCGCGGCAGTGGCGATCACGTAAAGGTCGCCGGCGCCAGCCTGGTCCGAGAGTGCGCGAAATCGCCCGAATTCCTCTATGGCGCGGGTAACCGCCTCGGGGTCGAGCTTTCCTGTCGCAACAATGCCGCGCCCCAGCCCGGCAAGCATCTTCTCGTTGAACAGGATGGTGGGCGAGCGGGCGATGCCTTCATAGACCACCAGGCGAATCGAGTTCGACCCGATATCTATGACGGAAATCGGTCGGCGATCCTGCAATCGCCCCTGGGATCGTGCGATCATCAGGAGGGTTAGCCCTGGATAGCTAGGGTTTTCTTGCGGCGCTTGAACTGCGCGATGCGCTTGGGCGCATGCGACTTCAAGGCGTCGCCCCGTCCTGACAGGCTAGGATTGGTCATGAAGTATTCCTGCGCGTTGAACGGTTCTTCGCCCTCGTCCGGCACGATGCGCCGCGAGGTACCGTCTGCCAATACTTCGAAACTTTGCTGGTTGTCCATGATATTTCCCAGCATGATCTGGCCCAGCACCTGCTCATGCACGGTCGGATTCAGGATGGGAACGATCGTTTCGACGCGGCGGTCGAGGTTGCGCGGCATCAGGTCGGCCGAGCCGATGTAGACGATGGCATCGTCCGATGGCAGGCCATGGCCATTGCCGAAGCAATAGATGCGGCTGTGCTCGAGGAAGCGGCCGACGATCGATTTCACCCGGATGTTCTCCGACAGGCCGGGCACCTGCGGTCTCAGGCAGCAGATGCCGCGCACCACGAGGTCGATTTCCACGCCGGCAAGGCTGGCGTCGTAGAGCGCGTCGATGATGATGGGGTCGACCAGCGAGTTCATCTTCATCCAGATCTGCGCCGGCCGGCCAGCCTTGGCATGCGCGACCTCGTCGGTAATGTGCTTGAGAATGCGGCTCCTGAGCGTCAGCGGCGACATCGCCAGCAGCATCTCTTCGGTCGGCTGCGCGTAGCCGGTGATGAAGTTGAACAGCTGCGCCACATCCCGCGCAATATGCGGGTCGGTGGTGAAGAAGGAAAGGTCGGTGTAGATGCGCGCCGTGACCGGGTGGTAATTGCCGGTACCCAGATGCACGTAGTTGCGCAGCCGCCCCTCTTCCCGGCGCACCACCAGCGACATTTTCGCATGCGTCTTCAGTTCGATGAAGCCGAACACCACCTGCACGCCGGCGCGCTCCAGGTCGCGCGACCAGCGGATGTTCGCCTCCTCGTCGAAACGCGCCTTCAGTTCCACCAGCGCCGTGACCGACTTGCCCGCTTCGGCGGCGTCGATCAGCGCGCGAACGATGGGGCTGTCGTTTGAGGTCCTGTACAGCGTCTGCTTGATTGCCACCACGTCGGGATCGGCTGCTGCCTGCCGCAGGAACTGCACCACCACATCGAACGATTCGTAGGGATGGTGGACAATGAAGTCCTTCTCGCGGATCGCCGCGAAGCAGTCGCCGCCATGGTCGCGCACGCGCTCGGGGAAACGCGGGTTGAAGGGCGGGAACTTCAAGTCGTCGCGCGGAAGCGCCACGATTTCGGAAATCTGGCTGAGTGCCAGCGGCCCGGTCAGCACGCTGATGCGAGAAGGCGACACACCAAGCTCGGTGGCCACGAACTCGCGCAGTTCGTCAGGCATCTGGTTGTCGAATTCGATGCGGATCACCTGGCCGCGCCGCCGCCGCTTCAGGGCCGTCTCGAAGAGCTGGACCAGGTCCTCCGCTTCCTCCTCCACCTCGATATCGCTATCGCGAATGATGCGGAACGTGCCCGCGCCCTTGACCTCATAGCCGGGGAACAGCTTTCCGATGAACAGGTTGACGGTGGCTTCCAGAGGAATGAAGCGCACGCAGCTCTTGCGTGACGGCAGCCGGATATAGCGCTTCAGCGCCGGAGGAAGCCGCAGCAATGCCGTCATTTCCTCGCCGCTGTCGCGCTGGCGCAGTTGCAAGGCGATGGAGAAGCCAAGGTTGGGGATAAAGGGGAACGGATGCGCCGGATCGATCGACAGGGGCGTCAGAACCGGGAAAATCTGCTCCAGGAAGTGTTCTTCCAGCCAGGCCTTCTCGTCCTTGTTCAACGCGTTGCCCGCGACGCTTTCGATACCCTCCTTTTTCAGGAGCTCCGCCAGGCTGGACAAGCTCTTCTGCTGGTCCTCCTGCAGGCGCTCCACCTCCACCAATATCTGTTCGAGCTGCTGCTCGGGCGTGCGGCCGTCCGGGCTGCGGACAGCTATCCCCTGCCGGACCTGACCGGCGAGGCCCGCCACACGCACCATGAAGAACTCGTCGAGATTGGCGGCGGAAATCGAGAGGAAGCGTACTCGCTCCAGCAGCGGATGCCGCTGGTTCTGCGATTCTTCCAGCACTCGGCGATTGAACTGAAGCCAGGAGAACTCACGATTGACAAATCGGTCCGGGTTGCCGGAGGAAACGTCGCCGTCGGCAGTGCTTACGGTGGTGAATTCGGTCTGGACCGGCCTGAGTTCGTTCATTTCCCTCTTTGTCCTTTTACGGCGCTTTGCCGCTCGTTGCGCCTAGCTTACCTCCTGACAGGGATTTGCGACAGTTTGATTTCGCACGGCTTGCAAAGCGATTGGCGAAGCACCAAACCCCTGCTATGAGCAGGCTGCAAGTGACAGGAGAAAGCCATGGCCGGCGGTTCCATTCCCCATTTCCAGAATGACGCGGGTCACGCCGTGATCGAGATCGGCGTGAAGGAATTCATGTGCGTGGGTGCCACCCCGCCCTTCGACCATCCGCACGTGTTCCTCGACATGGGTGCCGATTCGGAGAAGGTCTGCCCCTATTGCTCGACGCTCTATCGTTTTAACGCCAGCCTGAAGGCCAACGAGACGCGCCCGGAAAACTGCCTCTATAAGATCCAGGCCGCCTGACAGGCGTTTTCGCGCGGCGGCCGGTCCAATGGACATCTCGCGCTCCCGTCAGATTATCGTCGCAGGAGCCGGCATAGCCGGCCTCGCAGCGGCCCTCGCATTTGCCCGGCGCGGCTTTTCGGTCGAGATCTTCGAGCGCTCCGAAAGCCTCGTAGAGGTCGGCGCGGGCCTGCAGCTATCCCCTAACGCCACCCGTATTCTGGATCGATTGGGCGTTCTGGAGTTGCTCCTGCCGAAAGCGGTGCACCCTCAGAGCGTGATTCTGCGCGACGCAAGGACGCTTACCGAACTCGCCCGCGTGCCTTTGGGCGCCAGCGCCGAACAGCGTTGGCGTGCGCCCTATCTGGTCGTCCACCGGGCGGATCTGCAGGCCGCGCTGCTGGAGGCCGTATCGCGTCTGCCTGCGATCAGGCTGACCAAGGGCGCTGAGCTGCGCGAGTTTAGCGGCGATGGCTCTGGTGTCGCAGCCAGCTTCCAAGCGCCCGGCGGCACTACCGCAGACACTATCGGCCTGCTTCTTGTCGGCGCGGACGGCGTCTGGTCCTCGGTGCGAGGCCTGGTCGGTGGAGGCGGCAGCCAGTTTCACGGCGAACTGGCCTGGCGGACGGTGATCCAAAGCGACAGCGAGGCGGGGCGCGCATTCGCCTCGTTCGCTTCTGACAATGCGGTCAATGCCTTCCTGCATTCGGGCTCCCACCTCATTGCCTATCCGGTGCGCGGCGGCGCAGCGTTCAATCTCGTCGCCTTCACGCCCGGCAAGGCGCTTGCCGAAGGCTGGGCGGACAAAGCCGACATCGCCATGCTGAAGCGGGCGATGCGCCACACCGCCCCTGCCCTGGCGCGACTGGCCGAAGATGCGGGACCGTGGACCGCATGGCCGATCCATACCGTGCCGGCGAAATCCCGCTGGGTTGCCTCGGGCGTCGCGCTCATCGGCGACGCCGCGCATGCAATGACGCCCTTTGCGGCACAAGGCGCGGCCATGGCCATCGAGGACGCCGACACGCTAGCCGCCTTTGTGGCCGACAGGTCGGGTGAGCTCAATGCCGCCCTCGCCGCATGGGAAGCTTCGCGGCGGCCGCGCGTGGCGGCTGTCGCCCGGCGCGGCGCCTTCAATCACTTTGCCTGGCAGGCCTGGGGGCCGGTCGCGCTGGCCCGCAACCTCGTGCTCAGGACCCGTCCGCCGGAAAAGCTCGCCGCCGACCTCGACTGGCTCTACGGCTGGGAACCCACATTGGGCTGAACCTTCCGGGTTTCCACCAGCCCGCACTGCTTCCATGCCTCGTTGGAGGTCAGTCGCCCTGACAAAAAAGCCCGGCTGGATTCCAGCCGGGCTCTATTCGTACGCTATTGCAGCAGCGCCGGTCAGGTGCCGGCGCTGGCTGATCAATGCAGAATCTGCGACAGGAACAGTTTCGTCCGCTCATGCTGCGGATGGTCGAAGAACTCGCTCGGCGTGTTCTGCTCCACGATCTGGCCCTGGTCCATGAAGATCACCCGGTTGGCGACCTTGCGCGCAAAGCCCATCTCGTGGGTCACGCACAGCATGGTCATGCCTTCTTCGGCCAGACCGACCATGGTTTCCAGCACTTCCTTGATCATTTCCGGGTCGAGCGCCGAGGTCGGCTCGTCGAACAGCATGATGCGCGGGTTCATGCATAGCGAACGCGCAATCGCCACGCGCTGCTGCTGGCCGCCCGAAAGCTGGCCGGGATATTTGTGAGCCTGTTCGGGAATCTTCACCCGCTTGAGGAAATGCATGGCGACTTCCTCGGCCTGCTTCTTCGGCATCTTGCGCACCCAGATCGGCGCGAGCGTGCAGTTCTCCAGGATCGTCAGGTGCGGGAACAGGTTGAAGTGCTGGAACACCATGCCGACTTCGCGGCGCACCTCGTCGATCTTCTTGAGATCGTTGGTCAGTTCCTTGCCGTCGACGATGATCTTGCCCTTCTGGTGCTCCTCCAGCCGGTTGATGCAGCGGATCATGGTCGACTTGCCCGAGCCAGACGGGCCGCAGACAACGATACGCTCGCCGCGCATCACGCGCAGGTTGATGTCCTTCAGCACATGGAATTCGCCATACCACTTGTGCATGCCCACGATGTCGATGGCCACATCCGTTTCCGAGATGTGCATCTTGGCGGCGTCGACCCGGATCTCTTCGGCTCTGACTGCGTTTTCTGTGGCCATAGGCCGAACCCCTTTATCGTTTGTGACCGGTAGCAAGCCGGTGTTCCATATAGATCGAATAGCGTGACATGCCAAAACAGAACAGCCAGAAAATGAACCCCGCGAAAACCAACCCACTGATCGGCGTTTGAGGCGAGGCCCAGTTGGCGTCCGAGAAGTTCTGGCGCACGATGCCAAGCAGATCGAACATGCCGATGATAGTCACCAGGCTCGTATCCTTGAAGAGCCCGATGAAGGTGTTGACGATACCGGGGATTACCAGCCGCAGCGACTGCGGCAGTATCACCAGGTTCATCGTCTGCCAGTAACTGAGGCCTATCGACGCCGCTCCCTCATACTGCCCCCTGGGGATCGCCTGCAGACCACCCCTGACCACTTCGGCCATATAGGCGGAGGCAAACAGCACCACGCCGATCAAGGCGCGCAGGAACTTGTCGAAGGTCATGCCGGCCGGCAGGAAAAGCGGGAACATGACGCTGGCCATGAACAGCACCGTCACCAGCGGCACGCCGCGGATCGTCTCGATGAAGATCACACTCGCAAGCTTGATGACCGGCAGCTTGGAGCGCCGCCCCAGCGCCAGCAGGATGCCGACGGGCAGCGATACCGCTATGCCTACGATCGAAAGTACCAGCGTGATCGTCAGGCCACCCCAGCGCGCGGTTTCGACGAAAGGCAGGCCGAACACACCGCCCACGAGCAGGAAGAAGGCAATGAAGGGAAAGGCTGCGAAAAGAAGGATGGCGTTGAGCCGCTTGTAGGGCGCGCCCGGCACCAGCAAGGGCCCCAGCAGCCCGACGAAGATCGCGCCGGTGAGCAGCACGCGCCAGCGCTGGTCGATCGGATATTGCCCGAACATGAATTGCAGGAACTTCGCGCGCACGAAAGCCCAGCACGCACCGGACCAGCCATCGGGCTGGATGCCGCCCTGCGAGACCGTGGCGCAGAAGGTGCGGTCCGTTCCGAACCATTGCGCCTCCAGAAACGCCCACCGGAACAAGGGCGGCAGTATGAGCGCCAGAAGGGCGAGGCCCAGGATGGTGAGAATCGTATCGGGCACCGAAGCGAAGAGATTTTTGCGCAGCCAGGCCACGGCGCCCTGCTCGTTGACCGGCGGGCGCTCGTCTGCGTCCAATTGCTGGCGCACATAGACGAGATCGGATTTGTACATGGCTATCTCTCCACCAGCGCCACCCTGGCGTTGAACCAGTTCATGAAACCGGACATCAGCAGGCTGAGGCCAAGATAGACGACCATCCAGATCGCGACGATTTCGATGGAATGGCCGCTCTGGTTGAGGATCGTGCCGCCGATATGCACCAGGTCGGGGTAGCCGATGGCGATTGCCAGCGACGAGTTCTTGGTCAGGTTCAGATACTGGCTGGTGAGCGGCGGAATGATGATGCGCAGCGCCTGCGGCACCACCACAAGGCGCAAGGTCTGCCCCCGGCGCAGCCCGAGCGCATACGCCGCCTCGGTCTGCCCCCTGTTGACGCCCAATATGCCGGCCCGCACGATCTCGGCGATGAAGGCCGCGGTATAGAACGACAGCGCGAGATAGAGCGACAGGAATTCCGGCCTGATCTGCGAGCCGCCCAGCAGATTGAAGGTGGATTTCTGCGGAAACTCGAAGCTTACCGGAAAGCCCGCGGCAACGAATGCCAGAGCCGGCAGCCCGACAAGCAGGACGGCCGAGGTCCAGAACACCGGAAACCGCTCTCCCGTTTCGGCCTGCCGCTGCCGCGCACGGCGGGCCACGAACCAGCAAAGCCCCACCGCCACCAGCAAGGCGACCGGAATGAGCCAGGCCCCTTCGCCCCAGATGGCCCCCGGAAAGAAAAAGCCGCGATTGTTGAGATAGGCGCCGAAGGGCAGCGCGATGCTCTCGCGCGGCTGCGGCAGCGCCGAAAGCACGCCCAGATACCAGAAGAAGATGACCAGCAAGGGCGGGATGTTGCGGAAGATCTCGACGTAAACCGTGGAGATCTTTCGGATCAGCCAGTTGTCGGAAAGGCGCCCGACACCGATCAGGAAGCCGATAGCCGAGGCGGTGATGACGCCCATGACCGCCACCACGCCCGTATTGACCAGCCCCACGAGCAAGGCCCGCCAGTAGGTGTCGTTGGACGAATAGCGGATCAGCGTTTCGCTGATGTCGAAGCCGGCGCGGCCATTGAGGAAGTCGAAGCCCGAGGAGATATTGGCGCGCCTCAGGTTTTCGATTGTATTGCCGACGATCCAATAGGCGAAGCCTACCAGAGCCACAAACAGTAAGAGCTGGTAAATCAGCCCACGGATTTTCGGGTCGTTCAGGTAGGAAGCGCCCGAATTTCCGCTTTCGCGAATCGTGCCCTGCAAAGCCATGTAGTCTCCCTTTGCACGGAGACGGGAGGCGCCCGGCGCCCCCCGGAACCGAAGATCACTCAGCGGATGGGCATAGAGTACTGCAATCCACCCTTGGTCCACAGCGCGTTAAGACCGCGCGCGATCTTCAGCGGGCTCCCGGCACCGATGTTACGGTCGAAAATCTCGCCGTAGTTGCCGACACCCTTGATGATGTTCACGACCCAGTCGTTCTCGAGGCCGAGATCGGCGCCCAGCTTGCTGCCCTCTTCGGTGCCCAGCACGCGCTGGATGTCCGGATTGGTCGAGTTCTTCATCTCGTCGACATTGGCCTGGGTGATCCCGAGCTCTTCCGAAAGCACCAATGCGTTCAGCGTCCACTTGACGACATCGAACCACTTGTCGTCGCCCTGGCGCACGGCCGGGGCCAGCGGCTCCTTGGAGATGATCTCCGGCAGCACGATGTGATCGTCCGGCGACGCCAGCGTCAGGCGGATGGCATAGAGGCCGGACTGATCGGTCGTATAGGCGTCACAACGCCCCGAATCATAGGCCGCATTGGTCTCTTCCAGCTTTTCGAACACAACCGGATTGTATTCGAGGTTGTTGGCCTTGAAGAAGTCGGCAAGGTTGAGCTCGGTGGTGGTGCCGCTTTGCACGCAGACGGAAGCGCCGGAAAGCTGAAGCGCCGAATTGACGCCCGGAAGCTTCTTGGCGTTGATCATGAAGCCCTGGCCGTCATAGTAGTTCACGCCCACGAAGTTGAGGCCGAGCGCGGTGTCGCGGCTGAGCGTCCAGGTGGTGTTGCGGGCCAGAAGGTCGATTTCGCCCGACTGCAGGGCGGTAAAGCGCTCCTTGGCGTTGGTGGGGGTAAACTTCACCTTGGTGGGATCGCCGAAAACAGCTGCGGCCACGGCGCGACAGAAATCGACGTCGAAACCTTTCCATTCGCCCTTATCGTCAGGCGCGGAGAAACCGGCGAGAGCGGTGTTGACGCCGCACTGCACGAAGCCCTTGGCCTTCACGTCACTCAGCGTGTCTGCGGATGCGGCTGAAGCTGCGAGAGCGGCAACCCCGAATGCGGCAGCGCTCAGAATGAATTTCACGGTGTTTTTCATTACCCACTGACCCCTTGTCTGTTGTTGTTCGGGAATAACCCCCGTTGTCCCGCAAAAGCGGCAGCACCGTTCCGGCCCGTTTCCGGAACGCAGATCGCAGCGATGGTTGCGTTGCTGTCCTCCCATTAGCGAAAATCATCGAAAGCGATTATCACCATCACGTCAAGGCGAAATGGTCTCCCTGCACGCAAATCGGGGGATATGCGCAGTTCGGCAAATGTTCCGCGCCGACACACAGCAGCTTTCGGGAATTCACAGCAAGCCGCGCTGTCGCCGCAGCCTCGCTGGAGCACAAGAAGCCCGGGCCTGTGCAGTTGCGCCGGCAGAAATGCCGTCTTATGCCAAGGCGTCTGATCAGAGCAGGATGCCATGGCAAAGCGAGATTTCACCAATACGGGTATCCATACCCAACTGGCTCATACCGGAAACGACCCGCGCGACTTCTACGGCTTCGTCAATCCGCCGGTGGTGCATGCCTCCACCGTGCTGTTCCCCGACGCCGCGACGATGGCCACGCGCGCCCAGAAATACACCTACGGCACGCGCGGCACGCCGACGACGGACGCGCTGGCAGCCGCGATCGACAGCCTGGAAGGGTCGGCCGGCACTATCATCGTGCCCTCGGGACTGGCGGCGGTGACCGTTCCGCTCCTCGCCTTCCTTTCCGCCGGCGACCATGCGCTGATCGTCGATTCCGTCTACATGCCCACGCGCCACTTCGCCAACACCATGCTGACGCGGCTGGGCGTCGAGATCGAATACTACGACCCGCATGTGGGTGCCGGCATCGCCGCCTTGATGAAGCCGAACACGAAGGTCGTGTTCACGGAATCCCCCGCCTCCAACACTTTCGAAATCCAGGACATCCCGGCCATCGTCAAGGCCGCCCATGCCGGAGGCGCGGTGGTGATGATGGATAACACCTGGGCGACCCCGCTTTACTTCAAGCCGCTGGACCATGGCGTGGACGTGTCGATCCACGCGGCGACCAAATATCCGGCCGGCCACTCAGACATCTTGCTCGGCACCGTTTCCGCCAGCGAAGCGTGCTGGGAGCGGCTGCATGAAGGCTTCCTGGCGCTTGGCTGCTGCCCGGCGCCCGACGACGTCTACCAGGTGCTGCGCGGCCTGCGCACCATGGGCGTGCGGCTCGAGCGGCACGAACAGAGCGCGCTGGAAATCGCGCGCTGGCTGGAGACGCAGCCCGGAGTGGCGCGGGTTCTGCATCCCGGCCTGGAGAGCCACCCCGGCCACGAGATCTGGAAACGCGACTTCTCGGGCTCGAGCGGCATTTTCTCCGTCGTGCTGGCCGGCGGCGGCCAGAAGCAGGCGCACGCCTTCCTCGACGCGCTGGAGATCTTCGGCCTCGGCTATTCGTGGGGCGGCTATGAAAGCCTTGCCGTACACGTCTTCCTTGGCGACCGCACCATCGCTAAGGGGCCTTACGAGGGCCCGCTCCTTCGGCTGCAGATCGGGCTGGAAAATGTCGAGGACCTCAAGGCCGACATCCAGCGCGGGCTGGCGGCCGCAAACGCGGCCTAGCCGGCGCGCATACCTTCCCGCCGCGGGCCCTGCTCCAAGCAGCCCGCGGCGGTGCCGCGGCATGGTGTTTTCCGGTCAAGACAATCGTAAGATTTGTCTGCAACGGTCGCCTCACACGGATAATTATCGGCGACTTCGGCATGTGGACTCTGGCACCTCGCTCTCGATCGATGGCCGGCTTGGTCATTTTTTTGGCTTTGGCCATGCTCCTCTTCACGGGAGGGACGCGCGCCGAGGAAAACCAGGTTCAGCCTCGGACCGTAACTGTCGGGGTCTATCTCAGCCCGCCATTCGTGTTCCGCCAAGGCGAAAGCTATTCCGGCATGGCGATAGAGCTTTGGGAAAGGGTCGCCGGCAAGCTCAAGGTCGCCTCCGTATATCGACCGTTTCAGAACTACGGCGAGTTGGTTGAGGCCGTTTCGAGCGGTGCCGTCGATGTCGCGGTCACCAATCTGAGCATCACGGAAAACCGCGCCAATCTTGTCGATTTCAGCCACCCCTGGTTCGATGCCGGGCTTCGCCTGATGGTGCCATCCAACGATGGGACAAGCTTTGGGGAGGTGCTGGGCAAGCTGGGAGACGCAGGCCATCTCCGGACCTATGCCTGGATCGTGATCTGCATTGTGCTGGCCACGCTGCTCATGACCCTGTTCGACAGGCGATTCGACGCGAATTTTCCAAGGCGGTGGCGCGAAGGCCTGGCCGAGAGCTTCTACCATGTGATGTCGATCGCCACATCGGGAAAGACCACGCGCAAGAACCTGTTCGGCTGGATTGGCCGGACATGGCAGGCCGTATGGATGGTGTGTGGCATAGCGGTCATCGCCTATTTCACGTCATCTGTCGCCAGCGTGATGACGGCCGTTCAACTCACCAACGAGATCAACGGACTGACGGATCTGCGCGGCAAGATCGTCGGGGTTCGGGCCGGCAGCGTATCCGAGGCCTACATGAAGTCGTTGTTCATCGCCACGGCGGCGTACGATCACATTGAGGACGCAGCGACGGCCCTGGTCAACGCCGAGGTGGACGCAGTCGTCGCCGACAGCCCGGTGCTGGAATATTTCACCTTCACAAACCCCGAGATGAACCTCAAGGTGATCGGCAACATCTTCCAGCCAGACAAGTACGGCTTTGCATTCACCGCGGGAAGCCCGCTGAGGCGGCCTGCGTCGATCGCCGTGCTTGCCGCACAGGAAAGCGGCGATCTGGAAGCGCTTCGGGCGCGTTACTTCGGCTTCGCGCCCTGATTGCGGATGTTTTTGCCGCGCGTGGCGACGTTGCACCGCTTTTTCCCACAATGGGGGCTTGCTTCGTAAGGCCTTGAACTCTATAGCCCCCAAGGGTCCGGAGTGTAGCGCAGCCTGGTAGCGCACCTGATTTGGGATCAGGGGGTCGCAGGTTCGAATCCTGCCACTCCGACCATCGCAAGCATGGATGAGGAAAGAATGTCCGCGCGCATTTTCAGCCCCGCCAAGACGGCGATGCAGTCGGGTAAGGCCAAGACCGGTCATTGGGTGCTCGAATTCGACCCCGCACTGCCGCGCAGGATCGATCCGCTCATGGGCTACACCAGTTCGCGCGACATGAAGAGCCAGATTCGCCTGACCTTCGGCACCAAGGAAGAGGCGATCGCCTACGCCGAGAAGCACGGAATCGACTACCGCGTGCAGGAACCCAAGGAAACCGCGCGCCGCCAGATTTCCTATGCGGACAATTTCCGCTATGACCGCAGGACGCCCTGGACGCACTGAGCCAAACCTCAGGCGCCCTGGCCGCCAGAGTGTGGTCCCGTAGCTCAGCTGGATAGAGCACCGGCCTTCTAAGCCGATGGTCGCAGGTTCGAATCCTGCCGGGATCGCCAACTCGATTTGGCAGACTGATTCATTACCGATACTAAGGCCGGTTTGCCCCCCACGCCCCCCATGTGCGGAAGAGCGGACATCAGGGATCGTTTGGTAGGCCCCGCCTGCGTCGGGTGCCGCGTACGCGGCCCGGATTCGCTTCGGGGCTTTGCGTGTATATTCCTCAGCCGGGATTGCGGTACCCGGAGGAAAGCCTGCAATTGTCCTTCGAGAGCTTGCGGCGTGAAGCGCGTTCTCAATTCTCAGAGGTCCGCACTCAGTCAACCAGATCGGCCGTCCAGACTGGATCGTTTACAAGGATCGCTTCGCCGTTGCGCAGGATCTCGAAATCGACAGAGGGCTCGCCTGCGGCATGGGGCACGGATATCATCATGCGCTGGCCGGGGCCGAGCGTTGAGACGAACCGGATCGGCTGCTCCTCGTCCCCGGAAGCCAGTGTCGCGACGACCCGATAGCCGTCTTGCTCGACCGTGTAATGGACAGCACCCTTGAAACGGCCGACATGAATGCTGTGCCCGCTTTCCGGCATCAGTTCCGACGCGGCAGTGGTGCCTGTTGCTGCGAGCAGGGTGATTGCAATTGCAGGAAAACGTCCGGTCATCGCCATTTCTCCTTAGGATCAGAGCGTGCGACTATAATTACGGTACAACGTCTCGCAGCCATGGGTACGACCACCCATTTTTTGGCAGCCAGCTTCCTAGTTTTGGCTGTTGGCTTTCCTGGAGCGGCTCGACAGCAGCCACGGCTCGCCACGCAGGCGCAGCAGGACTTCCATCCGGTTGGCGGCGTTGAATTTGCCGAGCACAGCTGAAACCTGGTGTTCGATCGTGCGCGGCGAGCGCGACAGGCGCCGCGCGACCTCCTTGTTGCTCTTGCCCTCGGCGATAAGGGCGAGCACCTGTTGTTCTTGCTGGGTCAAGCCGAGCGGGTGGTGGCGGGCAGCCTTGTATGGACCCCGGCGCGCCTTCGGCAACTGATTTGCGACGCCCAGGCGCTGCGCCAGCTTTCGCGCCAGCACCGCGGCAGGACGCGCCTCGATCGTCTCGAGCGTTGTCACGGCGCGAGCCAATGCTGGCCCGGCGTCACCTCCTCGAACCTGCATCAGTGCGAGTGCCGCTTCATAAGGAAGACCGAGGCTTGTCCATTCCGCCGCGGCTGCAGACGGATCGCCGCGAAGCTCGGCGGATCGCGGCGAGGGAACTCCCGTTCCGGGCGCGGGAAGCGGCTCCGCCATACCGCATCGCCGCCACCAGGTCGCCAGTTCGCCGATATCCGGGGGACGGAAGTTGCCGAGGTCCATGGCGGCGAGGGCCGCCAATTGCTCATGGCTGGCGCTGAGGTCTTCGGCAAGCCAGGCCGCTTCGGCCAGGGCCAAGCGGACCGGTATGATGCGCTGTGGCTCGCCGGTCGGCAACGCCTCCTGGAGCGCCTGCTGCAGGAGAGTTGAACCGCTTGGTTCGCCCAGCCGCGCACGTACTCTGCCAAGCACGGTCAGCGCCGGCAGGTGCATTACAACGGGCAAGCGCTCCAGGCTCATGACGCCCTGAGCGATCGTCTCGGCCTCACGAAAACGGCCTTGCTCCATACGAAGCTCGGCTTGTCGGCCGAGCAGATATTGCGCCGCCGAATCGAGGTCGTACCTGGCACAGAAGGCGATGCCTTCGGCCAGCAGGCGTTCGGCGAGGGCGAAGTCCTTCAACACCACAGCGTGCTCGGCGAAGTTGGTGTAGGCTCGCGATGCGTGGTCATGAAACCCGTGCTCGAGCGACAGCGAGAGGCTTTCTTCCAGCAGTTCGCGACCGCCCTCGCGGTTGGCGAACAGGAGCGCAGTGCCGACATTGTTCAGGGCGTGGACACGCGTTTCGACTTCGCCCAGTTGGTCGGCCAACGCGATAGCGCGCAAACCCCAGTCGATCGCTTCGTCGAATCGATAGTGCAGCATGTTGAGCTGCGAGCGCGTGCTGTAGGCCATCGCCAATTCCGGCCCGGGGGGCAGGCTTTCCACTTCGCGCACGGCTTCGTCAGCAAAATGTTCCGCTTGTTCGCCCTCGCCGCGACGCCAGTGCAGCCTAGAAAGCCAGCGCAGATTGCGCCCGACCTTGTCAATGCATCCGAGTTCCCGCCAGATCGCTATGGCGCGATGCCGTGCCTCGATGATCGAGTCGTAGACGAGCAGCGCCAGTCCGGCCTCGTAGGCCCAGTCTTCATAGAGCTGCGCGGCAAGTGCCGGCGGAGCGTGGGCAACATATCCGAGCGCCGTCTCCAGATGTGAGGCGGCTTCGCGATGCGCTCCCAGACGCGAAGCTCGTGCCGCGGCTTGCGGTGCAAGTTTGAGAACACGCGCTCCGTCACCGGCGCCAGCGGCGTGGTGAACCCTGCTTGAAAGCTGCGCGTTCGCCTGCGCCGCCGGAAGCTCGGATATCGCCGCCTCCACCTTTGCGTGAAGCGAACGCTGAAGGCTCGGCGACAGCCTATCAAGTGTCGCCTGTCTGGCAAGTTCATGGCGGAACGTCAGGGCGCCCTGGCTGTCTCGCCGCAGCAATCGGCGGGCCACGCACTGGTCCACCAGGATTTCGGCCTCGCTACCCAGAAGGGCGCGGATCAGCCACGGCTCGACACTTCCGGGCGCAATGCTCATCATTTCCAGAACCTCGCGCTCGCCGGCGGTCAGGCGTGATAGCCGCGACCAGACAGCGTCGCGGATGGAATCCGGAATTTGCCCCGGCTCAACCTCGCTGCTTGCCAGAAGCTCGGAGACAAAAAAGGGATTGCCCTCTGTGACGCGGTAGAGATCGGCGCTTGCGCGGCCCGCCTGCTGCGCCAGCACGGCAACTGCTTCAGGAGAAAGCGGTTCGAGCCTTATGCGGGTTAATGATGCCGATGGCAGATCACCGAGCACGTGCGTCAGGGGATGATCGGGGCCGATTTCGTCGCTTCGCGCGGTGAGTACCAGCATTGTGCGAAGTACAGAAACACGACGACCGAGGTATTTTACGAGGTCGTGCGTCGCGTTGTCGGCCCAATGCACATCCTCGAAGACGAGCACCGTCGTACGTTCAGCACGCTGAAGCGCGTTTAACAGCGCAGGAAAAAGCCGCTCAGGCGCGGCCGTCTGATCTAGCAGTGCCACTATTTGCACGTCGAGTGATCGCGCCATGTCCTGCAGGGGACCGAGCGGTCGGGGTGTGTGAAGCGCCTCGCACCAGCCCCATAACACCTGGCAGCCTTCACCGGCACGTTCCGCGAATTCTTGCAAGAGCGAGGTCTTGCCTATGCCAGCTTCCCCTTCGAGCAGCACAGTGCCGCCGCGGCCCGCCGCAGAACTCCGCGCGGATGCCAGCAAAGCTTCAAGTGGATCCTCTCGCTCCAGCAGCATTGTCAGCATACTCCCCGAGCTCATCGAGAGTATCACAACAAATCCACCCTTGCAGTTCGCCTTTCAGGGAGTTGAGGAACATTTGGCATTATTGGCCCGGTCTTGATGTTTTCCGCCAAATGGCGCCGCGCGTCTTTTTGCTGCTCCCGCTTCAGGCTTCGAACCGCCGGCACCCGCCCCCTCGGCCGGCTTTCCGGTGCGGCCGAGCCGACGTGCTTCGCGCCTCGAAACCTGCAACGAACGTCGGATGACAGCCTCTCGAGCCACGGCGGGCGTTTTCCGACCGGCGCGGGGCTACCACGCCGGCGCGAGCCTTCACACAGTGTTGACTCCGGTGGCAGCGCGCGGCCGTTGTAATTCGGGCTCGGCGAGCGTTCTCTCTGAGGGGTACCCCATGCTCGTGGTGGTCAACGCCGCGCGCCGCCGGAAAGCATTCCGATGCAAACTGCCTACATAAATCGCGTCGCCACGGCAGTGCCACCCTACGACATTCACGAACCCTTCCGCCGCTTCGCGCAGTCAATGCTTCATGATGACCGGCGCAACTCGCTGCTGTTCCAGCGCATGGCCGACAAGTGTGGGATCGAGCATAGATACTCCCACCTTGCGCCGAGCAATCTGCCGGAGGGCGACTGCGTCGATGCCGAAGGCTTCTATCTGCGTGGTGATTTTCCCGACACCACAGCGCGAATGCTGAAGTTCGAGAAAGACGCGCCGGTCCTGGCCCAAAAGGCCGTCGACACCTTGCAGCTCGGACCGGAACGAGACCGCATCACGCATCTCGTGGTGACATGTTGTACCGGTTTTTCTGCGCCCGGCCTCGATTTCGAACTCATCGAGCGCTGCGGACTTCCAAGCACGGTCGAACGCACCATGGTCGGATTTATGGGCTGCCATGCGGCCATAAACGCGCTCAAGCTGGCCCGTCACATCGTTCGCTCGGAAGCCTCCGCCCGAGTGCTTGTCGTCAACCTTGAGCTGTGCACCCTGCATCTGAAGGACACGACCGACCTTGAGCAGATGCTCCTGTTTCTTCTGTTCGGCGACGGCTGCGCAGCATGTGTCGTGAGCTCGGAACCGGCGGGCGTGGCACTCGACAGCTTCCACGCGCTGCTGGTGCCCGGCACCCGCGAGCTGATTACCTGGAGCATCCGGGATTCCGGTTTCGACATGACACTGTCGGGACGTGTTCCAGGCGCGATCCATGATGGCTTGCAGGAGCACGGGCGCGAGGTACTTGCTGGAGCGGCCGCCACATCGATCGATCTGTGGGCCGTGCACCCCGGAGGCCGCACCGTGCTCGACGCGGTCGAGCGCGCTTTCGAACTTGGGCCAGCGGCGCTGGCGGCGTCGCGCGAGATTTTGAGACGCTACGGCAACATGTCGTCCGCGACCGTCATGTTTGTAATCGAGAGGCTGTTGGGCTCGGGGATGCGCGGTCGTACCGGTTGCGCGATGTCGTTCGGACCGGGACTGATCGCGGAAACCCTGCTGTTCCACACTGCGCCATGATCGCACCCGCAACCACGCAAGCGGCTGGGCGCGATCTGTCTCAGCGCAGCGCCGAAACCGAATGGCTCGATCGCGCCGATACGAGCCCCGAGGAGCTGGCGCTGGTGATACGCGATATCGCCAGCTTCAACAGGGCGATGCTCGGACATTGGCCGGTGATCGCCTGGTTGCGTCGCGCTACCAAAAACGCGACGACGGAAACCCCGCTGAACCTCCTGGATGTCGGCTGCGGCGACGGCGATCTGCTGCGAACCATCCGGCGCTGGACGCGCAAGCGCGGTTTGACGATCAGGCTGATCGGGATCGATCGCAGCCGCGAAATCGTCCGCATTGCACGAGCCGCAACCGATGAGGCCGACGAGATCGATTATCGCGTGACGGACATTTTTGACTACGTACCGACCGCACCCATCGACTTCGTCGTCAGCAGCCTGCTCACCCATCATATGTCGGACGACCTGATCGTTAGATTTCTGCGATGGATGGAGGCGACGGCACGCAAAGGCTGGCTGACCTATGATCTCCAACGTCACCCCGTGCCGTTCCACTTCATCGGCCTCATGGGCAAGCTGACGCGGCTGCATCCGATAGCGATTGATGACGGCCTCATTTCGGTGACGCGTTCGCTGACGCGAGCCGAATGGCTGGCGCGATTGGACGAAGCCAACATTGCGCGCGATGCGGTGCAGTTGCGGTGGTTCATGTTCCGTTTTGTCATCGGACGGCTGCGATGACCTGAGACTGCCGTCATCTGCGGCGGGCCGGCCGATAGCGCAATGGCTTGCGGATGGCATCACGACGTGTCCCGAGAATTCCTCAACGTCTTCACGCCGATAGGAACGGTCGGCGTTCCCGAAAGGGAGCAGAAGGCCATCGCGATGATGCGTACCGAATCGTCTCTCACAGACGCCAGGACATGGATCGGCTTCTGCCTGATGTGCCTTGGCATGTTCATGGCAATTCTCGACATCCAGGTCGTGGCGACGTCCTTGCCAGCGATTCAGAAGGCTCTCGCAATTGATCCCGAGTTGATGAGCTGGATCCAGACCGCATATCTGATCGCCGAGATCATCGCCATTCCACTGACCGGCTGGCTTACGCGCACGCTGACGATGCGCTGGCTATTCACCGCCGCCATTGCGCTTTTCACACTTGCGTCCATCGGCTGCGCTGCAAGCAACAGTTTCTGGACGCTTGTTTCGTTTCGCATAGTGCAGGGGTTCGCCGGCGGAACGCTGATCCCGGCGGTGTTCGCCGCGGTATTCATCCTGTTCCCATCGCGAGATCAAGGGGTTGCGACGACGTTGGCCGGCATCATGGCCGTGCTCGCACCGACGGTCGGGCCCGTCGTTGGCGGCTGGATCACGCAAACCTACTCCTGGCACTGGCTGTTTCTCATCAACGTCGTTCCGGGGCTGATTGCCAGTTCGGCCACGCCCTCTCTGTTGCCTCGACACAAGACGAAGTTCGGCGAGAGCAAGGCATTGGATGGCTTGTCGTTGGTTTTGATGGCGGTTGCGCTCGCAAGCCTCATGATCGGACTGAAACAATCGCCACACGAAGGGTGGCTTTCTCCGATCTGCATTGGCCTGTTTTCCCTTTGCGTTCTCAGCGGCGGCCTCTTTGTCTGGAGAACCTTGCGGGCCAGCCATCCGATTGTGCAGCTATCGTTTTTCAGGGACCGCTCGTTTGCAATCGGGTGCATGTTGAGTTTTTTCCTGGGTGTCGGCCTGTTCGGCTCCGTGTATCTCATGCCGGTCTTCCTTGCTTTCGTCCGCGGGCACGATGCCCTGCAAATCGGCTTGACCATGTTGGTGACCGGTGCTGCGCAACTCGCCACGGCACCCCTCGCCGTCGCGCTGGAGCGACGTCTCGATCCACGATTGCTGACCGCTTTTGGCTTCGGACTGTTTGCACTTGGACTGGGGCTAAGCATGTTCGAGACGCGCAACACAGACTTCAGTGAAATGTTCTGGCCGCAGATCCTGCGCGGCGTCGCAATCATGTTTTGCCTGCTGCCGCCGACCCGCCTGGCGTTGGGGCGGCTGCCCGAGCCGGACGTGCCGGATGCAAGCGGTCTCTTCAATCTGATGCGAAACCTGGGCGGCGCGATTGGCATCGCCTTGACCGACACGGTTCTCTACGGACGAACCAGCGGTCACGCGGACGCCCTTCTGTCCCGGCTCCTGGCTGGGGATAGCAGCGCCGCCGAGGCAATCGGACTAGACCCCGCATTGTTGGCCGCAGCACTATCCGGTCCGATAACGCCCGACGCCGAAGCCTTCGTGCGGCCATTGATCGAAAAGGCGGCGTTCGTCTGGAGCGTCAACGATGCATGGACGATGCTGGCAGCGTTCGCATCGCTGGGCGTCTTGCTGGTGCCATTCGCCTGGAGCCAGCAATCAGCAGCGACGATGAAGCCTAACTGATGGGGCGACGCAATCTCGGGGACAACTCGTGGACCACCCTCGCCGCCGCCTCGTCATGCGTGCTCGGCGATCACCGCGAGGAAGGCGGGGCCGTAGCGGTCGAGCTTGGCTTCGCCGACACCGGGCACGTTCGCCATCTCGGCGCGCGACGCGGGGCGCGCCGCCGCCAGCTCGATCAGGGTCTTGTCATGGAAAATCACATAAGGTGGCACGTTCTGCGTGCGCGCCATTTCCGTGCGCTTGCGCCGCAGCGCCTGGAACAGGTCATGGTCTGCGTCGGGAACGGCAGACTGCGCCGTGCTGCGCGCGACCTTGCCGCGTTTGGCGCGCGTTGGCGCCGGCACGCGCAGCATCAGCGTCGGCTTGTCGCGCAGGAAGTCGCGGCCGGCGGGCGCGATCGACAGGCCGCCATGGCCGGCGAGGTCGACGTCGATGAGCCGTAGGGCGATCAGCTGCCGCAGGATCGCCCGCCATGTGCGATTGTCGTGCTCGGTGCCGATGCCGAAGGTGGAGATGCGGTCATGGCCGAACTGGGCGATGCGCTCGTTTTCCACGCCCAGCAGCACGTCGACAATATAGGCTTGCCCGAAACGCTCGCCGGTGCGGTAGATGCACGACAGTGCCTTTTGCGCCGCGATGGTGCCGTCGAACAGTCTTGGCGGCTCCGCGCAGGTGTCGCAATTGCCGCACGGTTCGCAATGGTCGCCGAAATAGGACAGCAGAACCTGTCGGCGGCAGCCAGCCGTCTCGGCCAGTCCCAGCAGCGCGTCGAGTTTGTGCCGCTCCATGCGCTTGCGCTGGTCGGGCGCCTCCGACTCCTCGATGAAGCGGCTGCGTAGCGCGATGTCCTCGTAGCCGTAGAGCATCAGCGTATCGGACGGCAGGCCGTCGCGCCCAGCGCGACCGGTCTCCTGATAATAGGCCTCGATGCTGCCCGGCAGGTCGATATGGGCGACGAAGCGCACGTCCGGCTTGTCGATGCCCATGCCGAAGGCGACGGTAGCGACCATGATGACCGCCTCGCCATGCTGGAAGCGCATCTGGTTGGCCTCGCGCGCCGCCTTGTCCATGCCGGCGTGATAGGCGAGCGCATCGTAGCCGAGGCTCTGAAGCCAGGCGGCGGTTTCCTCGGTCCGGCGTTTCGACAGGCAATAGACGATACCGCTCTCGCCCTCGTAGCGCTTGAGAAACTCCTTGAGCTGCGCGCGCGGATTGTCCTTTTCCTCGATGGCGTAGCGAATGTTGGGCCGGTCGAACCCGGCGATGAAGGCGTCTGTCTCGGCAATAGTGAGATGCGACAGGATTTCCGCGCGCGTCGGCTCGTCCGCCGTGGCCGTGAGCGCCATGCGCGGGGTGCCCGCAAAGCGCGCCACGACCGCGTCGAGCTGACGATAGGATGGACGGAAATCGTGCCCCCACTGCGACAGGCAGTGCGCCTCGTCGATGGCGATCAGCGACAGTTTTACTCCATCGAGCAGTTCCAGCACGTCTGGCCGCAACAAGGTTTCGGGGGCGACATAAAGCAGGGCAAGCGCACCGGCGCGGATGTCGCGCCACAGATCGCGGCGGTCGTCGAACGACAGATCTGAGTTGAGCGCCGCAGCCCGCACCCCTGCCTGCCGCAGAGCCGTCACCTGATCGGCCATCAGCGCCAGCAGCGGCGAAACGACGAGACCCATGCCGGGACGGACGATCGCGGGAACCTGGTAGCAAAGCGACTTGCCGCCGCCCGTCGGCATCAGCACGAAGGCGTTATTGCCGGCAATCACATGCTCGACAATGCGCGCCTGCGGTCCCCTGAACGCATCATAGCCAAAGACTGTCTTGAGGATTTCGAGGGCGGTGGGGGTCATCGGCAGCAGCACGGAGAATCATGGAAAGCCCTTCATAGCAGCCCACTCGCTGTCACCGGAGATTTATCTCCCCATGGGCATCGCGGACCGCGATCGGAGCGCTGCCGCCGCTCCTTGGGTGCGGCTGCGCGTCGAACAGAATCGTTCTTCCCAACATGCCTGTCCACGCGGCGTACTGCCCTCTTGCGCTTGGTGCTTCCGGAGCTTAGCGGAGGCGACGGATATGCAGGAGTGCATCATGACTCCCAATTGTGGGATTGGACTGACCTTTTGGAAAACGACCGATCTTGCCGCCCGGTCCGAGGCGCGCGAACTGTTGTCGCTCGTCATCGACGCGCACGCAGAGGATCTGGTGGATCTCTTCTACAGCGCCTTCCTGGAAGATAGCGAGGCGTCCGCTTTCCTCAGCCATTCCGTGGTTCAGGAGCGCCTGAGCAATTCGTTGAGGAACTGGCTGCTGGATCTGCTGAACGTCGATCCCGAAGACGGGCTGGAAGCGTTCGACGAGCGCCAGAAGCAGATCGGCGAGATTCACGCCAGGATCAAGATCCCCATCCATCTGGTCATGGCCGGGGCGAGCATGCTCAAGAGCGGCGTCAGCGAACGTCTGCTGAAGCTGAACGCGGAGCAGAGGACCGTGACCACGGCGCTGATGCTGCTCAGCGAAATCGTGGACTATGCCATCCGCCGCATGAGCCAGGCCTATGTGAGCGGCACCACCAGGCGCGCCCAGGTGGATGAGGCGTATCGACTGGCGTCGCTGGGCCAGGATGTGAGCATCGAGCGCGAAAGCCAGCGCGCCGCACTCATGGAGTGGAGCCAATCAGTTCTTTTCAGCCTGTTCGGCGCTGCCAAGGGAGCACCGTTGGAGCGGATCTCGCAGTCTGCTTTCGGGCTGTGGCTCCGGCACCGGGCTGGCATGATGTTCCAGGGCTCGCCTTCGCTGGAGAGCATAGAGGACGCTGTCCAGCAGATCGACAGCGTGCTCCTGCCCAAGATCGATGAGGCAAGGTCCAGCAACGACGAACGGCTGCAGCAGGCGGTCGGCCGGCTGCAGAAGACCATAGACGAGATCAAATATCTTCTGGGCGACATGTTCCAGAGCGTCGCGGGCATGGAGAACGCGCGCGATCCGCTGACCAAGGCGCTTAACCGGCGCTTCATGCCTTCGATCCTCAGCCGCGAAATCTCGCTCGCCAATTCATCGGCCACGCCATTGACGCTGCTGATGATCGATGTCGATCACTTCAAGCAGATCAACGACAAATGGGGGCATCCCGCCGGAGACGTCGTCCTGCGCCAGATCGCGGAAGTGATCATGGACAATGTGAGGCTCAGCGACTTCGTGTTCCGCTATGGCGGCGAGGAGTTTCTGGTGGCGCTTGTCGAGACGCCCGAGAGCAGAGGCGTGGAGATTGCCGAACGTATCCGCACCCAGTTCCTGGCACATCAGCTTCAGCTGCCCGACGGAAACGTGCTGACCTCGACCGTATCCATTGGCGTGGCGACGCATCGCGGGCACCCGGACTACGCCTATCTGGTCGACATCGCCGACAAGGCGCTTTATCGGGCCAAGGCCGGCGGTCGCAACCGTGTCGAGGTCGGAGGCGAATAGCCGGTCGAAAGCCGTTCCGCCTCCTGCGCGTCAGCTGGGCAGCGTGAAGCTGACGGATTCGAATTCGATGCGTGTCGGCCCCGCATAGGGGTGGGCATGCACCGCAAGTATCCAAAGGCTCACCACCGCCGCAATGGCAAAGATGCTCAACGCATTGCGGCCCGCCCTGGGGCGATCGGCGTGAACCGACGCTATCGTGACCATGGACAGAAAGGTCAGGAACAGCACCAGGTACCATTTGTAGTCGCTGACCGAACTGCTGCCGATGGCCAGGCGCTTGTTTCGGGCATCCTGCAGTTCGTCGAAATCCTGTGTCATCTTGGCAATCAGCGAGCCCGGCGCGCCGTTTTTGGCAATTTGTATGATGGCAACTCGAATTTTCTGCAGCGCATCGTCCACCTCGGGCGAAGGCGAGCGGTTGGAAGACATCCGCCACTCATATTGCTCCACCGCAGACTTGTAGGCCTTCAGCGCCTGCATCATCGCCGGCGCGTCGAGAGCGTCGGCGCTTGCCATGCCCCCCAGCCGCCTGACGCAGGAGCGCTCCTCGCTCGCGGCCTGCTCGGCCTGTGCCTTGAACGACCAGATGTCGGCCGCTGCAAAGCCAAGCGCCAGCGCCCAGGCCGTGGCAACGGTGCTGACAAAAGTCGCGACGGGGATGGTTTCGGGGACCTTTGCCGCCCGCCTTCGGAAATATTCCAGCAGTCCGAGCGAAATGATGAAGCACAACAACCCGAAGGCGGAAAACGCACCCAGCAAAGCCGCGGCGGACCAGGAAAAAAAGTCGTGCAATAAAGTCCCTCCCGAAGATCTACGGTCCTGTTTCCTGCCCGATTCAGGGTGTGTCGTCCAGCCTGAGTTCCTTGGTGCAATCGACCGGTCGGCGGCCGCCTTGACCGGTCACATCGCCCTAGACTTCGAGTTCGGCCTGCCCTTCGTCGGCGGCGTTGATCACTTCGGCCGCCAGAGCCCTGGTTATGCGGGTCTTCTGTTCGAGCGCGGCGCGGTCGAGGCGATCGACGACCTGGATTGCGGTCGAAAGCGAGCGCTCGATGCGGCGGACGAGATATTGCACCACGGCCGGATCGACCTCGATCTGGCGGTCGGCGAAAAGCTTGGTGATGACGCCGGCCAGCAGCAGGTCATCAGGTTCATAAATCTCGACGGTCGCGGCCGCCTTCAGCCGGGAGGCGAGGTCGGGCAAGGTCACGCCCCATCCGCCGGCAAAACGCCGTGCCGTCAGAAGAAGGGTGGTGCCCGTGGCGCGTATCTGGTTGATGAGATGGAACAGGCCCGTCTCATCGAGCGGCCCCTGGTCGGCATCGTCGATCAGCACAGGCCGCGAGCCATCCACTGCAGCCACATGGGGCTCGATGTCAGTCGCATCAAGTGAAATCGCGCCCGACATTTCGCGCCACACGGTGGCCAGGTGCGACTTGCCCGAGCCCGCCGGCCCTGCCAGCACCACCACAGGTGACGGCCAGTCGGGCCATCGGTCGACAAGCGCCACCGCCTGCGCATTGGCCTGCGACACGACGAGGTCGTCGCGCGAATAGCCCGTGGCATGGCCGAGGTCGAGGGGAAGCTGGCGCGGTTTTTCCGGTTCGCTCATGGTCTTGGCAATTTATCGATCGGTCGTGCTGTCGCCGTCCTGGGCGGGGTCGGTCGCCTTGGCTTGCGTCACCTCGGCGTGGCCCCTGTAGAGCGGCGACTCCAGATAGCGGCTAATCCCGAAGCGTACCAGTACCGCGATCGCCGCAGCCGCTGGCACGGCGATCAACAGCCCGACAAAACCGAACAGCGCGCCGAAGGCGAACAGCGCAAACATAAGCCAGACCGGGTGCAGGCCCACGCTCTTGCCGACAAGACGCGGCTGCAGAATGTTGCCCTCGATGAACTGGCCGACGAAAAACACACACGCCACTGCCACCACCATGAGCCAGTCCGGCCAGAACTGAACGAAGGCAAGCCCCACCGACAGGACGAGCCCGACCAGCGATCCCACATAGGGAATGAAGCTGATGAGCCCGGCAAACAGACCGATCAGCACGCCAAACTTCAGCCCGGTCAACGTCAGCCCGACCGCATACATGATGCCAAGCACCAGACAGAGCGTGCCCTGCCCACGCACGAAGCCGGCTGTGGCGGTGTTGATGTCGCTGGCGAGTTGCCGCACCGTGTCGACGTGATCGCGCGGGATCCAGCTGTCCACGGTTGCGATCATCCTGTCCCAGTCGAGCAGCATGTAGAACGCCACCACCGGGGTAACCACGAACAGGCTGGCGATGGAGAACAGCGCCACGCCGGAGCTCCAGATCGACTGGAAAACCGTGGTGATAAACCCGAATCCCGTGGTGAGCAGCGAATTGAGCCCCTCGCGCAGACTGTTGGGATTTACGCCGAATCGCTGCTCTATCCATTGCGGGTCGAAACTGGTGATCAGCCCTTGCAGTTGGGAAAGATACTCCGGCAGCTTGGCGATGAAGTCGGCGAGCTGAGTGGCGAGGATCGGAATGAGAATGACCAGGGCCAGCGTCAGAACGATGACGAAGGCGACGAGAATAAGGATGGTCGCCATGACCCGCGAGAGGCCGAGCCGCTGGAGCCTGTCGGCCACCGGATCGAGAAAATAGGCCAGCACCATGCCCGCCACGAAGGGCAGCAGGATGCCGCTGAACAGGTAGATGAACAGCGCCAGCACGACGGCGGCGACGATCCAGAAGCGGACCTGCCGACGGAACACTGCGGCCGCCGCTTCCTCCTGCGTCACTTCAACCGTTTGGAGTCTCGCTTTTGCCATAGCCGTTCATGTGCCTGAGCCAGCCCACGAGATAGGCTGCCGCCGAAGTGACGGTCAAGAGCCCAGAGAGCAATATGAGCACGAGCCGGATGGGGCCGTATTGGGTCTGGAACGCCAGCTCGGCAAGCGCCACTGCGGCCAGCACGATCTGCACGGCGGTGTTGGCCTTCGAGACCAGGAGCGGCTTCATCGCCACCGGGTTGCCCATTACCGTCGACAGCACGACCGCGCACACGATGAGCCCATCGCGCGAGACCACCGCAATGACCAGCCAGAGCGGCAGTTCCCCCATGAGACCCAGCATGACGAAAACGCTGACCAGCAGGAGCTTGTCGGCCATCGGGTCGAGATAGGAGCCCAGGGCCGAGCGCTGGTTGAAGTGTCGGGCCACGAAACCGTCGATAGCGTCCGATGCGCCAGCGACGATAAAGCCGGCGAATGCCCAATCCGTACGGCGCAAGAGCAGGGCATAGATCACGCCCGGCACCAGCAAGAGCCGCAGAATCGTGATCACGTTCGGAACCGTCACGACGCCATAGTCTCCCTCACTTCGATCCCGATACATGGTCGAGAGCATCGCCGGCTGCAAGATGCCACACGCGGACAGGATTCCCGCCACGTTTTTCCGCCGCAAATGTGTGGCTGTGTGGCCGCTGTCCTTGCGAGGCCGGATCGTTCATGCGAAGAGCCCGGCCATGTCATGTTATGCTAGTCGCGGCACGCGGCCCTATCAGCATTGTCCAGAGGAACGGCCATGAGCGAGCAGAAGAACGGGCTCACATATGCACAGGCGGGCGTCGACATCGATGCCGGAAACCTGATGGTCGAGAAGATAAAGCCGTTGGTGCGTTCCACCCGCAGGCCGGGCGCCGACGGCGAGATCGGCGGCTTCGGCGGACTCTTCGACCTGAAGGCAGCCGGCTTCACCGATCCCGTGCTGGTCGCCGCCAATGACGGCGTCGGCACCAAGCTGAAGATCGCAATCGAGGCCGGCAAGCACGACACGATCGGCATCGACCTGGTGGCGATGTGCGTGAACGACCTCGTCGTTCAAGGCGCCGAACCCCTGTTCTTCCTGGACTATTTCGCCACCGGCAAGCTCGACCCCGAGCAGGGCACGGCAATCGTCAGCGGCATTGCCGAGGGCTGCCGCCAGGCCGGCTGCGCGCTGATCGGTGGCGAAACGGCCGAAATGCCCGGCATGTACCAGGACAAGGACTATGACCTTGCCGGATTTGCCGTGGGTGCGGCCGAGCGCGGCCAGCTTCTGCCCACCGACGACATCGTGGAAGGCGATGTGCTGCTCGGCCTTTCCTCGTCCGGCGTCCACTCCAACGGCTTCTCGCTGGTGCGCCGCATCGTAGCGGCAAGCGGGCTGGCCTGGACCGACCCCTCGCCCTTCTCCGAAGAAGGCGAGACACTCGCCGAGGCGCTGCTGGAGCCGACGCGCATCTATGTGAAGTCGGTGCTGCGCGCCATCCGCAACACCCACGGGATCAAGGCGCTGGCGCACATCACCGGCGGCGGCTTCCCCGACAACATTCCGCGCGTGCTGCCGGCCGATTTCTCTGCCGAACTCGACCTCGACGCCATCGACGTGCCGCCGGTGTTCTCCTGGCTTGCCAGGACGGGCGGCGTTGCGCCGGACGAGATGATGCGCACCTTCAACTGCGGCATCGGCATGATCATGGTCGTGGCCTCCGGGCAGGCCGCCCAGGTGGCGGCGGTGCTGCAGGAAGCCGGCGAGAAGGTCGAGCCCGTCGGTCGCATCGTGCCGCGCCGCGACACCGGCGTCATCTACCGCGGGAACATTTCCCTATGACCCAGCACCGGAAGCGCACCGTCATCCTGATCTCCGGGCGCGGCTCCAACATGGCCGCGCTGATAGAGGCAGCCGAAGACAGTGCCTTTCCGGCGGAAATCGTCGGCGTGATCTCGGACAAGGCCGATGCCGGCGGTCTGCAGCTAGCGGCCGCCAAGGGCATCGCCACGCGCATCGTCTCTCGCGGCGACTTTGCGAGCCGGCAGGCGCATGACGACGCCATAGACGCGGAACTGGCAGGTTTCGGCGCCGAAATCGTCTGCCTTGCCGGCTATATGCGGATTTTGACGCCCGCCTTTGTCGAAAGGTGGCAGGGAAGGATGATCAACATCCACCCTGCGCTGCTGCCCTCTTTCAAGGGTCTCGACACCCATGCACGCGCGCTTGCCGCCGGCCAGCGCATCCATGGCTGCACGGTGCATTTCGTGACGCCCGAGATGGACGACGGCCCGATCATAGCCCAATCTGCGGTGCCGGTGCTGATCGGCGACGACGAGCAAGCGCTCTCGGCCCGTGTACTGAAGGCCGAACACGAGCTGTATCCCATGGCCCTTCGGCTGGTGGCCGAGGAGAAGGCGCGCATGGAAGGGGGCAGAACCGTATTCTCCAACTTCGAGGCACCGGACCAGGGCGGAACGCTGACCTCCCCCGGCCCGGCAGACAAGCCGATCGACCTTGAGGCGCTGGCCCGCATCACACCATAGGACAGCCGGCGCCCACCGACGCGGAGCCATCGCATGACGAAGGAACTGCTTCTTCTGCGCCACACCAAGTCCAGTTGGGACGAACCCGGCCTTTCCGACTTCGATCGCCCCCTTGCGCCGCGAGGCCGCAAGGATGCGCCGCGCATCGGCCGCGCCCTTGCAGAACTCAAATGGCGTCCGCAGATGGCGCTGGTTTCGCCCTCGGCCCGCACGCGAGAAACCTGGAAGCTCGTGAAGGCCGAGACCAAGCATCTTCCCAAGCCGACATTTTCCGAAGCGCTCTATGAAACGCCTGCAGAGCAACTTTTGGCCAAGCTGCGCCACGTGCCGGAAAAGGTCGATTCCCTCATGCTGCTCGGACACAACCCGGGACTGCAGGATCTGGCGCTGCGCCTCGCAGGCCAGGGGTCCGACGAGGCAATCCTGCAGAAGCTGCGCAAGAAGCTCCCGACAGGCGGGCTGGCCAGGCTGGAATTCGATGGTTCGTGGAACGATCTCGGAC
Source organism: Mesorhizobium sp. KR2-14 (assembly GCF_040049255.1). NCBI lineage: Bacteria > Pseudomonadati > Pseudomonadota > Alphaproteobacteria > Hyphomicrobiales > Phyllobacteriaceae > Mesorhizobium > Mesorhizobium sp. KR2-14. The sequence continues at coordinate 765,591 of NZ_JBDZDR010000002.1, read as the reverse complement.
AGGGCGAGGCGCGCCTCACCCATCTGCTGCGGCCAAAGGATTTCGCCAACGGCCATTGATGAATGGGCCGATTCGCTATCAGCCGTGCCGCTGCGTCTGCACTCGCGCAGTGCTCGGGGACACGCTTGCTCCCAAAATGGGAACAACCTATACTCGACCAGATGCAGATCATCGCCCGGCGAACACTGAAACAGTTTTGGGCTCGTCATCCGAAGGCAGAGATGCCGCTGCGTAGTTGGTACAGCCTCGCCGAAAGTGCGACTTGGTCGTCTCCCGCCGACGTGAAGGCAATGTTCGGAACCTCCGTGGATTTCGTGCACGACAACCGATTGATATTCGACATCGGCGGCAACAACTATCGTCTGGTCGTGCATGTCGCCTATCCATATCGGCGCGTTCTGATCAAATTCGTCGGCACCCACGCGGAGTACGACCGCATAGATCCGGAGACCGTTTGATGAATATCCGCCCGATCCGCACAGAAGAGGATTACGACTGGGCACTTGCCGAGATCGAGCAATATTTCTCCGATGTGCCCGAACAAGGCACGCCGGAGGCCGACCGCTTCGATGTTTTGGCAGAACTGATCGAAGCATATGAGAACAGGTATTGGGTGATTGAGCCCGCAGATCCTGTAGAAACCATCCGCTACCGGATGGAGACTCTGGGGCTCGAGCAGAGTGATCTCGCGCAGCTTATCGGATCACGGTCGCGGGCGTCTGAAATCCTCAACAGGAAGCGGCCGCTGACGCTTGCGATGATCCAGCGACTGCATAACCAGTGGGGCATTCCGGCCGATGCCCTGATCGTTCCGTATCATCTGGACACTGCAAGCTGATCCCGACGGCAGCATCAGGCCATCGCCCGCACCCAGACCTTGTTGTCGTGCACCGCTGCGCCACCATAGGGCGCCGGGGCATCCGAGCCGGTCAGCACGTTGATGCCCTCGCCGCGCTCGTGCGCGTGGTTCGGCCACACGCCCTCGGCGATCACCACGCCGCGCTTGATGCCGTCGAACAGCCGCGCGTGCAGCACCACCTCGCCGCGATGGTTGCCCACCTCGACGCGATCTCCGGTCGCAACGCCAAGCGCCGCAGCGTCTTCGGGGTGGATCAGCAATTCCGGTCGCCCTTCCTTCTCGCGTGACACCGGCGTTTCGGCGAAGGTCGAGTTGAGGAAGTTGCGCGCCGGTGAAGTGGCCAGCCGGAACGGGTGCTCGGCATCAGCCACCTCGATCAGGTCGACGTGATCCGGGAACTCCGGCAACTGGTTCACCGGGCCGAATATCCCCATGCTCTTGGGCGGCTTGTTGGGCGCAATGCCGCCATTCCATTGCGGCTTGAAGCGGAATTTGCCGTCGGAGTGCCCGAAGCCATTCAGGAAATGCGCATCCTCGAACTCGGGTTGCATGTCCACCCAGCGGCTTTCCCTCAGGCTGTCGAAATCGCCCAGCCCGCGCTTGGAGAGCATATGGTCGATATGCTGGCGCTCGGTAAGGCCGAAGCCCGGCAGATGCGCCACGCCCAGCCGCTTCGCCAGTTCCTCGATGACATAGTGGTTGGTGCGCGGCCCCACCGGCGGGTCAATGAGCTTGGGGCCGAGCGTGATGTGCTGGTTGCCGCCGCCCTTGTAGATGTCGTCATGCTCGAGGAACATGGTGGCCGGCAGCACGACATCGGCGAGCCTGGCCGTATCGGTCATGAACTGCTCGTGCACGCAGGTGAAAAGGTCGTCGCGCATAAACCCCTGCAAGACCAAGCGCTGCTCGGGCGCGACGTTCGCCGGGTTGGTGTTCTGGATCAGCAGCGCCGTGACCGGCGGCCCGCCATAGAGCGCATCCTCGGCTCCGGTCAGCACAGGCCCGATGCGGGAATGGTCGAGATAGCGAACGCCCGGGTCCCGCAGCTTCGTGCCCTCCAGAAGCTCGGCATTGAGCTTGTAGATGCCCGAATTGGAGTGAAACGCGCCCCCGCCCTCATGCTGCCAGGCGCCGGTGACCGCCGGGATCGACAGCGCCGCGTGCATGTTGACCGAGCCGTTGCGCTGGCGTGAAAAGCCGTAGCCGAGACGGAAGAAGGTTTTCTTCGTCGTGCCGACCAGTCGTGCGAAGGCCTCGATTTCCCCCACCGACAGCCCGGTGATCGCCGCTGCCCACTCTGGCGTGCGCGTCTGAAGATGCGTCTCGAGCCCCTTCGGGTCGTCGGTGTATTTTTCGAGATAGTCGCGGTCCGCAAGCCCGTCGCGGAACAGCACATGCATCACCGCGCAGGCCAGCGCGCCATCGGTGCCTGGCTTCAGCACCAGGCCCATGTCGGCCTGCTTCATGGTGGCGTTTTCGTAGATGTCTATGACGACGATCTTGGCGCCGCGCTCCTTGCGGGCCTTCACCGCGTGGCTCATGACATTGACCTGGGTGACGACCGCATTGGTGCCCCAGATCACCACGCAGTCCGACTTGGCGATCTCGCGCGGGTCCGAGCCGCGCAGCGCGCCGGTGCCCATGACCCAGCCGGTCCAGGCCAGATTGGTGCAGATTGAACCGAAGAAGCCGGAATACTTTTTCGCATGACGCAGACGCTCGATGCCGTCGCGCTGCACCAGCCCCATCGTGCCGGCGTAGAAATAGGGCCAGACCGTCTCGCTACCGAGCCTTTCTTCCGCCTGAATGAATTTCTCGGCGACGAGGTCGAGCGCCGCTTCCCAGCTTGCTTCCTTCCAGTTGCCCTCGCCCTTGGCGCCGGCGCGAACCAGCGGTTTCAACAGCCTGTCGGGATGATGGATGCGGTCTGCATAGCGCGCCACCTTGGCGCAGATCACGCCGGCGGTATAGCTGTTGTCCTTGGCGCCGTGGATGCGCCCGATGCGATCCGGCGCCAGAAGCTCGACGTTCAGCGCGCAGGTGGACGGGCAGTCATGCGGGCAGGCCGAGTGGCCAATTCGGATCGGGGCGTGCTGGTTCATGGCGCCTGTTTATGCCTATTTGCCGGCGCGGAATAGAGCCACCAATCTGGTTCGGCTGCAACCAATTAGTGTTGACTAATCAATAAGCGTACACTAATTTATTTCACATGATCGAGACCGCACCCATCACGACCGTCATGCGCGCACTGGCCGACCCCACGCGCCGGGCCGTGTTCGAACGCATCGTGTCCACCGACGAGATCACCGTTGCCGAGCTCACCCGCGGCAGCGGCGTTACCCAGGGCGCGATCTCGCAGCATCTGAAGTCGCTCAAACAGGCCGGGCTGGTGGCCGAACGCCCCGAAGGCCGCAATGTCTACTATCGCGCCGAACCCGAAGGATTGGCGCCGCTGTTCGACTGGATGAGCCATTACGGCATGTTCTGGCGCGATCGCTTCGCCAACCTGAGAACCCTGCTCAAGGAAATCGACCCATGACCGATACCATGCACAAATCCGACACGCGGGACATCGTGGTGCAGGAGGTGTTTCCGCACGCGCCGGAGACGATCTGGAACGCCTTGACCAGCGGCGCGCTTATCGCCCGTTGGTTGATGGAGCCGGTCGGCTTCGAGCCCGTGGTGGGCAGCCGCTTCACCTTCCACACCACGCCGGCCGGCCAATGGGACGGCACCATCCATTGCGAGGTGCTGGAGGCAGCACCGAACCGGCGTTTCGCCTATTCCTGGAAGGGCGGGCACGACAGCAATGATGGCTACGGATCGTTGCTCGACACAGTCGTGACCTGGGCTCTCGAACCCACAGAAGCCGGAACGCGCGTAACGCTCACCCATGCTGGCTTCGAGATGCCGCGCAACGAGACCGCCTTCCGCAACATGAGTGGCGGCTGGAACAAGGTGGTGCCGCGGCTGCGCGCCATCACCGACGATCTGAACTGATCAACAACGCGGGCGGAGTATTTGTCCAGCGACCGGGCGGGAACCGCTCGGCGAGGGATGTCTTACGCCCCGCCCTGACCGGAGGAGAACAGACATGACGAAATCATATACCGGCGGCTGCGCCTGCGGCGCGATCCGCTACGAGGTGGCGGCCGAGCCCATCATGACCAATGACTGCCACTGCCGGCAGTGCCAGAGGGACAGCGGCACTGGGCACGGCTCCTACCTTGCCTTCCCACGTAAAGCCGCCACACTGCATGGCGAAGCTCGGAGCTTCGACTTTACCGGGGACCAAGGCGTGGTGAAGAGCCGCGCCTTCTGCCAGACCTGTGGCACGCCGGTCTATATGCTGTTTCCCGGCATGCCGGACATCTTCGTGGTCAGGGCCGGCACGCTGGACGAGCCGAAGCGCTACAGGCCGCAGATGGTGTTCTGGACGGAGACGGCACAGGACTGGGACCGGATCGACCCGGCGCTACCGGCTTTCGCCCGCATGCCTCCGGCGGCGGGGTAAGCCTCCTACTCCGCCATTCCTTCCTCATAATCAGCCGACAGCTCCAGCCACTTGTCCTCGTGCATCGACAGTGACGAGGTGAGTTGCGCGCGCTCCTTGGCGAGCTGGGTGGCCGCGGTCGGGTCCTTTTCGTAGAGGGTCGGGTTGGCCAGTTGATCTTCGATAGCGTCGATGCGCTTGCGGATGCGATCCATCAGCGCCTCGGTGGCTCGGATTTCCTTGGCCACCGGCTCCATTGCCGCGCGGCGGGCAGCCGCCTCGCGGCGGCGATCGGCCTTGGAGGTCTCTTTCGCCTCGCGCTTTTCCCGGCGGTCCACGGACACTCCAGTAACCATCGTGCGATAGTCCTCGAGGTCGCCGTCATACGGCTTCACCGTGCCGTCCTTGACCAGCCACAGCCGGTCGGCGGTCGCCTCCAGCAGGTGCCGGTCGTGGCTGATGATGATCACCGCGCCGGGAAAATCATTCAGCGCCATGATCAGCGCCTCGCGGCTGTCGATGTCGAGGTGGTTGGTCGGCTCGTCTAGGATGAACAGGTTCGGCCCGTCGAAGGCTGCAAGCCCCATCAGCAGGCGCGCCTTCTCGCCGCCGGATAGGTCCTTGGCCGGCGTGTTCATCTTTTCGGTCGAAAGGCCGAACTGGGCGACACGCGCCCTCACCTTTGCCTCCGGCGCGTCCGGCATCAGCCGGCGCACATGCTCGTAGGCGTTTTCCTCCGGCCGCAGGTCGTCGAGCTGGTGCTGCGCGAAGATCGCAACCTTGAGGCCGGGCGCAATCGTCACCGTGCCCGTCTCGGCCTTCAGGCGGCCGGCCAGCAGCTTGGCGAAGGTCGACTTGCCGTTGCCGTTGGCGCCCAGCAGGGCGATGCGGTCGTCACTGTCGATGCGTAGCGTCATCTTGCGCAGGATCGGGCTGCCCGGCTGGTAGCCGACATCGATGCCGTCCAGCGCCACGATGGGCGAGGCCACGGTCTTCACCGGCTCGGGGAAGCTGAACGGCCGCACGTGATCCTCAACCAGAGCCGCGATCGGCTTCATGCGCTCCAGCGCCTTGATGCGCGACTGTGCCTGCCGGGCCTTGGAGGCCTTGGCGCGGAAGCGGTCGACGAAGGACTGCAGATGCTTGCGCGCCGCCTCCTGCTTGGCGCGGCCCTTTTCCTGCAGCTCGCGCTGCTCGGCCAGCTGCCGCTCGAACTGGTCGTAGCCGCCGCGCCAGAAGGTCATCTTCTTCTGGTCGAGGTGGACGATGGAATTGACAGCGCGGTTGAGCAGGTCGCGGTCGTGGCTGATCAGGAGAACCGTGTGCGGATATTTCGACACGTAGTTCTCGAGCCACAGCGTGCCTTCGAGGTCGAGATAGTTGGTCGGTTCGTCGAGCAGCAGCAGGTCGGGCTGCGAGAACAGCACCGCCGCCAGCGCCACCCGCATGCGCCAGCCGCCGGAGAAGGACGACGCCGGGCGCTTCTGCGCCTCGTCATCGAAGCCGAGACCGGCGAGAATGGTGGCCGCACGCGCTTCGGCCGAATGTGCATCGATATCGGCGAGCCGCACATGGATCTCGGCGATGCGGTGCGGGTCGGTCGCGGTCTTTTCCTCTTCCAGAAGCGCTGCGCGCTCCAGATCGGCCTTCATCACGATGTCGATCAGCGGCTCCTCGGTGCCCGGCGCCTCCTGCGCCACCTGGCCGATGCGCAGGTTCTTCGGCAGGCTGATCGAGCCCGTCTCGGTCGGCTGGTCGCCGGTGATCGCCCGGAACAGAGTCGTCTTGCCCGTTCCGTTGCGGCCAACGAGCCCCGCCTTCGTTCCCGCCGGCAGCGTGAGCGAAGCGTGGTCGAGAAGCAGGCGTCCGGCGATACGGATGGAAAGATCGTTGATGATAAGCATTGCGGGCTTTTGCACCGGAGTTTTGCGGATCGCAAGGCCCAGCGCACTGACGAGGCCGCGCCAGACTTAAAACTGCCCAAACTCAGGCGAAGGCGCGGCCTTCTTCGGTCCGCTGGAAGGCGATCAGATCCAGTTGCACGGAGGGTTCGCCGAGCGCTGTCAGCGCCATGTGAACCTGGCCGCGGTGATGCGTCTGATGATTGAAGAAATGCGCGAGCGCCGGCGCGAGGCGCTGCGAGATCGTGCGCATGTCCGTTACGGTCATGTAGCTGAAACGGCCGGCCAGCGCCTGGTCGCTCAGGCTGCTGATCCAGGCCACGATCCGTGCGTCCTCGGCCTGGCGGGCGGCGCGAAGCTTGTCAAAATCGTCGAAGAGGATGGCGTCGAGCTGCGAGGGGGCATCGCCCTCGCCGGTAAAGCGTTTGAGCCAGATCCGGTCGGCGACCAGCAGATGGTTCAGCGTGCCCAGCACCGACTTGAAAAAGGCGCCCACATCGCGGCGCAGCTCATCCTCGGTCAGGTTGCCGGCCGCTTCATAGATGCGCTGGTTGGCCCAGGAGTTGTAGGCCGCAAACATCATGAAATGCTGCTTCATGGATTTTCCTTCAGCGTGCAGACGACGAAATAGCAACCATACCTAACCCTAGAGACGTGAAGCTCCGATTACCATTATTCACACCCGGAAGTGAGGCGTCGGGGAAACGCATCGCCGGAAAAGCACGCATTGGGGCTTGCTTGCGGTCGCAAAGGGCCTCCTGACCCTTGGCAATATGGCAGACGCCCTGTATAGGGTCCGCCACCATCTCCACCCCATCTTCAGAAGGAAATACCATGGCGATCGAACGCACGTTTTCGATGATCAAGCCGGATGCCACCCGCCGCAACCTCACCGGCGCCATCACCAAGATGCTCGAAGATGCCGGCCTGCGCGTCGTCGCTTCCCGCCGCGTCTGGATGAGCCGCCGCGAGGCCGAAGGCTTTTACGCCGTGCACAAGGAACGCCCCTTCTTCGGCGAACTGGTCGAGTCCATGTCCTCGGGCCCGACGGTCGTGCAGGTCCTCGAAGGCGAGAACGCCATCGCCAAGAACCGCGAAGTAATGGGCGCCACCAACCCGGCCAACGCCGAGGAAGGCACCATCCGCAAGGTCCACGCGCTGTCGATCGGCGAAAACTCGGTGCACGGCTCGGACGCCCCCGAGACCGCTGCCCAGGAGATCAAGTACTGGTTCTCCGACACCGAGATCGTCGGCTAAGATCCTGAATCCGAATTCGGGTGCAAGCACCTGATTTCATTGAAAAGCCGGAGCGAACGCTCCGGCTTTTTTTCTTGAGCGCGCGTTATTCGGGGCAGCACGCTCAAGGGCCTTTCGAACTATCCCCGGCACCTGGCTTTTTCAGCATCTCGAGCACCAGGGTCTGTGGCCCGGCGGTGAGCGGGTCGACCTCGTATCGGCTGTCGTTCTCGAACCATAGCGTGTGATCGACGCTGATGGTTGCCTCCAGCAGGTAGGTGGCCGTCGGCCGAACGGCCAGCGGGTTGAAATGCACCTCGAACTTGATCGGCACCTGCCCCGGCTTCGGGATCACCTGCTGGCCGATGATTGCTGAAGGTTCGCCGGCGGGGGACGTTTCAATCAGCTGCACGGTGAGAACAGCGTCTGGCGGCAGCGCATTCCGCTCGCGGTAGAGCACCTCGCCGGTAATGGTCTTGTCCTCGGCCAGGGATTGCGCGGGCAAGATGAGCGCGCCCGCCACCAGCGGAGCGAGGCCGAAGATCAGGATTTTCGCAAGCCTGCTCAACATGACATCGCCTCCGTATCAAAGGAATGCTGTTGACCCGTGTCGCGCGGCGATTTGACTTTGGCTTCCTGCGGCCAGGATCAGCGGCGCCAGCGCGCCGCCGCCTCGTCATCTGCTTCCTTGGCGTCGACCCAGCCGCCTTCCGAACCGTCGGCGTGGTGCTCCTTCTTCCAGAACGGCGCGCGCGACTTCAGATAGTCCATCAGGAAATTCGCCGCCTCGAACGCCGCCTGCCGGTGCGCCGAAGCCGCCACCACCAGAACGATATTCTCGCCTGGCGCGATCTTGCCATAGCGGTGGATGGCGGTGAGCCCCTGTAGCGGCCAGCGTGAAACCGCCTCGGCGGCGATGCGCAAGATCTCCGCTTCGGCCATGCCTGGGTAGTGCTCGAGTTCCAGAGCAGCCAACCGCCCTGCCTCGTCACGGCAGAGCCCGGTGAAGGTCACTACGGCACCAATATCTGCACGCCCGCCAGTCAGCCGCGAAATCTCGGACTGGATGTCGAAATCCTCGCGCTGGATGCGCACATCGGGCGTCACGACGGCCGGCATGGGTTCAGCCCCCGGTCATGGGCGGGAACAGTGCGATCTCGCGCGCGCCCGCGATCTTTTCCCCGTGGTCGACATGCTCCTGGTCGATGGCGACGCGGATCACGTCCGGATACTGTAGCGCGTTTTCATATTCCTCGCCGCGGCCCTTCAGCCAATGAAGCAGGTCGCTCACCGTCTCAACCTCGGAAGGCAAGGCGACCTCCTCTTCCGGCAGGCCGATGCGCTCGCGGACCCAGGCGAAATAGACAAGTTTTGTCGGGTTCTGTGTCATTCTTCGATGATATGCTTCACGCCAGCGCGAAAATAGTCATAGCCCGTATAGAGCGTGACGATCGCGGAAATCCAGAGCAGCGTTATGCCTACTTGCGTCCAGTAGGGCACGATCTTGTCGCCCGCCGGCCCCAGCAAAAGGAAGGCGATGGCGATCATCTGGATCGTCGTCTTCCATTTGGCAAGCTGCGTCACCGGCACGCTGACCTTCAGCGCGGCGAGATATTCGCGCAGGCCAGAAACCAGAATCTCGCGGCAAAGGATGATGATGGCCGCCCAGAGCGTCCAGCCAGCGATGGTGCGGTCGGTGTCGGCCGCCAGAAGCAGCAGGCAGGTCGAGACAAGGAGCTTGTCGGCGATGGGGTCCAGCATGCGGCCGATATTGGAAGTCTGCTGCCAGGCGCGCGCCAGATAGCCGTCGAAATAGTCAGTGATGCTCGCCGCCAGAAACAGCGCCAATGCGGAATAACGAGCAAAGTCGCTTGAGCGCAGTCGGCCTTCCAAAAAGAAGCACAGCACGATCAGCGGCACCGCCAGGATGCGGCCATATGTCAGAATGTTGGGAAGGTTGAACGCATGCTTCCCCCTCTTATTCCCGCTTCTTTCAACCTTCGTAGTCACATCAGATACCTGCATAGGGGGTCAACCAAGTAGACGCGCCGGCCAAGCGCCGCTTCTAATAGCGCATTAATAGCGCAAACGTTCAACTGTCGTGGAAGTGATTGTAAACAATCCGCGCGATCGACTCCGAAATGCCGTCCACCGCCACCAGATCCTCAACCGCCGCCCGGCTGACCGCCTTGGCGGTGCCGAAGTGCAAAAGCAGCGCACGCTTGCGCGTCGGCCCGATGCCGCTGATTTCGTCCAGCGGGTTGCGCGTCATCTCCTTCTTGCGGCGCGCGCGGTGCGAGCCGATGGCGAAGCGGTGCGCCTCGTCGCGCAGGCGCTGCACGAAGTAGAGCACGGGATCGCGCACCGGAAGCGTGAAGGATTCGCGCCCCTTGGCGAAAAACCGCTCGCGGCCGGCATCACGATCGACGCCCTTTGCCACGCCGATTGCCACCACGCGGTCCTCGATGCCGAGGTCGGAGAGGATCTGCCGCACCGCAGTCATCTGGCCCTGCCCACCGTCGATCAGGATCACGTCCGGCCACGCCGGGAAAGCGCCGTTCGAGATCTCATCCGCATCGGCTTCGCTCGCCCCGTCCACGGCGTCGCCGTGTTCCTTGAGCAGGCGTGAGAAGCGCCGGGTCATGACCTCGCGCATCATGCCGAAGTCGTCGCCGGGGGTGATATCGGTGGAGCGGATATTGAACTTGCGGTACTGGTTCTTCACGAACCCTTCCGGCCCGGCCACGATCATGGCTCCCACGGCATTGGTGCCCATGATGTGCGAGTTGTCGTAGACCTCGATGCGCACCGGCGCCTTCTCCAACCCGAAGGTCTCGGCCATGCCGGCCATCAGCCGGGCCTGAGTTGAGGTCTCGGCCAGCCGGCGCCCCAGCGCCTCGCGCGCGTTCTGGGCTGCGTGGTCCACAAGGTCCTTCTTCTCGCCGCGCTGCGGCACGGCAATCGTCACCTTATGGCCGGCGCGGGTTGCCAGTGCCTGCGTCAGCAGCTCCTGCTCTTCGACAACGTGCGAAAGCAGCACCAGGCGCGGGCACGGCTTGTCGTCGTAGAACTGGGCCAGGAACGAGCCCAGCACCTCCTGTGCCTCCATCGCAGGGTCGGCCTTCGGGAAATAGGCGCGGTTGCCCCAGTTCTGGCCGGTGCGGAAGAAAAACACCTGGATGCAGACCTGCCCGCCTTCCTGGTGGATTGCGAAGACGTCGGCCTCTTCGGTCGATTGCGGATTGATGCCCTGGTGGCTCTGCACGTGGCTCAGCGCGGCCAGACGGTCGCGGTAGATCGCGGCGCGCTCGAAGTCGAGCTCCTCGGCTGCTTCCTGCATCGCATCCGAGATTTCGGTCTTCACCTTCTGGCTGCGGCCGGAAAGAAAATCCTTCGCCTCCGACACCAGTTCGGCATAGTCCTCGGCCGAAATCTCGCCCGTGCAGGGGCCTGAGCACCGCTTGATCTGGTAAAGCAGGCACGGCCGGGTGCGGCTCTCGAACACGGAGTCGGTGCAGGTGCGCAGCAGGAAGGCGCGCTGCAGCGAATTGATGGTGCGGTCGACCGCGCCGGCAGACGCGAAGGGCCCGAAATAATCGCCCTTGCGCGAGCGCGCGCCGCGATGCTTGAAGATGCCGGGCGACGGATGATCGCCGGTCAGCATGATATAGGGGAACGACTTGTCGTCGCGCAGCAGCACGTTGAAGCGCGGCCGCAAGCGCTTGATAAGGTTCGCCTCGAGTAGCAGCGCCTCGATCTCGGTGCGGGTGACGACGAACTCCATCGTCGCGGTCTCGCGCACCATACGGCCGATGCGCTGGGTGTGGAAGCGGCCCTGCGCGTACTGGGTCACGCGCTTCTTCAGGTTACGTGCCTTGCCGACATAGAGCACGTCACCGGCCGCATTCATCATGCGATAGACGCCCGGCGCATTCGGCAGTCGCTTCACCAGTTCCTGGATGACCTCGGCCCCCACCTTGCCCTCGGTGTCGCCGGCGTTGGAGGTCCAGTCGAGCGCGGTGAAGGAAGACTCGGGCGCCGCCGATGTGGCATCGGCTTCCGAGACGTCCTCCTCCTCGATCTCATGGCCGGGCATATAGCCGGCGACGTCGTCGCTGGCCCTGCCCGCCCGGGGACGGTGAAGCGATTTCAGGTTGGGATTCGCGGGATTCATTCCACCATGCCTGTCACATCGGGCGTCTGCCATGCAAGATGCTGGCCGCCGTCCAGCGCGATCAACTGTCCGGTGACGGAGCGCGCTTCCCATAGATAGCGGATCGTTGCGCCGAATTCCAAAAGCGACGGCCCGCGCTTCAGAATCAGCCCCTCGACCTGCGCGGCGAAATCCTCTTGCTGCTGGCGGCTGCTGGGCAGCGTCGGCCCCGGCCCGATGGCATTGACGCGAATGCGCGGGGCGAGCGCCTGCGCCATGGTGCGGGTCGCATCCCAGAGCGCCGATTTCGACAGCGCATAGGAAAAATAGCGGGGGGTTGGCTTGCGCACGCGCTGGTCGACGATGTTGACGACCAGCCCTTCCCCGTCCGGCGGCAGCGCCTCGGCAAAGCGCCGCGCAAGAAGCACCGGCGCTTTCACATGGACGGCAAAGTGCCGGTCCCACACCGCCCAATCAAAATCCGTAACCTCGTCGGCCTCGAATATGGAGGCGTTGTTGACCAGCAGCGAAACCGGGCCCAACGCCGCGGACGCCTGGCGGATCAGCCCATCGACGGCGCGCATATCGGTCAGGTCGGCCACCACCACCGCAGCTTCGCCGCCACTTGCAGCAACTGACGCGGCCAGTTCGTCGGCCTCGACACGCGAGCGATTGCAGTGGATGGCCACGGCGAAACCATGCGCGGCGAGATCCTCGACAATCGCCCTGCCGACGCGCTTGCCCCCGCCCGTGATCAGAGCCGTCCTGGCGATTTTTGTCATTTGTCCACCCCCTGATTGCATGCGCCGAGTTCGCTTGCCGGGCAATTTGGGCGCCTGAGAAGTAAAATGCTGTTGGGTCGTTTGACGGCAATGTGGCGACAGGCCCGTCAAATCGCCTCCAACGGCGGAGGAAACTCATTCATCGATTCAATATAGGCAGCGCAAGCGTTTGATAAAAGGTCATTTTTCCGGAAGTACCTTGAGCGACGATGCAGTGGTGTTGCCCGACCGCAACGTCACGTTTCCGCCTCATTGGCGCCAGCCAAAGACCCCATTTGAGGTACGCTGCGGCCGCAATTGACCCCGACATTCTGCCCTGTCAGACGCCACCCGGGTTCTCCCAAACCTGCGTAAGCGTCCCCCACAGAAGCAATTTTCGTGCTGTGGCTAAGGAGAGTAGAAAAATGGAAGCCAAGTTGAAATTCGCGCGGCCCCTGGCGGCTGCTATCGGGCTCATCGCCCTTGCTGGCGTGATCCCCGCCAACGCGGCCGACGTGGTCATGGAAGTGCCACCGGCACCGGCTGCGCCGATGGTGGAGCCTCCGCTCAACACCTGGTCCGGCCCCTATGCCGGTGTCACGCTCGGCTACGGGTTCTCCGGCCGCGTCAAGGACAACGAAGCCAACAACACCATCAACACGGAAGGTTTCATGGGCGGCGGTTTCGCCGGCTATAACTTCCAGATGGACAACTTCGTGGCAGGCGTTGAAGGTGACGTCGGCTATGGTGGCCTGAAGGGCGACAACACCGACACCGAAGTGAAGGGTGGCGTGAACGGCTCGCTCCGCGCTCGCCTCGGCTATGCGATCACCCCGGATGTCCTGCCCTACATCACCGCCGGTGGCGCAGCGCAGAGCGTGAAGCTGACCGATGACATCGGCTCCGACAAGAGGACCATGGTTGGCTGGACGGCCGGCGTGGGCACCGACGTCAAGCTCACCGATCAGGTTTTCGGCCGCCTCGAATACCGCTACACCGACTACGGCAGCAAGGCCTTTGATACCGGCGCTGGCGCACGCGACATCAGCGCTCGCGATCACCGCGTCCAGTTCGGCATCGGTATGAAGTTCTAATACATCTAGCCTTAACGGGCGGGACGGGAGGCCGGGCGCTGATCAGCGCCCGGCTTTTTTGTTGCCCGAAACAGCACTCCTGCCATCGATGCAGCGACGGGACGCAGAGTTGCGGCTCAGCCGCCGCGCACCGGTGGCATCACCGCCTTGGGCAGGCGGCAGGCCGCACGACGGTCGGCCTCGTCACAGCTTCTGAAACTCAGGTCCTTGTTCATGCAGATGCGCACCTCCCGCAGGTAGCGCCGGTCGCAGGTCACCGCGATGCCGTCGCCCGGCAGCCCCTGGTTGGCGCGCAGGAAGGCGCGCTCGACATCCGTCGGATCGAGCATGAGATAGTTCTGAAGCCGCGTGAACTCTGCGGGAATGTTCACCCTCTCGCGCGCGGCCCGCAGCACTTCGAAATATTCCTCCTGGCCAAGGCCGCTGCAGCTTCCATGCTTGCGCCACTGGTAGCCGATGAGGCCTACGGCGGGCATGATGTCCAGCAGCCCGCGCGCCATATTCCCGGGCACCCGCGGTCGGTCCGTCGGGCAATCTTCGGGATATCCGCGCTCGAACTGCGGCCACAAGCCGTGCACCACAAAGGAATAGGGTCTTGCGGCCGAGCATTGCCGGTTGTTGGGCCTGTCGCCCTCGGCCGCGCAATAGCTCGGTGACCACGACAGCGACAGGACGTAAAAGTCGAACCCGCTGCCGATTGGAACGGCCGCCGGTGCGGCCGCGTGCGGAGCCTGCCCATGGACTTGATCGCCGGCTGCCGGCGCAGCAAATGCGGCCAGCGCAAGCAGCGCCAGCCCCAGTCTCGCGCCAGCGGCCGGAATTCGGAGCAACTTCATCGTCTTCGCCGGCAAACTCAGCGCAAGACGCGGCACTTGCCATCATAGACGAACCAGCGATCGAAGCCGGAAACGCAGAACTCCACATTTTCGCCGATGCTGGCCAAGCCCATGCGACCCTCGATCAGGTACCAGATGTCGCTTTGGCTGCCGTCCGAAAGGATGACCTTGGCGCCGCAATAAAGCCGCATGATCGGATGGCGGTATCCCACCGGCACGTAGCGGGTTTCGCGGATGTTGTAAAAGTTGGTGATCGCCACGTTGGGCAGATACGGCACGTGGGTAACCTGATAGCGGAAGCGGTTGGTGATTTTTCTGAGATAGCTCGGGTGGGCGCACAAGCTTATGGCCCCAGGCTCCCGACTCACCAGGAAGTCCGCGGCTCGCGTCTCAGGCACTGCAAGGAATGACCCGGCCGCGAGAACGGCAGCCATGGCGAATCGGGCGATACGTGACATTGCTGACCTCGTGAATCATCACTGAATGCGATGTCTGTTCGAGGATAGTGCGCAACGGCCGCAAAACGGTCAAGCGGCGGCAGTTTCTCCCGCAAGCCACTCGAGCGACCAGGCAGCGCCCTTTTCTTCGGCCAGCAGCGAATGCAGTACGGGAAGCAATATCCGCAGTTCCTGCTCGAGCGTATAGGGCGGATTGACCACGATCATGCCGGTGCCATCCAGCCGCGGCTCGCGCGAAGGCCGCCGGATCTCGAAGCCGATGTCCATGATCTTCGGTATGCCCGCCTCCGCAAGCGCGGCGCGGAAGTCGGCCACCGCAGCCCTGTCCTTGATCGGATACCACAATGCATAGATGCCGCCCGGCCAGCGCCGGTGCGCGCGATACAGGCCATCGACCAGGCGCTGGAACTCGCCTTCCTTCTCGAAGGGCGGATCGACCAGCACCAGGCCACGCTTTTCCTTCGGCGGCAGATGCGCGCCAAGCGCCAGCCAGCCATCCAGTTCCGTCACCCGGACCTGGAAGTCTTCGGCAAACAGCGCCTTGAGTTGCTGCACGTCCTGCGGGTGAAGTTCGATGGCGGAGAGCCGGTCCTGCTTGCGCAGCAGGCGGCGCACGATCAGCGGAGAGCCGGGATATGCTTCAACCCCGCCCTCCAGATCGCTCGCCTGCACCGTTTCGAGATAAGGCCGAAGCAGTTGCGCGGCCTCGGGCGGCAGCTTCGCGCCGAGCAGGCGTCCGATGCCCCCGTGCCACTCGCCTGTCTTGCGGGCCTCCTCAGACGAAAGGTCATAGAGGCCGATGCCGGCGTGGGTGTCGATGACACGGAAGGCCTTGTCCTTCTGCTTCAGATATTCAACGAGACGCACCAGCACCACATGCTTGATGACGTCGGCGAAATTTCCGGCGTGATAGATGTGGCGATAATTCATGCTGGGTTCTCGTCGTCCTGCCCCTGGCGCACGGTCCGGGGGCCTGCCTCTCCGGCCAGGCGCCGCCGGTGGATGGCGGCCACAAGCCCGACCTGTCCAACCGCCATCATAAGCAGGCCGAGCACGCGCAAGCCCTGGCTGACCTGCCAGATATCGGCGCGCAGTACCAAATCAATCGACCTTATGTAAATGCTCTCATCGTCGCGCGGCTGAAGGGTGAAGATGTATTTCCCGTCTGCCACCTCCGAAATCACGCCGGCATTGTCACGATAGATCCGTTCGTTGATGGCCGCGGACCTCGCAGTCAGCCTTGCGTCGTTGAGCCTCAGCGGCCTTGAAAATGCCGTGCGTTCCCCGGAAGCCGCGGTAAGGATCAGGCCGCCGTGCGGGCCATAGCCGGTCAATTGGCCCACCACCCGCAAGTCGAGCAGCACGCGTAGCGGTGCCTCTTCGGCAGCGAGCCGGACTTCCACCGTGCGATAGCCGGCGGCATGGTCGAATATCCTCCATGCGCCGACATGATGACCGGAGAAAGTTTCCGCCCACCAGGGATAGACAACGCCAAGCCCCACTCCCGCAATCAGCGTCAGTAAAAACAAGAGACGCATGGCAAGCCTGCCGCCGTTTTGTCGGCCACGCGGTCGTTGGTCGTCTCGACCCGGCGTTGCGCATCGGTCGGCTTGCGAACGTGCCGGCGGGAAGGCATCGAACCTGCTGCCGTATCAACGGCTTAAACGCGGGCGGTCGCTGCCGGTTCCGACCGCCGAGGAGACCTCAGGCTTTTCGTTCCCAGCGCCTCTCGGGCGTCTGCTGCCAGTAAGTCACGGAGTGACCATGCGTTTTCATCAACTTCCAGTGCCCGCGCGCGGCCTCGAGTTGCATGGCGTCATGACCGTCGAATATGAACACAGCGCGCGCATAGACGCTTAGATCCGGCGGCTCGGCCCCATCGACCAGAAATCGGATCTGCGCCCCGTTCATATTGTCGTGGCTGGTGGTCAGCAGCACCGCCTGCTCATCAGGAAAGGGCTCGCGGTCGGTCGCATGCGCGATGAAGGCATCGTCCCGGAAGGTCCACAAATGGACGTCCAGTGCGTCACGGCGCTCTTCCGTTCCGGTCTGCACCACCGCCCGCCAGCCGCGCTCCACGCTCTTTTCGAGAAGGCCCGGCAAGGCCTCCTCAAGGGTGGATTCGGTGAGATGGTAAAAAAGAACCTCGGCCATGGCCTACGCTTATGCGATATGGCGAGCGTTGGAAACAAGCCGCCGCGCCGCACCTTCTGCCGGCGCGGCAGCCTGATCATCCTTCGTAATTGTCGCGCACCAGCTGGTCGAGCAGCCGCACGCCGAAGCCCGAGCCCCAGGACTGGTTGATCTCGTTGGTGGGCGAACCCATGGCGGTGCCGGCGATATCCAGATGCGCCCAGGGCGTATCCTTGACGAAACGCTGCAGGAACTGGGCGGCCGTGATCGACCCGCCATGACGGCCGCCAATATTCTTCATGTCGGCGTTCTTGGAATCGATGAGCTTGTCGTAATCCTTGCCCAGGGGCAGCCGCCACAGCTTCTCCTGGGTCGTCGCACCGGCCGCTGCCAGCCTCTCGGCCAATTCGTCATTGTTGGAGAACAGGCCGGCGTGGCCGTGCCCTAGTGCAACGATGACGGCGCCCGTCAGCGTGGCCAGGTCGACCATGAATTTCGGCTGGAAGCGGTCGTTGCAGTACCAGAGCGCGTCGGCAAGCACGAGGCGCCCCTCGGCGTCGGTGTTCAAAACCTCGATGGTCTGGCCGGACATGGAGGTGACGATGTCGCCCGGCCGCTGGGCGTTGCCGTCGACCATGTTTTCCACGCAGCCGATGATGCCCACCGCATTGACCTTGGCCTTGCGCGCCGCCAGCGCATGCATGAGGCCGGTAACCGCGGCCGCACCGCCCATGTCGCCCTTCATGTCCTCCATGCCGGAGGCCGGCTTGATCGACACGCCGCCGGAATCGAACACCACCCCCTTGCCCACGAAGGCCACGGGCTTGTCCTTGGACTTGCCGCCGTTCCACTGCATGACGACCAGCCGCGGCGGGCGCGCGGAGCCCTGAGCCACGCCCAGGAGCGCGCCCATGCCCAGCTTTTTCATTTCCTTTTCGGTGAGCACCTCGACCTTGACGCCGAGCTTCTCCAGTTCCTTGGC
Organism: Mesorhizobium sp. KR2-14; assembly: GCF_040049255.1. Lineage (NCBI taxonomy): Bacteria > Pseudomonadati > Pseudomonadota > Alphaproteobacteria > Hyphomicrobiales > Phyllobacteriaceae > Mesorhizobium > Mesorhizobium sp. KR2-14. The sequence continues at coordinate 747,685 of NZ_JBDZDR010000002.1, read as the reverse complement.
GTGGCCAGCGAATTCGACTGGCCCCAGCACATTGGCCGGTTCGTTGACCAGATCGCGCGCCAGCACCACGCCTTCAGCCACCGCCTGAGCGTCGGCGAAAGCCTTCTTGGCAGCGGCGGGGTCAGCGCACTGAATGGTGACCTTGACCGGCTTGGCGGGCGTTTCCTTGCCGTTGCCGTCATCCTTCCGGGTCTTGTATTTCTCGAAGCTGTAGCTGCGCAGCAGCATGCCGGCAGCCAGGCTTGCCGCCTGGGCAGCGCTCACCTCGGAACCCGGCAGATCGGCCACGACCGTCACTTCCGATGCCTTGCGAAACTGCGCAGCAATCGTGCCGCCCAGCTTCAGCCAGGCATAGTCATCGAGTTCCGCGACCTTGCCGGCGCCGACCGCAACCAGACGCTCGAGCGAAGAGCCTTCGGGCGCCAGAACTTCCACCGTGGAGCCCGACTTTCCAGAAAACTCGGCTACGGGAAAGGCGCGAACGAAGGCCTTGCCCGGGTCGCAGGCTGCCGCGGCCTCGCCCAGTGACGCACCTTCGCCGGCGAAAACGATCGCCGTACCCTTCTTCGGCGAGGCGAATTTGGCAAAGCTGATGTTGGGCATCGACGTCATGGCAGCGCTTTCATCGAGAAGTGTTTATGGACGGGTTTGGACCGACATTTCGCGGTTTTGCGTCATTTGGCAAGGCAAGAGCGGGCTTCGCCAGCTTTTTGCTGCATTGTGGCTGTTGATCTAGCCCATCGTACATCGCGGCCATAGCTGCTAAAGCAGCCGCGAATCGACATCAACACTTGATTAACCAGCTTTTTTGCCGGTTTCTTAGCCAATCCTGACGAGACTCCCTGTATGCGCCGAAGTGCAGACCAGAAACTGAGGCCGAGCCGCGACCGCTCCCGAGTGTCAGCGCGAACGCCCGGTCCGACCAGCCAGTGGGACAGGTCAGTAGTCACAGCGACCACAACAACGGAACTTCGCGGCATATGAAGGTCGTTGAACGCTACATATTCCGCCGAACTTTCATGATGTTCATGGGTGCGCTGCTCTGGACGATGGCAATCGTCTGGACAACACAGGTCCTTGCCCGCATCAATCTGGTCACCGACAGCGGCCAATCAGCCCTCACGTTCTTCGAGCTCGCCACGCTGATCCTGCCGTCGATCATCCCCATCGTCGTGCCTTTCGCGCTGATCATCGCGGTAGCGCAGACGCTTAGCGTCATGAACAGCGATTCCGAGCTGGTGGTCGTCAGCGCAGCCGGCGGCTCGCGCCATATCATTGCGCGTCCGGTCGTCATCCTGGCGCTTCTGGCCAGCGTGTTTTCCTTTGCCGTCGACAACGGCATCGATCCCTATGCGCGGGAACGGGGTCGCCAGCTCGTCGCCACCGCCCATGCCGACCTTTTGTCGCTGGTGATCCAGGAAGGAACCTTTCGCAAGGTGGACGACGGGCTGTTCGTGCAAGTCGCCGAACGGCGGCCCGACGGCAGGCTCGGCGGAATCTTCGTTGCCGACTCGCGCCAGGAAGGCATGGACCTCGTCTATTACGCCAAGAACGGCGCCGTCGTGCAGGATGATGATAAGAGCATGCTCGTCATGACGGACGGCGTGGTGCACAGGAAGTCTCCGGACGGGAACCTGTCGGTGATCCGCTTCAGTTCCTATGCCTTCGACCTTTCGGCGTTTTCGGCTGCTGCGGGCGCCATCACGATGTACCCGAAAGACCGCACCCTCGCCTACCTGTACAACCCCGATCCGAACGACAAGCTGTTCCAGAACAAGCCCCAAACCTACCGCGCCGAATTGCATCGGCGCCTGACGGAGTGGATCTATCCCCTGGTGTTCGCCCTGATTGCGCTGGCCGTGGCCGGCGATGCGCGATCGCACCGCGAAGGACGCATCAACCCGCTGATCACCGCCATAGCGATAGCGCTGTTCGTCCGGTGGCTGGGCTTTTTCGTGAGCAACCAGGCGCAGACGAGCCCTTTGTTCAGTCCGCTCGTCTACTTCGTGCCTTTCGCCGCCTCCATGGTGGCGATCGCCTTCATCCGAAGCAACAGGACCATGGAATTGCCGGTCGCCTGGGCCGACGCGCTCTCGGAGATCGCCGGGCAAACAGCTGAACGGGTTTCGGCCCTGTGGCTCCGGCTGAAGCGCGGTGCGGGAATGAAGGGAGGGCAGGCATAATGGGCTGGACCCTCGGGCTCTATTTCTTCCGCCGCTACGCCGCCATCACGGCGTGGTTCTTCGTCGGCATCTACGCGCTGATCTTCCTGATCGATTTCACGGAGTTTTCCAGCCGGACTTCCGGGCTGCCCAACTTCACCTTTCAAACGGCACTTGCCGTGTCGATGCTGCGCGTTCCGATGATCGTGCAGCAGACCGTGCCGTTCATTGCGCTGTTCGCCGCGATGGCAACCCTGGTCTCGCTCAATCGCAAATATGAGCTGGTTATCGCGCGCGCCGCGGGCATATCCGCCTGGCAATTCCTGCTGCCGTCCTGCGCAGGCGCGCTGCTGTTCGGCATCCTGACGGTCGGAGCTCTCAACCCGCTGGCCGCGCATGGGCTTGCCCGCGCCGAGTACCTGGAGACGACAATCCGCTCCGGCGCCTCCAATGAAGTTTCCGCTTTCAAAGCGCCCTGGATTCACCAGAAGTCGGGCGACATCGACACGATCATCGGCGCGCGCGCCATCCTCAACCAGGGCCTGGAATTGTCGGACGCGGTCTTCTTCGAAATCGACCGCGACGGCGATATCGTCGAGCGCAAGGACGCCAAGCGGGCTTATCTTCGCGACGGCTATTGGGAACTCAAGGACGTCAAGCGCTTTCGCGACGGCGCGAGAGGAGAATCGATCCCGACCGACCGCGTGGCAACGAACCTGAAGCCCGAGTTCGTGCAGGAGCGCCTCGCGCAGCCCGAAACCATTCCGATTTACCAGCTCCCGAGCAAGATCGAGGCTGCGCGTTCGTTCGGCCTGCGGGCAAATGCGTTCGCCATGCATCTCCATTCCCTCATCGCGCTTCCGCTACTTCTTGTCGCCATGACGCTCATTGCTGCAACAGTCTCCATGCGATTTGCGAGGATGGGGCAGTCCACCACGATGATTCTGGGTGGCGTCGTCGCAGGGTTTCTGCTTTATGTGGTTTCGGTATTGGTCAAGGCGTTCGGAAACGCGGGATTCGTTCCGCCATTCGTGGCAGCTTGGTTTCCGGTCGTTGTCGCGACCTTTTTTGGGGTGACTTTCCTGTTGTACAGGGAGGATGGTTAAGTTTGTGGGGGGCGCGGTGACACCAGCGCGAAAGACAACACGCTTGGCACGCCTTTACGGCGCGACGGCGCTTGCCTGCCTTTTTGCCTGCGCGTTGCCCCTCGCCCCGGTTCACGCCCAGGAGATCGGCGCCCTTGCGCCCAAGGTCCCGGCCGGCTCGCAGATGCTGCTGGAGGCGGACACGCTGGTCTACGACCACGACGCAAACACCGTCACCGCGGTCGGCGGAGTGCGAATCGACTACGGCGGCAACCGCCTCGTCGCGCAGCGCGTGGCCTATGACCGCAAGACCTCGCGCCTGATCGCCAGCGGAAACGTCGAGATTGTCGACAGCAACGGCACCAAGATCTTTTCCGACGAAATCGACGTCACCGACGATTTTGCCAACGGCTTCGTGAACGCCCTGCGCGTCGAGACCGCAGACAAGACTTATTTTGCGGCGGAAAGCGCCGACCGCAGGGGCGGCGTTCTGACGACGTTCAACAACGGTGTCTACACCGCCTGCGCGCCTTGCGAGGAACAGCCGGACAAGGCGCCCATCTGGCGCATCAAGGCGCAGAAGATCATCTGGAACGGCAAGGCCAAGACGGTCCGCTTCGAGCAGTCGCGCTTCGAGTTCTTCGGCTTCCCCATCGCCTATCTGCCAAGCTTCGAGATCGCCGACCCGACGGTCAAGCGCAAGAGCGGGTTTCTTCTGCCCAGCCTGAAGACCAAGTCCGAGCTCGGCTTCGGCGTTGCGGTGCCCTACTACTTCGCCCTGTCGCCTACCTATGACCTGACGGTTACCGGCACTGGTCTCACCAAGCAGGGCTTTCTCGGCGAGGCCGAATGGCGCCAGCGCTTCAACTCGGGCGAATACAGCCTCAAGATCGCGGGCATCCGCCAGAACGACCCGGGAGCATTTATTCAGCCGAACGACCGTCACGGCATCAATTCCGGCCCCAAAGACGACCCCAACCACTTCCGCGGCATGGTCGGCAGCAAGGGCAGGTTCGACCTCAATCCGCGCTGGGTGCTCGGCTGGGACATCCTGGCGCAGACCGACCAGAACTTCGCCTACACCTACCAGATCGACGGCTACAGCAACTACATCTACCAGTCGCAGATTTATCTGACCGGCCTGCACGACCGGAATTTCTTCGACCTGCGCGCGATGCGCTTCCAGGTTCAGGATGACAATCTGAGCGACGAACGCCGCGACAAGGAACCCTGGGTTCTTCCGCTGCTGGACTACGCCTTCATTCCCGACGAGCCCGTTTTCGGGGGCGAACTGGATCTCGGCGTGAACCTGCGCTCGGTAAGCCGTTCGCATCTCGACTACAGGCCGGAAGTGCCGGCTGTCCGCGGCATCGACGGCATCTCGACCCGGCTGACTACGGAAGCGGAGTGGAAGCGCTCCTTCATCACCGAAGGCGGCCTGATGGTCACGCCGCTGCTGGCGTTCCAGGCCGACACGACCTCCGTCAGCCAGACGCGCGCCTCGATCGAGGCGATCAACGAAATGGCGGCGCATTTGCCGACCCCGGTCGCGACCGATGTGCGCTCGGCCTACTATCGCGCGATGGCAACCGCCGGGCTGGAACTGCGCTGGCCCGTTCTGTTCTCCTTCACCAGCGGCTCGCATGTTCTCGAGCCGATGGCGCAAGTGTTTGCCCGCCCGAACGAACCCTATGCCGCGCGGCTGGGCATTCCCAACGAAGATGCGCAAAGCTTCGTCTTCGATGCCACCACGCTGTTCGACCGCGACAAGTTCTCCGGCTACGACCGCATCGAGGGCGGCACGCGCGCCAATGTCGGCCTGCGCTATTCCGGTTCCTTCGAGAACGGGTGGACGTCGAACGCGCTGTTCGGACAGTCTTACCACCTGGCGGGAAGAAATTCCTTCGCCTCGCCCGATCTGGTCAATGCCGGCGCATTTTCCGGCCTGGAAACCGATACATCGGATTTTGTCGGCCTCGTCGGCTTTGGTACCCCGCTGGGCTTCTCGGCTTCCGCCAGCGCGCGGCTGGATGAGCACACGCTGGAGGTCAGGCGCGCTGAGCTGAAGGCCGGCTTCAACTCCAGTCCGCTCTCGGTCACGGCGCAATATTCCTTCATCCAGGCCCAGCCGCTCTACGGCTTCCGATTTGATCGCAAGGAGATAACGCTGGGCGCGTCTTCCCGCTTCCACGAGAACTGGCGCGCCTTCGGTTCGGGCACCTATGATTTCCAGTCCGGCGTGGTTACGCGGGATTCTGTAGGCTTCGCCTATGACGATGAGTGCTTCTCCTACACCGTGACGATGACGACCAAGCGCGACACGCTCAAGGAGGAGCGGAACGAGAGGACCTTCGGATTCAACGTCTCGTTCCGCACGCTCGGGGATTTCGGCACGAACTCGACCCAGCTCTTCTCACAGTGACGGGCGCCGTGGCAGAATTCGGTCATCCTTTCGCCGTATAGGGTCTGCAACCAAAACCATGTCTGTTCAGCAGGAAAATCGACGTCAGGAATCGAACGGTATGGCTTTGATCAGAAAATACCTCCTTTCGACGAGTTTTGCGGTGCTGGTGGCCGTGGCGTCGGCATCCGTGATGACGACCGGGCAGCCAGCCGCAGCCAGCGAGATCAAATATCTCGTCAACAACGCGCCGATCACCAGCTACGACATTCAGCGCCGCGCCGCCTTCCTCAGGCTGCAGAATCGCAACGGCAACCTGAACAAGCTCGCAGCCGACGAGATGATCGAACAGTCGCTGCGCATGGCCGAAACCCGGCGACTGGGCATCAAAATTTCGGACCAGCAGATCGAAGACGCCTTCAAGCGTTTCGCCGGTTCCAACAAGATGACGCCGAAGCAGCTCGGCGAGATCATGCAGCAGTCCGGTGTCACGCCTGAGCATTTCAAGCAGTTCATCGGCGCGCAGATGGCCTGGAACCAGGCGCTCCAGGCTCGCTACCGCGCGCAGGGCGGCAGCATGAGCGAACAGGACGTTGTTCGGCGCATGCTCGAGCAGGGCGGCAGCAAGCCGACAGCCACCGAATACATGCTGCAGCAGGTGATCTTTGTCGTTCCCCAGAAGGAACGCGGCAAGATGGGTGCCCGCAAGCGCGAAGCCGAGTCGATGCGCGCGCGCTTCAACGGCTGCAACACCACCCGTGAATTCGCCAAGGGCCTGCTCGACGTCACCGTGCGCGACCTCGGCCGCCTGCTGGCGCCCGAACTGCCGCCGGAATGGGCCGACCAGATCAAGAAGACCAAGGCCGGCGGCGCCACCACGGTTCGCGAGACCGAGCGAGGCGTCGAGTTCATCGGTGTGTGCAGTTCCCGCGAAGTGTCGGACGACCAGGTCGCCAAGATGGTTTTCCAGGCGGAAGGAACCAAGGACGACCAGGCCGAACAGCTCAACAAGAAGTACATCGCCGAATTGCGGGAGAGAGCCCGCATCGTCGAACGCTGAGCTGTTGTGCGCCCTCATGTCCACTCCGCGCTGGCGCTGACGGGAGGCGATCCTTCCGGCATCGGCCCCGAGATCGCCATCGCCGCCTGGCTCGCACGTTCGACGGCAAACGTGCCGCCATTCTATCTGCTGACCGACCCGTCGCTGCTGGCTGCCAGAGCGCGCCAGCTCGGCATCGATGTCCCGATCAGCGAGACCACGCCCGACAAAGCGACTGAGGTTTTCCACCATAGACTGCCTGTGGTGCCGCTCGCGGCACGCTTTGTGGACAGCATCGGAAAGCCGGACCCGGCCAATGCGGCCGGCACCGTGGAAGCGATTGACCGCGCGGTGGCGGATGTCTTTTCGGGCGCCGCAGCTGCTGTCGTCACCTGCCCCATTGCCAAGAAGCCGCTCTACGACGCCGGCTTCCGCTTCCCTGGCCACACGGAATATCTCGCCCATCTGGCGAGCTTGAAGACAGGCCGCGAAGTAACGCCCGTGATGATGCTTGCCGGGCCCGACCTGCGCGCGGTGCCAGTGACCATCCACATTCCGCTTTCCGACGTTCCGGAAGCGCTCACCGTCGGCGGCATCGTCAACGTCGCGACCATAACCGCGCGCGAGTTGCACACGCGCTTCGGCATCCAGAAGCCGCGCCTGTGTATTGCAGGACTCAACCCGCATGCAGGCGAAGGCGGCGCCATGGGCAGCGAGGATGAGGCAATCGTGAGGCCTGCGGTCGAGGTGTTGCGCCATGCGGGCATCGAGGCAGTGGGCCCCCACCCCGCCGACACCATGTTCCATCCGCGCGCCCGCGCCACCTACGACGCCGCCATCTGCATGTATCACGACCAGGCGCTCATCCCGGCCAAGGCGCTCGCCTTCGACGAGACGGTAAACGTCACGCTAGGGCTTCCCTTCATCCGCACCTCGCCCGACCACGGCACCGCCTTCAACATCGCCGGCAAGGGCATCGCGCGGCCCGACAGCCTGATCGCAGCGCTCAAGCTGGCGCGCCACCTCGCCGACACGGAAAGCCACGCCAAATGAGCCTCGACGGCCTTCCGCCACTACGCGAAGTTATCGAGCGCCACGGACTTCAGGCGAAGAAGTCGCTGGGCCAGAATTTCCTGCTCGACCTCAATCTCACTGGCAAGATTGCCCGCGCCGCCGGCGACCTCAGCGCATGCACAGTCATCGAGGTGGGCCCCGGCCCCGGCGGGCTTACCCGCGCGCTGCTGATGAATGGTGCCACCCGCGTGGTTGCCATCGAGCGCGACGAGCGCTGCCTGGAAGCGCTGGCGGAGGTTTCCGCTCACTATCCCGGTCGACTCGAGGTCATTCCGGGTGACGCCCTCAAAACCGACTTCGCCGCACTGGTGCCTTCCGGACCGGTCAAGATCGTGGCCAATCTGCCTTACAACATCGGCACGGAATTGCTCGTCCGGTGGCTGACGGTGGCAGAATGGCCGCCTTTCTACGAATCGATGACGCTGATGTTCCAGCGCGAAGTGGCGCAGCGCATCGTCGCCAAGCCCGGCACCGAGGCCTATGGCCGACTCGGCGTGCTAGCGGGCTGGCGCACGCTGGCGAAGATCGTCTTCGACGTGCCGCCCCAGGCCTTTACGCCGCCGCCCAAGGTTACATCTTCGGTGGTTCAGCTGATCCCGCGTGAAAACCCGCTGCCGGCGGATGTGCGCAAGCTGGGGCGCATCACCGAGGCCGCCTTCGGCCAGCGCCGCAAGATGCTGCGCCAGAGCCTGAAGGGCATCGAAGGCGCACGCCTGCTGGAAGCCACCGGAATAGACGGAACCCGGCGCGCCGAGACGCTGGATATTGCTGAATTCGTGGCGCTCGCGAACGCACTATAGGTTCTCCCTCCTGGTGGAGGGAGAGGTCCCCTACTCGGCTTTTTCCTCAAGCAGGCCCGACACGAAGTCGAACAGACCGGGCCGCCGGTTGCGGCGCAGCCGTTCTGCAGTGACGATCGCCTTCACGGCGCTGAAGGCGCGGTCGAGGTCGTCGTTGACGACCACGTAGTCATAGTCCCGCCAGTGCTCGATCTCAACACGGGCGTTTTCCAGCCGCTTCTCGATCACTTCGTCGCTGTCTTCGGCGCGGCGCTTCAACCGCGTCTTCAACTCCTTCATCGACGGCGGCAGGATGAAGATCGACACGATGTCGGCCGGCATCTTCTCTTTGAGCTGCTCGGCGCCCTGCCAGTCGATGTCGAAAAGCATGTCGCGGCCGGCGGCCATGGCAGCTTCCGCCGGCTCGCGCGGCGTGGCGTAGTAGTTGCCGTGCACTTCCGCCCATTCCAGCAGCGCGTCGGTGTCACGCAGGCGCTCAAAGTCGCGATGCGAGACGAAATGGTAGTGAACGCGGTCGATCTCGCTGCCGCGCCGCGCACGCGTGGTGACGCTGACCGAGAGTTCGAGGCTCGGATCGCTTTCGAGCAGCGAGCGCGCAATGGTCGATTTGCCCGCCCCGGACGGCGAGGACAACACGAGCATGAGGCCGCGGCGGCGGATGGAGCTCGAAGGTAGGTCCGCGCTCATATGTTACTCCAGATTCTGTACCTGTTCGCGAAACTGGTCGACGACGGCCTTCAGCTGCAGCCCGATGGCAGTGACCGTGGCGGCGTTCGACTTCGAGCACAACGTATTTGATTCGCGGTTAAATTCTTGCGCCAGGAAATCGAGCTTGCGCCCGACGGCGCCACTTGCGGCAAGCAGGCTGCGCGCGGAAGCGACATGCGTCTTCAGACGATCGATCTCCTCGCGAATGTCTGCCTTGGTCGCCAGGAAAGCGGCCTCTTGATGCAGGCGTGCCTCGTCGAGCGGGGCGCCGGTATCCATCAGAAGAGCAACCTGCTCGGCCAGGCGCGCGCGGATGGCCGCTGGCTGGCGTGAAGGATCTGCCTCTGCCTCTAACGTCAATGCCTCGACGGCGTCGATCTGCGCACCAAGCACGGCCGCGAGCGCGGCGCCCTCGCTCTGGCGCGCCTGCTCCAGGCCGGAGAGCGCCGCCTCAAGAACGGAAATGGCGGCAGCGTCGAAGCTTGCCCGTTGCTCCTCCGTCTCCACCGCTTCGGGCATTTCCAGCACGCCGCGCAGCGCAAGCAGCCCGTCGGCAGTGGGCGGCGCGATGCCGAACTGATCCTGCAGCCGCTTGGCCAGACCGGCCAGGTCCTTCAAAAAGGCCTCGTTGACCACCGGCTGGACCAGCGTCGCGGTCCCTCGCGTCACGTTCAGCGAGGCCTGGATGTTGCCGCGGCTGAAACGCTTTTGAACTGCCAGACGCGCCAGCGGCTCGAGCCGCTCGCAACCGGGCGGCAGCCGGAAGCGCACCTCGCAGCTCTTGCCGTTCACCGACTTCAGCTCCCAGGCGATCGTGGCGCCGCCATGCTCGCCCGCGGCCCGCGAAAAGCCGGTCATACTCTGCAAGCTCATCTCGCGGTCCTCTTACTCACCGGTTACCGGGTACAACGATTGCGGCCGGCTGTCCTAAACGTATATTCCTGCGCCGTCCTGCCGCGCATCTTTCCTGCCCTGCCCTACTGGACAGGGCTCGCCGGCTGCTCACCGTTTTGCTGTTCGGCAGCTGCCTTGGCGGCTTCCTCGGCTTGCTTCTTCTGCACCGCGCGCCAGCGCGCCACATTCGTATTGTGCTCGTCCAGCGTCTTGGCAAAGACGTGGCCGCCGGTGCCGTCGGCGACGAAATAGAGGTCGTCTGTCTGCGAGGGGTTGGCCACCGCTTCCAGCGCTGCGCGGCCCGGATTGGCAATTGGCGTGGGAGGAAGGCCGTTGATCTGGTAGGTATTGTAGGGCGTCGGCTTGTCGATATCCGACTGGTAGATCGGCCTGTCGGCCGGCCGCCCCTTGCCGCCGAACAGACCGTAAAGGATGGTCGGATCGGACTGGAGACGCATCTTCTTCTTCAGCCGGTTGATAAACACGGAAGCCACGCGCGGACGCTCGTCCGCACGGCCGGTTTCCTTCTCGACAATTGAAGCCAGGGTCACGAATTCGTTGATGTCGGCCACCGGCAGGCCCGGCACGCGCCTTTCCCAGACCTCTTCCACCAGTCGCTTCTGGTGGGCAAGCATCTTGTCGATGATCTGCTGGCGGGTGGCGCCGCGGGTGAAGCGCTGCGTATCGGCCGCAAGGCTGCCCTCCGGAGGCAGTTCCGTCGGCATGTCGCCGACCAGCACATCGTGCTCGGCAATGCGCTGAAACGCCTGCTCTACCGTCAGCCCCTCGGGGATGGTCAGCGAATACATCACCGACTTGCCGCTCTTCAGCAGTTCCATCACGTCGCGCATCGAAGCGCCGGCCTTGATTTCATATTCGCCGGCCTTCAGTGCGGCATCGTTGCCATAGGCGCGCACGCCCAGGCGGAAGATGCGCGCGTCGCGGATGAGGCCGCGCCGTTCAAGCTGGTCGGCGATCTCCTGCACGCCCGTGTTCGGCTTCACCAGAATAGTCTGGGCGACGGTCGTAGGGCCGGGTCCGTCAAACTCGAGCTTGCCGAAATACACCGCCGCGCTGGCGGCAAGAACCACCAGCACCACGCTGGAGACCACGAAATTCAGGAATACGATGAACTGGTTGCGCGATGCGCGGGAGCGCCTGCGCGGCGGTGGCGGCGTGCCGGCTTCGGGCCGCAGCGCCTCGCTGGCGCTCTTGGGGATGATTGGTTTCGACGGCTCGGAGGGGCGGCCAAATTCGGCATCGGGAGGTGTCGTACTCATGGCGCCTCTATATCTGCTCTTTGCGTAAAAATCCCCACGAAAACACCGGGGTCAGGGGAAACCTGACCCTAAGGGCGAATATGGCAAAATTCGCTGCGAAGCGAGCCTTTCGGCGTCGCTCAGCCGTTATAACGCTGGAAAACCAACGAGGCGTTGGTGCCGCCAAAGCCGAAGGAATTCGACAGGGCGACGTCGATCTGGCGCTCGCGAGGCTTGTTGGGCACGAGGTCGATCGCCGTTTCCCGCTCGGGGTTGTCCAGGTTGATCGTCGCCGGCGCAATGTTGTCGCGAATGGCCAGAATCGAGAAGATAGCCTCGGCCGCTCCGGCAGCACCCAGCAGGTGGCCGATGGACGACTTGGTCGATGACATCGACACCTTGGAGGCCGCGTTGCCCACAAGCCGTTCGACCGCGCCAAGCTCGATCGTGTCGGCCATGGTCGAGGTGCCATGCGCGTTGATGTAGTCGATGTCGGCGGGCTGCAGGTTGGCGCGCTTCAACGCGGCCGTCATGCAGCGGAAGGCGCCCTCGCCGTCCTCGGACGGCGCGGTGATGTGATAGGCATCGCCGGTGAGGCCATAGCCGACGACTTCGGCATAGATCCTGGCGCCGCGCGCCTTGGCGTGCTCCAGCTCTTCCAGAACCACAACGCCAGCGCCCTCGCCCATGACGAAGCCGTCACGGTCGCGATCATACGGGCGGGAAGCCGTTTCCGGTGCGTCGTTGCGGTCGGTGGAAAGCGCCTTGCAGGCGGCAAAGCCGGCCAGCGAAAGACGTGTGACCGGAGCTTCCGCACCGCCGGCGAGCATCACGTCGGCATCGCCGAACATGATCAACCGGGCAGCGTCGCCGATGGCGTGCGCGCCGGTCGAACAGGCGGTGACCACGGCATGGTTCGGACCCTTGAGCCCGTGCCGTATCGAAACCTGCCCCGAAACCAGATTGATGATGTTGCCCGGGATGAAGAACGGGCTGATGCGGCGCGGGCCACGGTCGTGCAGGGTGAGCGCGTTTTCCGCGATCCCCTCGATACCGCCAATGCCCGAGCCGATCATCACGCCGGTGGCATACTGCTCTTCCGGCGTCTTGGGCTGCCAGCCCGAATCCTTCAGCGCCTCGTCGGCGGCCGCGATCCCGTACAGGATGAAGTCGCCGATCTTGCGCAGTTCCTTCGGCTCGAGAACGGCCTCGGGATTGAAGGTATTGCCGCTGCCATCGCCCCGCGGGATCACGTTCGCGATCTTGCAGGCAAGATCCTCGACTTCAAAATGGGTGATCCGGCGGGCGGCACTCCGACCGCTCAGAAGCTCTCTCCAGCCATGCTCCACGCCAACGCCAAATGGCGAAAGCAGACCCATGCCGGTGACGACAACACGCCTCATAGCGGTATTCTCGGAATGCTGGGCTATTATGGCTTCAGGCCGAGGCCTTGTCGATGTACTTGACGGCGTCGCCGACGGTCAGGATCGTCTCGGCCGCGTCGTCCGGAATCTCAACGCCGAACTCTTCTTCGAAAGCCATGACGAGTTCGACCGTGTCCAGGCTGTCGGCGCCCAGATCATCGATGAAGCTGGCGCCTTCGGTTACCTTGTCGGCTTCGACGCCGAGATGTTCGACAACGATCTTCTTGACGCGCTCTGCGGTGTCACTCATTTGGGCATCCTCGTCTTAAATTTGTCTGTCTTCGTTAACGGCACGCATGCCGGTAATCAAGTTGAAAGATATTCCCCCTAGGGAACGTGGCTACGGCGGCAGGGCGCGAGCCCTTGCCGCCGTACGTTCCTGGCGGCATTACACGAAAACTGGGCAACGTCCAATGCGAAAACGCCCTTTTCGTGCGGTTCGCGGGGCCTGTGTACAGAAATTGCGCCTTGCGTTGCTTTTTCCAAGACCCCGTCGCCACTCCCTTAGATCATCGCCATACCGCCATTGACGTGAATGGTCTGGCCGGTCACGTAGGCCGCCTCATCGGAAGCCAGATAGACGACAGCCGAAGCAACTTCCGCGCCGGTGCCCATGCGTTTGGCGGGGATGGCACCCATGATGGCCTCCCTCTGCTTGTCGTTCAGCTTGTCGGTCATTGCTGATTCGATGAAGCCGGGGGCGACGCAGTTGACGGTGACGTTGCGGGTGGCGATCTCCTGGGCCAGCGACTTGGAAAAGCCGATCAGGCCGGCCTTGGAGGCGCAGTAGTTGGCCTGACCGGGGTTTCCGGTGACGCCCACAACCGAGCTGATGTTGATGATGCGGCCATTGCGGCGGCGCATCATCGGGTGGGTCAGCTCGCGCGTCAGGCGGAATACGGCCGTCAGGTTGACCTCCAGGACAGCATCCCAATCGGCGTCGGACATGCGCACGAACAGGCCGTCCTTGGTGATGCCCGCATTGTTGACCAGGATGTCGACGCCTTCGAGTTCGGCTTCGACCTTCTGGCCCAGCGCCTTCACCTCGTCGCGGTCAGACAGATTGGCCGGAAACACCTTCACGCGCTCGCCAAGCTCGGCGGCCAGCGCCTCCAGCTTCTCGGCGCGGGTGCCGTGCAGGCCCACGGTGGCGCCCTGCGCGTGCAGCGCGCGGGCAATCGCCTCGCCAATGCCGCCGGTGGCTCCGGTAACGAGTGCCTTGCGGCCGGTCAGATCGAACATTTTTGACTCCATCTCAAGAGCGCACCCTTCACACGGGTGGGGTCATTGGTTCTCGATTGTTCAGGCCAGCGCCGCAACCGCCGCTTCGACGTCGGCTGGCGTATTGATCGCGCTGGTGGCGATTTCCTTGTCGATGCGCCGGGCAAGACCCGAGAGCACCTTGCCCGAGCCCACTTCATATAGCGTCTTCACGCCATTGGCGCCGAACCATTCAACCGTCTCGCGCCAGCGCACGCGGCCGGTGACCTGCTCGACCAGGCGGGCGACGATCTCGTCCGGGTCGCTCAGCGGCTGGGCGACGACATTGGCCACCACCGGCACCACCGGCGCCGGCTTGGCTACGCCCGCCAGCGCCTCGCGCATGGCATCGGCCGCCGGGCCCATCAGGGCGGAGTGGAAGGGTGCCGACACCGACAGCATCAGCGCGCGCTTGGCGCCCTTTTCGGTGCAGAGCTTTGCGGCGAGCTCGACGGCCGCCTTGGCACCGGAAATCACCAACTGACCACCGCCATTGTCATTTGCGATCTGGCAGACCGAGCCCTTGGCCGCCTCGGCGCAGGCAGCTTCCACATCGGCCTGCTCCAGCCCGATGATGGCAGCCATGGCGCCCTCGCCCACCGGAACCGCAGCCTGCATGGCATTGCCGCGAATGCGCAGCAGCCGCGCCGTATCTGCGATGGAGAACATGCCGGCTGCCGCGAGCGCCGAATATTCGCCCAGCGAATGGCCGGCGACATAGGCGACCTTGTCCTTCAGCGAGAAACCGCGCGCTTCCATGGCGCGCAGCGCCGCAAGCGACACCGCCATCAGCGCCGGCTGGGCGTTGGCGGTCAAGGTCAGGGTTTCCTCGGGGCCTTCCCACATGATCTGCGAGAGCTTCTGGCCCAGCGCCTCGTCGACTTCCTCGAACACCGCGCGGGCCTCGGGGAAGGCATCCGCAAGGTCTTTGCCCATGCCCACGGCCTGGCTGCCCTGCCCCGGAAAGGTGAATGCGACGGCCATGACAGGCTCCCGGAATTAGTTTCACTCGATGGCCGTGTGGCGCAAGGAAGGCCGGAAAGTCAAGGCCGCGCGCAGTATCTGCCCGAGCAAAAGCGCCTCGCGAGAGGACGAAAACCGCTGCACGTCGCGGCCATCGCCTACCCGGCACGAGCAGAGCGGACGCCTCGCACACGCTTGGGTCACTACGCTGTAATGGAGATTTGAACTCGCCAGATCCCAACGGCTGTCTAGCTTTTGTGACAATTAGATGACAGTGAGATGACACATTCTTGCATCGGGTGAGGTTTTGGAGTTGGCAAACCAGTTTGCAGCGGCACGGTCTGCCTCGGAATATGACGAGAAGCGCATGCTGCGCGGGCACAAGGCCGGCGCGATTCGCTTTGCCGGCACGCTGCTGCTGACGCTTGTGATCTCGGCCTTGCTGGTGTTCTGTGTCGAGCTGATAGTGCGGGGTTCGTTCTCGCAGACGCTCGACTTCTTCCGCCAGCCGTTCCGACCTAGCTGGACGACGGTCGGCCTCTTTGCGCTGCTGCTTATCTTGCTCGACGCCCTGCTCGGCCGCGCGCATCACGCCTTGCTGCTCGTTGCGCCGCTGGCCCTGCTCCTCGCCTTCCTCGCGCACCAAAAGTCCTTCTATCTCGGCGACCCGCTTTATCCGACCGACTTTCTCTATGCCCGTCAGATCATGGAACTGATGCCTTTGCTGGCGCGGGACCGGCCGCTGATGGCGGTTGGCTTGGCGGCTGGCGGCCTCGCGGCCTTCTTGCTGCTGGTGGCCTGCTGGAAGTACTGGCACCGCCGGGCGCCGGTGCTTTCATTCCATGGCCGCGCCGCGCGACTGGGGGTGGCACTGCCGGCGCTGGTCTTCTTCGGCTCGATAATGGACTACGCGACCTTTTCCTGGGCGCGTGACCGGCTGCAGATCATCCCCATGATGTGGGACCAGAAGGAGAACTACAACAGCAACGGCTTTGCGATCGCCTTCGCCCTCAACTTGCCGATGGCAAAGGTTTCGGCACCGGCGGGCTATTCGGCGCAGGCCGTCGAGGCAATCGCCAGCCCGGCAGCCGCGGCGACTGTCCTGCCGAACGAACCGGCGGACATCATCATCGTCATGAACGAGTCGTTCTGGGATCCGACGCGGCTGCCCGGCATCGTCATCAGCCCCGACCCGATTGCCACCACGCGGGCCCTGCAATCCGGCCATGTCTTCTCGCCCGAATTCGGCGGCATGACCGCCAATGTCGAATTCGAGGCGCTGACCGGCTTTTCGAACGCCTTCCTGCCCTATGGCAGCATCCCCTACCAGCAATATGTGCGCCGTCCCATTCCCTCGCTGGCCAGCTTCCTGCGCTCCGAGGGCTACGACACCCGTGCCTTCCATCCTTTCGCCGGCTGGTTCTGGAACCGCACCCCGGTCTACCAGGCCTTCGGCTTCGAGCATTTCATGTCGCAGGAAAACCTGCCGACGCTCGAGAGCCGCGGACCTCTCGCTTCCGACGCGGCGCTGATCGAGGAAATGATCCGCCAGGCGGATGCCGCCGAAAAGCCGTTCTTCTTCTTCTCCGTGACGTTGCAGAACCACGGCCCCTATGCGGCCGGTCGCTACTCGGACCCAAGCCATACGGTCTCTGGCGACGTGAGCAAGAAAAGCCTGGACAGCATTCTGAGCTTTAGCGAAGGCGCCGCCGACGGCGATCGGGCTCTGGCCCGGCTGCTCGAATGGGCAGGGAAGCGCGACCGCCACACCATCATTGCCATGTTCGGCGACCATCTGCCGCCGCTCGGGCCGGTCTATGTCGAGACCGGCTTCATGCAAGGCAATGTCGCCAAGCGCCTGGCGCCTTTGGAAGAAATGAGCGTCCAGCACGAGACGCCGCTGGTGGTGTGGTCGAACCGCACCGGCCCAGCGAAAGACCTCGGCTCGATCAGCCCGGCCTTCCTGCCGCTGCACGTGCTGGAGACAGCCGGTATCGGCCACCCCTTCTACACCGGCTTTCTGGGCGAGATACGAAAGCAGTTCGGCGTGATCGACCGCAACATGCTGGTAAGCGTCGATGGCGATGCGACGCCCGAATGGTTGCGCGCCAAGTCCATCGCGCCGGAAATCCGGGATTTCCAGCTGCTGCAGTACGACATCATCTTCGGCAGCCGCTACGCCGCCAAGAACCTGTTCCCGGAAGTGGCCTCGGAGGCACCGGGCTCAACCTAACTATCGGCTCCCCCTCCGGCGTCTCGATGAGCCTTGAAACGCGCGACCCGAAAGGGCGCGCGTTTCAACGCAGTGGTAAGGTCAGTTCGTCACGTAAAGCTGCGAAATCGCAAACGCAATGTTGCGGAACGCAGCCTTCAGCTGCGCCTGGTCCTTGGTCGGATAATAGTCCGTGGGTGCCGAGGCACAATTGCTGTAGAGTTCGCGGTTGGCGGCGGTGTCGGCACCGAGAACGACGGTAAACACCCTGACGCCTTTCGCCTTCAACGTCGTGCACACTGTCTGCGTCATTGTGTTGACGTTCTTCAGCGCCTGGTTTCGGTCGGTCGACCCCATGCGGCCCTGGTCGAGATAGTTGTAGGAGCCGTAGTCGGACTTGTTGATCAGTGCAGTTTTCTGGCCGAACACGTTGTTTTCGCCGTCGGTAAAAACAACGACCGCCTTCGAGGTACCATCGGAGTTGAAGTCATCGCCCTGCGCGTAGGGCTCGCCGGGAGAAAGAACACGATATCCCCAGACCAGCCCCTCCGACACATTGGTGCCGGAGCCGTTCCAATAAGTCATCTTGCTGACCTCGGCCTTCAGCTTGTCCAGGTCAGATGTCAGCGGCATGATAGGAGTCGGGCACGCATAGTTCGGACCACTGGTGAGCGGAGCGACCTCGTTGATGATGGCGGTGCTCTTGTTGGTCAGCGTGTATTTCGACAGATTCATTTGGATGGACCTGTGCTTTTCAGCGTCCGTCTTGCCCGTGCCTGAAGCAAGATCCTTCAAATATGAGTTGTTATAATTGGAAAGGTCCTCATTTCGCGCCTTGTAAGGATCGCCGTGCTCGTCGGGCGCGAAATATGGGACAAACAGTGTTTCCGGCCTCAGTTGGTCCGGAGCGGTGTCGTCCAAACCCGGCGACGCCGAGAGATCGATCGTGTTGTTGGATTTGAACTTGACTGCTCTCGCCTCGACACAACCCTTCCACTTCACACCAAGATCATCGAACAGTTTGGCGTGACCGACGCGGACGTTGTTGCTCGTGATGACGTCGAAATTTCGGCCATTGAGGCCCGGATCGCTAGTGGGAAATGTCTTCCTTAAGTCGACCCAGGAAGTCTTGAAGCCTTCACCGTTAATGTTCACCGCCGTCACGAAAGGCACCAGCGCGGCCCGGATTTCGCGTGCAGGTTGCTCCTTCTTGGCATCCTGAAGCGTGGTGATGAGACTTGTCGCTCCCTCGCGCAGGGCCTTCATGTTGCTGTCGCCCATCGAGCCGGTGTTGTCGAGCACAAGCGCGACCTCCAGCTTCGCCGTCGACTGATATGCGCTCGAAGCGACCGCAACCTGGGCGCTTTGGCCGAAGACGAAACCCAGGTTCAGCGCGACGGTGGCATGCGCGGTGGCTGAGGTCTTTATGTAGTTTGTTCCCTGCTCGACAGTGAGATACGCGACGGGGCTAAGTAGGTCTCGACCGTTGGCAATATTGGCCTTGAAAAAACCCTGAAATGCGTCGTCTCGCGAAATCGATGCATCGGCCAGCCGCGACGCCGCCAGAACCGCCGAGTCGAGCGCATTCTGGAGCTTCGACCTGGCCGTCATGAGACTCGAAATGTCCAGCGCCAGTCCGACACCGGCCAGCACGGCAGGCAAAGCTATCGCGAACATCATCGCGAAGTTGCCACTCCTCGATTTCCAGAAGCGACTGACGAGCATCGTTACCCCCTGAATGCGTAGCAGACGGGCCTTTCCTGCGCGGACAAGGTGAAGACGAGGTTGATCCGACGTGATTCGGCCGACCAGATCGCAAGCGTGGTTAAAAATGCATTCGCGGCACCTGATGGCTGCGGCAACCTTGCTTTCTCGCAGGGATGCTGTATAGACGCGCGCAATCTGCCGGTCCCAGCTGGGGGCTGAACGGAGGGCCGGAGGCTCTTTTCGAGGAGCTTTCCGTGTGAAGCAAGAAGTGCTTCCGCCTCCCGTGTCTCCTCTCTCGACCGTCTCGTCATGCTCCTTTCTTCTCCTGAAGCGGCTGCGCCGTGGAGGGATCAAGAGAAGTTGCAGAGGCTTAGCCGCCGGAACCGGGCAGGGAAACGAAGAAAGGCAAAGAACAATGGCTCTGTACGAACATGTGTTTCTTGCCCGCCAGGACCTTTCGCAGCAGCAGGTCGACGCGCTCGTGGAGCACTACAAGGGCGTCATCACCTCGCACGGCGGATCGGTCGGTCGGGTCGAGAACTGGGGACTGAAGTCCCTCACCTACCGCGTCAAGAAGAACCGCAAGGCCTACTACACCCTGATGGACCTCACCTGCCCGCCGGCGGCTCTGGCCGAGATGGAGCGCCAGATGGGTCTGTCCGAGGACATCCTGCGCTTCATGACCGTCAAGGTCGAGGCGCACGAGGAAGGCGTTTCGGCAATGATGCAGAAGCGCGAAGAGCGTTCGGAGCGTGGCGACCGTGGCTTCGGCGACCGTCCGGGCCGCTCGGGCGACCGTGACCGTGACCGTGGCCCGCGCCGTCCGCGCGAAGCTGCTGAAGGAGGTGCAGAATAATGGTCGACATCAACCAGATCCCGACCCGGCGTCCGTTCCATCGCCGCCGCAAGACCTGCCCGTTCTCCGGCGCCAACGCCCCGAAGATCGACTACAAGGACGTGCGCCTGCTGCAGCGCTACATTTCCGAGCGCGGCAAGATCGTGCCGTCGCGCATCACCGCCGTCAGCCAGAAGAAGCAGCGCGAGCTCGCCAAGGCGATCAAGCGCGCCCGCTTCCTCGGCCTGCTGCCCTACGTGGTGAAGTAAGACCGGGCGTGGCCCCGAAAAGTTGCAGACTTTTCGGATAAGGACCACGCCGAAAGAACACCGGAAAGGGCGGCCCGCCGCCCTTTCCCTCTTTCCGCGACGGGCGCGGCGAGAGACAATGAGATCCCGAGTTGAGGCCGGACTTCGCGAAGGCTTCTAACTGCCGGACAGGCAGGACAGCGACCCCAGGCGCCAATCGCCGGCCTGCTTCCTGACCTGTCTCGAACAAATCACGCCGCTCGCGGCACAGACAAAGGACAGGAACGATGGAAGTCATCCTTCTCGAACGTATTTCCCGCCTCGGCCAGATGGGCGACACCGTCAAGGTCAAGGACGGCTTTGCCCGCAACTTCCTGCTGCCGCAGGGCAAGGCGCTGCGCGCCAATGAAGCCAACAAGAAGAAGTTCGAAGGCCAGCGCGCCCAGCTCGAGGCCCGCAACCTGGAGCGCAAGTCGGAAGCCCAGCAGATCGCCGACAAGCTCGACGGCATGAGCTTCGTGGTCGTGCGCTCGGCCGGCGAAACCGGCCAGCTCTACGGCTCGGTCTCGACCCGCGACATCGCCGACATCGTGTCCGCCGAGGGCTTCTCGGTCAGCCGCACGCAGATCGAGCTCAACCACCCGATCAAGACCATCGGCCTCACCAATGTGGCGATCGCGCTGCATCCGGAAGTCGAAGTCACCATCACGCTGAACATCGCTCGCACGGCCGATGAGGCCGAGCGCCAGGCTGCCGGCGAGAAGCTGGATTCGGCCGAAGCCATCTATGGCGAGGACATCAACGAGAACGCGCGTCCGGACAACTTCTTCGACCCGAATGAGGAAGAAGAAGAGCAGGAATAATCTCGACGGTTCAGAACTAATCTGGACCAAAGCCCGGGCCGCAGGCCCGGGCTTTTTTTGTACAAACTGGAACTATTGCACCTGCGGCGCTTTGAAGCACAATAGGCGCCGACCTTTTTCGTGAATGCGGGTGCTGTGCCATGAATATTTTGCTGCAGCGCATCATCGAACGCTTGGTGCGCATCGGGAATCTGACTGTCACAGGGGCGAACGGCGCGTCCCGAAGATTTGGCGACGGCAGCGGGCAACATGTCCACATCGTGCTGCGCACGCGCAAGGCAGAACTCGCGATCGGTCTCGACCCGATGCTGGCCCTGCCCGAGGCCTTCATGGACGGCGATCTCGACGTCATCGAAGGCGACATTCTAGGCTTTTTGCACATTGCCTATCAGAACATGGGACCGAGCGGCGTCGAGGCGGCCTGGACCAGGGCCGTGGAAGGGCTTCGCCATGCCTTCCGGCGCATGCAGCAACTGAACACCACCGGCCGGTCGCGGCGCAACGTGCAGCGCCACTACGATCTCTCCGGCGAGATGTACAAGCTCTTCCTCGATACGGACATGCAGTACTCCTGCGCCTATTTCGAGCGGCCAGACATGACGCTCGAGGAAGCGCAGCTTGCCAAGAAGCGGCACCTGGCCGCCAAGCTGTGCATGAAGCCGGGCCTCAGCGTGCTCGACATCGGCTGTGGCTGGGGCGGCCTCGGGCTTTATATGGCCCGCAACTTCGAGGCCGACGTGCTGGGCGTGACGCTGTCCACCGAACAGCACGCCGTCGCCACAGAGCGTGCGCACGCCGAGGGGCTGCAGAATCACGTCCATTTCGAGCTGCGCGACTATCGCCACCTCACCGAGCGCTTCGACCGCATCGTCTCGGTGGGCATGTTCGAGCATGTCGGCGTCAACCATTACCGCACCTTCTTCGAGAAGTGCGCCACGCTGCTGAAGCCCGACGGGGTGATGGTGCTGCATTCGATCGGCCGCAGCGGCCCGCCCTGCGCCACAAATGCCTTCATCCGCAAATACATCTTCCCCGGCGGCTACATTCCGGCACTTTCGGAAATTCTGCCGATCATCGAGAAGTCGGGCCTGATGGTCTCCGACGTCGAAATCCTGCGGCTGCACTATGCCGAGACGCTGAAGAATTGGCGCGAGCGCTTCATGGCAAATCGCGAGCGCGCCAAGGAAATCTATGACGAGCGCTTCTGCCGGATGTGGGAGTTTTATCTTGCAGGCTCCGAGGCCTCGTTCCGCTGGCAGGACATGATGGTATTCCAGATCCAGCTCACGCGCCGCAACGACATCGTGCCGCTGACGCGCGACTATATCGGCAAGTGCGAGAAGGCTTTGGCCATGCGAGACGGCCCGGCCGCGCCCCAGCCCGAAAAGGCTGGCAAGCGGCCGAAGCGACGCATTTCCGAGGCGGGCGAATAGCTCCCTCCTTGCCATCCGGCAATTTCACCTCGAAGAATGCAGCAACAGCCGGAGGGCAATAATTGAGCATTCCCATCTTCGTCGCGGCCGCCCTTTGCGAGATTGGCGGCTGCTTTTCCTTCTGGGCGTGGTTGCGCCTGGGGAAGTCTGCCCTGTGGCTCCTGCCGGGCGTTGCGCTGCTGGTGGCGTTTGCCTGGCTGCTGACTCTGGTTGATTCTTCTGCCGCGGGCCGCGCCTACGCCACCTATGGCGGCATCTACATCGCCGCCTCGCTCGGCTGGCTTTGGGTTGCGGAAGGTGTGCGGCCGGACCGCTGGGACCTGCTGGGCGCCGCGGTCTGCGTTGCCGGGGCATGCATCATCCTTCTGGCCCCGCGAGCGGCCTAGGCCCTCACCCCTTCAGCGGAATCCAGATTTCGAGCCCGCCATTGCCGGTCCGGCCATCGAATTCCGGGCCGTAGCGCTCGAAATTCGGTGCATCGGCTGCCTCATGTTTCGAGTTCGGCAGCCAGTCACGCCAAATGGCATGAACCGTGCTGCGGATGGTGGATATATGCTCGCGGTGGACAAAGACCGCATATTTCTGCGGCGACAGCCGGACGCAGCTGAACTCCTTCGGCATTTCCGAAAAATCCGCGACCTCGACACCGCTGACATATTCGAAACTGGTGTCGTCGAAGTTGCGGCAGATCCCATACCAGGCATGGGGCACTGCGCCCGGAATGCTGCCCTGATAGGCATCGAAGCGCTGCCACAGCGCAGGAATCGTGTTGTTGGGGGAATCATAAGCGTAGCGTTCGCCCAGTCCGGCGATGAGCATTGCCTTGCCGTCGACGAAGCGCGGCGTTTCCAGTTTTACGGTCGGTGTGTCGTCCATGACGATCGGCTCCACGAGTACGAGATTGTCGAGATGGCGCTGCGCGCGCACCGCTTCGGGCGTCAGCCCGAACTGCTCGCGAAACGCCCGCGTGAAAGCCTCATGAGAGCCGTATCCGGCATCCAGCGCCACTGCCAGGATGTCGGGGGCGCCGTTTGCGAGGCAGCGCGCCGCCACGCTGAGCCGGCGTTCGCGCACATAACGCGTTATCGATCGGCCGGTGGCAGCCGCAAACGCCCTCGACATATGGAAACGGGAAACGCCACCGATCCTGGCGATATCGTCCAGGCTGATCTCGTCGGCGAAATAGCTTTCGACGAACCACAGGGCTTTAGATACCGGATCCATGTTGCTCCCAATCAGGCAATGACCTGATATGCCAGCCTTTCGGGTCGCCGGTTTGATCGTGTTTGCTGTGCTGTGCAACATTGTGGAAGAACATGGGAAAGCGCCAGGGCACTATTCAGGTTTCCTGTTTTGTTCTCACAACATCGGTTAATCTCTGCAAACGATTCGCGTCAACCAGGATTCGCTTAGCCGGCCAAGCTGCCTGTGGATGGCTCGGGGTGGCTGTGAATAATGGGCACCAAGAGGCGATTGTTCACAAGTGGGCGCCTGTGTCTGGTACCGCAGGATACAGGGCAAGGTCGGGGACAAGATGGCAGAAGCGGCACGCAAATTCGAGGTGGCGGAAACACCGCTCTATCGCGAGGCACCCAACAATATCGAGGCGGAGCAGGCGCTTCTGGGCGCCATCCTCGTCAACAACGACGCCTTCTACCGCGTCTCGGACTTCCTCAAACCCGCTCATTTCTACGAGCCGCTGCACCGCAAGATCTTCGAGGTCGCAAGCGAACTCATCCGCATGGGCAAGATGGCCAATCCGGTCACGCTCAAGACCTTCCTGCCTTCGGACGAGAAGGTCGGCGACATGACCGTCGCCCACTACCTTGCCCGCCTCGCGGCAGAGGCCGTCACGGTCATCAACGCCGCCGACTACGGCCGCGCCATCTACGACCTTGCCACGCGCCGCGCGCTCATCACCGTGGGCGAGGACATGGTCAACATCGCCTTCGACGCGCCGGTGGACGTGTCGCCGCAACAGCAGATCGAGGATGCCGAGCGCCGCCTGTTCGAGCTGGCCGAAACCGGACGCTATGACGGCGGCTTCGAAAGCTTCAACGATGCGGTCAAGACCGCGGTGGACATGGCCAATGCCGCCTATATGCGCGACGGCCACCTCTCCGGCATTTCCACCGGCTTGCGCGACGTCGACCGCAAGCTCGGCGGCCTGCAGCCCTCCGACCTGATCATCCTTGCCGGCCGCCCGGCCATGGGCAAGACCTCGCTGGTCACCAACATCGCGTTCAACATCGCCCACGCCTATGAGCCGGCGCAGCAGGCCGACGGGTCCTTCAAGGCCGCCAATGGCGGCGTGGTCGGCTTCTTCTCGCTCGAAATGTCGGCCGAGCAACTGGCCACTCGTATCATCTCCGAGCAGACCGAGATCTCGTCATCGAAGATCCGCCGCGGCGAAATCACCGAGACCGATTTCGAAAAGCTGGTAGCGTGCTCACAGACCCTGCAGAAGATCCCGCTCTTCATCGATGCGACCGGCGGCATCTCGATCGCCCAGCTCGCTGCACGCGCGCGCCGCCTGAAGCGTCAGCGCGGGCTTGAAGTCATCGTCATCGACTACGTGCAGCTGATGCAGGGCTCCGCCAAGAATTCGCAGAACCGCGTGCAGGAAATCACCGAGATCACCACCGGCCTCAAGGCGCTGGCCAAGGAACTCAACGTTCCGATCATCGCGCTGTCACAGCTCTCCCGTCAGGTCGAAAACCGCGACGACAAGCGGCCGCAGCTTTCCGACCTGCGCGAATCGGGCTCGATCGAGCAGGACGCGGACGTGGTCCTCTTCGTCTATCGCGACGAATACTACCTGCAGAACAAGCAGCCCGAGGAAGGCACGGCGGAATACGAGGAGTGGCGGCTGAAGTTCGAGAAGGTGAAGGGCAAGGCCGAACTCATCATCGCCAAGCAGCGTCACGGCCCCACCGGCACGGTCGACCTCGCATTCGAGGGCCAGTTCACGCGATTCTCGGATCTTGCCGAAGAGCATCAGCTGCCGGAACGGTACGAGTAGAATTGACGACAAGGGGTGCCTCCCAGGGCACCCTTTGAAAAATCCATATTTTATGCAATATATGTAAAATCCGCATTGTATGGATGGTCGACTACGATGATCAAGGTTAGTGCCGCCGAGTTCCAGCGCAACATAGGACGGTATCAGGATTTGGCGCTCACCCAGCCGGTTGCAGTCACACGGAACGGGCGCGAGCGCACGGTCATGATCTCGACTGAAGAATATAAGCGCCTGAAGCGTCGCGACCGCGAGGTGCTCAGTCTTGAAGATTTTACGGAGGCTGACCTTGCGGCGATCGAAGCTTCGGAGCCGCCCGCAGAGGCAGAGTCCTACAATCACGAAACTGATCGCTGAGCGTGGCGAGCCTGCCGAAGCCCGTTCCAGGTCTGGTGATCAGATATAGCTATTTATGGGTGGCCGAGCATCGCGCCGGACAGGAAGAAGGGCGCAAGGATCGACCTTGCGCGATTGTATTGACCGCAACCGATGAGGCTGAAGGCACCACTGTGACTGTCCTTCCCATCACACATAGTCCGCCTTCCAGCGCCTCCTTGGCGATCGAAATCCCTGCCCCAACCAAGAACCGCCTGGGCTTGGATGGCGCACGGTCGTGGATCCTGCTTACGGAAGCCAACAGGTTCATTTGGCCGGGTCCGGATTTGCGCCCGTCAAGAGCTGGCGATGCAACAAGCGTCGCTTATGGGCTGCTGCCAGCCGCATTTTTTCGCGACGTTCGAAGTGCTTTCGCCCGGGCGGCAAGAGATCGGCGCGCCTTGTTGGTTTCGAGAACACAGTAATGGCTAAGACCCGCGTTCAGTTCATCTGCCAGAACTGCGGCACCGCGCATACGCGCTGGGCTGGCAAATGCGATGCCTGCGGCGAGTGGAACACGCTGGTCGAGGAAGGCACCAACAGCGGCATCGGCGGCGGCCCGGCTTCCACGCGCAGCGCGCGAAAAGGCCGGCCGGTCACCCTCACCTCGCTCTCGGGCGACATCGAGGATGCGCCGCGCATCGCCTCCGGCATCAGCGAACTCGACCGCGCCACGGGCGGCGGCTTCGTGCGCGGCTCGGCACTTCTCGTGGGCGGCGACCCCGGCATCGGCAAGTCCACCCTGCTCACCCAAGCGGCCGCGGCGCTTGCCAGTCGCGGCCACCGCATCGTCTATGTCTCGGGCGAAGAGGCCGTCGCGCAGATTCGCCTGCGCGCCCAGCGTCTTGGCGTTGCCGGCTCTGCGGTCGAACTCGCCGCCGAAACCAATGTCGAGGACATTCTGGCCACCATCGGGGAAGGCAAGCGCCCCGACCTCGTCATCATCGATTCGATCCAGACGCTGTGGACCGATCTCGCCGACTCCGCACCCGGCACCGTCACCCAGGTGCGCTCTTCGGCGCAGGCGATGATCCGCTACGCCAAGTCCACCGGAGCGGCTGTGGTGCTGGTCGGCCACGTCACCAAGGAGGGCCAGATCGCCGGCCCGCGCGTGGTCGAGCACATGGTGGACGCGGTGCTCTATTTCGAGGGTGAAGGCGGCCACCACTACCGCATCCTGCGCACGGTGAAGAACCGTTTTGGTCCCACGGACGAGATCGGCGTATTCGAGATGTCGGACAAGGGGTTGCGCGAGGTCGCCAACCCCTCCGAACTGTTTCTGGGCGAGCGCCACGCCAAGTCGCCAGGCGCGGCCGTCTTTGCTGGCATGGAAGGCACGCGCCCGGTTCTGGTCGAAATCCAGGCGTTGGTCGCGCCCTCCACCCTCGGCACGCCACGCCGCGCGGTGGTTGGCTGGGACAGCCCGCGCCTTGCGATGGTGCTGGCGGTGCTCGAGGCGCATTGCGGCGTACGTTTCGGCCAGCACGACGTCTACCTCAACGTCGCCGGCGGCTACCGGATTTCCGAGCCGGCGGCGGACCTTGCGGTGGCGGCGGCGCTGGTTTCGTCCCTCACCGGACTTGCCCTGCCCGCCGATTGCGTCTATTTCGGCGAAATCAGTCTTTCGGGCGCGATAAGGCCGGTTGCGCATGCGCAGCAGCGCCTCAAAGAAGCCGAAAAGCTGGGTTTTGGACAGGCCGTCCTGCCGAAGGGCAGCGAGGAAATGTCCGGGGGGATCGGGTCCGGTACTTTCCAACCCGCCACGCTCACGGACCTCGTTGTGCGGATCGCGGGATCCCTGCGCCGAAACACGGATGACTGACCGGGCCAGGCGGCGCGGTACGGCACAAGCTGTCATGATGGAGTGAGAACGACATGCCGATTACGCTGCTGGACGGGATTCTCGTCGGTTTCACTCTTGTCTCGGCCATGCTGGCAATGGTCCGCGGCTTCTCCCGGGAAATCCTGTCGATTGCTTCCTGGATCGCGGCGGCGGCAGCGGCATATTTCTTCTATCCGATGATGCTGCCTTATTTGCAGTCGCACATCGACAACGAGAAGCTGGCCATGGGTGCCGCGGCCGGCGTGGTCTTCGTCATCGCACTGATCGTGGTGACGGTGATCACCATGAAGATTGCCGATTTCATTATCGACTCCCGCGTCGGCGCGCTCGACCGAACGCTGGGCTTTCTCTACGGCGCCGCACGCGGCATCCTCGTCATGGCCGTTGCGCTGATGTTCTTCAACTGGCTGGTCGGGACCAACCCGCCAGCCTGGATCGCCGACGCCAAGTCCAAGCCGCTGCTGGAAAGCATCGGCACCAAGATCGAGGGTCTGATGCCCGAGGATCCGGAAAAGTCCATCCTCAAGCGCCTGAAGCCCGGCGCCGCGCCCGACGCGGAACCCGGCACTCCGCCCTCGGACAACTCGGCCGAAACGCCGCAGGACGAAACCCCGCCGGCCGATAATTGATGGTGGCGCGTAAGGCGCCGGCGCCCTATATGAGGCCTTTCTGACGAGAGACTGCCCTATGGCACATGACACCTTGCTCGGCGAGGCCGATGACCATTTCCACGACGAATGCGGAGTGTTCGGCATTTTCGGCCGGCAGGATGCTGCCGCGATCGTCACCCTGGGCCTGCACGCCTTGCAACATCGCGGCCAGGAGGCGGCCGGCATTGTCTCCTATGACGGCTCGCAGTTCCATGTCGAACGCCACGTCGGCCTGATCGGCGACACCTTCACCAGACCGCAGGTTATCGATAGCCTCAAGGGTAACCGCGCAATTGGCCACACCCGCTACGCCACCACCGGCGGTTCCGGGCTGCGCAACGTGCAGCCGCTATTCGCCGAACTCGCGGACGGCGGGTTCGCCATCGCCCACAATGGCAACATCACCAACGCCATGACCGTGCAGCGCGCGCTGCAGAAGCAAGGCGCGATCTTCTCCTCCACCTCCGATACCGAGACGCTTCTGCACCTGGTGGCGACCAGCCGCGAGAAGGACTTCAACTCCCGCTTCATCGAGGCCGTGCGCGCGCTGGAAGGCGCGTTTTCGCTGGTTGCGCTGACGTCGAAGAAGATGATCGGCTGCCGCGACCCCTTGGGAATCCGCCCGCTGGTGCTGGGCGATCTCGACGGGGCCTATATTCTCGCTTCCGAAACCTGCGCGCTGGACATCATCGGCGCCCGCTTCGTTCGCGACGTGAAGCCGGGCGAGATGATCATCGTCACGCCCAAGGGCATCGAAAGCGTGTTCCCCTTCGAGCCGGTCAAGCCGCGCTTCTGCATTTTCGAATATGTCTATTTCGCCCGCCCGGATTCGACGGTTGAGGGCCGCAACGTTTATGAAGTGCGCAAGCGCATCGGTATGGAACTGGCCATCGAGAGCCCGGTGGATGCTGATCTGGTCGTGCCGGTGCCGGATTCGGGCACGCCCGCGGCCATCGGCTTTGCGCAGCAGGCGGGGCTGCCGTTCGAGCTCGGCATCATCCGCAACCACTATGTCGGCCGCACCTTCATCCAGCCAACCGATTCCATCCGCCACATGGGCGTGAAGCTGAAGCACAACGCCAACCGCCGCATGATCGAGGGCAAGCGCGTGGTGCTGGTGGACGATTCCATCGTCCGTGGCACCACCAGCCAGAAGATCGTTCAGATGGTGCGTGATGCCGGCGCCCGCGAGGTGCATATGCGTATCGCCTCGCCGCCCACCCGCTCCTCCTGCTTCTATGGCGTCGACACGCCGGAGACGGCCAAGCTGCTCGCCTCGCGCATGTCGATCGAAGAGATGGCCGAGTTCATCCGCGTCGATTCGCTGGGTTTCCTGTCGATCGACGGGCTATACCGCGCCGTCGGCGAGGCGCGCCGCGACAACGACCAGCCGCAGTTCTGCGACGCTTGCTTCAGCGCCGAGTATCCCACGCGCCTCCTCGACTTCGAGGACGTGGAGAATGTGCGCAGCCTCTCGCTGCTGGCCAGCAACGGCCAGTAGTATCGCCCAACCCTTTTGATCTTTAAGCTCGCTGCCCTGCATGGTTCATGCCGCGCAGGGCAACGCCTGGAGGACTGGCATGACCGAAACCCCGAACCTTTCCGGCCGTATCGCCCTCGTCACCGGCGCTTCGCGCGGCATCGGCTACCAGATTGCCAAGCAGATGGCGGCCGCCGGCGCGCATGTCATTGCGGTTGCGCGCACGGTGGGCGGGCTGGAAGACCTCGACGACGAAATCAAGGCCGCGGGCGGCCAGGCAACGCTGGTGCCGCTGGACCTCACCGACATGGGCGGCATAGACCGGCTCGGCGGCGCCATCAATGAGCGCTGGGGCAAGCTCGACATCCTGGTGGCCAATGCGGGCGTTCTGGGCGTGATTGCTCCGATTGGCCATGTCGAAGCGAAGGTGTTCGAGAAGGTCATGGCGGTCAACGTGACCAGCACCTGGCGCATGATCCGCTCGGTCGACCCGCTCTTGCGCAAGTCGGATGCCGGCCGCGCCATTCTGCTTTCCTCCGGCGTGGCGCATTCGGCCCGCGCCTTCTGGGCGCCCTATGCGGCGTCCAAGGCGGCCGTCGAGGTGCTGGGACGTTCCTGGGCCGACGAAACCCGCAACATGCCGCTGCGCGTCAACTGTGTTAATCCGGGCGCGACCCGCACCGCCATGCGCGCTCAGGCCATGCCGGGCGAGAACCCCGACACGCTGCCCACCCCGGCCGAAATCGCCGCCAAGATCCTGCCGCTTGCCAGCCCCACGCTGCGCGAAACCGGTATGCTCTTCGAGGCCCGCGAGGAGCGCTTCGTCACCTACCGCGACCCGGAATAAGCGCGCGTCTTCAACCTGCCGCCGCGGGGCGGCGTGTCGCCGTGGCCGACAGTTCCGGGCGCGCGTTGAGCGTCTGGAACACCACGCAATAGCGTTCCGTCAGCTTCAGCAGCGTGTCGATGCGCTCCTGCGGCTCGTCGGTATCGAGGTCGAATTTCAGCCTGATGGCGCCGAATCCCACCGGCGCATCCTTTGCCACGCCCAGCGTACCGCGAAAGTCGAGGTCGCCCTCGGCCTCCACCGATGCGTCAGCGAGGCGAAACTCCAGCGCCGTCGCCACCGCTCTCAGCGTCACGCCGGCGCAAGCCACCAGCGCTTCCAACAGCATGTCGCCGGAACAAAGCTGAAGTCCGCTGCCGCCGGTGGCGGGGTGCAGGCCGGCAACCGCCAGCGCCCTGCCCGTCTCCACTTTGCAGGCGATCGACTGCTCGTCCACCGTGCCCTTCGCGCGTAGCGTTACCAGAGCGCGTGAAGGGTCCTCGCGGTAGCTCTCCTTCAAGGGCGTCTGCAATGTCTTCAGTTCGGCCGCGTCCATCGCAACTCCTCGCCGTCGGCGCTGTTCGATGCCGCACCCTATCACGTCGAGCCTCGCGTCCCAATCGGCAGGCCAATGGCGAACTGCCTGCCCCAACGCTCGCGTCTGCCTGGCTTAGCCCGTCCCGCGTCTGCAATCGTATAGCTCTGCTGGGTGCCGTGGCCTTGCTGCTTCGGCGCCCTTGCCTTGAGGAGCCATCACATGACCGATGCCGCGATTGCCGACAGCCGCGAACGTATCTACGCCGGCATGCTGATCACGGCATTGTCCTACCTGCTTTTTTCGATGCAGGACGCTTCGATCAAGCTTCTGGTGACCGGACTCAGCGTCTGGCAGATCCTGTTCTTCCGCAGCGCGGCCATTCTTGCCGGCTGCGCGGCTATAGGCGGCCGGTCAGTATTCGCAGAGGCATACCGCTCCAAGGCCTTCTATCCGATGCTGCTGCGCAGCTTCATCATCCTGGGCGCGTGGCTTTGCTTCTACAACGCCGCCAAGCATCTGCAGCTTGCCGAACTGACGACGATCTACTTTGCCGCGCCGGTCATCGTCACCATCCTCTCCATTTTCGTGCTTGGCGAACAGGTGCCGCTCGTGCGCTGGGTAGCGGTTCTGACCGGCTTTGTTGGCGTTTTCGTTGCCTGCGATCCCACTTCGCTCGGCCTCAGCATGCCTGTTATCATGGTGCTCGCCGCCGCCTGCTTGTGGGCGTTCGCCATCGTGCTCATCCGCAAGATCGCGCTGTATGAGCGCACCATGGTGCAGATGGTGCTCAACAACGCCCTCTTCCTGGTCGTCGCCGGGCTGCCGCTCTTCTATTTGTGGAAGACGCCAAGCTGGGACGAATGGCTGCTGTTGACGGTTCTCGCCATTGTCGGCGGTCTCGGCCAATACGCGCTGTTCGAGGGCATGAAGCGCGCCCCTGCCTCGGTCGTCGCGCCCTTCGAATACACCGCGCTGGTCTGGGCCTTCGTGTTCGGTTTTGCGATCTGGGGCGACATTCCGCGCCGCGAGGTCTTCATCGGCGCGGCGCTTATCTTCCTTGCCGGCCTGGTGATCATCGCCGGCGAGCACTTTCGGCGGCGCGCCTGATGCCGTATCCATGCTCCTGACGGAACGCCGTCAGCACGCCTGCCGTAAAGCGCGCGCGGCGCCTACGCCCCGAACGAGGAAATCCAGCTTCATGACACCTGCAGATCACACCGGCGAACGCCTGCTGGGCATACTGCTCGTCACTGGCGCGGCCGCCATCTTCGGGCTTGCCGGCGTGCTCACCAGGTCGGTCGATGCCGAGCCGCTTGTCATTTCCTGCTGGCGCGGCCTTGTCGGCGCGCTGCTGATCACGGCCTACGTGTTCTGGCAGCGAGGCCGGGCCGGCTCGCCAAAGAGCATGCGGCTGGGTTGGCGAGGATGGTTGATGGCGCTGATCGGGGCGGCCAACAGCCTCGCCTTCATCGCCGCCTTCAAATACACCTATGTCGCCAATGTCGCGATCATCTTTGCCACGGCTCCCTTCCTGGCGGCGCTGTTCGCATGGCTCTTGATGCGAGAAGGCGTGCGCAGCCAGACCATGCTCGCGGCTGCGCTATCGCTCACCGGCGTCGGGCTGATGGTGTTTTCGGGTGTCGGCAACGGCAACCTCCTGGGGGACGGCCTGGCGCTTCTGATGACCGCCGGCAGCGCGCTCTACACCGTCCTGATCCGCGCCTTCCGCGACACACCCGCAGTCTGGGCGGGTGCGGTGTCGGCCTTCCTCGTTTTCGCGCTTGCCTGGCTCTTCACCGATCCGCTCGCCATATCGGTGCACGACGCTCTCATTCTGGTGGGCTTCGGCGTTTCCTTTGCGATGGCCTCGGTCATGTGGACGGAGGGCGCGCGGCTGATTCCCTCCGCCGAAGCCGGTCTGCTCGGCTCGGCCGAAGTGCCCTTCGCGGTAGTGTTCGGCTGGATCTTCCTTACGGAAATTCCGCCGGTCGCAAGCATGGTCGGCGGCTCCCTCGTGCTCCTTGCCGTATTTGCCCATGCAGGGCGCGACTGGCTGCAAGCACGCGCCCGCACGGTCTGAGAGCCTGCGCAAAATTCAGCCATACGGGGAACCATACCAGCTCGTCAGGCGTTGCAGGGGTTGGACGGGCTCGTCCCCATGCCCAACCCCTCGCCCGTCCTCTTCTCAAGCCGGCCATCAGGCCGGCTTTTCTTTGAGCTCGGCCAAGCCGTTTGCGCGCCACACACTCGTGCATTGACGTGGATACAGCATAGTCTACCCTTCTGGCCGAAGCGGCCAGCAAGAGCCACGGCAAGGACACGCGCTGGGAGAGCGGCATGATCCTGAGCGGCACAATCGCCCTTTGCATCGTCGCGGCCTATCTGGCTGGCGCGCTGTGGCAGAAATTTCGCCTCGGAATCACTCTGCAGCAGGCGTTGCTCTATCTGCCGCTCAAGCTTCTCTACCGGATCCGCGACAGCAAGATTCGCCCAGCGCGCGAAGCGAAGGCGCCGGTGGTCTATGTCGTCGCCCACCAGTCGCGACTTGAACCGGCGCTGATGCTTGCGCTGTTGCCGGAGGATACGCTTCACATTTTGGACGAAGCCTCCGCCCGCTCGGCATGGCTCGAGCCTTGGCGGGCGCTTGCCCGCACCATCGTCTTCAATGCCGAACACGTGTTTGTCAGCCGGCGGCTGGTGCGCGTGCTGAAGGGCAAGGGGCGGCTGGCCGTCTATTTGCCCGACAATGTCGAGCCGGACGTAAAGACCTATCGGCTGTTCCGGGCCGTGGCGCGGATCGCACTGCGGGCCGACGCCCAGGTAGTGCCGATCTTCGTCGGCGGGGCGCGTCACCTGCCCTTCTCGCTCACCCCGGCCGAAAGGGCGCCGCGGCGATGGTTTCCGCGGCTCGTCATCAGCGCCCTTCAGCCGGTGAAGATCGCCGACCTCATGGCCAGCAGCGTCAAGCAGCCGGCACGCGCCTCGAACGCCCTCTTCGATCGCGTCGCGGAAACGCGGCTGGCCGCCACCGATCCCGACCTGTCACTGTTCCTGGCGGTTCGCGACGCTGCCCTGCGCTTCGGACCCGGCCGTCCCATCGTGGAGGACAGCAGCGGAACTCTCAGCTACCGGCGATTGTTGGCGGGCGCGCGGATGCTCGGCCAGAAACTGGCCGCCACGAGCGCCCCCGACGAAGCAGTCGGCATAATGCTGCCCAACAGCAACGCCATGGTGCTGTCGCTTCTGGCGCTGGCATCCGGCAGGCGCGTGGCCACCATGATCAACTTCACGGCTGGTCCGGCAAATGTGACAATGGCCGTTCGCACGACGCTCACCCGCGTCGTCATCTCGTCGCGAGCCTTTGTCGAAAAAGCCAGGCTCCATGAAGTCGTCGAGGCCGTGGAAGCCGGCGGCGCGAAAGTCGTCTGGTTGGAAGACCTTCGCAAGACCTTCTCGATGGCCGATCGGCTCGCGGCCGCTTGCCTGTGGCGCAGGCCGATTCATGCCCAGGACGCCGCGAAGCCCGCCGTCATCCTGTTCACGTCGGGTTCCGAAGGCAGCCCGAAGGCGGTGGTTCTGTCCAGCCGCAATCTCGTCGCCAACGCCATGCAGGCGGAGGCCCGCATCTCGATCGGTGCCGACGACAAACTGCTCAACGTGCTGCCCGCCTTCCATGCGTTCGGTCTGACCGGGGGCACTATCCTGCCGCTTGTTGCCGGGGTGCGCCTGGTGCTCTATCCGTCGCCGCTGCACTTCAAGGCCATTCCCGAGCTGGCGGCCAAGGTTCGCCCGACGGTCATGTTCGGAACGGACAGTTTTCTCGCCGCATACGCCCGTGCGGCCGGCGACAACGACTTTTCCGGCCTGCGCTTCGTCGTGGCCGGCGCGGAGCCGCTTCGCCCCGCCACCCGGGCCCAATGGCGCGAGCGCTTCGGCACGCCAATCATCGAGGGTTTCGGCCTTACCGAGGCCTCCCCGGTCGTTTCTGTGAACACGGCAACCCATGGCCGCGATGGCACGGTGGGCCGCCTGCTGCCCGCCATCCGCATGCGGCTGGAGCCGGTGGAAGGCCTCTCCGACGGCGGCCGGCTGCAGCTCAAGGGCCCGAACATGATGCTCGGCTACATGATGGCTGAGGCGCCGGGCGTTCTGCAGCTGCGGGCAGATGACTGGCTGGACACGGGCGACATCGTATCCGTCGACCGCGAAGGCTTCCTGACCATACGCGGCCGTGCCCGGCGCTTTGCCAAGATCTCGGGCGAGATGGTTTCGCTGGTGGCGGTCGAAAGGCTGGCCTACGAACTATGGCCGGACGCCAGCCACGCTGCGGTGGCGGTTCCCGACGCCCAGAAGGGCGAGCGCATCGTCGTGCTCACCACCGCGTCGGAGGCCGATCTGGCCCTGCTGCGTCAGTTCGGGCAGCAATCGGGCGTCGGCAACGTCATGCTGCCGGACGCCGTAGTCAAGGTATCGGAACTTCCGCTTCTGGCTTCCGGCAAGACCGACTACGTGGCCGCAAAGCGCCAGGCGCTCGAAATGCTTGGGCGGGAGGCGGCGGCCTGAGCCGCCTACCCATCGGCTGGCTTCAGTCGGCCACCGGCTGGTCGGTGCCCGCGGCTTTCGCGGCCTCAAGCTTCGCGCGGCGGGCATAGGCGCGTGCGCTGAGTGGCAGGAAAACGAGATAGGCAATCACGGAAACCGACAGCGTCTGCCAGGGATAGGTGATCAGAAGCAGCACGAAGAGTGCCACCCCGAGTATCACCGGCAGGACCTTGTCGCCCGGAACCTTGACCGTCTTGCCGGAATAGACGGGCAGCCGGCTGACGAGCAGGAATGCGACCAGCACGGTGAAGCCGCAGCATATAAAGCCGACCACACGGTCGGGCACCACAGCGCCCAGGAAAACCAGATAGATCGGCAGCATCACCACCACCGCCCCGGCAGGCGCGGGCACGCCGACGAAATACTCCGCCTGCCAGGCCGCGCGCTCCTGGTCCTCGTCCAGCACGTTGAAGCGCGCCAGCCTCAGGCCGCAGGCGATCGCGAACAGCAGGGCGGCGATCCATCCCGGCGAGCCAGCACGGTCGAGCAGGAAGGCGTAGAGCACGAGCGCGGGCGCGACGCCGAAATTCACGATATCGGCGAGCGAATCCATCTGGGCGCCGAACTTCGACGTCGCCTTCAGGATACGGGCGACGCGGCCGTCGATGCCGTCGAGGAAAGCCGCGATCAGCACCATCACCACAGCCGTCTCGAACCGCATCTCGAAGGCCAGGCGCACGCCCGAAAGGCCGGCGCAGATTGCCAGGACCGTAATGAGGTTGGGCAGGATCATGCGCAGCGGGATTTCGCGGATGCGAGGGCCGCCGCGGCCGTGCGGTTCGAAGGGTTGGAAGGGCGTAGGCACGGGTTAGGAGATCCGCACCAGAGGGGTGGCGGCAGTGCCGCCGAACTCGGCCAGCACAGTCTCGCCGGCAACCGCAGTCTGCCCCACAGCCACGCGCGGAGTGCTGTTTAGCGGCAGGAACACATCGACGCGCGATCCGAAGCGAATCAGGCCAAAGCGCTCGCCCACGCCGATATTGGACTCGGTGTCCGCCCAGCAGACGATGCGCCGCGCCACCAGCCCGGCGATCTGCACGACCGCAATCGTGCCGTTAGGGCTGTCGACAACGAGCCCATTGCGCTCGTTCTCGTTGCTGGCCTTGTCGAGCTCGGCGTTGAGGAATTTTCCGGGACGGTGCTCGATACGGGTTATCCGCCCGCGCACCGGAGAGCGGTTCACGTGGCAGGAAAACACGTTCATGAACACCGAGATGCGGGTCATTTCGGCCGCGCCCAGCCCCAGCTCGCGAGGCGGAACCGCGGGGCCGACTGCCGACACCACGCCATCTGCCGGGCTGATGACCAGCCGGTCGTCGACCGGGGTAACCCGCTGGGGATCGCGGAAGAAATAGGCGCACCACGCTGTCAGGATCAGACCGATCCAGAACAGGTTGATCGAGAAGAAGCCCAGGATCAGCGTCGCCGCCGCGAACGCACCGATGAAGGGGTAGCCTTCCCGATGCACGGGCACAAATACGTTCTTGACGGTGTCGACGAGACTCATAGGAAGGTGGAGTATCCCATTGGAAATGCCGGCCTGCTTACCGGAAAGCTCCGCCGGCCGCAACGCAACATTGCGAAAACCGGCAATGGGGCTCAGACTTCCTCGGGTTTGCGCCTGACGACAACCCCCAGTTCGTCGGTTTCGCGAGCAATCCGCAGCCGCTCCTCCGCCTCCGTCGCTTCGCGCTGGCGTGCCCACATGGAAGCATAGAGCCCATCCTTGCGCAACAGGGTGGCATGGGTGCCGCGCTCGGCTATCTGCCCATCCTTCAGCACGATGATCTCGTCGGCCGAAATCACGGTGGAAAGCCGGTGCGCGATGACGATGGTCGTGCGGCCGCGGCTCACCAGATCGAGGGCGGCCTGAATCTCCTGCTCGGTATGGGTGTCGAGCGCCGAGGTGGCCTCGTCGAGCATGAGAATGGGCGGCGCCTTGAGTATGGTGCGCGCGATCGCCACCCGCTGCTTTTCGCCGCCCGAAAGCTTGAGCCCGCGCTCTCCCACCATCGCCTTGTAGCCGCCAGGCAGATGCTCGATGAAGCCGCCGATCTGGGCCAGGTCGGCCGCGCGCTTCACCTCTTCGTCGGAGGCGCCGGGGCGACCGTAGCGGATGTTGTAGGCGATGGTGTCGTTGAACAGCACCGTGTCCTGCGGAACCATGCCGATCACGGCTCGCAGGCTTTCCTGGCTTACGTCGCGAATGTCCTGCCCGTCGATCAGGATCGAGCCGCTCTGAATGTCGTAGAAGCGGAACAGCAGGCGCGAGATGGTCGACTTGCCGGCGCCCGAGGGGCCGACGATGGCGACGGTGCGGCCGGCCGGCACCTCGAAGCTGACGCCCTTGAGGATCGGCCGGTTGGGATCATAGGCGAAGTGCACGTCGCGGAATTCGACCTTGCCATCGCGGACGGCCAGGGGCCGCGCGTTGGGCCGGTCCACCACTTCCTGCTCGACGTCGAGAAGATCGAACATGTGCTCGATGTCGGTCAGCCCCTGGCGTATCTCGCGATAGATGAAGCCGATGAAGTTGAGCGGCACCGAAAGCTGCATCAGCATGGCATTGATGAAGACGAAATCACCGATATTTTGTGTGCCGGCCATAACTTCGCGCGCCGACATCCACATGGCGACCGCCATTCCGGCGCCGAAGATCACGCCCTGGCCGAAGTTCAGCCAGCCCAGCGAGGTCCAGATGCGCGTGGCCGCGGTCTCGTAGCGCGCCATCGAGCGGTCGAAGCGCTCCGCCTCCATCCGCTCGTTGTTGAAGTACTTCACCGTTTCGAAGTTCAGGAGCGAGTCGATCGCCTTCGTGTTGGCGTCGGTGTCGGACGCGTTCATTTCGCGCCGGATGCCGATGCGCCAGTCGCTGGCCCACACGGTGAACCAAGTGTAGATCGCGACCGTTACGGCCACGACCACCACATAGAGCCATCCATAGGCGATCGCAAAGATCGCCGCCGTCAACGCGAATTCAATCAGCGTCGGCACGCTGTTGAGAATGGTGAAGCGAACGATGGTCTCGATGCCCTTGGTTCCGCGCTCGATGATGCGCGACAAACCGCCAGTGCGCCGCTCCAGATGAAAGCGGAGGGACAGGTCGTGCAGATGCACGAATGTCTTGTAGGCAAGCTGGCGCACCGCATATTGGCCAACGCGCGCGAACAGCGCATCGCGCAACTGGTTGAAGCCAAGCTGGACCACCCGCACGAGGTTGTAGGCCAGCACAAGCATGACCGGCGCCAACAAGAAATCGGGCAGCGGCGGCAACGGAGCATGGTCGCCGGCCAGCACATTCGTCGCCCACTTGAAGAAATAGGGCACGGCAACGAGTACGAGCTTCGCCACCACCAGGAAGACCGTTGCCCAGACCACCCTCGCCTTCAGGTCGGCCCGGTCGGCCGGCCACATATAAGGCCAGAGATTGAGCAGTGTCTTCAGCGTTGAACCGGAATCGGCGGAGACTGTCTTGTCGGCCACTAAGCTATGCCTTTGAATCTTGTTTTTCTTTGCCCGAGCAACAGGCTTGTATGAGGTCTGCGACCTGATTGGAAAATGCGGTCAGCGCCTCGCGATCAATCTCGTAGAGCGATCGCTGCCTTTCCGACGAAAAGCGCACCAGCCCGGCCTCGACCAAAACCTTCAGGTGCTGCGAGACCGTGGATTGCGCCAGATCGAGTTGCTCTACGACATCCTTGCAGCAGCAGGACTGGCTGCCGGCAAGATAGCGCAATATCTCGATGCGCGCCGGGTGCGACAGGGCAGCAAACCGCATAGCCGCCCGTTTCGTGGCAGCGTTGGCGCAATTGCCGAAATCAACCTGAACCATCATCGTATATCGGCGATATACGATGATGCCCCATTTCTCAACTGCTTAAATCGAGGACGCGGCAAAAACAGGACGTTTCGCCCTCTTTTTCGCCTGCCGGCGTTTCTTCCCGTATTATTGTGGCAGCGTGGTGGCCTGCTCGCCAACTGCCTTCATATCGGCTGCCTCGCCCTGGTGCGTCTTCTCAGGCACCCTGAAAACCTGGCCCGGCCAGATGCGGTCGGGATCGCGAATCTGATCCTGATTGGCGAGATAGATGGTGGAATAGCGCACGCCCAAACCGTAGACCCGGCGCGAAATGCGCCACAGGCTGTCGCCGCGCCGGATGATGACCGCGCCGTCAACATTCTGAAGCTTCGGCGCCAGTTCCTGCGGGTTTGCCGCAGCGACTTCAGCCGCACCGGACTCGGCGGCTGCCGTCGGAGCTTGCGCAGGCTTTGCGTCGGCGTCGGGCGCAACCGCCGAGACGGCGTCGCCCGGCTCGCGCTCGAACGGCACAGCGGCGCGAGCCGCGACCTTGACGCCATCTGCCTCGAGCGCGTCGACGCGAATGATGTAGTCGCCCACCGGCAGGTCCCGCTCGGTCTCGATCAGGAAACGCCCCCCGGCGGAAGCGGCAACCTCGCCCAGCAGGATATCGTTGGCGTAAGCGCGAAGCTTTCTGCCCGCATCGGCGACGCCGGCAACGAACACCTTCCGCCCTTCGATCTCGACCGCCTCCACCTTCACTTTCGGCTGGCCTGAGGCCACGGGTTCCTGGGCGACCGACGCCGGCGCCGGCTGTGCAGTTGCGACCTTCTGAGCAGATTGCTGCCCGGCGGATGCCGCAAGCTCACCCGCGGACGGCGTCGTCTCAGATGAAGCACCCGCAGCGGGCTCTGCACCGGACGCCTGCTGCTCGGGCACCTTGGGCGCCGGCTCGGGTTCTGGAACCGAGATCAGCTTGCTGGGCGCGCCGGGCTGCTCGACAAGCGCCAGCACCTGACCGTCCTTCGTCTCCGGGATGGAAACGATCGCCGTTTCGGGCGAGGTCGACACCACATTGTCGGGGTTGGTCGAACGCAGCACGATCTGATGATCGCCCGGCTTCAATGGCTCCTCGATAACGACCGCGAAGTCGCCTTCGGCCCCTGCCGTAGTGTTGCCGATCACCTTCGCGCCGAGAACGATCTCGACCTTGGCCGAAGGAGCAGCCTTGCCGGCGATGACAAGCGAGCCATTTGCTTCGGCGCGCACAATATCAAAGGACGGGGCGAGAACCTCGGCCGCTACGTCCGCCGTCTTTGCAGGCGCAGCAGGCGCTTCTGAAGCTGCGGGGCTTTCGGCGGCGGTCTGGCCGGCGGTGGCCGGCGTCGCCTGCGGCGGTGCCGGAAGCCTGCCCTCCTTCGTCTCGGCAGTTGGCGCGGCTGCCTCGGGCGCTGTCACAACAGCTTCGGGCTTTCGGCCAAGATAGGGATCGAGCGCGCCGGACACATAGGCCGTCACCGCCGCGGCGGCCACGCCTCCGGCTAGAAACAACAACGCCCTGTTGATCGTGCTCGCCATAACCCCAGCCCCTTAGCCATCTAAAGCCCGTCTACCCTGTTTTCGCGATACCGACAAGAAAAAGCCCCGCAATTTGTCTTGACCGGGATCGGCTTGGTATTCACCAATCAAATTCATGAACCCGATTCGATCCATCTGCGTTTATTGCGGCTCCTCGCCCGGTCGTGGCGACGTCTACCTGAAGGCTGGCCACACATTGGGCCGATCGCTGGCGGAAGCCGGATTGCGGCTGGTGTACGGCGGAGGCACCAAGGGCATCATGGGTGCCGTTTCCGACAGCGCCATGCGTGCCGGCGGCAAGGTCACGGGCATCATCCCGCGTTTCCTGATTAGCAAGGAAGCAACCGAAACCGCGCTGGGCCGTCTGGACGAACTGGTCGTCACCGAGAACATGCATGAGCGCAAGCACTTGATGTTCGAGAAGTCGGACGCGTTCATTGCGCTGCCCGGCGGCATCGGGACGGTCGAAGAGATCGTCGAGATCATGACCTGGGCCCAGCTTGGACACCACCGCAAGCCGATCGTGTTCGCCAATGTCGACGGCTTCTGGGACCCCATGCTGGCGCTTCTTGAGCATATGAAGGCCGAAGGCTTCGTCCACACGAGCCACCTGGTCAACCCGATAGTGGTCGACCGGGTCGAGTCGGTGGTCGCCGCCGTGCTTGCCGAAGGCGCTGCCGTGGACACGCCCGCCACCGGCGTTCAGACTCTCATCGACAAGCTCTGACAATCACCGCCGCGGACGTGCCGAGTGTCCGCGCCTATTGGGCAGGCGGCTCAACGCGTTGGAAGAACATCGACCAGGTGTAGATCGCCAGCGCCGTCCAGATTATGGCAAAGGCAACGAGGCGCATCTGGCTGAACGGCTCGTCGAAGATGAATATCGCGATCAGGAAGATGATCGACGGCGCGATGTACTGCATGATGCCGATGGTCGAATAACGCAGCAGCTTTGCGCCGAATGCATAGAGCATCAGCGGCACTGCCGTGACCGGCCCGCAGACGACAAGCAGGGCGATATCATAGGGATCGGAGGCCACGAAGTGCCCTTCGCCGCGCATCTGCAGCCACACGATATAGGCCAGCGCCGGCACGCACAGGATCATCACTTCGAGGAAGAAGCCCTGGCTCGGACCGATCGGCAGCGTCTTGCGCAGGAAGCCGTAGACGGCAAAGGTCATCGCCAGGGCGAGCGACACCCACGGCACGCCGCCGGCATCGAAGGCGAGCACGAGCACGGCCACCGCCGCCAGGCCAATCGCCGCGACCTGGAAGCGGTTGAGCTTTTCGCCGAGAAGCACCGCGCCCATGACCACGCTGACCAGCGGATTGATGTAGTAGCCGAGCGCTGTTTCCACCGCCCGGTCGGACGCGATCGCCCAGACATAGATCCCCCAATTGCAGGAGATGAAAGCAGCGGTGACCGCCGCCATCAGCATTGTGCGCGGCGAGCGCAATGCCGCCTTCACGTCGGCCGTGCGGCCGAGGAACAGCAGCGCGGCGCCGGCGATCGGTACGGACCAGACCACCCGATGAGCGACCACTTCGGCAGCCGGTATATGCGCCACCGCCTTCATGACCAGCGGCAGCAAGCCCCACAGCAGGTAGGCTGAAAGCGCAAACAGAAAGCCGCGCGAGGCGGCGTTGTCGGAGGCCCGAGTATCGATTGTCATGCCACACCTATGCGCCCGCCAGGTGGCGAGCACCATTTCAAACTTCTGATGGATGCTTGCGTTCAGCTGATAGTTGAACCGGCTGCGCTATTCGGCTGCGACCAGCCCGGCCATTTCGCGGTTTTTCATCAGTTTGTAAATGATCGAATCCATCAGCGCCTGGAACGAGGCGTCGATGATGTTGTCGGACACGCCCACGGTGGACCAACGCGCGCCGGTGGAATCGAGCGACTCGATCAGCACGCGCGTGACGGCCTCGGTACCGCCGTTGAGGATGCGCACCTTATAGTCGGCCAGCTCCAGATCGCTGATTTCGCTCTGGAATTTGCCGAGGTCCTTGCGCAGGGCGATATCGAGCGCGTTGACCGGGCCATGGCCTTCGGCCACCGACATCTTCTCTTCGCCGTCGATGCTCACCTTCACGATTGCCTCGGAAACGGTCTTCAGCGCGCCGTTGGCATCGTAGCGGCGCTCGACCATGCAGCGGAAGCTGGTGACCCGGAAGAAATCCGGCACGGTGTGAAGGAAACGGCGGGCAAGCAGCTCGAAGCTGGCATCGGCGCCCTCATAGGCGTAGCCCTGCGCCTCGCGTTCCTTGACCGCCGAGATCAGCGCATCGAGGCGGTGGTCGTCCTTCGGCACATCGATGCCGCGCCGCTTCAGTTCGGCGATGAAATTGGCCTTGCCGCCCTGATCCGACACCATGACCCTGCGGCGATTGCCGACCGTTTCCGGCGGCACGTGCTCATAGGTCTGCGGCTCCTTGATGAGCGCCGAGGCGTGGATGCCCGCCTTGGTAGCAAAAGCGGATGCACCGACATAGGGCGCCTGCGGCTGCGGCGCACGGTTCAGCAATTCGTCGAAGCTGCGCGACAGCCGGGAGATGTCCTCCAACTTCTCCGGCGAAATGCCCGTTTCAAAGCGTTCGGCGAAGGCCGGCTTGAGCACCAGCGTCGGGATGAGCGTGACGAGATTGGCGTTGCCGCAGCGTTCGCCGATGCCGTTCAGCGTGCCCTGGATCTGGCGCACGCCCGCCTCCACGGCAGCGAGCGAATTGGCGACGGCCTGCCCGGTGTCGTCATGCGCATGGATGCCCAGGTTCGCGCCGGGGATGCCGGCCGCGATGACCTTGCCGACGATTTCCCGCACCTCCGACGGCTGCGTGCCGCCGTTGGTGTCGCACAGAACCACCCAGCGCGCGCCGGCCCCGAGCGCGGAGCGCGCACAAGCCAGCGCATATTCCGGATTGGCCTTGAAGCCATCGAAAAAGTGCTCGCAATCGACCATCGCCTCACGGCCGGCAGCGCGCGCGGCCTCTACGGATGCGGTGATCGAGGCGAGGTTTTCCTCGTTGGTGCAGCCCAGCGCCACGCGCACATGATAGTCCCAGCTCTTGGCGACGAAGCAGACCGTATCCGCCTTGGCCTGCAGCAATGCCGCCAGGCCCGGATCGTTGGAGGCCGAGACGCCAGCGCGCTTGGTCATGCCGAAGGCGGAGAATTTTGAACGCGAAGTGCGCTTTTCGGTGAAGAAGGCGGTGTCCGTGGGGTTTGCGCCCGGATAGCCCCCT
Organism: Mesorhizobium sp. KR2-14; assembly: GCF_040049255.1. Lineage (NCBI taxonomy): Bacteria > Pseudomonadati > Pseudomonadota > Alphaproteobacteria > Hyphomicrobiales > Phyllobacteriaceae > Mesorhizobium > Mesorhizobium sp. KR2-14. Next base: position 703,365 of record NZ_JBDZDR010000002.1, on the reverse strand, counting down.
TCGACATAATCGAGACCAAAGGCATCGAGCATGGAGGCAATCGCAATCTTGTCCTCGACGTTGAAGTCGATGCCCGGCGTCTGCTGGCCGTCACGCAGGGTCGTGTCGTAGAGGTAGATGCGTTCTTTGGTCATGAATTCCATGCTTTCGTCGTTCCGCCTGAGTGCCTGGCGGTCATGATTCAGGGTCAGCGCTTTCCCGCGTAGGTATCGGTGGCCCGGATCAGCCGGTCGAGGATGCCCGGTTCGGAATAGGCGTGGCCGGCGCCCTCGATGAGGTAATACTCAGCTTCCGGCCACGCCTTGTGCAGCTCCCATGCGGTGGCCGGCGGGCAGGCCATGTCGTAGCGGCCCTGCACGATGACGCCCGGAATTCCCTTCAGCTTGCCGGCGTCGCGCAGGAGCTGCCCGTCGTCCATCCAGCCGCCGTGGACGAAATAGTGATTTTCGATGCGGGCGAAGGCGAGCGCGAATTCGTCCTCGCCGAACTTGTCGCTGGTCTCGGGCTCCGGAAGCAGGGTGATGGTCTCGCCCTCCCACACGCTCCATGCCTTGGCGGCGGCGATGCGGGTTGCCTTGTCGTCGCTGGTCAGGCGGGCGCGATAGGCTTGCACGAAATTGTCCCGCTCCTGCTCGGGAATCTGGGCAATGAAGCGTTCCCATTTTTCCGGGAACATCAGCGAGGCGCCATGCTGGTAATACCATTCGACCTCGCTGCTTCGCAGCGTGAAGATGCCGCGCAGGACCAGCTCGCTGACCCGCTCGGGATGGGTCTCGGCATAGGCCAGCGCCAGCGTCGAGCCCCAGGAGCCGCCGAAAACCAGCCACTTGTCGAAGCCGGCCATCTCGCGCAGGCGCTCGATATCGGCCACCAGGTGCCAGGTGGTGTTGGCTTCCAGCTCTGCGTGCGGCGTGGAGCGGCCGCAGCCGCGCTGGTCGAACAGGATGACGTCATACAGCTTCGGATCGAACAGGCGCCGGTGTTTTGGCGAAATGCCGCCCCCGGGGCCGCCATGGAGGAACACGGCCGGCTTGGCGCCCCTGGTTCCCGAGCGCTCCCAGTAGATCTTGTGGCCGTCGCCCACATCGAGCATGCCGCTGTCGAACGGCTCGAGTTCGGGATAGAGCGTGCGCAGGTTCTCGGTCATTCCGTTTGCCCTCTTTCCGGTGGCCAAATCTCGGTGTCGTAGTCGGGATGCTGGTAGGAAACCAGCGTCGAAAGAAATTCGGCGGCCGCTTCGTCGGCCATGGTCTCAACGCCAGGCAGATGCGGCACCTGGTCGACATAGGGCAGCTTGGCCTCGATGCCCCACTGAATGACCGGTGCAATATCCTCCGGGTCGTCGAAGGCGCCAATCATCAGGGCGACGCCGTCGGGCGCCTCATAGGTGAGCGGCGTGCCGCATTTGCTGCAAAAGCCGCGCGATACATAGTTCGACGACTGAAAATGGCTCGGCTCGCCGCGCGTCCATTCGAGGTTTGCACCACGCGCCGAAACGAGTGGCGCGTAGAAGCCTCCGCTTGCCTTCTGGCACATGCGGCAATGGCAGACGGAAGCTTCACCCAACGCCCCCTCGACCCTGAACCGCACCGCGCCACACTGGCAGCCGCCGGTAAAGATGGGTTTGTTGTCGAGGCTCATCGCGTTCCTCCAGAACCCTACTCGGGCGTATGGCAGACGGCTTCGACATTGTTGCCGTCAGGATCGAAGACGAAGGCGCCGTAGTAATCCGGATGGTAGTGCGGACGCAGGCCCGGAGCGCCATTGTCCTTGCCCCCGGCGGCAATCGCGGCCTTGTAGAAGGCGTCCACCTCAGCGCGCGAACGCGCCGAGAAGGCGATATGCTGGTGGTGGCCAGGCTTTTCGCCCTCGTGCAGCCAGAAGGTTGGGCGGTCGCGGCCATAGCCGCCAACCTTGACCCCTCCGGTATATTCGGTCGGCACCAGCATCAGCAGCGACGCGCCGAGCGGTGCCATTGCCTTGTCGTAAAATGCCTTCGAGGCATCGAAATTGCTTACGGTTATGCCAAGGTGGTCGATCATCGTCTTACCTCCCATGTGGTCACACGTTCGCCGGTCGCGGGGTCCTTGCCGTCCTTGAGTTGCACTCCCTGCTCGAGAAGCTCGGCTCGGATGCGGTCGGCCGAAGCCCAGTCCTTTGCGGAAATGAACGCAAGGCGCTCTGCAATTGCCTTTGCGATCGCCTCCTCGTCGACCTCTGCCGCCTGAAGCTCGAAGCCGAGGAACAGCATAGCCGATTTGAGCGCTGCCGCAGCTTCTTCATTCTCGTCGCCGGCTGCCTGGCTGGCCAGATGCGACATGAGCTGGAAGGCCGAACTGGTCGCAAGATCGTCGCACAGGGCGTCGACGATGCCCGCCGGAACAGGTGTTGCCCCATCCGGGGCCATGTCGGCCGCGCGCTTCCACTTGCGCAGGGTGTTTTCGGCTTCCTCGAGCTTGCGCACGGAAAAATCGATGGGCTCGCGGTAGTGCGTCATCAGCATGGCAAGACGTAGCACATCGCCCGGCCAGTTGCGGCCGCCGAACTTTTCCGTCTCCAGCAATTCGTTGATGGTGACGAAATTGCCCTCGCTCTTCGACATCTTCCGGCCTTCGACCTGTAGGAAGCCGTTGTGCAGCCAGTAATTCGCCATCACATCGGTGCCGTGGGCGCAGCGCGACTGGGCGATTTCGTTTTCGTGGTGTGGGAAGATGAGGTCGAGCCCGCCGCCATGTATGTCGAACACCTCGCCGAGATAGGCGGCGCTCATGGCCGAGCACTCGATGTGCCAGCCGGGGCGGCCCCTGCCCCACGGGCTGTCCCAGCCCGGCTCTTCGGGCGAGGAAAGCTTCCACAGCACGAAATCGCCAGGATTCTTCTTGTGCGCATCTACCGCGATACGGACGCCGGCCTGCTGCTCGTCCAGATTGCGCTTGGAGAGCTGGCCGTAGTCGGGCATCGAGCCGGTGTCGAACAGGACTTCGCCCGCCGCTTCATAGGCATGACCGCGTTCGATCAGGCTCTGAATGAGAGTGATCATGTCGGCCTTGCCGTCGGCGCGCGGTTGCACGAATTCGGTGGCGCGGGGCTCGAAGGTCGGCGGCAGGGTGCCGAGGGCCGCGACGTCCTTGTGGAACTGGTCGGCGGTCTTCCTGGTCACGTTGGCGATCGCCTCGTTCAGCGGCAATTCGGGGAAATCGCGCAGGGCGCGCGCGTTGATCTTGTCGTCCACGTCGGTGATGTTGCGGACATAGGTGACGTGATCGGCGCCATAGAGTTGGCGCAGCAGCCGGTAGAGCACGTCGAAGACGATGACGGGCCGCGCATTGCCGATGTGCGCGAAGTCGTAGACCGTCGGCCCGCAGACATACATCCGCACATTTCGGGGATCGATCGGCACGAAATCTTCCTTCGTGCGCGTCAGCGTGTTGTGGAGCCGCAAGCCCTTAAATCCGTTCGACATTCAAAATCCCAGTCCGTTCGGCAATCCGCCGCAAGCCGGCAGACGCGATGAAGCTCCAGCCTGCTGGCCGGGGCGTTTGTCCTGTCGAGAGAAAAGGCGAAAACGTCCGGACCAGCGCGTGCGCTAGCCAATAATGCAAATGCCGCAAATGGCGAAAGGCGTTTTCATGGGCAGCTTTATCGCCTTCCGCGATATTGCCGTCAAGTCGCAACTTCGCAGCAGACATGTCGCCTTCCGGCCGCCCAATGGATCCGTAATGGTTTATTAAACATACAGTTACTGGAGTTGCCAAGCCAACCGGAAGCCCGGCGGACGTCACGATTTCGTCCCAAAGAAAGCGCATGCAGTAGCAGGTGAATGGCACTAGACCTTGGGGAACAGGAAGATGTCAGCCATGAAGAGCGAAGCAGAACGTATCCGCGCTCAATATGCGGCGCTGACAAGCCACTATCGCGCCATCGGTCCGGCCGCGATCCTGGCGGCTGTGCTTGCCGCCAAGCGCAAGGGAGCCTCAGCCGGCAACAAGCCGCGTTGACAGGCTGATACCTATCGCGGCCATGACCAGGCCGATCAGCACGTCGAGCACGCGCCAAGCCGATTGCCGAGCGAAAACGGGCTGAAGCAGGCGCGCGCCATAGCCGAGCCCGAAGAACCACACAAAAGACGCCAGCGCCGCGCCGAGCCCGTAGGCCACGCGGTCGTGGCCTTCATATCGCGCTGATAGCGAGCCCAAAAGCACCACCGTGTCGAGATAGACGTGCGGGTTGAGGAAGGTGAAGGCCAGACAGGCCGCCACCGCAGCCTTCAGGCTGCCTTCGCCCGTCTTGGCCGCCTGCAGCACATCCGGCTTCGCGGCGCGCCGGAAGGCGACGACCGCATACCAGAACAGGAAAACCGCCCCGCCGATGGTGACGATGTTGATCAGCGTCGGCGATTGCGAGATCAGCGTACCAAGGCCGGCAACGCCGGCGGCAATCAGCACCGCATCCGACAGCGCGCAGATCATGCACAGCACGAAGACGTGCTGGCGGAGCAGGCCCTGGCGCAGGATGAAGGCATTCTGCGCGCCGATCGCGATGATGAGCGAGGCGCCGAGAAGGAAGCCGGAAAGTGCTGCCGGAACAAGGGCTGAGATCATGAACGGGATTGCCTGATAAAGGAACTAGAAAAGGGTCATTTGGCTGGACGGGTCGGCAATTGGCTTCTTTCGCGCTGGCCTGGGCGGCTCGGACGGCTCAACGCGCGCCTGGATCTGGGGGCCGGTGTTGGCGACCTTGTTCACAAGGTCCGAGACCGGGATGGGCTCGAAGAAGCCGGGCTCGGTGGGCCGCAGCAGGTCGGCCAGGTGGCGCGGCTCCTGGAAACGGCAGTCGAGCCAGCGCGAGAAATCCTGCTGGTGGATCACCACCGGCATGCGGTCGTGGATATGGGCGATGTCGCTGCTGGCGCTGGTGGTCAGGATCGCGCCGGTATCCATCTCGGAACCGCCCGGCTCGGCATAGGTCTCCAGCAGGGCGGCGAAGGCAATCACCCCGCCATGCTTCGGGCGAACCCAATAGGCCTGCACCCGCTTGCCGCCGATCTGCCGCCATTCGTAGAAACCCGAGGCCGGGACCAGCGCCCGGCGGTGGCGCATGGCCGTGCGGAATGAATTCTTCTCAGCGGCGGTTTCGGAGCGCGCGTTGAACAGCAGCGGAAAGTCTCGCGTGTCCTTCACCCAGGCGGGAATCAGACCCCAGCGCACGAGAAGCGAGCGACGGTCCGGAAAGTTGGAGCCCGGCTCGCGCAACTCGCCGGCCGACACCATGAGTATCGGCTGCGTCGGCGCGATGTTGTAGCGCGGCGGAAATGGCTCGAGATCGGCCAGCGAAAATGCCTCGCCAACCTCCACGGGGCTGGCAGTCAGCGCAAAACGTCCGCACATTCCTTGATGATACCGTTTGATTTCGCGGCCAATGTGGCGATGGAAATCCCGAACGGCAACCTGTATCGGTTGGGCCACCCGGCCCATCCCCAGCCAATCGGGCCGAAGCGAAAGAGGAGACCCATGTCCGCACGGCAGACCATCCCCGCGGTTTCGGTGGCCCTGATGCGGGGCGACCGCATACTGCTGGTCAAGCGCGGGCAGCAGCCGTCGCGCGGGCACTATGCTTTTCCCGGCGGGCGGGTCGAGCCCGGCGAAACAGATGAAGAGGCCGCACTGCGCGAGCTTTTCGAGGAAACCGGGCTGGTTGCAGCCGACATCAAGCCGCTGGGAACCTATTTCATCGATGCGGAGCGGGACGGACTGGAAATCACCTATCGGCTTCAGGTTTTCGCGGGCCAGGACTGCGGCGGCGAGCCGCGCGCCGACAGCGACGCCGAGGAGGCCGCCTTCTTCACGCTTGCGGAATTGGACGCGCTGCCGGTTACCGACTCCGTTGCCGAAGTGTGCCGAGAGCTTTTGCGGCACGGCTCGTTCAATGCTGCCGTTGGCCACAAGGAAGTCTTCTGAAGCAGCTTCCTCTTCAAGAAGTGAAGTGAAGCCGCGATGTGACGGCCAGCCAAGAAGAACAATTCGGGGGGATAGTGGCCTTACCGCCTTGCGGCTGACAAATTGTTTCGCCACAAGGCGTCATGGGCCGGACCATGCCGTTCTTCATCGCATTGCTTGTCGCCATCTCGACGGCCGCAAGCCCCGTGCGCGCGGAGGAAGCCCCCTTCGAGGGAAACCTGATGCGGCTGGCGGAAATTCTCGGCTCCCTGCATTTCCTGCGAAACCTTTGCGGCGAGCACGGCGACCAGTGGCGCCAGCAAATGGAAAAGCTTCTTGATGCCGAGAAGCCGGATGCAGCGCGTCGCGCAAAGTTCATCGCCAGCTTCAATCGCGGCTACCGCTCGTTCGAGGGAACTTACGCCAAGTGCACCAGTTCGGCGGCCGAAGCCATCGCGCGCTACATGAAAGAAGGCGAGACGCTGACGCGCGAGGTGACGGGGCGCTATGGAAATTAAGCACGTCTCCACATTTCGTTTTCGCGCCGCGCCGCGAATCGGACGGCTGTGCTAGGTTGTTAACGATGGGTGTACGGGGAAGCTCAAGTTGATCCGAATCGGGGGATCAAGGCTTGAAAGGTGAAAGATGACGATCGAACACGGTGTCAGCGACCTCGATGCGCTGGTCAGAGAAGAAAAGCGGCTGACCGCCGTGGAATGCCACAACGAGGCATGGGCCGAGGGTTTCTCCGTCGGCATCGAGGCCGATATCCTTGCCGAAGCCGCGCTTGCCACCGCCTTTGGCGAGATCCTGCGCACGAATGGCGAAGACGCCGCACTGGCACTGCTTGATCGCATGCGCGAAAAAGTGATCGCCGGAGAGTTCGAGCCGCTCCGGCTGCGACATTGAATCATCCCTAAGACCGATTTTTCGCTATAAGTAGTCGATGGGCGCCGAATTGATCGTGGCCCTGGAGAGGATGGGACATGCAGACACCGACGCGCAGCGGAGTTCGGAATCGCAAGAGTAGCGGCTTTGCTGCCGCGCTTTGGCTGGCTGCGGCCGGAACAGCCTTGCTGCCAGCGATTGCGACCACGACGCCTGCCTTCGCGCTGAGCGAGATCAAGCGGGAGGAACTGCCCACGCCTCCGGCTCAAACGCTCGACAACGAGGCAACTGGCGAGACCACAGCGCCGCAAGGCGAGGAAGCGCCCGGCGCGACCGCGCCCAGCAGCGCGGCCCACGCCAACGAAGACCCGAACACTCCCCTGCCCGAGATCATCTACGACATCTCGAAATTGCCGGAGCCGGTGCAGCGCATGCGCCAGTTGATCCTGGACGTTGCGATTGGCGGCGACATCGAGAAGCTGCGCACGCTCGTCGGCACGGGCGACGATGCCACCCAGCTCTCGGTCACGGGTCTCGAGGGCGACCCGATAGAGTTTCTGAAGGAACTGTCCGGCGACAAGGACGGCGAGGAAATACTCGCCATCATCGAAAACGTCCTGAATGCCGGCTATGTCCACCTCGATCCCGGAACGCCTGAAGAACTATATGCCTGGCCATATTTCTTCGCGATGCCGCTGGAGCGCCTCACGCCGCGCCAGCGCGTGGAGCTGTTCAAGATCGTGACCGCCGGCGATTACGAGGACATGAAGAGCGACGGCGCCTACAATTTTTATCGCCTCGGGATCACTCCCGAAGGCAAATGGGCATTCTTCGTCGCCGGCGACTAGGCCGGCGACACATTACTCCACGGGAAGCGCTTCCGAGAACGCCACTGGCCGGCCCTGTCCGCCCGTGACGATTTCACCTTCCCACATCACGCGGTTGCCGCGAATGATCGTGCCCACTGGCCAGCCCTTGACCTCCTTGCCATCGTAAGGCGTCCAACCGGCTCTCGATCCTGCCTGGGCATTGGTGATGACTTCGGTGCGCTTCATGTCCACCACGGTCAAGTCGGCCTCGTAGCCAGCCGCGATGCGCCCCTTGCGCGCCATGCCGAACAGGCGTTGCGGGCCGTGGCTTGTCAGGTCCACAAACCTCTCCAGTGTAAGCCGCCCGGCGTTCACATGGTCGAGCATTATCGGAACCAGCGTCTGCACGCCTGGCATGCCCGATGGCGAGGCAGGATAGGGCTTGGCCTTCTCGGCCAGGGTGTGAGGCGCGTGGTCGGACCCGAGGACGTCCACGATGCCCTGGCTTATGCCGCGCCAGACCCCGTCGCGATGGCGCGCAGAGCGCACGGGCGGGTTCATCTGGATCAGGGTTCCCAGCGTGGCGTAGTCGTCGGCCGTAAGCGTCAGATGGTGCGGTGTGGCCTCGGCGCTCGCCACATCCTTGTGGTGTTCAAGGAACTCGATCTCTTCCGCCGTGGAAACATGCAGTACGTGGATGCGCGCTCTTGCCGCCCGGGCTATCCGCACCAGCCGCTCCGTGCAGCGCAGGGCAGCAATCTCGTCGCGCCAGACCGGATGCGAGGACGGATCCCCCTCGATGCGTTCGCCGAGGCGCTCGCGCAGGCGGAACTCGTCTTCCGAGTGGAAGGCTGCGCGGCGGCGCGTATTCTTCAGGATGGAGAGCACCCCTTCGTCGTCCTCGACCAGCAGATCGCCGGTGGACGAGCCCATGAAGACCTTGATGCCGGCGGCACCCGGAAGGCGCTCCAGCTCACCGACATCTCTTGCATTGTCGCGCGTGCCGCCCACCCAGAAGGCAAAGTCGCAATGCATGCGATCGGTGGCGCGCGAAACCTTGTCGGCCAGAGCCTCCGCGCTGGTGGTCAACGGATTGGTGTTGGGCATTTCGAAGACGGCCGTAACGCCGCCAAGCACGGCGGCAAGAGAGCCGGTTTCCAGGTCTTCCTTGTGCTCAAGCCCGGGCTCGCGAAAATGCACCTGGCTGTCGACCACGCCAGGCAGGACATGCAGGCCCCTGCACTCGATGATCTCTCCGGCCGAGGCCTGACGCAAATCGCCGATCGCCGCGATGCGGCCGGCACGCACGCCAACATCCCGCACGCCACTGCCATCGTGGTTGACGACCGTGCCGCCCTTGAGAATGAGGTCGAACGTCGCTGTCATTTGCCACCTTCCCGGCTCTTGCTCCTGCGATGCGGGGGGCTTACGTAATGGCCAACCGATTTGCAAGTCAGGTTCCGCCCATGGTTTTAGCACTGCTTTCCGACCGTTGCCTCATTTCTGTGACCGGCGCGGAGGCGGAACATTTCCTGCAGAACATACTTACCACAGACCTCGACGCTTTGGCTCCAGGCGAGGCAAAGCCCGGTGCGCTGCTTTCGCCGCAAGGCAAGATCCTCTTTGATTTCCTGATCTCGCGCGATGAAACAGGCGGCTTCCTTCTCGATTGCCGCGCCGACGTGGCTGACGACTTCATCCGCCGGCTGACGCTCTACAAGCTGCGCGCGAAGGTGGAGATTTCCAAGCAATCTCAAAAGGTTGTCGGCGTTAAGTGGGACACCGATTCATCTGCTTCAGAAGCAGAATCCAACACCGTGCGCAGTGGCGCTACGGCGCTGCGCGACGCCCGCTTCAAGGCACCTTTTCCGGTGTTCAGGCTCTACGGCCAGTCCTTGCAGCCAGCGGCCGACGCGAACGAATGGCACGCGCTGCGCATAGCTCATGGCGTCGCCGAAAGCGGCAAGGACTTCGAACTGGGGGACGCCTTTCCGCATGACGTTCTGCTCGACGAGACGGGCGGCGTCGGCTTCGGCAAGGGCTGCTATGTCGGCCAGGAAGTGGTTTCGCGCATGCATCATCGCGGCACGGCGCGGCGGCGCGTGCTGCTCGTTTCGGCCGAAGCCCCGCTGCCGGAGCCTGGCACTGCAATTATGGCCGACGGCCGCACGATCGGCACGCTCGGCTCCGCTGCCGGACAACGCGGCCTCGCCGTTGCGCGCATCGACCGCGTGAAGGACGCACAGGACAATGGCGTCGCGATTACAGCCGCGGACGTCCCCCTCACGCTCTCAATCCCCGCATGGGCGAAATTCACCTTTCCGCAAGACGCCACCAATGCGGGGGAAGCATGACAGCCGACAAGGTCGGCGCCCCCCCGCGCGCCTGGCAACGCATGCTTTCGGGTCGTCGCCTCGACCTGCTTGATCCCTCGCCGCTGGACATCGAGATCTCCGACATAGCGCATGGGCTGGCGCGCGTAGCGCGCTGGAACGGCCAGACCGGCGGCGATCATGCCTTCTCTGTCGCGCAGCACTCACTGCTGGTGGAAGAGATCTTTTCCAGGCAGGCAAAGACGCCGACGCCCGTCGAACAACTCACGGCCCTGCTGCACGACGCGCCTGAATATGTGATCGGAGACATGATCTCGCCCTTCAAGTCTGTGGTTGGCGGCGGCTACAAGCTGGTCGAGCAGCGTCTGCAGCACGCCATCCACGTTCGCTTTTCGCTTGCCCCGGAGATAAGCGAGAGGCTCAGGAAGCAGATCAAGCGGGCCGACCAGATTGCCGCCTATTTCGAAGCGACGGCGCTTGCCGGCTTTTCGGTTCAGGAAGCGACGAAATTCTTCGGCCGCCCGCGCAGCATTTCAGCGGACGGCTTTGACCTTGCCTGCCACCCGGCAAAGTCGGTGGAGCGCGCCTTCCTGAAGCGTTTCGCCGAAATCGAGCGCATGCGCGGAGCGGCATAGTTCAACGGCGCGTCAGGCCGCGCTGCCGCCGGAAACGCTGGACGTCATGGCACTGTGCTTGCGCAACGCGTTGAGGAGGCCCGCCCGCGCCTCGGGAGATGAAAGTCCGCGGGGCTCGTAGACATGGCGGGCGAAGAAGAACTCAGTCAGCCGGAACGCCTGCTCGATCGTGGCCATGTCCGTGCATCGTCCTACCCCGCCGATCAGGAAGGCTGGCAGCGGCAGCATCTTGTCGTGCCAGGGCAAGCCGGCCTCGCGGGAAACCGCGCGGCCTGATTTCGGCGAGACGTAGACCAGCTCTTCGCGCCCGCCCGTGGCGGCGCACTCGGTCAGGTCGAGGCCAAATCCAAGTTCTTCCAGCATCATCAGTTCGAAGCGCACGACAAGCTCGCCGGCGGCGGAGGCATCGTCCAGATGCGAGATCAGCAACTCCAGCATCTCGTAGAGGCCCAAATGCAGTTCGCGTTCCGGCAGAAGGCGCAGATGCGCGGCCAGCGTCTGCAGGCCATAGACTGCACAGGCGCTTTCGAACAGGCGGGCTGCGTTGAGTTCCAGCGGCTCGACCTGGAAAAAGCCCATATGCTCGTCCAGGCGCGCTCGCCAGATCAGATCGACCCGGTTCCCGACCTGCAGCACCGGCTGCGCCTTGCGCGAGCGCCCGCCACGGACCATGCCAAGGTGGCGCCCATGCGCGCGCGTCATCACCTCAAGTATGACGCTGGTTTCGCCATGCTTGCGGCTGCCAAGGATTATGCCCTCGTCGCGCCATTCCATAACGGGAGTGTTGGCCGCTCAGTGCGGGAATTCAAGGCCCATTTCGCGATAGCGCTCGGGGTCGTCGCCCCAATTCTCGCGCACCTTCACGAACAGGAACAGATGCACCTTCTGCTCCAGGATTTCACCGATCTCCTTGCGCGCCGCCTGGCCGATGGCGCGGATCGTCTCGCCCTTGTGGCCCAGCACGATCTTCTTTTGGCTGTCGCGCTCGACATAGATCACCTGCTCGATGCGCACGGAACCGTCGGCTTTCTCCTCCCAGCTTTCGGTTTCCACGTGGGACGAATAGGGCAGTTCCTGATGCAGCCGCAGATAAAGCTTCTCGCGGGTGATCTCGGCGGCGAGCTGCCGCATCGGCAGGTCTGAAATCTGGTCTTCCGGATAGTACCAGGGGCCGACAGGCAAAGCCTTGGCGAGATGGTCGAGAATGGCCTTGCAGCCCGCGCCGGTCAGCGCCGAGACCATGAAGGTGCTGTCGAAGGGAACGCGCTTGTTGGCCTCTTCCGCCAGCACCAGCAAGGTTTCCGGCTTGACCCGGTCGATCTTGTTGAGCACCAGCACCTTGGGCTGGCGCACTTCGGCCAGATTGGCGAGGATCGTGTCGGCGTCACCCCTGATGCCGCGCTCGGCGTCGATCAGCACCATGATCACGTCGGCGTCCTTGGCCCCACCCCAGGCGGTGGTGACCATTGCCTGGTCGAGCCGGCGGCGCGGCTTGAAGATGCCGGGCGTATCGACGAACACGATCTGTGCGTCGTTGTGCGTGGCGATGCCGCGAACGATGGCACGCGTGGTCTGCACCTTGTGGGTGACGATCGACACCTTGGCGCCGACAAGCTGGTTGACCAGCGTCGACTTGCCGGCGTTCGGCGCGCCGATCAGGGCGACGAAGCCGGAATGGGTGACGGGTTCAGTTTCGCTCACGCTTCATTTCCTTCCTGGCCCCAGACGCCCTCGCGCTGGAGCATGCTTGCCGCGGCGGCCTGCTCGGCCTCGCGCTTCGATCGGCCGGTTCCATAGGCCGGCGTGAATTGTCCCACCCGAACGCTGACCTTGAAGACCGGATCATGGTCGGGCCCTTCGCGGCTTTCGATCTGATAGCTGGGCGTGGCGGCGGCCGCCTGATGCGCCCATTCCTGCAGTTCCGTCTTCGGGTCGCGGCGGGCTGCACCTGTAACCGTGGAACGCGGTTCCCAATAGCGCAGAACGAACCGGCGGGCGACATCCAGCCCCCCATCGAGATAGAGCGCGGCGATCAGCGATTCCAGCGCATCGGCGCGAATGTTGACGCGCTTGCGCCCGGCGAGCGTCTTTACCTCGCTGCCGGCCCGGATCAGCTCGGTCAGTCCGATCTCGTCCGCGATCTCGGCCAGCGTCTCGGCATTGACCAGCGCATTCAGGCGAACCGAAAGCTCGCCCTCGGCCGCAGCCGGAAACGCGTTGAACAGCATGTCGGCCACCACCAGCCCCAGCACGCGATCGCCAAGGAACTCAAAGCGCTCATAGTCGCCGCCGACCTTGACGCCGCGGGCGCTGGCATGGGTGAGCGCACGCTGTAAGCGCTGGATATCAGTGAAGGCATGTCCGGTACGCTCGCGCAATGCATCGGCGAGCGCCTGTCCGGTCGGTCGTTTGTTGGCCATGTCCTAGTGGACGAACGTAAAGAGGCGCGAGGCGCGCAGTTGCGTCGGCCACTTCCAGATTTCCAGCGGGCTCGCACCCTCGGCGATGGAGAAGAAAATGATATTGGCGCGGCCAACAAGATTCTCCGAGGGAACGTAGCCAACCGAGAAGCGGCTGTCGGTGGAATTGTCCCGGTTGTCGCCCATCATGAAATAGTGGCCTTCCGGAACCACGAACTCACGCGTGTTGTCGCCAATCGAATTTGGCGTCAGGTCGAGCGTGTCGTAGGAAACGCCGTTGGGCAGCGTCTCGCGATAGACGTCGACCGGGCGGCTGACTTCGGTGATATCCGGATTGTCGATCTGGCCGATTTTCACACGCGGGACGCCCTCCCCGTTGATGAACAACTGGCCATCCTTCATCTGGATGCGATCGCCCGGCAGGCCGACCACCCGCTTGATGTAATCAAGAGCCGGGTTCGGCGGGAACTTGAAGACCGCGACATCGCCACGCTCCGGCTCGCTCCCCCAGATGCGGCCAGAGAACAGATCAGGCGAGAACGGCAGCGAATACCGCGAGTATCCATAGGCCCACTTGGTCACGAAGAGATAATCGCCCTCCAGCAACGTGGGGCGCATGGAACCCGAAGGAATGGAAAACGGCTGGAACAAGAATGTGCGGATAACCAGCGCAAGCAGCAACGCCTGGATGATGACGCTGACCGTTTCACCAAGCCCGCCGGATTTCTTCTGAGGTTTGTCGGCCACGCTCATCTCTTCCTCGTTTCTGCGTCTCGGTATAAGGGCTCGGCGCGTTCGGAGCAATGTCTAGCGCTTGCCACGAGCGCCATGAAAGCGGCGGTTATTCGGCGGGCAGCGCTTCAATGATCACAAAGGCTTGGGCCAGCGGGAAATCATCCGTGATCGTGAGATGAATGACCGCGCGGCGACCCGCCGGCAGCATGTGCTGCAGCCTTTCGGCCGCACCGCCCGTCAACTGCATGGTCGGCTTGCCGCCGGGAAGGTTCACAACGCCCATGTCCCGCCAGAACACCCCGTGCGCCATGCCGGTTCCGAGCGCCTTGGCGCAGGCCTCCTTGGCGGCGAAGCGCTTGGCGTAGGAGGCCGCACGCTCTTTGCGGCGCTCCGACTTGGCCTGCTCGATCTCAGTGAAGATGCGGGCCTTGAAGCGCTCGCCATAGCGCTCGAGCGACTTCTCGATTCGCCTGATGTCGATGAGATCGCTGCCGATGCCGATGATCATACAGCCTGGGCCCTCAGATGTTCCGGCTTCCCGGCTTGACTGCCGGAATGGCCGCGAGTTCCGGCGGAAGCTGGTCCGCCGGATAGGCCGGCACCTCATATTCGGCAAGCGCGATCAGCGGCACGCCGACATCGCTCTTGCCGGCAGAACGGTCGATGATGCAGGCGGCCGCGACGACTTCCGCTCCAAGATCGCGCAGGCATTCGATGGTTTCGCGGATAGACAGCCCGGTCGTGACGATGTCCTCGACGATGACGACACGCGCGCCTTTTTCGATCTCGAATCGACGCAGACGAAACACGCCGCCCTCACGCTCGACCCAGACCGCCGGCACGCCGAGGTGGCGCGAGGTCTCGTAGGCGGGGATCAGACCGCCGATGGCCGGACCGACGACGTAATCGATAACACCCGGCACTTCCGCGCGGATCTTCTCGGCCAGCGCCCGGCACAGCCGCTCGGTCTTGTCGGCATGCATGAACACCCGGGCCTTCTGCAAAAACACAGGGCTGCGCAGGCCCGAGGTCAGGATGAAATGACCTTCGAGAACTGCACCCGCCTCGCGAAAAATGTCCAGCACCTGGTCGGTATTCATGCTGCTCCCGTCATAGAAATGGTCAGCCGTTGACGCGCTTGGCATCGCTGACGCTTGAATTTTCCTTAAGCTGCGAAAGCAGCCGGTTCAGATGCTTCAGGTCCCAGACCTCGAGGTCGACCAGCATTTCCGTGAAGTCAGGCGCCGTGCGCACCATCGACAGTGTGTGGATATTGGCGTCGTTCTCCGCAATCACCTGGGCGATTTCTGCAAGCGAGCCCGGGGCGTTGATGGCCACCACGGAAATGCGGGCGGGAAAGCGCTCCTTGGTTTCCTCGTCGATGTCCCAACGCACGTCGATCCAGCGCTCCGGCTGGTCGTCGAAGGCGGTCAGCGACGGCGACTGGATGGGATAAATGGTTATGCCGGAACCGGGTTGCATGATGCCGACGATGCGGTCGCCGGGAACTGCGCCCTCCGGCGCGAAGCGCACGGGCAGGTCGCTGCGCACGCCGCGTATGGGGACTGCTCCTCCCGCCTTGCTCGGGCGGCCATCCTTGCGGGTCCCTGCTCGCCCGGGGATCTGGAACAGCATGCCGGCGGCATTGCGGATCTTCGACCAGCCTTCTTCGCGCGGCTTTGGCGCCTGCGTCACCCGCTCGTCCTTGTAATCAGGGAACACCGCCTTCATCACGTCGGTCGAAGACAGCTCACCCCGGCCCACGGAAGCGACGACATCCTCGACGTCCTTGCGCGCAAGCCGATGCAGCACCGGCTTCAGGCTGTCCTTCGTGAAGGTTTTTCCCGCCCGCTCGAAGGCTCGTTCCAGAATGCGCACGCCAAGGCCGGAATACTGCTTCCGGATCGCGTTCTTGGTGGCGCGACGAATGGCGGAGCGGGCCTTGCCCGTCACCACCACCGATTCCCAGGCCGCGGGTGGCACCTGCGCCTTGGAACGGATGATCTCGACCTCGTCGCCATTCTTCAGCTCGGTCATCAGCGGCATGATACGGCCGTTGATCTTGGCGCCGACGCAGGTGTCGCCGACATCGGTGTGGACGGCATAGGCAAAGTCGATGGGCGTGGCCTTGCGCGGCAGAGCGATCAGCATGCCCTTTGGCGTGAAGCAGAACACCTGGTCCTGGAACAGCTCCAGCTTGGTGTTTTCCAGGAACTCCTCGGGATTGTCGCCCTCGGCAAGCTGCTCGATGGTGCGACGCAGCCAGGCATAGGCGTTGGTTTCCTTGGAGATCGTGTTGCTGGCGTTGGTCTTGCCGCCAGTGTCCTTGTAGAGCGCATGAGCTGCGACGCCGTATTCGGCAACCTCGTTCATTTCACGGGTGCGAATCTGCAGTTCGATGCGCTGGCGCGAAGGGCCCACGATGGTGGTGTGAATGGAGCGGTAGTCGTTCTGCTTCGGCGTGGAGATGTAGTCCTTGAACCGGCCCGGCACCATCGACCAGGTGGTATGAATGGCGCCGAGCGCGCGATAGCAATCCTCGACGCTGTCGACGATGACCCGGAACCCGAAGATGTCGGAAAGCTGCTCGAAAGAAAGCGCCTTGGCTTCCATCTTCCGAAAAACGGACCAGGGCTTCTTCTGCCGGCTCGTAACCGTCGCCGTGATCGCATACTTCTCGAACAGAGCCGACAACGACCTTTCGATCTCGGCGATAACGCCCTTGTTGCGGCTCGAAACATCGTCCACCCGCGCCGTCACCGTGCGGTAGGCTTCCGGATTGATGTAGCGAAAGGCCAGGTCTTCCAGCTCCTCGCGCATGCCTTGCATGCCCATGCGCCCGGCCAGCGGCGCATAGATGTCCATCGTCTCCTCGGCGATGCGGAGCCGCTTGTTCTCCGGCATGTGGTCGAGCGTGCGCATGTTGTGGAGGCGATCGGCGAGCTTGACGAGCAGGACACGCACGTCTTCCGAAATCGCCAGCAACAGCTTGCGCAGGTTTTCCGCCTGTTCGGCCTTCTTCGAGACGAGGTCGAGCTTCTTGAGCTTGGTCAGGCCCTCCACCAGCTTGCCCAGGTCAGCTCCGAAGAATTCGTCGATCTCCTGCCGGGTAGCGCTGGTGTCCTCGATCGTGTCATGCAGCAGCGCCACCGCGATGGTGGCCTCGTCCATGCGCATGTCCGTAAGGATAGCCGCAACTTCGAGCGGGTGTGAGAAATACGGGTCGCCGGAGGCGCGCTTCTGATGGCCATGTTTCTGCATCGCATAAACATAGGCCTTGTTCAGCAGTGCCTCGTTCACGTCAGGCTTGTAGCGCTGGACGCGCTCGACAAGCTCATACTGACGCATCATGGGCACGATCTCACATACGGATAAGAATCATGCGCCAGATCGTCCGACCTGGCGCATGCCATAAATAACCACGAAACTGCCGGCAGGAAAGTACCGGCACACCTTCGAAAGGTTAGAAATCGTCGCTCTTCTCGGGCGCCACCAGGCCTTCGATGCCGGCCAGCAGGTCTTCCTCGCTCATGCGATCGAAGGCGATGTTCTCTTCCTCGCGCTCCTCTTCGGTCGAAACGGCGGCCATCTCGCTCTGGTCCACCAGCGCGTGACCCTCGGCTTCCGGCTCGTCGACCTCGACATGCTTCTGCAGCGAGTGGATCAGATCTTCCTTCAGGTCGCCCGGCGACAGAGTCTCATCGGCAATCTCGCGCAACGCCACGACCGGATTCTTGTCGTTGTCGCGCGGGACGGTGATCGCAGCGCCCTGGGAAATCAGCCGGGCGCGGTGACCAGCCAGAAGAACCAGTTCGAAGCGGTTCTCGACCTTGTCGATACAATCTTCAACGGTTACACGGGCCATGGATTGCCCCTTTCATACGCGAATTCAATGGAAAACAGGCGCGGTCCATAACCCGAACAGCCGCAAAAAACAAGCTTAAAGCTTGATTTCCACGGCAGACGGTCTCCGGGCTACTTGCCCCGCCTACAGCGGAAAAGGAAGTTCACTTTTTCTTGCATATCGTCACAAACCCCTTGGAATGCGCCGAGGCGAGCGATATTTTCGGACATGATGAAATTATAAAAATTTTTTTACAAGGCAACTCGCCGACGGAGTGTGCGTTTTAACGAAATTTCCTATTGCTCCAAAGGATACTTCACATGTTTGACCCGCGCGAAAAAATTGCTCTTTTTATAGACGGCGCCAATCTCTACGCGACGTCGCGCGCGCTTGGTTTTGACATAGATTATCGCAAGCTACTGTCGAGCTTTCAAAAGCGCGGATATCTTCTGCGCGCCTACTATTACACCGCTCTTGTTGAAGACCAGGAATACTCCTCAATACGTCCACTTATCGACTGGCTCGATTATAATGGCTTCAAAGTCGTAACCAAGCCTGCCAAAGAATTCACGGACTCCAGCGGGCGCCGAAAGATCAAAGGCAACATGGATATTGAGCTTACCGTCGACGCGCTTGAGCTCTCCGATGTGCTGGATCATTACGTGATCTTCTCGGGAGACGGCGACTTCCGCACGCTGGTGGAGGCGTTGCAGCGGCGCGGCAAGAAGGTTAGCGTGGTTTCCACCATGGCCTCCCAGCCCCCGATGATCTCCGACGACCTGCGCCGCCAGGCCGACCATTTTATTGACCTCATGACCCTGAAGGGCGAGGTTGGCCGCGACCCGTCCGAGCGGCCGGCGCGCAAGGCCGAATCTGCGGATGCCGATGCGGACAGCGAAGACTATTGATGCCAGAAAACGTTGAGCCTTCGCGCGACTGCGCGCTCTGCCCTCGCCTGCACGATTTTCTCACCCTCTGGCGCCAGCGCGAACCCGAATGGTTCAACGCGCCTGTACCGACATTCCTGCCGCTAGAAGGCGAAGACGGGGTGCGCTTGCTGATTGTCGGCCTGGCGCCGGGACTGCGCGGCGCCAACAGGACCGGCCGCCCCTTCACCGGCGACTATGCGGGCGACCTGCTCTACGACACGCTGATCCGCTTCGGCCTGGCCCGAGGCAGGTTCGAAGCGCGGCCCGACGACAGCCTGGAATTGATTTCGACGGCCATTACGAACGCCGTGAAATGCGTGCCGCCGGAAAACAAGCCGATCGGCGTCGAGATCAATACTTGCCGGAAATTCCTGAGCCTGAATCTTGGTCGCTTCCGAAACCTGGAAGCCATTCTGACGCTGGGAACCATTGCCCACCAGTCCACCGTTCGGGCTTTGGGCGGACGCGTGGCGGAACACCCGTTCAGCCATGGCGGGCGCCAGCAGATCGGCGACGTGACCGTCTTTTCCAGCTATCACTGCTCGCGCTACAACACCAATACCGGCCGACTGACCGAAGAGATGTTCGTCAGCGTTTTCCGTGAGATAGCAGCCTTTCTGGACAAATAGAAGCCAGCCGGCTGCAGATCGGCAGGTCCAATCCGACGCCCCGAAGACAAGGGACGGGCCTACCCCCGCTCCTTGAGAAGACGCCCCTTCTCGCGGTTCCAGTCGCGCTGCTTTTCGGTCTCGCGCTTGTCGTGAAGCTTCTTTCCGCGGGCTATGGCCAGAAGCAGCTTCGCACGTCCCTTGTCGTTGAAGTAGATCTTCAACGGCACCATGGTCATGCCTTCACGCTCGACAGCCTGGGACAGACGCGCCATCTCGCGCTTGCTGACCAGAAGCTTGCGGCGGCGCCGCGGCTCATGGTTGAAGCGGTTGCCCTGCAGATATTCGGGCACGTAGGAATTGATCAGCCAGATCTCGCCATCCTCGGCCGAAGCATAGGACTCCTGGATGTTCGCCTGGCCTTGCCGCAGCGACTTCACTTCCGTTCCCGTCAGCACGAGGCCGGTCTCGATCGTGTCGACGACCTCGTAGGAAAACCGGGCCTTGCGATTTTCGGCGACAACCTTGCTGTTTGGATCGGCTCTCTTAGCGTTCATGGCTTCGCAGTGCGGGAACCCGCATCAATTGATCAGGCCGGCGTGCTTCATCGCCGCGTCGATGCGCTCGGCCGTGGAGCCCTCGATGGTCATGAGCGGCGAGCGGAGAACATTTGCAACCTTGCCGAGGCGCGAAAGCGCATATTTGGCGCCGGAAACGCCGGGCTCGAGGAAGATAGCCTTGTGCAGCGGCATCAAACGGTCCTGAAGCTCCAGCGCGCGCTCCTTGTCGCCGTTGAGGGTCGCTTCCTGGAATTCGGCGCACAGCCGGGGAGCGACGTTCGAGGTGACCGAGATGCAGCCGACACCGCCATGCGCGTTGAATCCGAGCGCCGAGGCGTCTTCGCCCGAGAGCTGGATGAAGTCCTTGCCGCAGGCAAGCCGCTGCTCGGAAACGCGCTCGACCTTGCCGGTGGCATCCTTCACGCCGACAATGTTGGGGAAGTCGTGCGCCAGGCGGCCCATCGTCTCCGGGGTCATGTCGATCACCGAGCGCGGCGGAATGTTATAGATGATGATCGGCAGCTTCGTGGACCGGGCGACCGTGGCAAAGTGCTCGTAAAGGCCGCGCTGCGTCGGCTTGTTGTAGTACGGCGTCACGACCAGAACCGCATCGGCCCCGACCTTTTCGGCGTGCTCGACCAGACCGACCGCCTCGGCAGTGTTGTTGGATCCGGCCCCGGCGATGACGGGAACGCGCCCGTTGGCGACCTCGACGCAGGTCCGGACGACGTCCCGATGCTCTTCATGCGACAGCGTCGGCGATTCTCCGGTCGTGCCGACCGGAACGAGGCCCTTGGTGCCCTCTTCTATCTGCCACTCGACAAAAGCTCGGAAGGCTTTTTCGTCGAAACCGCCATTCGCTTGGAATGGTGTCACGAGCGCGGTCATCGAGCCTCTGAGCATGTGGTCAACTCTCTCTGCAACCTTGCGGTTGGGCAGTCCCTTCTTGATGTCGCGGCTTTCTATCCGAAAACTAAGCCGCGCACCATAGTCTTGACACGGTGACGCGGCAAAGAACCAACTGGTCCAGATAGGGCAGTGCCCGGCGTCAGACTTTTTCGGAGAGGGGAAAACAGGCTTTTGGAAAGCCACGCTGCACAGGATTTTTTGGCAAGAGATGCTTGGCATAGGGCATTTTCGGTTCGCACTACTCGGAGCACTAGTCGCGTTCGCGCCCCCCACCGCGATGGGCGAGAGCGTGGACGCGCAGACGACATCCGCCATCGTGAACAGGCCGGGCGAGATGCTCCTCCCCCGGCCGGCAAAGCTGGACGACATCTCCCCGCTGAAGACGGGCCTCGATGCTCTTTCGGCACGGGATATTGCGCGTGCGCGCTCGCTGCGGGACGCCCTTCCGCAAGACTCGCTCGATCGCCACATCTTGTCCTGGGCGATAGCGCTGCGCGGCGGCGCCCTTGTGCCCAGCGCGGAAATCTCGGCCACGGCCAGGGCCTTGAGCGACTGGCCGGCAACCGACGCCTTGCGGCGCAACGCCGAACGGGCGCTGCTGCGTGAGAATCCGGCCCCCGCCGAGGTCGTCGCCACCTTCCACGGGAAGGCTCCGCAAACGATGGAAGGCATCATCATCCTGGCGCGCGCGCAGGTTGCTCTGGGAAACCCCGAGACCGCGCGAGCGGTGCTGCTGCCGTTCTGGCGGACCGCGAAATTGTCTCCGCAGGAGGAGGCCGCGATCCTGAAAGAGTTCGGGGCGCTGATCCCCGCCACGGATCATCGCTTTCGCATGGAACGCATGCTTTACGCCGACCGAGTGGCTTCCGCCCTCAGCGTTGCGAAGCTCGCAGGCGCCGAAGCCCTGGCTGCCGCCTGGAGTGCGGTGATCAAGAACGACGGCAATGCCGGCAAATTGCTCGACGCCGTGCCGGCGGAGCAGCGCTCCGCCGGCTATTTCTTTGCGCGCGCGAAATACCTGCGCAAAGGCAACAAGATCGAAGAGGCAGCAGCCGTGATGCTGCAGGCACCGACCAACCGCGGGGCGTTGGCCGATGCGGATGCGTGGTGGATCGAGCGGCGCGCACTCTCGCGCGAACTGATGAACAGAGGCGATGTGCAGACGGCGTACAGGATTGTGGCCGCGTATTCCGCGGAAACTCCTTCCAACGCCGTCGACGCGGAATTCCACGCCGGCTGGTATGCGCTGCGGGGACTTGAAGACGCCGGGAAGGCGGCAGAGCACTTCTCGCGCATCGCCATTCTTGCCGAAGGCGCGATTTCGCGGGCACGCGCTTACTACTGGCTCGGGCGTGCGGCCGAGGCAGGAGGCCCTGGCGATGCAAGGGCCTATTTCGAGCGCGCGGCGAAATTCGGCACAACCTTCTATGGACAGCTCGCCGCCGAGCGGATCGGGCGCAGCACCGTCGAAGTCGGCACTCCGATGCCGACGGAAGCGGACCGACGCGACTTCGATCAGCGCGAGGCCGTGCAGGCCATCAAGCGCCTGGAAGAAGCCGGATATGGAAGCCTGGCCGACACACTCTCCCAGGACCTCGCCGCGCAACTGACAAGCCCGGGCGAACTCGCACTGCTTGCGCTCACGGCGGAGCAACGCAACAACCACTTCCTGGCGCTGAAGGTCGGCAAGATCGCCGCATCTCGCGGCATCGAGATCGGCGCGCTTTCGCACCCCATCGGCGCAATTCCGGCCACCGCCAATGTTTCCGGCGCAGGCGAGGCGCTGGCCTATGCCATCGCAAGGCAGGAAAGCGAATTCAAGGTTTCGGCCGTATCCGGCGTCGGCGCGCGCGGCTTACTGCAACTGTTGCCGGCAACCGCCAAGGAAGCGGCGAAAAAGGCAGGGCTTCCGTTCTCGGCGGCTCGGCTGACAACAGACGCGGGGTACAATGCCTCGCTTGGCGCGACCTTCCTGGGCGAGCAACTGAGCCGCTTCGACGGCTCATACGTGCTGACTATCGCTGGCTACAACGCCGGGCCGCGCCGCGCCCAGGAGTGGATCAACCGCTTTGGCGACCCACGCGGCAAGGACGTGGACACGGTGGTGGACTGGATCGAGCGGATTCCGTTTTCGGAAACGCGCAGCTATGTCCAGCGCGTGATGGAGAATTTCCAGGTCTACAAGATGCGCTTTTCGGGGCAGTTCGACATCGTCGGCGATCTGACGGCCGGTCGCTAGTCTAGCCGCCAAGGCAAATGGTCTATCAAGGCCGCTGCCTCCTCCCCAGCATCGGCGCTGCGCTCACCGTTGGCCAGGCCACCGGCCCTTGTACGGCCGCACGCTCTGAGAATCGGCTTCGCTTTCCTCCCGTCGATGATCTAGGGTTCTTGCAAGTGCAGGGCGTAGCCGCCCGCCGCAATGTCAAATAACAAGCGTTCTTGCCACCTGACCACAGGAGCCTGAATGGCCGACAATGCAGAGTTTTCGGATTTCTTCTATTCTGCTCCGGATGGTCTTCGCCTTCACGCCCGCGTCTATGGCGCAGCGAATACTGGCAAAACGCCGGTCATCTGCCTGCCCGGCCTCACCCGCAACGCAAGGGATTTTCACGAACTTTCGCTTCATCTATCCCGCGCCAACGCGCGCAAGGTAGCGGCATTCGACTACCGCGGTCGCGGCCGATCCGCCTATGACAAGAACTGGCGGAACTACAATCTGAACGTCGAGGCCGACGACATTCTCGCGGGCCTCACTGCGCTCGAAGTTGAGCACGGTGCATTCATCGGCACCTCGCGCGGCGGGCTGATCATTCATCTTCTGGCGGCAATGCGACCGGCCGTGCTGCGGGCCGTGGTGTTGAACGACATCGGGCCGGTCGTGGAAGCGGCCGGGTTTGCGCGCATCCGCGCCTATCTGGAAACCGCACCCAAGCCGAGAAGCTTCGACGAAGCGCTCGCCATGCAACGGTCTCTTCATGGCAAGGCGTTTCCGGCCCTGAGCGGCAGGGATTGGAGACGATTCGTGGCTGCGCTTTACCGCGACCGGGGCGGCGTTCCGGTGCCCGACTTCGACCCGGCACTTCTGAAAACGCTGTCCCAACTGGACCTCAGCGTCCCCTTGCCTACCATGTGGCCGCAGTTTCAGGGGCTTTATCCGGTACCCGTACTGGCCATTCGCGGCGAACACTCGACGTTGCTTTCGGCGCAAACCTTGCAGGAGATGGAGCAGCGCCATCCGAGGCTCGAAGCGCTAACCGTTTCCGGCCAGGGCCACGCCCCGCTGCTGGAAACCGGCGAGTTGCCCAACCGGATCGCGGAGTTTCTGGATCGCGCAGACGGCACGGCGGGCTGACTCGCGCCGGATGCTTCTCGCCGCACAAGCGGCAAATAAAAAAGACCCGGCGGTTGCCCGCCGGGTCTCTCAAATCAGCTGATAAGCCGATTAGAACGAACGCTGGAAGCGCAGGAAGCCGCCCCACTGGGATTCGCGATCGCCGTTGACTGCGCGCTCCTGGGTCCAGGCCACTTCCGGGGTGATGACGAAGCCCGGAACGAGCTCGTAGGCGACGTTGGCGACCACAGCGGCCTGGCGCGGCGATTCAAACTTGCCCTTGCCCTGAGCCCACGAACCCTGCAGGTTGACCGAGGCCTTCTCGTTGAACCTGTAGGTGCCGCCGCCCCAGACGGCCCACTTGCCGCTCCACTGCTTGTAGAAGCTGACGGGAGCGTTCTTCTCGCTGCCGTAGCCGGCCATCGCGAAGAGCGAGAGCTGCTCGGTGGCGTTGACGTCGAGGCGGAGCTTGCCAGCCCACTCGTTCCAGACCGAGTCGTAACCGACAACGCCCGAGACGCCGCCCCAGCCCTGGGTCCAGCCAGCGCCAGCCACCACGTGCGGAGCGTAGGAGTCGATGGTGAAGTCGACGCCGTTGCCCTCTTCAACACCAACCGTGGCCGAGAAGCCGTTGCCGCCGGTGTAGGTATAGGCGATCTGGTGCGTGCCGAACGGGCCGTACGAAACCAGGTCGTCCTGGATCACACCGCCGGCGTAGCCGGTGATGGTCGAGAACAGCGAGTCGGTCTTGCCGACGCGGAAGCCGCCGAGCTCGATGAAGGCGTGATTGATGGCGAAGCGGTCGGCCGTGTCGGTCAGGCGGCCAACCACTCGGTCGTTGGCTTCGTCCACGGCATTAACAACAACCGTGTCGTAGTTGTAGTTGATGTGCATGTAGCCGCGCAGGGTGCCGAGTTCGGTTTCCGAACGGGCGTCGAGCTGCATGGCAGCGCGGGCGCGCTTGTAGTAGGTGTTGTTGGTCTTGAGCCCGCGCAGCGCCGGCAACGGGTTCGCATCGGCAAAGTCTGCACGGTTGGCAGCGGTGTCTTCGAGGCCGCCGTCTTCGAGATAGTCCGCGTAGGCGGCATCGTAATCGGCCCGGCGCTCAGCCAGAGCTTCAGCGAGATCGCGCTTGTCGAGGACGTTGGTCAGGCCCGAAACCTTGCCAACGCCGATGTCGTAGCGGACGTAGCCGCCGACGCGCAGGCAGGTCTCGGTGCCCGGGATGTAGTAGAAGCCGGCGCCGTAGACGTCGCAAATGCGGACGTATTCCATCGGCTCGGGCTCAGCGACGACGACAGCGTCGGCCGCGCGAGCACCGGAAACTGCGACGAGGGCCGCAGCGGAGCCGAGAAGAAGGCTCTTGATGTTCATTTTCTGACCTCCAGTCAAAAGTTAATAAACGGGTATGGGTATTTTTTGCTGAAGGACAGCGTTTCCCTGCCCCATCCCCAATATTGAAAAAGACACGATCGCTCGCCCCTTCCTCGATCCTGAGATTACTCACGGCGCGGCGCCGTTCAACCAGGATCGTACGTTCGGTGTGGCTGTCGGCGCGCTATCCAATAGTCATGTGGCACAAATGACACGCTTTGCCGAAGCACCATAATAAGTCGTTAACCTTTGCACTACCGCCGCGCCCGCCACCCTCTTGTCGAGCCCAGGAATCGCGGCGCGGCGGGGGAAACGATTCGACTTTTCTCCGTCCGGCGGTGCTTGCCGGGGTGCGCCCGCGCCTTTCTAAAGGCACGAGGGCAAGTTTTTCGGGATTTCGTGCGCTTTTTTCGCCATTCGGCTTTTATGCTTATTGCTTGTGGGCGCCCTTTTCATTATCCAGCGAAGCGCCGGAGAGGTGGCCGAGTGGTCGAAGGCGCTCCCCTGCTAAGGGAGTAGAGGTCAAAAGCTTCTCGTGGGTTCGAATCCCATCCTCTCCGCCAGCGCTCATTACCAGCGATCGCGGTTCCCCGGCTTTCCTTCCGACCCACTGAGCGACTCGCCCGAAGTCGCGCTTTGCGTGCGCCATGCCTGCCCAAGCCAGCAGGAAGATTGCTGCACCCTCGCCGAATCGGACTGATGTCGCCTCAGCCGCTGCATTTCCTTTCCTGGCTCCGCGGCACGTCATCGACCAAGAATCACGGACGACAAGGCCATGCGCCCTGGAACTGCGTGCGCCTCGGCGCAGGTAGATCGCATTTGAGTCAAATGCCCCTGTGCATATTGAGACTTGGATAAAGGAATCGCTGCCCAATGGCGGCATGGACACGACAGACCGCTACGACCTTATTCTCGATCCCTCGGACACCTGGACCGTATGGGACCTCATCAACGACGAACCGGCGATGTTCGGCGATCATCTCCTGGCGGGGATGACCGAGACCGAGGCAAAAGCCGCGCGCGATGTGATGAACGACGCCTGGCGACGGCTTAACGAGAACGCCAAGCTGCAGAAGCGGACAAGCGCGGCATAGCCAGGCGCGCCGGATAGCCCGGGCGAAGCGACTCGCGACTCAAGCTGCCCGGCCCATCCGTCGCCCTGCCTAAGGCCGGGCCATCAGGCCGTCGCTTCCACCATAGCGGCGAGCGAGCTGAGAACCGATTCCCGTTCTTCCGGCGTAAGGACGTCCACCTCGAAAAGCCGCAGGCTCCGCATGCCTTCGAGCGCGAGATAGACGATAAGCGCCTTGGCTTCGTTGCTGGAGTTCGCTTCGAGGCGGTCGAGAAGCTTTCGGTTGAAGCGCCTGACGGGGGCCAGGAACTCGGGGCTCTCCGCCATCGCCGCCAAAACACCCGAAGCGGGCGGCTGGGACTGCTCGAGTTCGGTGACAAACATTTTTAGGTAGGACGAGATCAGGCTGTTGGGACAACCCTGTTGCTGCTCCTCCTTCCTGTTCAGGGCCGCGTCGAACTCGCTCAGATGCTGCTCCACCAGTGCCTCCAGCAGCTTGGCCTTGCTGGGGAAGTGATAGAGAAGACCGCCTTTCGAGACCGCGGCACGCTGCGCGACGGCATCAAGAGAGAGGTGGGCCGGCCCGACGTCCCGCGCCACTTGTGCGGCCGCCGCTAGGATTCTCTGCCGGGATGTCACCTTCTCAGCCGCCATTGGAATCTCCGAAACACATTGACATTACCGTCCAGACGGTACAGTAAATGCCACCAAGTTTTCAACCACTGCTTTTTCCGGAAGGCAGCGTGGGGATGAAGACGTGTGCCTGAGCCAGCTCAACCCAGTTTTTCGATGTCGGTGACGCTATGATAAAGCGCTTCCTTATTGCCTTTGTTCTCCTTGTGCTCGTTTGCGGCGGGATCGTCGGTTTCAACCTGTTCCGCGACAACGCCATCAAGCAGTTTTTCGCCAACATGCCGGTGGCGACGCTCACCGTGTCGTCGCAAGAGGTCGAACCGGTTACCTGGACGCCCGGTATCGAGGCCATCGGCACGGTCAGCGCATCAAGGGGTGTCGACCTGACCGTCGAGACCGCCGGGCTGGTCAAGGAAATCCGTTTCACCGCCAACGAGCAGGTGAAGGCCGGCGCCGTGCTTATCCAGCTCGATGACGCCGTTCAGCAGGCGGATCTTGCCGCGGCCAAGACGCAGGCCGCGCTCGACAAGACGACCCTGGAACGCGCCGCTGTGCTGCAGAAGCGCGGCGTGGGTTCGGATGTGACGGTCGATTCCGCTCGCGCGGCCGCCGATGCCTCTGCCTCGCAGGTGGCGAAGCTTCAGGCCCTGGTGGACCAGAAACAGCTTCGGGCCCCCTTCAACGGCACCGTCGGCATTCCCAGGGTCGATCTGGGCCAGTATCTCGCCCCCGGCACCATCGTGGCCACCCTTCAGGACCTGGAGACGATGTATGTCGATTTCTCGATTCCCGAACAGCAGATTGGATTGCTGAAGATCGGCGGCCATGTCCGCTTCGGCGTCTCGTCCGAGGATATGCCGTTCGAAGGAACCATCATCGGCGTCGAGCCGAAGGTGGACCCGGTTTCGCGCCTCGTGGCGGTTCGGGCCGAAGTGGCCAATTCCGGCGGAAAGCTCAGCCCGGGCCAGTTCGTCCAGGCGCGCGTGATCCTGCCTGAGGAGAAGAACGTGGTCGCGCTGGCGCAGACCTCCGTGGTGACAAGCCTTTACGGAGACTATGTCTTCGTGATCCGCCCGGAAGAGCCGCAGGCAGCGGCGAATTCTGGCGGCGCGGGCGTCGTGGACGAGGCCAAGGCCTCCGAGCAGCCCGAGCCGAAGCTCGTCGCACGACAGGTTTTCGTGAAGACGGGACGCCGCTCCGACGGGCTTGTTGAAATCCTGCAAGGAGTTGCCGCCGGCGATCAGGTGGTGACGGCAGGCCAGAACCGGCTTTCCAACGGCGCGCCGGTGGCCATCGACAACACCGTCAACCCTGCCCTTCCGACCCAGCCGGAGCAGGCAAAGAAATGAGCTTTTCCGACATCTTCATCCGTCGGCCGGTCCTGTCGACGGTCGTTGCCCTGCTGATCCTGCTTCTCGGCTTCCAGGGCATCTTCAATCTTTCGGTGCGGCAGTATCCGAAGGTCGATGAAACGGTGATCACCATCACCACGGCCTATCCGGGCGCGAGCCCGGACCTGATCCAGGGCTTCATCACCGCGCCGATTTCCTCTGCGGTCTCCACGACCGAGAACATCGACTATGTCACGTCGCAGAGCCGGCCTTCGGCCAGCATCGTGACTGTGCAGATGAAGCTCGGCTCCGATCCCGACGTGGCGCTGACCGAGGTCATGTCCAAGGTGCAGCAGGTCAAGGGCAAGCTGCCGAGCGACGCCAAGGACCCGACCATCGTCAAGGGCACTGGCCAGCAGTTCGCAATCATGTATCTGGCGATGCAGAATCCGAACATGACGTCGGAGGAGCTGACCGAGTATATCGAGCGCGTCATCCGCCCGCGCGTTTCCACCATCCAGGGCGTGGCCGAAGTGCAGGTGCTGGGCGCAGCGAACTATTCGATGCGCGTCTGGATCGACCCGATCCGGCTCGCCGCCCGGGGCCTGACCGCGGCGGAAGTGCTGAACGCGATCAATTCGTCCAACTTCCTTGCCGCCCCCGGCAAGACCAAGAACGAATATGTCGCCCATTCCATCACGCTGCGCTCCACGCTGCAGAACCCCGAGGCGTTCGGCGCGCTGCCGCTGCGGTCCGACAAGGGGAATGTCGTGCGGCTGCGCGATGTCGCCAAGGTCGAACTCGCCGCCCAAAGCACCGACACGGTGGTGAATTTCAACGGCAATCCGGGCACCTTCATCGGCGTGTTCCCCACCCCGTCGGCCAATCCGCTCGACACTGCCTCGGCCGTCATCAAGGAACTGCCTGCCATCCAGAGCAGCCTGCCGGACGGCATGACGATCAATCTCGTCTACGATTCCACCGAGACGATCAGCGCTTCGATCTCCGAAGTCTTCAAGACCATTGCCGAGGCGGTAGCCATCGTGATCGTGGTCATCCTGCTGTTCCTCGGCTCGTTCCGCTCGGTGGTGATGCCGGTGGTCACCATTCCGCTGTCGCTGATCGGTGTCTGCTTCATCCTTCTGACGATGGGCTATTCGATCAACCTGCTTTCGCTGCTGGCGATGGTTCTAGCCATCGGCCTGGTGGTCGATGACGCTATTGTGGTGGTGGAGAACATCCACCGGCATATGGAAGAAGGCATGTCGCCGATGCAGGCGGCGTTCAAGGGCATGCGCGAAATCTTCGCGCCGGTGGTGGCCATGACGATCACGCTTGCCGCCGTGTTCGCACCGCTCGCCTTTACCGGCGGCCTGACCGGTTCGCTGTTCAGGGAATTCGCCGTTACGCTGGCAGGCGCGGTCATCATTTCGGGCTTCGTCGCCGTCACCATTACCCCCATGATGTCTGCCCGGCTGCTGAAGCCCGGCCATGGCCGTTTCCAGAGCCTGGTGGACCGGACCTTCGACAGCATTGCCAATCGCTATGAGCGGCTGGTCTCCGGTTCGCTGAAATACCGCCCGGTGACGATGCTGGTCGTCGTGGCGCTGGTGGCGGTGACCGGCTTCATGTTCGTCAAGACCTCGAGCGAGCTGGCGCCCGAGGAGGATTCCGGCGCTCTGTTCTCGCTCATCCAGGCGCCGCGCTACGCCACGACCAAATACACCAGCCTCTATGCCGACCAGATTCGCGACCTGACGGCGGATCTGCCCGAACTGCGCGCCAACTTCTCCATCGTCGGCCTCGGCGGCGAGACGAACAGCGGCTTCTCGGTCTGGGCATTCAATGACTGGGCCGATCGCACGCGCTCGCAGAAGGAAATCCAGCAGGACATCCAGAACCGGCTGAAGAAGGTGGCCGGTGCCCAGGCGCTGGTTTTCGCGCCGCCATCTCTGCCCGGCGCGGGCGGCGGCCTGCCGATCTCGCTGGTCATCCAGTCGACCGGCGACCCGAGCCAGGTGTTCGAAGTGGCCGAGGCGATCAAGCAGAAGGCGACGGCTTCAGGGCGATTCATCATCGTGCAGAACTCGCTCTCCTTCGACGCCCCGCAGGTGACGATTACCATCGACCGCGATCGCGCGGCGGCGCTCAATATTCCCATCCGGGATATCGGAACGACGCTCGGTCTGCTGGTCGGCGGCGGCGCCATCGCGCAATTCGATCGCGACGCCAACAGCTACGACATCATCACCCAGGTGCCGGATACCTTCCGCGGCAATCCGGAAAAGCTCGGTCAGTTCTTCGTCCGCAGCATGACAGGCGAAATGGTGCCGCTGTCGGCAGTGGTGAACATCAGCACCAATGCCTCGCCGGCCTCGATCGAGCAGTTCAACCAGCTGAACTCGGCCACGATCTCGGCCCTGCCCCTGCCGGGCGTGACCACCGGCGACGGCCTGGCTACGATCGAAGAAATAGCCAAGCCGCTGCTGCCTTCAGGCTTCTTCGTCGACTATTCCGGCCAGTCGCGGCTGGAGAAGGAACAGGGCAATACGATCCTGATCGCCTTCGCCCTCGCCATCGTGGTGATCTATCTGGTGCTTGCGGCGCAGTTCGAGAGCTTCCGCGATCCGCTGATCATCATGATGTCGGTGCCGCTTTCGATCTTCGGCGCCCTCGTGCCCCTCAACCTTGGGCTCGGTACGCTGAACATCTACACGCAGGTGGGCCTGATCACGCTGATCGGCCTCATCACCAAGCATGGCATCCTGCTGGTCGAATTCGCCAACCAGCAGCGCGAGGAGCATGGCCTTTCTCGTATGGAGGCGATCGTGGCGTCGGCCAAGGTCCGCCTGCGGCCGATCCTGATGACCACCGCCGCCATGGCGCTTGGCGTGGTGCCGCTGATCAAGGCGGCAGGCGCTGGCGCCGCTGCGCGCCATTCGATGGGTCTGGTGATCTTTTCGGGCGTACTGGTGGGAACGCTGTTCACCCTGTTCGTGGTGCCGATGTTCTACACGCTGATTTCCCGCAAGGATTTCGCGCGCAAGGACGCCGGCGAAGCCGGGCCCGCGGCGGAAGTTGCTGCGCAGTGACGCTTACCCGGCGCGCCCGGCCGATCTGTTCGGGCGCGCCGCTTTCTGCCGGTGGAATTGACGGCTTCCAAACCGCCTGGCACGCAAGAATCCTGAGGCCTGCCCGGCCGAACTCTGCTATCTGCCGGCAGACGCGATGGCCCATGAGGTTGTCGCCCCCTGAAATTTGAGAGCCATGAACCCATGAAGCAGCGCCCGCCCCTGACCCCGATCATCGCCGCCCTTCCGGCAATGGTGCCTTTCGTCGGCCCGGAGGCGCAGGTGAGAATGAGCGGGCGGCCGTTCCGCGCCCGCATTGGTGCGAATGAGAGCAGCTTCGGCCCCTCCCCGCGCGTGATCGCAGCGATGCAGGACGTCGCCAAGGATATGTGGATGTACTGCGATCCCGACAATCATGATTTGCGCACCGCGCTCGCAGCTTACCTTGGGCTCGGCTCCGACAATGTGGTCGTCGGCGAAGGCATCGACGGTGTGCTGAGCCTCGCGGTTCGCATGCTGGTTTCGCCGGGCGACGCAGTGGTCACTTCGCTTGGCGCCTATCCGACGTTCAACTTCCATGTCGCCGGCGTCGGCGGCAGGCTGGTGACGGTGCCTTATGAGAACGACCGTGAAAGCCTGGACGGGCTGCTCGCCGCGGTAAAGCGGGAAAATGCGCCGCTGGTCTATCTCTCCAATCCCGACAACCCGATGGGCACCTGGTGGGAGACGGACGAGCTGATCCGTTTCATGGACGCATTGCCCGAAACCACCATGCTGATCCTGGACGAGGCCTATGGCGAGACGGCGCCGGCCTCCGCGCTGCCGCCGATCGAGGTCGATCGCCTCAACGTGCTGCGCATGCGCACCTTCTCCAAGGCCTATGGTCTCGCCGGCATCCGCTGCGGCTACGCCTTCGGTGACGCCCAGCTGATCTCCGAGTTCGAAAAGATCCGCAATCACTATGGCGTCAGTCGCATGGCCCAGATCGCTGGCGAAGTTGCACTTGCCGACCAGGACTACCTGGCCACGGTAGTGGCCAAGGTTGCTGCCGGGCGCGACCGCATCTCGGCGATTGCTCGCGAGAACGGCCTCGCTCCCATCCCGTCCGCCACCAATTTCGTGACCATCGATTGCGGCGGCGACGCCGATTTCGCCATGAAGGTGATGCAGCACATGCTGGCTCGCGGCGTCTTCATCCGCAAGCCGATGGCGCCGGTGCTGAACCGCTGCATTCGCGTCAGCGTGGGCCTCGACCACGAACTGGAGATTTTCGGCGAGGAACTGCCCGGTGCACTGGCAGCAGCCCGCGGCTGATTTCCCCACGGCGCGGCGGGCGAACTGCATCTCCGCGCCTCTCGATCTCGCCACCCAAATACCGGTCTCCGACCTCTGATCTGAGCGGAGACCGGCTGCTCCTCGCCTCCGGAATTTTGCACGCAACAGGGCTGCCGCCCCTGCGAAGCCTGACGCCAAGTCCGGGCTACATAGGCCGTTCCAGAAGGCGATCCTTCTCCCACTTGAGGCGGAAGCCCAGCTCTCCATTTGCCCTCTGCTGCCCCCGGTAAGACGCCATCTCATGCTGCCAGTCGCACCTTGAATTAATTGAACGTTCGTTTTATTATTTTCCAGCAAGGGAGCAGTGGATGGCGCGAACGACAGGCTCCGACGGTGGAAGGACGGAAGCCGCCATTCGGGACGCGGCGATCAACCTGATGGCGCGGTTCGGCTATGAGGCCGTCTCCATGCGCCAGCTTGCCGCCGAGGTCGGCGTTCAGGCCGCCGCCCTCTATCGCTACTTCCCCACCAAGGAAGAGCTGCTGTTCACGCTGATGCGCGAGCACATGGAAGGCCTGCTTGCGGCCTGGGAAGCGGTGCGCCCGGCCACCGACGATCCGCGCGCGGAGCTTGCCGCCTATGTGCGCAACCACATCCGCTTCCATGTCGAACGCCGGCATTCGACCCATGTGTCCAACATGGAGCTTCGCAGCCTTTCGCGCGATAATTTGACCGCGATCCTTCGGCTGCGCACTGCCTATGAAAAGGAACTGCGCCAGATACTGCGTGACGGGACGGAAGCCGGCGTTTTCGACGTCGACGACATAGGGCTGACGGCAATTGCCATCATTCAGATGATCACCGGCGTGATTGTCTGGTTTCGCCCCGACGAGCGGCTCTCGGTGGAAGAAGTGGTCGAGACCTATCTTGCCATGACCATGCGCCTGACCGGCGCCGAAAAGCCTGGGGAGCGCGCCCATGTACACGCAAATGCTTGATTTCGGTTTGGGCGAGGAAATCGATGCTCTTCGCGACATGGTGCGGCGCTTCGCCCAGGACAGGATCGCGCCGCTGGCGGCGGAGATAGACCGCTCCAACCAGTTTCCGTCGCATCTGTGGGCCGAGATGGGCGCGCTCGGCCTGCTTGGCATCACCGCTTCGGCCGATATTGGCGGAAGCGGCATGGGCTATCTCGCCCATGTCGTGGCAATGGAGGAGATTTCGCGCGCTTCCGCCTCGGTCGGCCTGTCCTATGGCGCGCATTCAAACCTCTGCGTCAATCAGATCAACCGTTGGGCCACGCCCGCGCAGAAGGAGAATTTCCTGCCGCCGCTGTGCTCCGGCGAAAAGGTCGGCGCGCTCGCCATGTCGGAAGCAGGCTCGGGATCGGATGTGGTTTCGCTGAGGCTGCGCGCCGAAAAGCGCAATGACCGCTATGTGCTCAACGGCACCAAGATGTGGATCACCAACGGCCCAGACGCCGACACGCTGGTGGTCTATGCCAAGACCGACCCGGAGCAGGGGTCGCGCGGCATAACCGCCTTAGTTGTCGAAAAGACCATGCCCGGAGTTTCCGTGGCGCAGAAGCTGGACAAGCTCGGCATGCGTGGCTCCAATACCGGCGAACTCGTGTTCGAGGATGTCGAGGTGCCGTTCGAAAACGTGCTGCACGAGGAAGGCGCGGGCGTGGAGGTTCTGATGTCGGGCCTCGACTATGAGCGCACCGTGCTGGCCGGCGGGCCGCTGGGCATCATGGCCGCCTGCCTGGACGTGGCGGTTCCCTATGTGCGAGAGCGCAAGCAATTCGGTCAGCCGATCGGCGAGTTCCAGCTCGTGCAGGGCAAGCTTGCCGACATGTACACGACGATGAACGCCGCGCGCGCCTATGTCTATGGCGTGGCCGGCGCCTGCGACCGTGGCCACTCCACCCGCAAGGACGCGGCCGGCTGCATCCTCTTCGCCGCCGAGAAAGCAACGCAGATGGCACTGGATGCGATCCAGCTTCTGGGCGGCAACGGATATATCAACGACTATCCCACCGGCCGCCTGCTGCGAGACGCCAAGCTTTACGAGATCGGCGCCGGCACCAGCGAAATAAGGCGCTGGCTGATCGGCCGCGAGATGATGGCGGAGAGCCTCTGACATGCCTGTCATCCAGTCCCAGCTTTCCCCCTCCTCCGACACCTTCAAGGCCAATGCCGAGCACATGCGCACGCTGGTGGCCGATATTGCCGAGAAGGCTGCCATCGTCGAGGGCGGCGGTTCGGAGGAAGCGCGCAAGCGCCACACCGCGCGCGGCAAGCTCCTGCCGCGCCAGCGGCTTGCACAGCTGCTGGATGCCGGTTCGCCCTTTCTCGAAATCGGCCAGTTCTCGGCCTGGAACATGTATGGCGGCGATATTTCGTCGGCCGGCATGATCGCCGGGGTCGGCCGGGTCGAGGGGCGCGAGGTGATGGTCGTCGCCAACGACGCCACCGTGAAGGGCGGCACCTACTATCCGGTCACGGTGAAGAAGCATCTGCGGGCGCAGGAAATCGCCATGCAGAACAACCTGCCCTGCGTCTATCTGGTCGATTCCGGCGGGGCGAACCTGCCCAACCAGGACGAGGTATTTCCGGACCGCGAGCATTTCGGCCGCATTTTCTACAATCAGGCCAACATGTCGGCGGCGGGCATTCCGCAGATCGCCTGCGTCATGGGCTCCTGCACGGCTGGCGGGGCCTACGTGCCGGCTATGTCCGACGAAACTATCATGGTGCGCAACCAGGCCACCATCTTCCTGGGCGGCCCGCCGCTGGTGAAGGCAGCAACCGGCGAGGAGGTGACGGCCGAGGAACTGGGTGGCGCGGACGTCCATACCCGGCTTTCCGGGGTGGCCGACCACTACGCGATGGACGACGCGCATGCGCTGGCGATCACAAGGCAGATCGTCAGAAACCTCAATCGGAAAAAGACGATTGGGCTCGATCTAAAGAAGCCGATCCCGCCGCTCTACGCGCCGGAAGACATTTATGGCGTCGTGCCGACCGACACCCGCCACCCATACGACGTCCGCGAGATTATCGCCCGCATCGTCGACGGCTCCGAGTTCGACGAGTTCAAGCAGAACTACGGCACCACGCTGGTGACCGGCTTTGCCCATATCCACGGAATGCCGGTGGGCATTCTCGGCAACAATGGCGTGCTGTTTTCCGAAAGCGCGCTGAAGGGCGCGCATTTCATCGAACTGTGTTGCCAACGCAAGATCCCGCTGATTTTCCTGCAGAACATCACCGGCTTCATGGTGGGGGCGAAATACGAGGCCGGCGGCATTGCCAAGGACGGCGCCAAGCTGGTGACCGCAGTGGCCACCGCACAGGTGCCGAAACTCACCGTCATCGTGGGCGGTTCCTTCGGGGCCGGCAACTACGGCATGTGCGGTCGCGCATTTTCGCCTCGCTTCCTGTGGATGTGGCCCAACGCGCGCATCTCGGTCATGGGCGGCGAGCAGGCCGCAACCGTGCTTGCGATGGTCAAGCGCGAGGGCATCGAGCGCAGGGGCGGCACGTGGACCGAGGAGGAAGAAGCTGCATTCCGCGCGCCGATCCTCGAAAAATATGAACACGAGGGCCACCCGCTTTATTCCTCGGCGCGGCTCTGGGACGATGGCATAATCGACCCGGCAAGAACCCGCGACGTGCTGGCGCTAAGCCTTTCGGCCACGCTCAATGCACCGGTGCCGGACACGAAATTCGGCCTATTTAGGATGTAGCGTCACTCCGGCGCGGGCTCGAAAGAGCAACCTGACGACGAAGGAGCCTGACATGACTGCCAATCCGAGCAAATTTGTCTGGTATGAGCTGATTACCAGCGACGTCGATGCTGCAGAGAACTTCTACAAGACCGTGGTGGGCTGGGAGTCCGAGCCCTGGGAAAGCGGCGGCGAGATGCGCTACGTCATCATGAAGGCGGGCGATACCGGGGTGGCCGGCGTCATGGCCACTCCCGCGGAAGCGGCCGGCATGAAGCCAGCCTGGATCGGCTATCTCTACTCCGCCGACGTGGACGCGGCCACCGAAAGCGTGCGCAAGGCCGGCGGCAAGGTCATACGCGAACCTGAGGATATTCCAGAAATCGGCCGTTTTTCCGTGGTGACCGACCCGCAAGGGGCGTTGTTCATGATGATCACGCCCAAGGGCGAAGGCGGTACGCCGGCCCCGCAGATGACTCCCGGCCATGTCGGCTGGCACGAGCTTCTCGCGGCGGACTGGAAAAGCGCTTTCGACTTTTATGCCAGCCAGTTTCACTGGACCAAGGGCGACGCGGTCGACATGGGAGAGATGGGCACCTACCAGTTGTTTGCAGCCGGTGGCGACGCGATCGGCGGCATGATGACGAAGCCGCCGCAAATCCCCTCACCTCCCTACTGGCTGTATTACTTCAACGTTGGTGACATCGACGCGGCCGCAAAGCGGGTCGCCGAAAACAATGGCAAGGTTCTGATGGGGCCGATACAGGTGCCGGGCGGTGCCTGGATCGTACAATGCACCGATCCGCAGGGCGCACTCTTCGCGCTTGTCGGCAGTCGGGCCTGACCGGCGAGGCCGGACGTTTCGGGAGGGTTGATGTTCAGCAAGATTCTGATCGCCAATCGCGGCGAGATCGCGGTTCGCGTCGTCCGTACCGCACGGCGCATGGGCATTCGCACCGTCGCGGTCTATTCCGACGCGGATGCCGGCTCTCTGCATGTGGCCATGGCCGACGAGGCGGTGCATATCGGCGCCTCGCCTGTCGGCGAGAGCTATCTGCGCGGCGACAGGATCATAGCGGCAGCCAAGGCCACCGGCGCCGAAGCAATCCATCCTGGCTACGGCTTCCTTTCCGAAAATCCGGACTTTGTTGAAATGGTGGAGGCGGCCGGACTGGTGTTCATCGGCCCCTCGGCTGCCTCCATCCGCGCCATGGGCCTGAAAGATGCTGCCAAGCGCCTGATGGAAGAGGCAGGTGTGCCCGTTGTGCCTGGCTACCATGGCGAAGCGCAGGACATCGTTCTGCTGTCCTCCAAGGCTCGCGAGATCGGTTATCCGGTTCTGATCAAGGCGCGTGCCGGCGGCGGCGGAAAGGGCATGCGCCGGGTCGACCATCCCGACGATTTCGCCGATGCGCTATCGGGTGCGCGGCGTGAAGCGCAGGCTGCGTTTGGCGACGACCGCGTGCTGATCGAGAAATACGTCGAAAAGCCTCGCCACATCGAGGTTCAGGTCTTCGGCGACAATTTCGGCAACGCCGTCCATCTGTTCGAGCGCGACTGCTCCGCGCAGCGCCGGCACCAGAAGGTGATCGAGGAAGCCCCCGCCCCCGGGATGACCGCCGAGATGCGCCAGGCCATGACAGAAGCGGCCGTGACCGCGGCCAAGACGATTTCCTATTCAGGCGCAGGCACCATCGAATTCATCGTCGACGCTTCCGGGGGGCTTAAGCCCGACCGCTTCTGGTTCATGGAAATGAACACCCGCCTGCAGGTCGAGCACCCGGTAACGGAGATGATTACCGGCATCGATCTGGTGGAATGGCAGCTTCGCGTCGCGGCTGGTGAGAAGCTGCCGAAATGCCAGGAAGAGATCGCGTTCTCCGGCCACGCCTTCGAAGCGCGCATCTATGCCGAAGATCCCGAGCGTGATTTCCTGCCAGCCATCGGCACGCTGCACCATCTGGAGTTCCCGCAGAAGGCTCCGGCAGGCTCACCCGTTCGCATCGAGACGGGAGTGCACCAGGGCGATACCATCTCGCCCTATTACGACCCGATGATCGCAAAGCTCGTCGTCCACGCTGATGACAGGCGTTCCGCCCTTGACGCATTGGCGGATGCGCTGAAGGAGACCCGAATTGCGGGCTCTGTTACCAATGTCGGCTTCCTGGCCGCGCTTGCGCAGGACGCGGATTTCACCGCGGGCGACGTCGACACCGGCCTGATCGGACGCAAACAGGCGGCGCTGACTGCCAAGCGCAGGCCCGATGCCGGCAGCATCGCCCGTGCCGCTCTGGCGGCCTCCGGCATAACGCCAACGGAGACATCGCCTGACGATCCATGGGCGGCACTTGCGGGTTACAGCCATTTCCATCCGATCGAACGGCAAGTGTCCCTGCATTTCGACGCGCAGGAACACGCGGTCGCCCTTGTCACCCTCGCGGACAATCGCTTCGCGGTTCGTGTCGACACCGCCGCCCCCATCACCCTGTCGCGGGACGACCTCGCCGCAACCGCGCTGTGGCCGGGCCATGTGACGGTTTTCGGAAACGGCGCTTCCTTTACGTTCACGGTGCCCGATCCCTTCGCGAATGCAGCCGATGCAGAAGCGGGCGTCGGCAGCATGCGCGCGCCGATGCCCGGTCTCGTCAAGCTCGTGCGGGCTGACAAGGGCGACACCGTGAAGAAAGGCCAGCCGCTGCTGATTTTGGAAGCGATGAAGATGGAGCACACCATCGCGGCCCTGCATGACGGGACCATTGCGGAAATCGCGGCTGAAGGCGCGCAGGTGACGGACGGAACCGTGCTGGTACGTTTCGTCGAGCAGGCAGGCGCCTGAGGCACAACAAGTCCGAACTGTCGAAACGAAAATGGCCGGGACTAGCCCGGCCATCTCGTCAAATCGCCAACATGGCGCCCGGCATTACTGCTCGATCGGAGCGTACTTGCCGTCGTGCCACTGGTTGATGTCGTAGGCGGCGTTCTTGAGGTCGCCCTTCTCGTCGAACACGACCGGGCCGACGACGGTATCGATCGCCTCGCCGTTCTTCAGCGCCTCGGCGACCTTCATCGGATCGTCGGTGCCGGCGCGCTCGATGCCCTGCGCGAAGGCCTGGATCACGGCATAGGAGAACAGCGTGAAGCCCTCCGGCACGAAGCCGCCAGCCTTGATCTTCTCCGCCGCTTCCTTGGCTTCGGGCTTGGCCTGCGGGTCAGACGGGAACACGAACATCGTGCCTTCGCCAGCCGGGCCGGCGATCTGCCAGAATTCCGGCGAGGCGATGGAGTCCGGCATGATCAGCTGGAACTTGAAGTCCTGCTCCGACGACTGGCGCAGAATGAGACCGGCTTCGGGGTGGTAGCCGCCGTAGTAGACGACGTCGGCCTTCATGCCCTTCAGCTTGGTGACGAGCGCGGAATAGTCCTTCTCGCCGGCGTTCAGGCCCTCGTAGAGGATTTCGGTCAGGCCGCCTTCGTTCATCGTCTTGCGAACGGCGTCGGCCACGCCCTGACCGTAGGCGCTCTTGTCGTGCAGGATAACGACGTTCTTGCCGGCATACTTCTTGGCGATCCACGGGCCGATGAAGGCGCCCTGGGCGTCGTCGCGCGTGTAGAGACGCATGATGGTCGACCAGCCCTTGGCGGCCGCATCGTCCGTCATGATCGGGTTCGACGAAGCCGGGCTCATCATCAGCACGCCGCTCTCGGCATAGACGGCCGAAGCCGGGATGCTCGAGCCCGAGCATGCGTGACCGTCGATGAACTTGATGCCGTTGGCGACGATGCGGTTGGCCACCGACACCGCCTGCTTCGGATCGCAGACGTCGTCTTCGATCGCGATCTTGACCTGGCGGCCCATCACGCCGCCCTTTTCGTTGATGGCCTTTGCCGCGGCTTCAGCACCCTGCTTGAATTGGTCGCCGATGTTGGCGAGCTGGCCGGTCATCGGTCCCACCACAGCAAATGTAATGTCGTCGGCGCGCGCAGCCTGCGCCGCCAACACGAAGCCGACCAGGGCGGCTCCGAGCAATGATTTCTTTATCACCTTAATGTCCTCCGATATCGGCATGGCGCCGAAAGCCACCTTGTTTATCCCAGGCTACGCGGAAATATCATTTGCGGCGGTGGCGATGCAACACGCCCACACCGACAATCAAACGCAGAAAGCCGCGCGGCATATTCTTGCTGCGCGGCTTTCTGGTTGCGCGCATCGAACGCGTGTCCCCCGCCAGATGCGATCAGTTGCTCATTCGGTGCACGGCTCGCCCGCCTCCAAGCTGCCGCGTTCTCTGGTGGGGCGTTGCCGTCTTCGCGGCTTTGGCCCATGTCATGTTCACTTGCCGAGCCGCCGGCTCAGTGCATCGTCATCCATTCGCGCGCTTCACGCAGCGCCCGGGCAATCTCGGGCTTCGACATCGAACCCGAAAGCTCGGCGCGAAGTTCGGCTGCACGGGCCGAGCCCTTGATCGCAGCGATGTTGAACCACTTGTGGGCGGCGACGACATCGATCTCGCAGTCGCGGCCGGTGGCATACATGATGCCAAGCTCAAGAAGAACATCGGCCTGTGCAGCGGTTCCGATCGCGCCGACGCCGGCCTCCATCATTTCAAAGCGTGCCATTTTGAAGGTCCCTGTCCGTTGCTGGAGAGCGGCCTCTTTTTGTGGTCGCGGGCTGCTCTTCCGATGCTTCGAAGGATGAACCCGAGGCTTGAATTCGCCGTTAAATCGCGTGCTTAATTTGGCGCAAACAAAGTTCAAACAACTGGTAAATGACTGAATTCATTAAGGATGCAAACCCGCGAAACCGCTGGGGTTTCCGGAAAATTAGATGAAAATTCACGCCTCAAGCGGAAACTCTTTCCTAACCACGAATGCGGTGAACTTGCGCTGGATACTCCAACATTCCTCCCGAAAAAACGTCCGGAGCCCCCTGCAAAAACCCTTCTCTCCTGCCGTTGCGGCAGCGCTTTCGTTTTCCGAGGCGTTGGATTAGCTTACGTTTGCGTAAGCGGCCGATGCCGGCGAGCTCGGCCCGCCACGCCTAAGGGAGGACATGGATGTTTCGCAAACTGAGCATGGCTATTGCCGCTTTGACGCTGATGGCAGGCGCCGCATATGCCGACCCGATCGAGGGCAACTGGAAGACGCAGAGCGGCGAGACCGCAGCGATAGGAAACTGCGGAGGTGCTTTCTGCATCACGCTGAAGACCGGCAAGCACGCCGGAAAGCAGATCGGCAAGATGAGCGCCAGCGGCGAAGGCAGCTATGCCGGCTCCATCACCGACCCGGCCGACGACAAGACCTACAAGGGCAAGGCCAAGCTCAACGGAGGTTCGATGAAGATGAGCGGCTGCGTGTTTGGCGGCCTGATCTGCAAGAGCCAGAACTGGACCAAGCTCTGACGAGAGCCCGGATACCGATCAGGAGCCGGCCCGCGAGCAGCCGCTGCGCGGGCCGGGTCATTTAAAGGTCCATCAGGCGCGGGCGCGCTGGCCGAACAGGATCTTTTGCGCTTCCTTGTCGGTCGCAAGGTTCTGGCGCTCGCGTTCTTCCTTGCCGACATCGATGCCGCGCCGCACCGCAGGCCGTGCCTTCATCGCCTCGAACCAGCGCTTGAGGTTCGGGAACTCGTTTAGGTCCTGACCCTGGCGCTCGTAGCCCATCACCCAGCCGATGCTGGCAATGTCGGCAATCGAATAGTCGCCGGCGAGGAATTCCCGATCGGCCAGGCGCTTGTTCATGACGCCGTAGAGGCGGTTGACCTCGTTTGTGTAGCGCTCGATCGCGTAGGGAACCTTTTCGGGCGCGTAGACGCGGAAATGGTTTGCCTGGCCGGCCATGGGGCCCAGCCCGCCCATCTGCCAGAAAAGCCACTGGTCGACCTCGACGCGCTGGCGTTCATCGGCGGGATAGAGCTTGCCGAACTTGCGGCCGAGATACTGAAGAATGGCTCCGGATTCGAACACCGAGATCGGTGCGCCGCCCGGCCCCTCGGGATCGATGATGGCCGGCATGCGGTTGTTGGGCGAGATCTTCAGGAAGGACGGCTCGAACTGCTCGCCGCGGCCGATGTTCACATATTTCACCGTGTAGGGAACGCCCAGTTCCTCGAGCATGATGGAGATTTTCCAGCCGTTCGGCGTCGGCCAGTAGTAGAGCTCGATCGGCTTGGTCTGCGTCGTCATGAAGTGGCCTCCAATGTCTCACTCGGGGTCTCCTGCACATAAGCAGGCCCCGCGCAAACACAAGAAGCCGTTTCGTAAACGGCGATTAATAAAATTGAACCCAAGATGAATGGACCTATCAGAGGCCATTCAGCCGCGCTCAGGCATTGTCATCCGCATTGAAGGAGGCGCGGACAATGCTTGCTCGTCGGTTCACGATCGTCTGTCTGCTGATGGCGCTGTTCGGCATGTTCTTTTCGATGCTCGTAGCGCAAAGCCACTCGCCTCATTCATGGGAGCACGGCGCGGTTCGCCCCTGCTTCTTCGAAACCGGGCTCGTTTGCGCCGTTGGCCGCCATTGAGATGCCGCATTCCTCTGCGTAAAGAAGCCCGCTCATGAAAAAAGCCTTCGAACTTTTCCCGACATTCTTCACGCTGCTTCCTCGCGCAGCCCTGCTCGTCGGCCTGGTTGCAGGCCCGGCGCTGGCCGTTCCGGCCGCGCGCTCCGGCGCCGGCGCAACCATCGAAGCACCTGCGGCCAAGAAAACCGGTGCCGGTCTTTTCCTGCTGATGAGCCTGCAGCGCTCCAGCTGACAAAATACTGCAGGGTTTCGCGCGTACCCTCTCCCAAGAGCAACGGCGAAACTCTATATTGGGTCATGGAAAAGAGAATCTATCCGGAACCCATTGAAACGATTTCCTGTCCAGAGCCTTTTGGACAGCAGTTTTTCTCGGACGCTGCCGAAGCGGTGAGCGCTCTGAAGATGCTCTACAAGCGCAACACCACGTTCTTGCGCAGTTCTTTCGCTTCGCTGGCAGAGACTGGCGACACCAACAAGCGTTATCGCGCGTTCTACCCTGAAATCAGGGTGACGACTTCTTCCTACACGCAGATCGACTCCAGGCAGGCCTATGGCCACATGCCCCTGCCCGGGCGCTATTCGACGACGATCAC
Organism: Mesorhizobium sp. KR2-14; assembly: GCF_040049255.1. NCBI lineage: Bacteria > Pseudomonadati > Pseudomonadota > Alphaproteobacteria > Hyphomicrobiales > Phyllobacteriaceae > Mesorhizobium > Mesorhizobium sp. KR2-14. The sequence goes on along the minus strand of NZ_JBDZDR010000002.1, from coordinate 659,826 downwards.
GCGCCCCGACCTCTTCGAAAGCTACCTGATCGAGCAGCTTCGGCTGATCATGCGCAATCACGGTGTGCAGGTCACCATTGCCGAGAGCTCGACGCCGATCCCGCTGCATTTCGCGTTCTTCCAGGACGCGAACGTCGACGGCTCGATTGCCGAGCGCCTGAAGCGTCCGATCCGCGATCTGTTTGACGTGCCGGACCTCGACGGCACCGACGACCACATCGCCAACGGCACATTGGAGACCTTGCCGGGAGAACCGCGCCCGCTGGCGCCATTCACCGCCCAGCGTATCGACTATTCGCTGCACCGGCTGGCGCACTACACGGCGACGGTGCCCGAGCATTTCCAGAATTTCGTGCTGTTCACGAACTACCAGTTCTACATCGACGAATTCTGCGCCTATGCCCGCGGGCTGATGGCCAATGGCGGCGGAGGCTACGAATGCTTCGTCGAGCCGGGCAACATCGTTACCATGGCCGGGCAGGCCGCGCCGGCTGAAGGCGCTACGCTGGCGCGCATCCCGCAGATGCCCGCCTACCATCTCAAGAAGCCCGGCCACGGTGGCATTACCATGATCAACATCGGCGTGGGGCCCTCCAACGCCAAGACGATCACCGACCATGTCGCCGTGCTGCGCCCCCATGCCTGGCTCATGCTCGGCCACTGCGCGGGCCTGCGCAACACCCAGGCTTTGGGCGATTACGTGCTGGCGCATGCCTATGTGCGGGAAGACCATGTGCTCGACGACGACCTGCCGGTGTGGATTCCCATTCCTGCGTTGGCCGAAATCCAGGTCGCGCTGCAGGAGGCGGTGGCCGAGGTTACCGGCCTTTCCGGCTACGAACTGAAGCGCATCATGCGAACCGGCACGGTCGCCACGATCGACAACCGGAACTGGGAACTGCGCGACCAGCGCGGCCCGGTGCAGCGTCTCTCGCAGTCCCGGGCGATTGCACTGGACATGGAATCCGCCACCATCGCAGCCAATGGCTTCCGCTTCCGGGTGCCTTATGGAACCCTGCTCTGTGTTTCGGACAAACCGCTGCATGGTGAACTGAAGCTGCCGGGAATGGCGACGGAATTTTACAAGCGGCAGGTTGCCCAGCACCTGAACATCGGCATCAGGGCCGTGGAAAAGCTTGCGGAAATGCCTATGGAACGGTTGCATTCGCGCAAGCTGCGCAGCTTTTCGGAGACGGCGTTCCAGTAACGCCGCCTCAGCCCGGCGCGCGTATTCGTGCTGGCGGCAGCAATCTAACGACGCGGCGCGTGCGCCGCCGAGTTACGCCCAACGGGCATCTTGAACGACGCGTATTCTTGCCGATAAGGACGGGCATGGACACGACGCTCTTTCGCACCAGGATCGGCCTGGCAGCACTTGCCGCCGCTCTCGCGCTCTCCGTTCCGCTGGTCGCGGGCTTCTTTAACGCGCTGCATCCGGCCTTTGATTCATTCGCGCACTTCCGCGTCCATCTGGCCGTGATGATGGCGCTCGCCGCCTTGCCTCTGCTTGCCGGGCGCTTCTGGAAAGTGGGCGTCATGACGCTCGCCTTCGCCCTGGCCGCCACGGCAACGGTCTCGAGTTCGATGCGTCTTGCGGGGCTTGGATTCGTGCATGCCGGGCCTGCAGCGAAGGATGGCGAGCATCCCGTCTACAGGCTGCTCCAGATCAATCTGCGCTATGACAACCCAGAGCCGAACAAGGTCCTGTCGCTAATAGGCCGTCTCCGCCCGGACGTCGTTACATTCGACGAAGTGTCGGACATGTGGAAGGAAAAGCTGGCGCTTTTGTCGTCCGCTTATCCGCACCAGATCTTTTGCCCTTATCCCAACTCCGTTTTCGGCGTTGCGATCCTGTCGGCCAGACCGTTCGCCGAAGGGGCGGAGGCAGAGTGCTATGAGCGTGGCTCTCTCGCCATAGCCCCACTCGACTTCGGCGGGCGCGCGGTCGATGTTGCAGCCATTCACCTCGGCTGGCCATGGCCGTTCGAACAGCCGCGGCAGATACCGGCGCTGTCGGGCCCGCTGTCCATGCTCGGCCAGACGGCCTTGCTGGCCGGGGACTTCAACGCAACCCCGTGGAGCAGAACCGTGCAGCGGGTAAGCGCAATGGGTAAGCTGACGCTGGTGCCGTCCGTCGGCCCGACCTGGCAATGGTACCGGCTGCCGGATTTTCTGCGTTTCGCCGGCTTGCCGATAGACCAGGTGCTCTACAAGGGAGACGTGACGAATCTCTCGATCCGGACCTTGCAGGAGGTCGGATCGGATCATCTGCCGGTATTGGTGGAATTTTCGCTCAAGACCGCCCCTCCGCTCGGGGAAGGTGCGGAGACAGCAACGGCTGCTGCCGAGGCAGCACGCCTGCTGTAGCTCGCACTGCGTGCGAGGTGTCGCAAATACCGGAAATCGCCCCCGCTTTCCGGTCGCCGCCTCAATCCCCCAAGACCTGAAGCAGCGGAAAGCCGGCAGGGCTTGATGTAGCCCTGCCGGCTTCGGCGGTATATTAGTTCTGTGCCATCAGGCCGGAGACCAGCTTCTCGACGTTGCCGCCGAAGTGATGCTCGCGGGCGTCGAACTGCCGCTGGCGGCCTTCATAATTGGCATAAACCTGCTGAACGCGCTGACGCACCTGAGCCTGGGTTCTTGCGCAACCCGGATCGTTGGCGTTCGCAGCGCTTGCAACTGCTGCCTGTGCCGCGTTGACCATGTCCTTGGCGATGCGGCCATGCTGCTCCTCATGGACGCGAACGCCCGCGAAGAACTTCTTCCAGCGCTGCTGGAGATCAGGCGACACCTTCCCGGCGAGGCGCGGAAAACGATAGGTGATGTAAAGGGTCGCGTCGGCGCTCTTCAGCCGGCAGCTGCCGCCCGACTTCGACCAGTCCATGTTCCACTTCACGTCGTAACGCGTCGCGGCCATGGCCCGGGCCTGCAAGCCCTGCCGTGGACCGTTCTGATTCATGGACTTCATGATTTCCGCACCGTTTCTACCGGTGACGGCATAAGTTTCAGTCTTGACGACTACCTTGGTTCCGGCATGGGCGAAATTCGCCCAGCCGCAGGCAAGGGCAAGCACTGACATTCCAATGATACGCATGGCTACACACACTCCAACTAGGGGGGTGGCCAAAAAAGCACATCGGAACGTTTATTTCAACAGTTTGTTAACCATAAAAATCTACATATTGGGGTAGACAGGCCCTTCTCCGCCCTGCGGGGGCTGCCAGTTGATGTTCTGGTTCGGGTCCTTGATGTCGCAAGTCTTGCAGTGGACACAGTTTTGGGCGTTGATGACGAACTTCGCATCGCCGCCTTCCTCGACCCATTCATAGACGCCAGCCGGGCAATAGCGGCTCGAAGGCCCCGCAAAAACGTCGTGCTCGGAGCGCTTCTGCAAGGCCATGTCCTGGACCTGCAGATGGATCGGCTGGTTCTCCTCGTGGTTGGTGTTCGACAAAAACACCGAGGACAGCCTGTCGAAGGTCAGCACGCCATCCGGCTTGGGATACTCGATCTTGTGGTGCTTTGCGGCCGGCTCGAGCGAGGCAGCGTCGGTCTTGCCGTGCTTGAGCGTTCCAAAGGGCGAGATGCCGAACAGCGTGTTCAGCCACATGTCCAGCCCGCCCAGACCGACGCCCACCAGCGTGCCGAAGCGCGACCAAAGCGGCTTGACGTTGCGGACCTTCTTCAGGTCCTTGCCGATCTCGCTTCCGCGCCACTCGTTCTCGTAGCCCGCGATCTCGTCATGGCTGCGGCCATCGGCGATCGCCTTGGCCACATGCTCGGCAGCCTGCATGCCCGACAGCACCGCGTTGTGCGAACCCTTGATGCGCGGCACGTTTACGAAGCCTGCCGAGCAGCCCATCAGCGCGCCGCCCGGGAAGGTCAGCTTCGGCACCGACTGCCAGCCACCCTCGGTGATGGCGCGTGCGCCATAGGAGATGCGCTTGCCGCCCTCGAAAGTGCCGCGGATCGCCGGATGCGTCTTGAAGCGCTGGAACTCCTCGAACGGCGCAAGATAGGGGTTCTTGTAATTGAGGTGGACCACAAAGCCCACGGCAACCAGATTGTCCTCAAGGTGGTAGAGGAACGAGCCGCCGCCTGTCTTCATGTCGAGCGGCCAGCCGAAGGAGTGCTGCACCAGGCCCGGCTTGTGCTTTTCCGGCGCGACCTGCCAGAGTTCCTTCAAGCCGATGCCGAACTTGCCGGGCTCGCGGCCTTCGTCCAGCTTGTATTTGGCGATCAGCTTCTTGGAGAGCGAGCCGCGCGCGCCCTCTCCGATCAGCACATACTTGCCGAGCAGCGCCATGCCGGGCGCGTAGTTCGGCCCATGCGAGCCGTCGCGCTCCACGCCCATGTCGCCGGTAACCACACCGATGACTGCGCCTTCATCGTTGTAGAGCACGTCGGCAGCGGCGAAACCCGGATAGATCTCGACGCCCAGCGCTTCCGCATGGCCGGCCAGCCAGCGGCAGACATTGCCCAGCGACACGATGTAGTTGCCGTGATTGTTCATCAGCGGCGGCATCAGCATGTTCGGCAGACGCACCGATCCGGCAGGGCCAAGCACGAGGAAATGGTCGTCGGTCACCGGCGTCTTGAACGGATGATCGGCCTCCTCGCGCCAGTCGGGCAGAAGCTTGTCGATGCCGACCGGATCAACCACTGCACCGGAAAGGATGTGAGCGCCCACTTCGGCGCCCTTTTCGAGCACGACAACGGAAAGCTCGGGATTGACCTGCTTCAGCCGTATGGCGGCTGAAAGGCCCGCCGGCCCCGCGCCGACGATGACCACGTCGAATTCCATGCTTTCGCGTTCAATCTCACTCATCAAGTCCTCCGCACCACTGCTTGGCCCTCAATCAGGCATCCTGCTGGCTTTCGGGCTCCCATAGCGCATCCGAAAGCGACGCGAAACCGCGCAACTGACATATTGCGGAGTTTGCACCAGCATATATTTTTCCGTCGGGGAACCTAGTCACCATTGACGTTTACGTCAAACACTTGCGCACTGGCCGCCCCCTAATTCACGAGTTTGTGCAGGGGCCCGTTCTCCGTCATACTCCGTCCATGCGTCACATCGAGCCTGCCCGGTCCGTATCGATGCGTTTTGGCGCGGCGCGACACGCCGCAGCGCCCTGGTTGCTCTTCATTCTGCTTTTTGCCGCAACTCTTCTCTTTTCCCGCCCCGCCCAACCGGAGGATGCGCCTGCAAGCAGCCCTTGGGTTGCCGGCGGCTATTCCTTTTCCGACGAACTGGGCGGCTTCCGGATCCTGTCGGCGAAAGGCAGCGGCACGAAATCGGACCCGTTCGTCATCTTTGAGGAATTTTACTCCGCCAGCCCGGTGACCATGACGATCCGCGCAATAAAGCCGACCCGCGCTTTCGATTTCTCTGGGGACTATGCCAATGGCTTTCTCAACCTGAAGCTGGAAGTCTTGAACGGCAGCGGGCAGCCTTGGGTCGAGTTTGAATTCGAGCTCCAGGAAATCCTTGACCAACCAAGCACGTATGGCGACGGCCTCTCCTTCGACCAGCGAGGCAGCGATGCCGATGCGATCACGTCGGAGAACTTCTCCGCCTCCAGCCGCCATTTCGAGCCTTACGATCGACTGCTGTTCCGCGATGGCAAGATCGACCCGCGACAGACCGGCTCATTTGGCTTCCTGATCACCGATTACACGCCGACGAGCGTATTTTATCTGGTGCAGGACCCTCGCATCCCTTCGACCTGACTTGCATTCGCGGCCCGCGCGGAAGATTGTAGGACATGACTTCCAGCCCCATACATGAGCAGCCCGGCCTGCGCGAGTTGCTCGCCTTCTATTCGGAAGCCGGCGTCTATGAGGCGCTGGTGGAAGAGCCGGTCGACCGCTTTTCGGAAATTGCTCAAGCCGCCCCAGGCCAGGAGCCGCGCATGTCGGCTGCGCCGGAGAATCGAAGGCCGGCCGCAGCCGATCGTCCGCGCGCGGCTGCCCAGCGCCCGGCCCCTCCGCCCGCGCCAGCCGCCAGCGCTGCGGTGCCCGATGAGGCTCAGGTAGCGCTTGCACGCGAACTTGCGGCCCGCGCCAGCACGCTGGACGAACTGCGCGAGCAGATGGCGGCTTTCGACGGCTGCAATCTCAAGTTTACCGCCAAGAACCTGGTTTTCGCCGACGGCAACCCCAACAGCGCGGTGATGCTGGTGGGCGAAGCGCCGGGCCGCGACGAGGACATTGAGGGCCTGCCCTTCGTCGGCCGCTCGGGGCGTTTGCTGGATCGCATGCTGGCGGCCATCGGCCTCGACCGGAACTCGGCCTACATTGCCAACGTCATCCCGTGGCGCCCGCCCGGCAACCGGACGCCGACGCCGCACGAAACCGAAATCTGCCGCCCCTTCATCGAGCGGCAGATCGAGCTGGTGAATCCGAAGGTGCTGGTGACGCTTGGCGGGCCGTCGGCCAAGCTGCTGCTGAACACGACCGAAGGCATCTTGCGCCTGCGCGGCAATTGGCGAACGCACCAGACAAGATCGGGCACATCCATCCCGACGATGCCGACGCTGCACCCGGCCTATCTGCTGCGAAACCCCGCCCACAAAAAGCTTGCCTGGCGGGATTTCCTCGAGGTCAAAGCCAAGCTCAAGGAGCTGAGCTAGCCGGCAGCGCAGTGTGTTTTGCGGTGCGGAGAAGGCCCCCTATTTGCAGCGCCGCAAACACGGACACCGCTGCCGCCTGTGCGCCGACGAAGGCTACGCCCAACGCCGTCGGCGCCAAATGCCCTGAGACCAGCAGACCGATGCTGGCGGCAACCCAGAGCACATTGATGCCGATGATATCGATCAACGTCATCCGCGCTACAGCCGGGCGTTTCGAAACCACTACGAGAAGGGCTACAAACGGCACAAGCAAAACGCCTGCCCAAAACAGGAGTTGCTGCGGAAGCCCCAGGAGAGGCGCAAGGAACGATGCGCCTGCGATGACCAGCAGCGCGATCGCCCCGGTGGCGACGGCATCCAGCAGCAAGGCGTTGCGGATGAAAGGTGAGACGGTAACGGTCATGGCTCTGCTCCAGTTGAGGATCGCATCGGGCGGCTGTGCCCGCGCGGCCCTCAACCTGACAGGAGGATGAAACGTCGGCGATTACGCGGCAGGTAATAGAATTGGCCACGGCGTTCGAGTAGGTTCCAGGCATGGGTACGCACCAGCTTTCCGTCGGAGATCTCATTCGCGAATGGCGCATGCGCCGCCGCCTGAGCCAGCTCGACCTTGCGGCCGACGCAGAAATCTCTCAGCGCCATCTGAGCTTCGTGGAGAGCGGCCGCGCCATGCCCTCGCGCGAGATGGTTCTGCATCTGGCCGAGCAACTCGAAGTCCCACTGCGCCAACGAAACCAGCTTCTGCTGGCCGCCGGCTATGCGCCGACCTTCAGCGAAAGCACGCTCGACGACCCCTTGCTGGCACCTGCGATGGCGGCGGTGGAAATGGTGCTGAAGGGGCATGAGCCCTTTCCAGCCATTGCGGTCGACCGTCACTGGAATCTGGTTGCCGCCAATGCTGCCCTCGCCCCACTTTTGGAAGACATTGCCGACGCCTCGTTGCTGGCTCCGCCAGCCAATGTGTTGCGTCTCAGCCTTCACCCGGCGGGTCTGGCGCCGCGCATCACCAATCTGCACGACTGGCGCAGGCATCTGCTTGCAAGGCTCAGGCGGCAGATCGATGCTTCCGGCGATCCGACGCTGACGGAACTCGAACGCGAATTGCTCTCCTATCCGGGCGCTGCCCCCACCAGCCGGCCGACGCATCCGGCCACAGCCGCGATCGCGCATCCCCTGCGGCTTATGATGGGAAGACAAGTTCTGTCGTTCATCAGCACCATCACCGTCTTCGGCACTCCGATCGACGTGACGCTGTCAGAGCTTGCGATCGAATCCTTCTTTCCGGCCGATCCCGACACGGCCGGCCTTCTGCAGAAGCTGGCGGCGGAACGCGATGCAGCGGCGAAGCTTCTCACGAACTGAATCGGCCTGACGGGGCTCAAGGCTGCGATGGAGCTGCCTTGCGGGCAGCCTTGCGTTCCAGTCCCAGGCGCTGCTCGCGCCAGATGATGAAGATGCCCGCGCCGACCACGATAAGGCCGCCGACCAGCACATGGATCGTCGGCACGTCGCCGAAGACGAAGAAGCCCACGGCAATGCCAAGGATCATCGACGTATATTCGAACGGCGCCACGGTGGAAGCTTCGGCGTAACGATAAGCTTCGGTCATCAGGATCTGGCCGAGACCTCCGCAGCACCCCGCCATGATGAGCAGGGCGGCTTGCGTCATGGTCAGGGAAGCCCAGCCGAACGGATAGGTGAACAGCGACAGGACGGTCGCCGTCAGCGAGAACCACAGCACGATCGTCGCCGTGCGCTCAGTGTGCACGAGGCTGCGCACCACGATCATGGCGCAGGCCGACACCGCCGCCCCTATGAGTGCGGCGGCGACGCCCAGCATTTCCTCGTTGGCCATCCCGCCCCCGCTCTCAAACAAGGTGAGCTTGGGCCAGGAAATGATGCAGACGCCGATCAGACCGACGACGACGGCGCTCCAGCGGAAGACGCGGATAGTCTCGCCCAGGAAGATCGAGCTGAAGACCACCACCAGCAGAGGCTGGGCATAGTTGAGCGTGATTGCCTCGGGCAAAGGCAACCTGGTGAGCGCGAAGAAGCTGAGCCCCATCGCCGTCACGCCAACGGTGCCGCGCAGGATGTGATTGAGCGGACGCCTGGTGTGAAAGGCGGTGAATAACTCTTTGTTGAACCCCAGGAAAACCAGGATCAGCGGCATCGCGAACAAGGAACGGAAGAACACGATCTGCCCCGAGGGCAACGGCCCCGCCGCCTTGATCAGCGACGACATGGCCACGAAGACGGCTACGGACACGACCTTGAAGGCGATGCCGGTGAGCGGCTTGTTGACCCGCGAACTCTCGGAATTCTTCACTTTGTTGCCACAGCGTCCCGGATCGTTTCCCATATGCGCGACGGTGTCGCCGGCATGTCGATATGACGAATACCATAGGCGCGGTAAAGAGCGTCGATGACGGCGTTCATCACGGCCGGCGCCGCGCCAATCGTGCCGGCCTCGCCCGCCCCCTTGATGCCGAGGGCATTTGTGGTGGATGGCACGTTGTGCGTTTCGAAGTGAAACGAAGGCAGGCTGTCGGCACGCGGCACGGCATAGTCCATGAAGCTCGCGGTCAGCATCTGGCCGTCCTCGCCATAGACGGTGGTTTCGCTCAGCGCCTGGCCTATGCCCTGGGCCACACCGCCATGAATCTGCCCGGCAAGCAGCATCGGGTTCACGGTAATCCCGAAATCGTCGACGATGGTGTAGCCGATGATCTCGACATGGCCGGTATCGGGGTCGATCTCGAGTTCGCAAATATGCGTGCCGTTCGGATAGGTAGCCTCATGCTGGACGAAGTCGCCGGCCGCCTTCAGGTCTTCCGGCTTCTTGGCTGCCTTGGCGATCTCCGCGAAACCGATCGACCGGTCGGTGCCGACGATGCGCGCAGTGCCGTCGACCAGCTCTATATCGCCCGGCGCCGCCTCCAACTCGTCCGCCGCGATCCGGCGCAGCTTCTCGGCCAGCGCCTCGCCAGCGCGGGCGGCGGAAGCCCCGCCCAGCGGGATGGAGCGGGAACCTCCCGTGCCGCCACCCGTCTCCAGACGGTCGGTATCGCCCTGCAGCACCTTCACGCGCGCGACGTCGACATTGAGCTTTTCGGCCACGAATTGCGCGTAAGCCGTGGCATGGCCCTGGCCGTTGGACTGGGTGCCGATCGCCAATGTCAGCGTACCATCCGTTTGGAGTTCCAGATAGGCGGGCTCGGAACCGGGAAATGCGCTTGCTTCGACATAGGTCGCCATGCCGATGCCGCGGATCTTTCCGACTGCCTTCGACTGCGCGAGGCGGGTTTCGAAGCCATGCCAGCCGGCACGCTCCATCGCCAGCCGCAAATGTCCCTCGAAGTCGCCGACGTCGTAATTCCGCCCGGACTGGGTGCGATATGGAAACTGCTTGATGAAATTGCGGCGGCGGATTTCGTCGGGCTCGATGCCCAGGTCTCGAGCGCAGGTATCGACCAGCCTTTCGATCATGAAGGCCGCTTCGGGACGCCCGGCGCCGCGATAGGCATCCACCGGCGTGGTGTTGGTATAGACACCATCGATGGTCACCGCCAACGCGCCGATGTCATACACGCCCGTCGACATGGACGCGCCAATATAGGGAATGAACGGACCGTATTGCGAGCAATAGGCGCCGAGATTGGCAAGCGTGCGCACACGCAGCCCCAGGAACCTGCCGTTATCGTCCATGGCCATCTCGGCGGCGACGACATTGTCGCGCCCTTGCGCATCGGCGAGAAAATGTTCGGTGCGGTCGGCAACCCACTTCACGGGTCGTCCAAGGCGGCGCGCTGCCTCGAGCACCAGGGCATGCTCGCGATAGACGAATGCCTTGGTGCCGAACCCGCCGCCGACGTCCGGTGTCACCACGCGCAGCTTCTCGGGCGCGATGTTGAACACTTGCTCGGCCAGAATGGAGCGCATGGAATGCGCGCCCTGCGAACCGGTGGTGAGCTGGTAGCGGTCCTCTCCGGCATGCCACTCGCCGATCGCCGCGCGCGGCTCCAAGAAATTGCTGACGAGGCGGTTGTTGACGAACTCGACGCGCGAAACCTTCGCCGCGGTGGCGAATGCCTTGTCGGTCCTAGCGATATCGCCAATCTCGTAGAGGAAGGCGCGGTTGGAACCCAGCTCCGGCCACACCAGCGGCGTGCCCGGATCGAGTGCCGTGGCGGTGCTGCTGGCGGCTGGCGCGGCATCGTATTCGACCTCGATCAGTTCGGCCGCGTCCTGCGCCTGCGCACGGCTATTAGCGACCACGAAGGCGATGGCGTCGCCCACATGATGCACCCGGTCGCGACACAGGATCGGCACATCGCGGGTGGGCGCCCGCGAACCGTCCGGTTGCTTCTGCATGACACCGGACTTGAGATCGCCGAGGCCGACAAGATCGGCCCCGGTGAGGACAAGGTGAACACCGGGGGCCGTTCGCGCCGCTTCAACAGACACCACCTTCAGGGCCGCATTGGCCACCGGCGAGCGCAGCACGTAGCCATGCAGCATGGCAGGCAGCGAAATGTCGTCGGTGTAGCGACCCTGCCCGGTAATAAAAGCTGCATCTTCGACGCGGAGGACGGATGCGCCCACTCCGAATCTGGGCGTGACGTCGGTCATGGCAGCCCCGCAAGCTTCGGTGGAGAGTGTGGGCCTGAAATAGGTCCGAGGTCAGTTTTGTCGAGGGTGGGATTGGTGTAAATGGCAGTGCAGCCAACTTCTTGTGGGCCAGTCGCGAGCGGCCCGGCGAGAAGACTCGCTCCGCCCTGCGGGGCCACAAGGAGAAAGTCGTGACGATGCGTACAGATACCGGTCAGGTGTTCCGGCTCGAAGACTACCGGCCCAGTGATTACCTGATCCCCTCGACCGAGCTGACTTTCAAACTCTCGCAGGAAAAGACCGTCGTCGTCGCTGAACTCACGATCGAGCGGCGCGAAGGCGTCGCCGGCAATCCGCCGCTGGTGCTGGATGGTGATGGGCTGACGCTGCGGCGCATCGCGATCGACGGCAACCCCCTCGATGCCTCGGCATATAGCGTGACGCCGGATGAGCTTGCGATCGCCGCCCCGCCGGCAGCCGGTCGTTTTCAGCTGACCGTCGAAACCGAAATCGACCCGTCGCGCAACCAGGCCCTGATGGGCCTCTACCGTTCCAACGGCGTCTATTGCACCCAGTGCGAGGCGGAAGGCTTTCGCCGCATCACCTATTTCCTCGACCGGCCGGACATCCTTTCCGTCTACACAGTGCGCATCGAGGCGCGTCGGGACGAGGCCCCGCTGCTGCTCTCAAATGGCAATCTGGGCGAGCGCGGCGACCTCGCGGACGGCTGGCACTATGCGGTCTGGCACGACCCGTTCCCCAAGCCGTCCTACCTGTTTGCGTTGGTGGCAGGCGATCTCGGCCGCGTCGGCGACAGCTTCGTCACGGAATCCGGCCGCACGGTGGAGCTCGGCATCTATGTCGAGCACGGCAAGGAGCCCCTCGCCGCCTATGCCATGGACGCACTCAAGCGCTCCATGCGCTGGGACGAGGAAGCGTTCGGCTGCGAATACGATCTGGACGTGTTCAACATCGTCGCCGTGTCCGACTTCAACATGGGCGCGATGGAGAACAAGGGCCTCAATATCTTTAACGACAAATATGTCCTGGCCGACGAGGAAACCGCGACCGATACCGACTTCGCCAATATCGAGGCGATCATCGCGCATGAATATTTCCACAATTGGACTGGAAACAGAATCACTTGCCGCGACTGGTTCCAGCTCTGCCTCAAGGAGGGCCTGACCGTCTTCCGCGACCATGAATTCTCCGCCGACCAGCGCTCGCGCGCGGTCAAGCGTATCGCGGAAGTGCGCACTCTGCGGGCGCATCAGTTCCCCGAGGACCAGGGTCCCCTCGCCCATCCGGTGCGGCCGCGGCGCTATCGGGAGATCAACAACTTCTACACGGCCACCGTCTACGAAAAGGGCTCGGAGGTGGTGCGAATGATCCGCACTATCGTGGGCGCCGATGCCTTCCAACGCGGCATGGACCTGTATTTCGAGCGCCATGACGGCGAGGCCGCGACCGTCGAGGATTTTCTGAAGGTGTTCGAGGATGTTTCCGGCCGTGACCTGTCGCAGTTCGCGCTCTGGTACCATCAGGCCGGCACGCCCAATGTGACGGTTGCCTGCTCCCATGACGCCCGCGCCGGCGAATTCACGCTGGAGTTCGAGCAGTCTGTTCCGCCCACGCCTTCGGAAAGCCGCAAGCAGCCGATGCACATTCCGCTTGCTTTCGGACTGGTGGGACCGGATGGCCAGGACATCGCCTGGTCGCAAGTAGAGGGAGCGAGCGTCGAGGACGGCGTCATCCATCTGCGCAAGCGCCGGCACGTCGTGCGGTTTTCAGGTGTCACGGAGCGACCCGCCGTTTCCCTCAACAGGGGCTTTTCCGCGCCGATAACACTCGCCATCGAGCAGAGCGCGGAGGACCGGGCCTTCCTGGCGCGGCACGACAGCGACACCTTCTCGCGCTGGCAAGCATTCAACACCCTGCTCACCGAAACGCTGGTCGCTGCTTTCCGCAGCCTGCTCGGCGGCAAGAAGCCGGCATTCGCGCCGGACCTTCTGCAGCTTGCCGGCGCCATCGCTGCCGACGAAACGCTGGAGCCGGCCTACCGCGCACTGGCGCTGTCGCTGCCAGGCGAAGCCGACATCGCACGCGAGATCGGATCGAATATCGACCCGGACGCCGTGCACGCAGGCCGCGAGGCGCTGATAGCGGCAATCGCCGAGGAAAACCGCCAACTCTTCAAGGAGTTGTACGATGGCCTTCACCACGCCGGCCCCTTCAGCCCTGATGCCGCGAGCGCCGGCAGGCGCGCATTGCGCAACGTGCTGCTCGACTATCTCTCCGCCCTGCCGGGCGGCGCCGCGGTGGCGGCCAGCCATTACTCGGCCGCGACCAACATGACGGACCGCATCGCAGCGCTCGCCGGGTTGGCGCATCGTCACAGGAACTCGCCGGAAGCGGTTGAGGCGCTGGCGGCATTTGAAGCCCGGCATCGCAGCGACGCACTGGTCATGGACAAGTGGTTCCAGATACAGGCCTCCACCCCGGGGCCGGAGGCAGTCGAAGTCGTACGCGCGCTGATGGAGCACCCTTCTTTCTCGATCTCCAACCCGAACCGCGTTCGTTCGCTGGTTGGCACCTTCGCAAGCGCCAACCAGACCGGGTTTCACCGCGCCGACGGCGCAGGCTACCGGCTGTTCGTCGAGGCAGTGCTGGAGGTCGAGAAGCGCAATCCGCAGGTTGCCGCACGCCTGGCCACTGCGTTGCGCTCGTGGCGCTCGCTCGAGCCGGTCAGGCAGGCAAAGGCCCGCGAGGCCCTGCTGGAGATCCGCGCAGCCGAAAGCCTCTCCCCGGACCTTCGTGACATCGTGGAGCGGACACTCGCCTGACGCAGGGGCATTAGCAAGTTTTTAAAGGTTTTTTCCACGCGCCTATGGACAACGCGAATCACCTTTGATTCCTTATGGATGATTCGGATGTGCGGTGTTGCCGGATCGTTTTTTAAGAAAAAGGTTTCGGGGGCCTGGATATGGCGAAGGCGGACGCGTTGGGCGCGCCCGGTGAGAGTGCTTTTGTCGAGCGCAGAAGCAGCACTCTAGCAGGAAATGCACGGATCATCGCCGCGCCGGCCTACCGCCGGCTGCTGGCGGCCGAGCCTATCCTGCGCCGCTCCATTCCCGCCCTGATCGTCCTGTTCCTGCTGGTCATCGCCGCAGCGCGCATCCTGTCGCTCTCGGCATGGAACGACGAGGTGGAGCGCAATGCCAAGGCGGTCCTCGGCTTGGCCGCCGCCGAGCTTGCGAATTCGGTCACCATCGCTGCAACCACCGGCACCGCCCTTGCGGAGACCAGCCACGAGTTGCTGGAGCGCACCCTGCAGCAGGGCGCCATGGGCAGCCGGCATGTGCTTGCAATCACCGACGGCGCCTTCAAGGTGCTTGCCGTGTCGCCTGAATCGACCCAGTGGGCGGGCAAGCCGCTCGATGGGATTTTGGCCGGCGCACAGCCACTGTTCCTGTTCGGCGAGCGCGCCGGCGTGATGGAAGTCCGGGTCGACGGCCAGGACTGGTATGCCGCGCTGAGCATTGCCAAGGATCGCAAGGCTGCCGCCGCCGCCCTGATTTCGCGGGATGCCGTCTTTGCGGAGTGGCGCAAGACCGTGTCGCTCAACGTCACCCTGTTTGTGGTGACGGCCGGCGTGCTCATCATCGTGCTCTACGCCTATTTCAGCCAGGCGGCGCGCGCAAAGGCGGCGGACCGCCTCTACCTCGAAGCGCATCAGCGCATCGACATGGCGCTGGTTCGCGGCCGTTGCGGCCTGTGGGACTGGGACATGGTGCGTGGCAAGATGTACTGGTCGCGCTCCATGTACGAGATGCTGGGCTACGAGCCCTGCGACGCGATGCTCTCCTTCGGCGAGGTGGACGACATAATCCACGAGGAAGACGGCGACCTGTTCCAGCTCGCCAACCGCATCGTCTCGCGCGAGATTGACCATATCGACCAGGTCTTTCGCATGCGCCACGCCGACGGCCACTGGGTGTGGATGCGCGCACGCGCGCAGGTGATCGATCCCGATGCCTCGGAAATCCAGATGATCGGCATCGCCGTCGACGTCACCGAACAGCGGCACCTGCTGCTGCGCTCCGAGGCCGCCGACATGCGCCTGCGCACGGCGATCGAGAACATCACCGAATCCTTCGTGCTGTGGGATGCCCAGCAGCGCCTGGTGATGTGCAACACGAAATACCAGCAGGACAACGGCCTCTCGGATCGCGACGTGGTGCCCGGCACGCCGCGCCCGCTGATCGAGCAACGCATGACCGCCTTCGCCGCCGAGCGACGCCTGCCGAGCGCAAACGCGCATCGGGGCGGCGCGACCTACGAGCGCCAGCTCGCGGATGGTCGCTGGCTGCAGGTCAACGAATTGAAGACCCGCGACGGCGGCACGGTTTCGGTCGGCTCGGACATTACCCAGATCAAGCAGCACCAGGAAAAGCTGGTGGACAGCGAGCGGCGCCTGATGGCCACGATCCACGACCTCAGCCTGGCGCGCCGCGCCGAGCAGGAACGCTCGCGCGAACTGGTGGAGCTGAACAAGAAATACATGAAGGAAACCGAGCGCGCCGAGGCCGCCAACCGCGCCAAGTCGGAGTTCCTGGCGAACATGTCGCACGAGCTGCGCACGCCGCTCAACGCCATCATCGGCTTCTCGGAAGTGATGGAGACCGGCCTGTTCGGTCCGCTTGGCTGCACGCGCTACGAGGAATATGCCGGCGACATTCTCAGCAGCGGCAAATATCTGCTGGGCGTGATCAACGACATTCTCGACATGTCGAAGATCGAGGCCGGCCAGTTCTCCATGGAAAGGGAGGAGATCGATCTCGGTCCGCTGATCAGCGAGACGGTGCGGGTGATCTCGCTGCAGGCCGCCCAGAAATCGATCGAGCTGGAGACCAATATCGCAGACTCGATCAGGTTCTACGCCGACCGCCGCGCGGTGAAGCAGATCGTCATCAACCTGCTGTCCAATGCGGTAAAATTCACCGGCCAGGGCGGACGCATCTCGCTGCGCGCGCGCAATGCCGCCGGGGCGCTGATGATCTCCATCGAGGATACCGGCTGCGGCATTCCGAAGGCAGCCTTGAGCAAGCTCGGGCGCCCCTTCGAGCAGGTGCAGAACCAGTTCTCCAAGAACCACACCGGCTCGGGGCTGGGACTGGCAATCTCCCGGTCACTGGCCGAACTGCACGGCGGGGCGCTCAAGATCCGCTCCACCGAAGGCGTGGGAACCATCGTCTCGGTGCGTATCCCCGTGCGCAAGGCGCCCGAAGCAATCAAGCAGGCGGCATAGGCGGGGCCAGGATCAACGGCCTATTGTGAGCTTCGCTTGCCGCGCAGCAACCGGTCGAAAATTCCCCTCATCTTTCGCTCGGTGTCCTTGAGGTACGCTTCCAGCACCCCGAAATCGGGAAGATCCGTCGTATCGAGCAGGAGGTTGGCAAGGCCGGGGGGCATGTCATCGCGCTCGAAAGGCCCGGTCAGGCAGAGCCGCGTCATCTGGGTCAGCCCCAGGTAGAGCCCATAGGCATCGACCAGTTCTTGCCTGACTTGCGCATCGGCGAACTCGGAAGTGAGGTGGGAAAGGATCCCTGCCGTGCCGGTGATGCGTCGATCGGCTTCGACCCGGTGCGTAAGGACCGCCACCTGGGCAATGAATTCCAGATCGATCAAACCGCCGGGAATGAGCTTGAGGTCCCACATATCCCGGGCGGGCTTCTCAGCCTCGATCATCTTGCGCATGCTTGCCGCTTCCTTCGCCACCTTGGCGAAGTTGCGCTCCATGGCGATGACTGTCGCAACCTCGGCCTCGACGGCCTGGCACAACACGGGATCGCCGGCGACAGCCCGCGCACGCGTGAGCGCCATGTGTTCCCAGGTCCAGGCGTCCTCGCGCTGGTATTTGCGGAAGGCGTCGATGTGGGTGGCAACCGGCCCCTTGTTGCCCGACGGCCGCAGCCGCAGGTCTAGCTCGTAAAGAACGCCTTCGGCCGTGGGCGCCGATACGGCTGCGATCAGTCTTTGCGTGAGCCGGGCGTAATAATGGGACGGCGCGAGCGGCTTTTCCCCGTCGCTCTCGTCGACGTCGGCGTCATGGTCGTAGAGCAGGATGAGATCGACATCCGAGCCCGCGGTGAGTTCGCGGCTGCCCAGCTTGCCCATGCCGAGTATGGCTGCCCTGCCGCCCTTCACGCGGCCGTGCCGCACCGCAAACTCTTCGATGACGGCGTCCAGCGCGGAGCCGATGGTCAGATCTGCCAGGTCGGAAAACGCTTTCCCGGCCCTGGCGGCGTCTATGGAGCCGGTCAGCAGGCGCACGCCTATCAGGAATTTCTGCTCGGCAGCGAAGATGCGCAGGCGGTCGAGTATGTCCTCATAGGTCTTGGCGGCCTCCAGGAAGACCTTCAACCGCGTGGCCAGATATTCCCTGTCCGGCAGTTCCGAAAGCAGTCCCGGATCGAGCAGCCCGTCGAAGACGTGCGGCCGGCGGGTGACGATGGCCGCAAGCCTCGGCGCCGCGCCCATGATGGTTGCCAGAAGCCGCAGCAGCGCGGGGTTCGACTGCAGCAAGGAGAAGAGTTGGATACCGGCAGGCAGCCCGGCCAGAAGCTCGTCGAAGCGCATCAGCGCCTCGTCAGCCCGGTGCGTCTTGCCGAAAGCTTCCAGAAGCGCAGGCGTCAACTCGGTCAATCTCTCCCGCGCCTCAGCCGACTGGGTGGCGCGATAGCGTCCGAAATGCCAGCTGCGCATGACCCGGCATATGTCGCTCGGCCGCTGGAAGCCGAGCGTGTGCAGCGTCTGCAACGTGTCGGGGTCGTCCACGTCGCCGGTGAAGACCAGGTTGCCCACGCCCGAAGAAAGCTCCGGCGCGGTTTCGAACAGCGCCGCGTAGTGGCGCTCCACCTGCTGCAGGGATGCGCGAAACTCGGTTGAGAACGCCTCGCGATCGGCGAAACCGAGCATATGCGCGATGCGCTCCAGCCCCTCGTCGTCCTCGGGAAGCGTATGGAGCTGCTCGTCGGCAACCATCTGGATTGCGTGTTCAACCCGGCGCAGGAACCAGTATTGCTGCGTCAGCGCGTCCCTCGCATCGGCCGTTATCCAGCCGCGTGCCGCAAGCTGCGCCAGCATGGGCACGGTTTCGCTGCCTCGCAGTTCCGGAAAGCGCCCGCCGGCAATGAGTTGCTGGGTTTGCACGAAGAACTCGATTTCACGGATCCCGCCGCGACCCAGCTTGACGTTGTGCCCCTTGACCGCGATCTGGCCGTGGCCCTTGTGGGCATGTATCTGACGCTTGATGGAATGAACGTCGGCAATTGCCGCAAAGTCCATGTATTTGCGCCAGACATAGGGCTGGAGTTCCTTCAGGAAGGCCGCGCCCGCCTTCAGGTCGCCGGCCAAGGGCCGCGCCTTGATCATCGCGGCTCGCTCCCAGTTCTGGCCCCGTGCCTCATAGTAGATCAGCGCCGCCTGGACGGGGATGGCCAAGGGAGTGGAGCCAGGATCGGGCCTGAGGCGAAGATCGGTGCGGAAGACATAGCCGTGTTCCGTCCTGTCCTGAAGGATGCGCACCAGCCGTCTTGTCAGCCGAGCGAACAAATCCGCCGCTTCGTAAGGTTCCGGAACCGCTGGCGCTTCGGGATCGAAGAACACCACAAGATCGATGTCGGAGGAGAAATTCAGCTCGTGCGCGCCCAGCTTACCCATGCCGAGCAAGATCCAGCCGGAGCCTTCGGAAGGTTTTTCGGGCTGAGGCAGCTTGAGCTTGCCTTGCCCATGTGCCTCGCGCAGCAGGAAATCCACTGCTGCGCATGTGCATGCATCGGCAAGGTCGCTCAGCCGCCGCACGGTCGTGGCGGTATCGGCATCCGCGGCAAGCTCCGCCAGCGCGATCAGAAAATGCGCTTCGCGCTTCAGCCTGCGAAGTTCGGTCATCAGGCTCTTCTCCGACACGTCTTCCGCAAAGGCGGTCGACCGAATTGCAGCCTGGATGGATATCAGCCGGTCATCGACCGTGTCGTCGAACAGCGCATCGAGCATTTCGGGCCGCTGCCGGGCGCAATCGCGCATGAATATGGAGAGGTCGAAGACCGCTTGCAGGAACACGGCCAGCCGGCTTTCGCCATCCAACAGAGTGGCCAGCCGCTCGAGCCCGTCGTTGCGGGCTGCATCGGCGATCTCCGCCATTTCTCGGCAGGCCCTGTCCCGGTCAAGTGGCATCAGTTCGGGAATGGGCCCTGCGAACCAGTTCTGGTTGCTTGCCGTCGCCGCCGTGCCAGCCGTCATTTTCCGGGCTCCCTTTGTGGGAATATCATGGTGACAGATAGGCCGGGATCGGCCGGGGCGAGTTCGAGCCGGCCATGGTGAAACTTCATAACCGCCTTGGTCAGGCTGAGCCCCAGCCCGGAACCAGGTTGCGAGCGGCTCTTTTCCAGCCGCACGAACCGTTCGGTGGCCCTTTCCCGGTCGGCCTGATCGGGAATGCCCGGACCGTTGTCAACGACCCTCAGGCGCACCTCCTTGTCAGCCTTCTCGAGGCTCACGCGCACCTCTGGCTTGTCGGTGGAACCGAGCGAATATTTGATCGCGTTGTCGACAATGTTCGACAGTGCCTGCCCGATCAGCTCGCGGTTGCCATGGACCACGAAGCCCTCGCCGACGGATGCCACCAGGCTGGCCCCGTCTTCCTCCGCCAGCGGCTCATAGAGCTCGACCACATCGCGCACGATTGCGGCGAGATCGACCTTGCCGACGGCTTCGGCGGAATAGCCGGCCTCCAGCCGCGAAATCATCAGGATGGCGTTGAAGGTTCTGATCAGCTGGTCGGATTCGGCGATCGTGCTTTCCAGTGCGGCGCGATGCTCGGCCGGGCTGGACTGGCTGGCCAGGGCGGCCTCGGCACGATTCCTCAGGCGGGTCAGGGGCGTCTTCAGATCATGGGCGATGTTGTCCGAGACCTGTTTCAGACCCTCATTCAGTTCCGCGATGCGCTCGAGCATGGAATTGAGATTTTCCGAGAGCCGGTCGAACTCATCTCCCGTTCCGATGACAGGCAGCCGGCCCGACAGATCGCCTCCCATGATGCGCCGGCTGGCCTCCGAAACGCTGTCGATATGCTTGAGGGCCCGGCGGCCGACGAAATACCAGATGAGCAGCGCGCCCAGACCCATCATGCCCAGCGCCACCATCAGGGCGCGGCGAACGACGACGCGAAATCTCTCCGGTTCGCTCAGGTCCCGGCCCACCAGGATAATCATTTGGTTGGGCAGCCGAAGAACCACGGCGATCGCCTTGTGCCGCAGCTCTACATGCTCCTGCACGGATTCGGACCCGGAAGAATCCGTGCTTCGTCGCTCGGAACTGCTTTCGCCATAGCGCTGATAGGCGAAGGGGCGCTCGGTCCAGCCATCCACGGACAGAACGCCCGGCTCAAGGCTCTCGACGTTTCCGGAAAGAATGCGCCCGTTGGAATCGGCGATCAGGTAGAGATTTGCGCCAGGCTGACGCGCCCTCCGCTCGATGGTGCGCACCAGGAACGGCAAGCCGCCCCTCTGATAGGACTGGCCGAGCCCCTGCACCTCTTCGTTGATCGTATCCATCGTCTGCGCAGTAAGCATGCGCGACGAGAGCGACGTCATGTAGAAGACCAGCACCACGGCGCACAGCGTGAAGAGAATGAGGTAGAGCGCCGACAGCCGCGCTGCCGTCGTCCGCATGATCGCAGGAAGGCGCAAGGCCATCGGCTAGCCGGCCTTGAGCATATAGCCAGCGCCGCGCACCGTGTGCAGGATCGGGCTATCGAAGCCTTTCTCGATCTTGCTGCGCAACCGGGAGACATGCACGTCAATGACATTGGTCTGCGGATCGAAATGATAGTCCCAGACATTTTCCAGGAGCATCGTGCGCGTCACCACCTGTCCCGCGTGACGCATCAAATATTCCAGCAAGCGGAACTCGCGCGGCTGAAGCGTAATGTCACGCGAAGCGCGGCGCACGGAGTGCGAGAGGCGATCAAGCTCCAGGTCGCCGACCCGATAAACGGTTTCGGCATCGCGCGCGCCTACGCGGCGATTCAGCACCTCGATGCGCGCCAGCAGTTCGGAGAAGGCATAGGGCTTGGTCAGATAATCGTCTCCCCCGGCGCGCAGGCCGGTCACGCGGTCGTCCACCTCTCCCAGTGCCGAAAGGATCAGAACCGGCGTGGTGTTCCCGCGCGAACGAAGGCCGGCAATGACCGAAAGTCCATCGCGGCGCGGCAGCATTCGGTCGACGATCATCACGTCGTATTCGCCGGAATCCGCAAGCGCAAATCCGGTTTCGCCATCGCCCGCCACATGCACGGTGTGTCCTGCCTCGGACAACGCCTTCTGCAAGTAGTCTGCCGCTTCGCGATCATCTTCGATAACGAGAATCTTCATCGCTGTACTATACGCGATTTCAGTCGGCTCAAGGATACTTACCTGCATCGCCGTGTTCCCAAAGAACGCGGCAGCAGGCCGCTCTCGCAACCTGCTGCCGCCTGGCTTTCTGCGAAGCCGCGAAACCTGGGCAGCGATCGGCGCACTGCCGACCGCGACCGTTGCCTAGCCTTGGCTAAGCGGCAAGGTGACGAAGCGGCTCGAGTTTTCGCGCGTCACCTGCACCAGCACGGCCTTTCGGCCTGCCTTGGCCGCTTCGGCCATGGCGCTGGTCATGTCGCTCACGCGGTTGATCTCGATGGAGTTGACGGAGGTAATCACATCACCGGCCTGGATGCCCCGGTCTGCTGCATCGCTGTCGGGATCGACATCGGTAACCACGAGCCCCTTGCCGTCGTCCGCGCCAGTAACGGTCAGGCCGAGGCTTGCCAGGGCGCTCTCCTGCTCAGCCGGCGACGAAGGCCGCGACGATGACGCCTGCTTTTCCGAGGTCGGCAGCTTGCCCAGGTCGATCTTCACCGTCTCCGACTTGCCGTTGCGCCAGAGAGTGACGTCGACGGATTTGCCGGGCGGGTTGGCACCGATGATCCGCGCAAGTTCGCGCGAAGAGGAGACCTGCTTGCCCTCCACCTGGGTGATCACATCGCCGGCGACGATACCAGCCTTCTTGGCGGGACCGTCGTCCTGAGCGCTGGCAACCAGAGCGCCCTTGGCATCCTTGAGGCCCAGCGACTCGGCAATGTCGGGCGTCACAGGCTGCACCTGCACGCCGATCCAGCCACGTTGCACGGTGCCGTCGCTCATCAGGTCCTGCACCACCTGCTTGGCGGTCGAAGCGGGGATCGCAAAGGCAATGCCGACGCTGCCGCCGGATGGCGAAAAAATGGCCGTGTTGACGCCGACGACCTGCCCGCTGAGGTTGAAGGTCGGACCACCGGAATTGCCCCGGTTCACTGCAGCGTCGATCTGGATAAAGTCGTCATAGGGACCCGCACCGATGTCACGGCCACGCGCCGAGACGATGCCGGCGGTGACGGTGCCTCCCAGCCCGAACGGATTGCCGACCGCGACAACCCAGTCGCCAACGCGTACCTTGCCGTCGTCGGCGAATTCGACATAGGTGAACTTGTTGTTTCCGTCGACCTTCAGCACGGCAAGGTCGGTGCGCGGATCGGCGCCGATCAACTTGGCATCCAGTTCCTTGCCGTCATTGGTCACGATCGTGAAGGATGTGCCGCCATCGACGACATGGTTGTTGGTGACGAGATATCCGTCTTCGGAAATAAAGAAGCCCGACCCTTGCGCGACGGGGCGCGGCTGGCGGTCACGATAGCGGTATCCGCGCGGACCGTCCTGGTCGCCGAAGCCGCGGAATTGGCGGAAGAACCGCTTCATCGGATGATCGTCGGGGAGATTTTCAAAGCCGCGCTGTCCCGAGAAGAACCCTTCCTCGTTGCTGGCCGTCTGGTTGGCCTTGGCCTTGACGCGGACACTGACGACGGCGGGCGAAACGCGTTCGACCACGTCGGCAAATCCCGGCACCTGCGGCGCCTCGACACGTACCGCATCGGCAAGAACCGGGATGGTTCCCGAGGTAACCGCGCCGAGGCCGATGGCGCCCGCAACGGCGATGGAGGCGGCAGCGGCGAGAAGCCGGCCGCGGCTCTTCGAAACGGAGTTGGGAGAACTGGTCATGGGCTATCCTCTCGAACAGGGATGCTTGCGAAGCGCACCCTCTGCCAAAAGAGATATTCGCGCCGACCTTACGGCGTTCTTTCCGGCGAATGAAAGTTTCGTAATGTTCGAGGCGGCGGCGAGTTCGCCGTCTATTTGTCCCGGCGCAAAATCGCCTCGAGCACCTGCTTTTCCTGCTCGCTGAGCGCCGAAACATCGTTGGTGCGCCTGGTCCGGGCTGCATAGTACATGGCCGCCCCGCCGCACAGCAGCAGCACCAGCGGCGTGCCCCACAAGAGCGCGTTGCGCAGGCTGAATCTGGGTTTCAGCAGAACGAATTCGCCATAGCGCGAGACGACGTAGTCGAGCACCTGTTCGTCGGTGTCGCCGGCCTTCAGGCGCTCGCGCACGAGAATGCGCAAATCCCGCGCCAGGTCGGCGTCCGACTGGTCGATCGACTGGTTCTGGCAAACCATGCAGCGCAGTTCTTCCGACAACGCGCGCGCCCGGCCCTCGAGGGCCGGGTTTTGCAGCACCTCGTCCGGCTGAACGGCAAGGGCCGCACCGCCTGTCATCAATGCGCAGGCGATCGCTGCCATGGTTATGCGAAGGGACCGCTTCATGGCGCGACCGGCTTCAGTTTCTGAATTGCTCTTGCGCGCGTCGGCGCGCCCACGCGCAGCCGCCGGTCGGTGAGCGATACGGTTCCGCCGATCATCATCACCAGGCCGCCGAGCCAGATCAAGGTCACCATCGGCTTCCACCACATGCGCACAACCACGCTTCCATCGGCGGACTCATCGCCGAGCGCGACATAGAGCTGGCTGAAACCCATCGTTCTGATGCCGGCTTCCGTGGTCGGCATGCGGCGCGCAGGATAGAAGCGCTTGGAGGAAACCACTTCGGCGCGGTCCTTGCCATCGGCTCCCAGCAGCACGAACCTGCCGCGGTCTTCGGTGAAATTCGGCCCTTGTGCAGGGTGAATGCCATCAAAGCGCACGGTGCGGCCAGCGATCTCCACGGTCTGGCCCGGGTGCATCGTCAATATCTGCTCGGTTTCGAACGAAACGACGCTGACGATGCCAAGCATCGTCACGCCCAGCCCAAGATGCGCCAGCGCCGTGCCGAACACCGAACGCGGCAAGCCGATGAAACGGCGGAAGGCGACATTCATCGAGACGTTACCCAGCCCGGACTTCAACGCCAGATCCGTCAAGGCGCCGAGAACGAGCCAGACTGCAATGCCGATGCCAAGCGCGGCGAACACAGTGGCGCCATCGATGAAAAGCATGGCCACCAGCACCGCAAGCAGCGAGCCGCCGAATGCCGTCATCAGGCGCTGGGCCGCCCCGAACATGTCGCCCCGCTTCCAGGCCAGCAGCGGTCCGAAGGGCACGAGCAGCAACACGGGGATCATGAGCGACCCGAAGGTGAGATTGAAGAACGGCGCGCCGACGGAGATCTTGTCGCCTGTCACGGCCTCCAGAAGCAGGGGGTAGAGCGTCCCGATGAGGACCGTCGCGGTCGCGGTCGTCAGGAACAGATTGTTGAGCACCAGCGAGCCTTCGCGGGAGATCGGCTGGAACATGCCGCCCGCCGTCAGGGTTCCCGCACGCAGCGCAAACAGCGCCAGCGATCCGCCGATGAACACGGTGAGAATGCACAGAATGAAGACGCCGCGGCTTGGGTCGGTCGCGAAAGCGTGCACCGAGGTCAAAACGCCAGAGCGCACCAGGAATGTGCCGAGGAGTGACAGCGAGAATGTGAGGATCGCCAGAAGCAGCGTCCAGATCTTCAGCGCCGAACGCTTTTCCATCACGATCGCCGAGTGCAGCAGCGCCGTTCCTGCAAGCCACGGCATGAAGGAGGCATTCTCCACCGGATCCCAGAACCAGAAGCCGCCCCACCCAAGCTCATAGTAAGCCCAATAGGAGCCCATCGCGATGCCTCCGGTCAGGAACACCCAGGCGGCAAGCGTCCACGGCCGCACCCAGCGCGCCCAAGCGGCATCTATCCGGCCTTCGATAAGGGCGGCGACGGCAAAGGAGAAGCAGACCGAAAACCCGACATAGCCGAGATAGAGAAGCGGCGGATGAACGGCGAGGCCGATGTCCTGCAGGATCGGGTTCAGATCGCGCCCTTCGATAGGAGCTGGGATCAAGCGAGCGAAGGGGTTCGAAGTCGTCAGGATGAACAGGAGGAAAGCCGCGCCGATCCAACCCTGCACAGCCAGGACATTGGCCCGCAAGGTAGCGGGCAGGTTGGCGCCGAAGGCCGCCACCAGCGCTCCGAAAAAGCTCAGGATCAAGACCCACAGCAACATGGAGCCTTCGTGGTTCCCCCAGGTGCCGGTGAGCTTGTAGATAAGCGGCTGGAGCGAGTGGGAATTCTCCCAGACATTGGCCACCGAAAAATCAGACTGCAAATAGGCGACCGCAAGCGCGACAAACGACAGCGCCGTCAGTGCAAATCCGCTCACTGTAACCGGGCCGCCCACTGCCATCAGCCGATCATTGCCGGTGCGCGCGCCAACCATCGGCACCACCGATTGGACCAGCGCCAGCGCGAACGCCAGAACCAGCGCGAAATGTCCGATTTCAACCATGGCGGCGCGGATCCTTCACTCAGTTCTCCTGCCACACACCCTTGGCCTTCAGGCCATCGGCGACTTCCTTGGGCATATAGTTCTCGTCATGCTTGGCCAGCACGCTGTCGGCCACGAAGACGCCATCGGAACCGAAACTGCCTTCGGTGATCACGCCCTGCTCTTCCCGGAAAAGGTCCGGCAAGATTCCGGAATAAGTGACCTTGACCGACTTTTCGTGGTCGGTCACGCCGAAGCTGACCTGCGTTCCCTGCCCGCGCACGATCGTGCCCTTTTCGACCAGTCCTCCGAGGCGGATGCGCTGGCCGGGCTCCAGCGTCGCCGCCTGCAGGTCGGCAGGCATGTAGAAATAAGAAGCCTTCTGCCCAAGCGCGTAGAATGTCAGTGCGGTCGCCGCCACCAGGAAGGCCGCACCGCCTGCAATGATCGACAATCTCTTCTGCTTGCGCGTCATGCGTTCACTCCGTCGCCGACAAGCCTAGCGTGGCCGCGAATTCGGCGAATTTCCGACCGTCTTCGGTGCTGGCTCCCAGCGCTGCAAGCCCTCTGGCAAGCGCGTCCTGGGCCTGGTCCTTCTTGCCTAGCACCATGTAGGAACGCAGAAGCCGCTGCCAGCCTTCCGAGTCATGCGGGTTCTGCCGCAGCTTCTCATCCAGCCCGGCGACCATCGTTTCGATCATCGCCTTGCGATCCTGCTGCGACATGGCCGCGGCCGCATCCATGTCCTGCTGCGTCAGGCCGGCGTCCGGCTTGGCGGGCCCCTCGGCCACCCTGCGCGTGGTTTCCGCCAAGGCCTGTTCGGTAGGAGAACGCCATGGCGAGTCCGCCGGCAGGCTGGCAAGCATGGCTTCCCACGCCTTGACTGCCTCGGCCATCTTCCCGTCCTGCACCAGCGCCATGGCAAGATAGAAGCGCGCCTTCGGCTGGTCCATCTCCAGTTTCAGCGCACGCTCGAACGCCTGCTGCGCCTCGGCTGAAACCAGCCCGTCGCCCGCATTGGTGAGCGCCTCGCCGAGGCCGGATTCGCGAGCGGCAGTGGAACCTTGCAGTCGTATGGCGTTGCGGTAGGCGGCCGCCGCATCGTCAAAACGCCCCAAGCGGGCATATACCGGCGCCAGCACATCCCAGCCGCGACCGTCCTGCGGATTGGCGGCAAGATGGCCTTCCGCACGTGCAATCAACTCGTCCACGGAACTTTCCGCGGGATTTTGCGCGAGGCGTTCGCGAAGCGGCTGTGCCGGTATGTCCGGGGACCCGAGAACGCCGTAAAGACCCCAACTCACCAGCGGCACCGCGAGAACGGCGGCGGCGCCCACGATCCTGCCGGCATAAGTGAAACGCGACGATAGCCGCTCGGCGGCTCCATCACCGCCCAGCCGAATGATCCGCCGTGCGATTTCCGCCCGCGCCTGTTCGGCGTCCGCGGGCTGGATCAACCCGCGCGCGACGTCGCGCTCGAGTTCGCCGAGTTGATCGCGATAAACCTCAAGGTCATGGGCGCTGCCCGCGGCGACGCCTCGAGCGCGCCCGGCCAGTGGCAGCAATACCGACAAGCTGGCCCCAAGCGTAAGCAGGGCGGCGATCAACCAGAAAACCATGCCCTCTTAATATCCTTCGACGGATGCAGTGCCAACCTGCATCGCCTGCGGCGGATTGACGGTGGGCGGCTATTCCAAGGCGTTTAAAGCCTGGTTCAGGTCAGCGGCGTCCAACTCCCATCCGCATTGCGGCAGGCCGTTCCACGTGCAGTGCGCGACTGCCCGGAAATATAGACCGTTTGCGAATATTGGCGACAATCCTGGGAGCCGACTCGATAGGGCTGCGCGGCAACCACCTGACCCGACCGTCCGGACCGACTGCCCTGCCAGCTTACCGGCTGGCCGCTCTGCGTATATTCCAGCGCCCGGTATTCTGCCTCCAGCGCGTTGCGGCGCTCACGTTCGTCCAAGCCTGTGCCTATCGACCCGCCGATGAGGCCGCCTGCCATCGCGCTGATGATCGTCGCAGCAACCCTGCCCTTGCCGGCGCCTGCCTCGCCTGATGCAAAACCGCCGGCTGCCGCGCCGGCGGCTGATCCCCTGGTGCCGTTCAGGCCGACTGTGCTGCAGCCCGAAATTGCAAGCAATCCGCCCGCGAGTGCGATGCCAATTCTCACGCCTGCCACCAATTCGAAATTCCCCTAACCGATCAAAGGCTTGCAAGGTCTGCGATAGGACCGATATTTGGCCGAAATTTGGCCAACCGGGAACTTCCGCCACAATACTTCTCTATTGTACTCGGCGTAGCTGGACAATCGCTTTCAGGCCCCCGAGCGACGAGCGCTCCAACATCAGTCGGCCGCCATATTCGTTGACAAGTTCGGCCACGATCGCCAGGCCCAGCCCTGTTCCGGGTTTCGTCTCGTCAAGCCGCTTGCCGCGTCTAAGAGCTTCGCGGGCCTTTTCCTCGGGAATACCCGGCCCATCATCCTCGATCACCAGCGAGAATTCGGCAGAAGCCGAGGCTTGCTGGCCGATCTGCGCCACAGAAACGCGGACGTTCCCGTCAGCCCACTTCATTGCGTTTTCGAGCAGGTTGCCGACGATCTCCTCGAGATCCTCACGTTCGCCACCGAAAACGATTTCGGCTGGCGGCGCTACGAGGGAAAGGTTGATACCTGGGTTCAGCTTCGCCATCACCCTCACCATCCGCTGAAGCACGGGAGTGACGGGCGTCCTGAACACGACGCTGTCCCGCTGCGCGGCCACTCTGGCGCGGCGCAGGTAGTGCTCCACCTGGCTTTGCATCGCAGCAGCCTGATCGGCGATCAGTTTTCCCTTTTCTCCGCCGATTGCGCGTCCTTCGTTCAGGAGCACGGCAAGCGGCGTCTTCAGTGAGTGAGCCAGGTTCCCGACCTGGGTGCGCGAGCGCTCGATGATGCGCCGGTTGTTGTCGATCAATGCGTTGGTTTCATTGGCCAGCGGTTCGATTTCGACCGGGAATTTGCCATCGAGCCTCTGGGCGCGTCCCTCGCGCACCATGGCCAAGGCCTCGCGCACGCGCCCGAGCGGCCGCAGACCGAGCAGAATCGCAATCGCGTTGATCGCGATCATGCCAACGCCAAACATCGACAGATAGGTGAACAGGCGCTTGTCGAACGCCCCGATTTCCTTCTCCAGTTCGCTGCGGTTGCCCATCACGCGAAAGCGGGCAATCCTGTTCTTGGCATCGAGAACGAATTCGTTCTCCAGCACCTCTATCTCCTCGCCGGAGATGCCCTGCATTCTGTAGTTGCGTTGAAACGATGCATTGAACGGCACTTCCGAGACCTGGGGAGACGGTATGGTCTCGGTCGTCGACAGCGAGCGCAGCGTCCCGCTCAGTCCGGGCGACACCGGCTCCACCGCCCAGTACCAGCCGGATTCGGGTTCCGAAAACCGCAGATCACCCAGATCGGGTCCGCCGGTCAGGACCCCCGGTTCCGACACGCCCACAGAACCGATCAGGTTGAATAGATGCGCCGAAAGCAGGCTCTCGAAGCCTCTCTCGCTCGCCTGCCGGTAGAGTGTCGCAATCACCGTATAGATGACGATGAGCGCCACCACCGCCCACACCGTGGAAAAGGCGATGACGCGGAAGGCCACCGATCGTGGGCCGAAATTCATCTCGCAATCCTGCGGTCTAGGTGGCCGGCGAGCATCTGCCGCACCTTCACTGAGCAGGCTCGCGTATGCGGTATCCCATGCCTCGGACCGTCTCGATCATGTCCACGCCCATCTTCTTGCGAAGCCGGCCTACAAACACCTCGATCGTGTTGGAATCCCTGTCGAAATCCTGGTCGTAGAGATGCTCGACCAATTCGGAACGCGACACCACATCGCCCATGTGATGCATCAGATAGGCAAGCAGGCGAAACTCATGTGAGGTGAGCTTCAGCGGCACGCCGTCCACATCGGCCTTGGAGGCCCTGGTGTCCAGCCGCAGCGGACCGCACGAAAGTTCCGACGAAGCATGGCCGGCAGCACGGCGAATGAGAGCGCGAACACGCGCCAACACTTCTTCGATATGGTACGGCTTGGTCACGTAGTCGTCAGCGCCGGCATCGATACCGGCCACCTTGTCGCTCCACCGGTCGCGTGCAGTCAGGATCAGAACCGGCATCTTCCGGCCGTCGCGCCGCCAGCGCTCGACCACGCTTATCCCATCCATCTGCGGCAAACCGATGTCGAGCACCACAGCGTCGTAGGGCTCCGTGTCGCCAAGGAAATGCCCTTCTTCGCCGTCGAAAGCTCGATCCACCACATAACCGGCATCGCTCAAAGCCTCGGAAAGCTGCCGGTTCAGTTCCTTGTCATCTTCAACGACCAGTATCCGCATTCAATTATTTTTCCGTCACCCCAAAAACAGGCAAAGCATCCGATCAATTCTTGTCTCATGCGAATCGCCGCATGCCTGTGTCAATTCTGTGGCACCACGAATTCAGACCGGCGGGGGCGTTGCCCATCCTTTCCGGGCACGAGCACGACAATCACGCACACCGACTGTCCTCCTTGCGTGGCGGCGCTCGCCTTGGCAAGCGTACCGCCATTCTGGGCAGCGACCTGCTGGCCGATGGCATAGCAATCGGCTGCAGCGATAACGAAGCTTTCATCGCCCTGTCCCGCAGCCGGCGCCGCAACAGATTGCGACGCGACGAGGCCTGACAGGCAAAACGCCAGGGCGGCAGACCGGAATCGGGAGCGGGTCATAATCATGGTCGTCGTTTTAGGAGATGGCTGCTGAACGCGAAATGAACATAGATCAGCAGCTAATCCGCTAGCCTGCAAGCCCCATCGGCTCCCTCGGGGAAAGCGAAGGGGAGCAGGGACATTTGCGCAACCATATCGCGTTCTAGATCAGTGACATCCGGTGGATCAGAGGAAGCCCCCAGCCAGCCGCGACACTCAACTGCCTGACCTTGATACTGACCTCGGCCGCGCCGCCTCCCAGGTCAGCCTGCATCATTGCCGCCGGATAGACCCATCGGGGCTCAGATACCGAGAGAGTGCGGACCGTCCCGCCATCTGCATCCGCAATATCGATTCGATATTCCTCACGCTCCTCACCCAGGGGAATTTCGCTGGCATCCCAGTCATCCGCACGGCTCCTTCCCCGTCGAATCCATGAAATTGCGAGGTCACCGTTTCTCTTCCGCTGCGCTCTCAAATGCACCGGCGCCAGAGGCAGGCGTGCACGCATACCTCCCGCTGCCTGGACGGTGGCAAATCTGGCGTCCGAAAATTCGGCACCGGCCGGCCCCACGCGCCAGTTCAGCAAAAGGCCGATCTCCGAGGCCCGCAGCCCCGCGGGCCGTACCGCCTCGTCGAGGAGAACAAAGCTCGAGCCCGCTGGGGCACCTGCCTCCATCGCGTCGCCGGTTCCAAGCTGGCCGCGCAGCAGCGTTTGCAAGCGCCAGATGTCCGGCCCGATTTCCTCCGCCTCCCGGAACTGGATCACCTCCCAGGCGCCATTCGCCGATTTGATAGCGGCGGCATTCGCCCCGTTGAGAAGTTGCAGGCGGCTCACGCTCGAGAGTTCGGCGTCGAACATTTCCACGATGATGGGATGGCGTCGGTCGAGCCGGCCCTCGCGCCCCTGCGGCAGTGCTTCCATCAGGCGGCCCATGCTTGCAGGCTGGGCTATCGCGCCGCGTTGGGCAAAGCCGGTGTCCTCCGGCGAAGCAAAAAGCAGCTGGCTTTTCCAGGTCTTCTGCCAAACGGCAGCCCTGAACTGATCTTGCGGCTCGCCCTCGCCCGGCCCTGAGGGAAGGTCCAGAAACTCCACATGCGGCTGACCGACGATGCTGGGAGCAGCGGGCTTCGGCTCGATTTGCGCAGGGTGCCAGCCGCTCGGTGACGAACGCACGATCTGCCTGGCGGCTACCTTGCGAACGAGCCCGTCCTCGATTTCCGTCACCATGAATTCGTAGTTCGCGCCAGTTCCGGCCAGACGGATCACCTTGCCCGGCACAATTTCCGCGTTGGGCGAGGTAACAGCGAAGCTGACGCTTTCGCGCTCGGCCCATATTCGCCGCATCCAGTCGTCCAGAAGCGCTTTTGCCTCCGCGCTTTCCAGCACGCCCGGAAAGGAAATGACCTGCTGCCGACTTCCAGGGACGCCTTGGCGAACGGAGCGGACAGTTCCCGCCTGATATTCCATGAGCGGATCGCGGAATGCGAGAATGCCTTCAACCGGCAGATGGTGGTCCGGCATCCGAACCGTCTCGACCACCGTGTTGCGGCCGTCATAGACGAACTCGGTGATTTCGAGCGGCCCGCCGTTGCGCCTTGCACGGCTTCGAAAGACCAGTCGGTCAGCCTCCTCATGCACTGCGATGTCAAACAACTCGATGAGCGGCTCCAGTGCCGCCCGCGCCGAAGTCGGGTCCGCTATCACATAACCCTGCACGGTTCCGTCGACTTCGAGTGTATCGGCTGGCGGCAGGCCGTGGTCCGCGAGGATACCTTCGATCAGCGCCGCCACCGAAGGGTTGCCCAGCCTGCCATTCAGCCAGTGGCCACGGCTCCAATTGTCGCCGTCGGACCAGACATCCTTGCGCAAGGGAAAGGCCGGATAGGGCCTTGCGTCCCAAGCCCAAAGGTAGATTCGCTCCGGGTCCACCATCCTGCCGCCGTAAAGCGGCGAGAGGGGATTGTTTTCTTCCTGGAAACCCGCGCCCTCCGGACACCAATGACGCGCATGCGCGTCCAGGAACCGCTGCTGTGCAAGGTCGCAGCGACCGCCATTCGAAAAATACGGGATCGCATTTTCTACCGACTTCGGGTCCGGAAAGACGTTGGGCTGGTTCGGCCCCTTGTCCACCGCGGGGCAGCCAAGTTCGGTGAACCAGATCGGCTTTGAGCAAGGCACCCATGCCGTCGGATTATAAACCTCCTGTCCGCCGACACGGTTGTAGTGCCTGTTGCTCCACCAGCCGACCAGGTCCTTGTAGCGATAGATCCAGGGCTTGCCATGGCTGCCATCGGTTATCGGCGCGCGTTCGCGGTGCAGGCGCGCATCCGGCGAAGGATAGTACCAGTCAAAGCCCTCGCCGCTCGCGATGGCATGGGCGAGGCCCGCCGCATCATAGGTTCCATGGAAACCGTCCGGGTTCGCGCCGGAATAGTCCTCATCGCGCCAGTCCGACAGCGGCATGTAGTTGTCCATGCCAACGGCGTCGATCGCTGGATGGGCCCACAGTTCATCGAGATGGAAATAGACGTCCCCGCTGCCGTCTGCGGGCTGATGGCCGAAATACTCGCTCCAGTCCGCGGCGTAGGTGATCGCCATCCCGGTCCCGGATATCGCCCGCACATCGGCTGCCAGCGCACACAGGGCCTCGACGAAAGGAAAGGCATCGTTCTGGTCGCGCAGCGTCGTCAGCCCACGCAGTTCGGTTCCGATGACGAACGCGTCCACGCCGCCAGCGGCTGCCGCGAGATGCGCGAAATGCATAAGGAAGCGCCGGTACCCCCAGTCGCCCGCCGGGCCCGTGAACCTCACGCCGTCGGAGGTTGGCGCAAATTGGGTGCGCAGCGCACCGCCACAGATGGCCGCCACCTGCGCGCGCGCGGCCGTCGTCCGGTCGGTGCTGCCAGGGCGCATCGGTGCGGGGAAGCAGGTGATCCGCCCCCGCCAGGGATAGGCCGCCTGCGCCGCCTCGCCATAGGGGTCTGGCAGCGTGTTGTCTGCCGCAATATCCATCATGACGAAGGGGTAGAGCGTCACCTTCAGCCCGCGCGCCTTGATCTCGCGGATTGCCGCGATGATGCTCCGGTCCGATGGCGTACCGCCATAGGCCGGCCCGTCGCCAGACCAGGACACGACCTCGGCCGCGCCCCTGCCGATGCCTGAAGAGCTCCAGGCATCCGAGAAACCGGAGGCCGTTCGACTCGTTACCATCGGGCGTATCCGGCACTCTCCCGCCCGCAGATCGTCGCCGAACCAGGTGGCGACGACGGCCACATGCTCGAGGTTGGGGCAAAGCATCTGCAACTCGTCGAGCGATGCCGATAGATTGCTGCCGGCGTGCAGAACATGGCGGTTTGCGGCGCTGCTGTCGCCGGGCCGCTTCTGCTGGGTAACGAGGCGCGGCGACAGGCCATACTCAGTCGCTCCGGGGATGAGACAAACCGCCCGCACCTGCCGGGCTGTTTCGCCTACCGGCCTCAGCACCTCGAACTGGAACTGCGGAATGCGATTACCAAAGTCGCCAAGCGCGAAGCGCTCGAACACCACATAGGCCAAGCCGCGATAGGCCGGCGCGTTGCCGGTCCCCTGCTTCGCCTCGATCAGCGGGTCGACCGGCTGATCCTCGCTTCCACGATAGATCCTCACCTCGAAGTCGTTGCGGTCGATCTCCCTGCCATCAGCCCAGATGCGGCGAACCCCGGCGATCTCCCCTTCGCACAAGGCGAAACCGACATTGGCGAAATAGGAATATTCGGTCACGCGTGGGCCACCGCCCTTGGAGCCCTGCCGCCTGGTGGTGCTCGCCTCCTCGAAGCGGGTGGCCCAGATCAGCGTGCCGCCTATGCGCGCACTGCCATAGACGCGCGGAATCGAGGCGCCCTCCTCGGCCGTGAAGGGCCTCGCGCCAGTCAGGCGCGGTCCCTCGACATGTCGAGTGCTGTCGATCAAGGCGCGGTCTATGGCGTAGCCGGCCATCGCTCCGACCGCCGAGCCGATCGCGCTTCCCACGGGGCCGAGCACGCCGCCAAGCGCGGCACCGGCAGCCTGCAGCAAAATGGTAGCCATCGGAGCCTCCGGATTTCAGCGGGATTGCGGTCTTTCGGGAAAGGCGAAGACGCCAGCAATGCGGCTTCGCCATTGCGGCACCAGCGCCGAAGCGACCACCGCATGCCCCTGATAGGCATGGATGAATCGCTCCGGCGCGATCATTATCGCAGCGTGCTTGGCAGGCAGATGCGGCCGCCAGCGAAACAGAACCAGATCGCCGGCGGACGGTTGCTTGGACGGCTTTTCGGTGCAGTGCCTCCGCGCAGCTTCAAGCATCAGGTCCTGCCCGCCTGCCTCGGCCCAGTCGGGCGCATAATGCCCCGGCTGCTCGGGCTCGCGTCCATAGACCGCACGCCAGACTCCCAGCACGAGGCCAAGGCAGTCGCAGCCGACGCCCTTGCGCCTGCCCTGATGCCGGTAGGGTGTGCCGAGCCACGACATGGCTTCCGCCACGATCAGCGACGCCACGGAGGTAGTTTCTGGCTGCTGCTCGCTCATGGCACGATCGGTTTCCCGTCGAACTGGCCACCCTCGACGATATAGCCGTAGGCGGCGTCATTGCCCGGCAGATGCGGGAAGCCCTGAAAATTCAAGGCATTCGAGAACTTTGCCTTGCAAGTCGCAAAGCTCTTGTCACAGCCCGCCGTGATCGAATACGTGTTGCCAGCACGTATTTCCGGCCCCACCGCCGGCCTCAGAGTCAGAGCTACGCCTCGCATATCCCTGCGATGAGCGACGATGCGCTCACTGCGTCCGGCGCGCGCACCGCTCGTCCAGACCATGACCCCGTGGGAAAACCAGCCCGGCGCGAACGCCTCGAGGCCGGTAACGATGATGGTGCCATCCTCCTCGTGGGAAGACACCTCGCCTGTTGCCGAATAACCCTCGCGGTCCAGCGCGAAACGGCACCGCCGGTCGCCCAGCTCCGCGTCGCAGGCACGGCCGATATAGCGTCCGTTGGGTTGTTCCAGCGCCCGGGTCAAGCTTTCCAACTCCGCAACGAACCGCTGGTCGCTGCGCGTGATCTTGCCGATGGTTGCCGTGCGCAGCAGCACGAACTGCTCCGGCCGGCGCCAATTGACCAGGAATGTCTCGAGCTTGGCGTTGTCATACAGGCCGGCGGCGATGTCCTCGTCACTTATGTTCGCCGACGACAGCGCTCCCTCAACATCCGCCGTGTCGACCGCCAGCCCCAGCGTCTCGCGCGCCTCGCTGGCGCTGAAGCCGGTCTCGGGCTCGAAGGTCAGACCGTCCACTGTCAACGCACGGTCGTGGTCGGTGTAGCCGCTGGCCGCACCGTCAGTCCTGGTCAGGCGCCAGCAATGGCAGACGGTGGTGACGTCGCGCGAGAGGTGCTCGGCTAAAGCCTGCGGATAAGCGCTCAAAGCAGCACCTCCACCAGCGGGATCGACGGGATCTGCCCCGCCTTGAATGCAGTCAGGCTCATCGACATGCGTTCGCTGTCGAAGCGCACCGGCACATCGAATTCATAGCCGGCGGTAACCTCCGCATTCTGGGCAGGAACGGCATCTGGCGCGAACACGATCTCGCCACTGGCATCGAGCGAGAAATCGGCCGAGGCCACCTCGACCCCGTCGACGGCGACCTTCAGCGTCGAGGCCACCGGCTTCGAGATCAGCCGCTCATAGGCGTCCTCGCCGGTCCCATAGCGTTTCACCAGTTTGAACCGGCTTGTGGTCCCGTCGCCCCGCCCCAGGACTTGGTCTTGCGGCGAAGGCGTCTCCTCGGGCCGGCACGACTTCATGTCAAAAGGGTCGCGAAAGCGGAACGCGTGGAGCGAGCCGCGCCGCGCCTCGAAGAAGACCAGCACGTCATGCAGGTCTTCCAGGGTCCTCACACCGGTGCCGGCGTCGTAATGGCGGCGCGATTGCGAAAACCGCGCATTGCGTTTCTCCCGGCCCGACGTCAGGGAAACTATCTCGTTGCGCCGCTCCGGCCCGCCGGTAGCACCAAAGGAAACCGCGAGCGGAAACCGCACCTCGTGAAAACTGGCAAGTTCGGACATGCGCCCCCTCAAAAGGTTCTGGTGCCGCGCGAAACCGCCCGCGCCAGCATGCCGGTGATCTGCGCTTCGGATTTGCGGAACGAAGCCGCGTCAGGCGTCGAGACGTTGAACACGACGTTGACCGGCGCACCGCCGCCGGATGCGGCGACCCCCAGCCGTCCGTCGGAAGACCGCTGCAAGGGCAGGATCGCTTCCGGTCCAGCCTCGCCCATCAGGCCGAGGCTGCGTCCCATCGGAAAGTAGCTCGGTGCGGAAACCACCCCACCGCTGGCAAACGGAACGACATGTCCGGGGACCCCGCCCTTGGCGAAAGGCAATATGCCGGTAAGCCCGCCGAGCAGGCCCGAAAACAGAGAGCCGCTCAGCGACTGCAGCGGCTTCAAACCCTCCTGCAGCGCCATGCCGGCCAGATTGAGCCCGATACGCCGCAGCACGTCGTCGAGTTCCCTGCCGCTCACCGCGGCGCCCTTCAGCGCGCCCGTCAGCTGCGCGCCGAAGCGGTCAGACAGCTTTTCCAGATTGTCCAGCGCCGCCTGAAATGGCGCAATATCCGCATTGATCGAGACCGTCACGTCCTCAACCATGCTCCCTCCTCTCTATTGTTCGTCCGGAAAGGCCTGCATCAAGGCAAGCAGATCGTCGCGGCGCGGCGCACCGTCCGCCGCCCTGGCCAGCATGCTCGCCGCCCGTTCGAATTCGCGCGGCGTCATCGCCCAGAACGCCTGGGGTGAAAGCCGCAGCAGGCCGAAGCCCATGGCCATCACCTGGTCCCACGGGAATTCGCGCGACGTGCCTGCCGCGGCTTTCAAGGGTTTGGCGCGTTCCCCTGCGCAGAGGCGCCGAAGGTAGCGGTGAGCAGGTCGGAAACGATCGCGGCGAAACCTGTCGCGCCGTCGGTCGCCTGCATGCAGCGCACGTCCTCGTCGGGAATATCCTGGCCGGCGCCGCGCAGCCCTGCCCCGATGATGCGGACCATGTCGAGCGCCGAGAGGCGCCCGCGCGAGAAGCGCTCCACCAGCGCCCCGAGGTCGTCGGCGGCATAGGCCGCCTCCAGTTCCGCCAGCGCGCCGAGCGTCAGGCAGAGCCGATGGGGCTTCCCGTCAAGTTCGGCGGCGATTTCTCCACGTCGTCTGTTTGCCGTCACGGCGTCACCGTGAAGCTGACGGCGCCGGCGGATTCGAGCGCCATGTCGAAAGTCACCTCGCCATCGTGGGTGCCGGTATATTCGAGCGAGGTGATCTGGAACGGCCCCTGCACCAGCCCGAAACTCGGGATCGAAAGCTGCCAGTCGGCAATCTCGCCGGCAAAGAACCGCGAGCGGATCGCCGCGTCCGACTGGGCATCCTTGAAAATCCCCGATCCGCTGATCGAGGCGCGCTGGACGCCGCTGCCGGCAAGCAATTCTCGCCAGCGCCCGGCGGAGTCGGAATTGGTAACGTCGACGGTTTCGCTGTTGAAGGCGATACGCTTCGACCGCAAACCGGCAACCGTGATGAAGCCTCCCGCTCCCGTGGAGTCGAGCTTGAGTAGAAGGTCCTTGCCCTTCTGTGCGACCATGTCTGGCCTCCTGGAATGTGTTGGATGAAGAGCCGGGCCGCAGCCCGGACGATCACGCCGCTTCTTCGATCACCGCCCGGTAGCGGAGCAGGCCGTGATGGACCGAAAGGTCGTCGTCATACCTGGCCTCGGCAAACTCCAGCCGCATGTTCACCAGGTGGTGCGCGTCGAGCGCGAGAGAGCTGTTGTCGAGGCACGCCTTGGCCGCCTCCATGATGTCCAGGGTTTCCTTTTTGCCCTTGGCCTTGGACCAGATGTGAAGGGTAAAAAGGTGCTCGCTGCCCTTCTCGGCTCCCGTGCTCCAGTCGTAGACGCTGGTGCGACCGAAAGTGAGATATGGAAAGGGCAGGTTCGCCGGTGCGCCGTCGTAGATCTTGGCGCCTCCAAGCAAGCCGGTCAGAACGGGGTCGGCCCCAAGCGCTGCGAAAATCGCTTGCTGCAATTCAGCTGCTGGCGCCGTCATCGCTTCCCCCCATCCGTCGGGTTGCCATGCCACGCTGGTCCTGCGCAACGCGCCGGACCCGCATTTCCGCACGGTAACCTCGTTCTGCTTCTTCCGCCAGATCATGCGCCTGCCAGCGCAGCGCCCGTACAAGATCGTCGATCGTCAGCTTCATGGCCAGTTTCATGGGCGAACCTCCTTCGCCCGGCAGACAAGATACCGGCCGCTTTCATCAGGATCGTGCACGGTGAGAATGTCGAAACTCCGGCTAGGCTTCGTCAGCCGCATTCCGCTCGCCACGCCCTCGCGCCACCTGATGGTAATGCGGTGGGTCACGGTTTCCAGCATCTGTCCCGCACCGAATACCACCTGCGCCGAGACCGGCTCGATCATTGCAAAAACGGATGCGACCTCGGACCAGACCTGCTCGTGCCCGCCCAGCCCGTCGGGTGTCGGCGTGCACGCCTCGAGCGCCAGCTCCGTGCTCAGCCGCCCGGGGTCGATGAACTGGGTCCGCATCACAGCCTCCGCTCACGATAGCTCGAAAGCATCCGGTCATATCCGGCTGGATAGGAGACCGGCTGGTCGCCCGGGCCGAAGGCGGTCCGGAACTCGTACCAATGCGCAGCCAGCAGCGTGACGGCCCGCTTCAGCAGGTCCGGAACGTCCGTCCCTGCCTCGCCGAAGCCGGCGGAAAAGTCGATTTCGATGCCGTTAGCGATGCGCAGCGGTTCGGGACACTGCGCGAAATGCAGCCGCGCCGGCCGCGACAGTGTATCGGCCAGATAGATGTCCGGATCGAGCACCGCGGCTTCACCCTCGCTGCCATAGACCGTCACCGACAGGATTTCCCGCACCGGATGCCGCGCCAGAAGCACGCAGCCGCTGTTCGGCCAGCGGTCGAGCACCAGCCGCCAAGCCTGGTCGATCATGGCCACGCCTGTCGTGCGCTCGACATCCTCGCGCGCCGCCCGGATCAGGCCGGAAAGCAGTTCGTCTTCGCTGTCGTGTGAGAGGCGCAGATGGCGCTTCATCTCGACCAGCGTCACCGGCTCGACTGCAGGGTCGACCGTTCGCAAGAGCGTCATGCGGTTACCTTCGTTTCAGTGGGAATTGAAAGCGGCGGCTCCGGGGAGGACGCCGGAGCCGCCGTCAACGACGCGGCAAACCGGAAGGGGTGCCCGGCTGTCTTTGCGTCGTCGAAGCGAAAGCCGCCCGGTCAGGCGGTCGCGAACTTCAGCAGCTTGGGCGGCACGCCGAAGGCCAGCGCGATGTCCCGGCTTGCCGAATGCTTGGCCTCGATGAAATCCATGTCCTTGGGCGTCAGGCCCATCGCCTTCCAGTCGAGACCCCCTTCCAGCAACAGCGGCCGTCCGGCGCGCGTGGCACCCGAATAGCCTGCCTCGAGTTCCGCCTTCAGGCGTTCGAATTGCTCGTCTGTCAGGTTACCGCCTTCCTTGGGCGCATAGACCAGCGCGCCGGAAGGTCGCGCCGAATTGTCCAGCAGCGCCTTGTTCCAGCGGCCGGCGGCGTTGTGGGTGTCGAGCGCCATCAGCGCCGCCTCGAGCGGCGGAAAGCCGTAATGGTCGTCGAGCGGGTGAAACAGAGTCAGATGCAGCGCTCCGCCGCCGGGAGACGCGCCTATCGGCGTCTTGCGCTTCGCCGCACCCTCCCGGTACTCGAGCGCCGACGGCCAGCCGCTGGCGTCCGTCAGCACCGCCACCCGGTCCGGCCGTAGCAGGTGCAATTCGCGTGCATCCTCCCCAGCCTCGATCATCTCGACATAGGCGTTGCCGGCGAGCAGTAGGTGCCCGTACAGCGCCTCCAGAAACGTCGCGCCGGCCTGCCGCTGGTTCGGCCGTTCGAGCAACCGCAGCAGCGGATGGTCGTCCAGTTCCGCCGCGCCCTCGTAGAGAAGCCAGGGGATCGCGGATGCCGTCTCGGCAATCAGCCGCACCGCGCGGTGCACCACGGGGTTGCGCATGAACCCCTCTCTGGCAAGCGCAGCGTAGTCGCGATGCGTCCAGCGTGCCTCGCCTTGAGCGTGTAGCGCGACGAAGCCTGCCGGCCCGACGCCCTTGCGCTCGGGCCGCGCACCGTCGCTCCCCGCCATGCGAGGCCAAGGCCATTTCCAAGCCATGTGTCTATCCTGATTAGAGAAAATCGCGGATGCGCGGACGCCCCGAGCCGTCCGGCAGCAATTCGTTCACCGCCCAGACCATTGCATCGAGGCGGTCCGGCGAGCGGTTGTTCGACAGGCCGTTCGGCCCGAAGTCGCACATTTCGTCTTCCAGCTCGGGAAACCGGCCCGCATGGCGCACCCTGCCCTGCTGGTAGAGCATCGCCACGGGCTCGGCCCGCAGCCATTTTCCGCGCCGCGCACGCACAGCCTTCACCGGGATCACCGGATCGACCGTGCGGATCACGGCCGTCACCATGTCACCGCCCTGGTTGACTTCGGCCACCAGGCAGTCCGCCTGCAGATGGTGGAACAGAGCGACCGCGGCTCCGGCCCAGTCCTGCGGGCGCGCTGCCTTCACCGTCGCGTCGGCCAGGACGATCACTGTTCCTGCCGCGTCCAGTCCCGCTGCAACGATGCCGCAGGCGTCGGAGGTTTTGTGCGAACTCGCCGGCGGATCGACCGCGACCACGACGCGGCGAAGCTCCGGCAGTTGGTCCAACCGGGCACGCTCCACCGCCTCGCGCGACCACAGCGCATCCTCGCGATCTTCGATCAGTTCGCCTTCCAGTTCCTGGCGCCCGAGCCGCGTCCCGCCATAGAGCCTCTCGACGCTATGCAAAAAACCCTCCGCGAGATTGCCGGCATTGTCGGCCGTGCGCATCCGCGTCACCAGCACCGTGGGGTCGGCAAGCAGCCGCTTCAGCAGCCTGGTCGGCCGGGGGGTGGTGGTGATGAGCTGTTTTGGCTGCTCGCCCAGCCGCAAGCCGAACTGCAGCATGTCGAAACAGGCGTCGGCATTCTTCCACTTGCCAAGCTCGTCGCACCAGGCCGCCTCGAATTGCGGCCCGCGCAGGCTTTCGGGATCTTCAGATGAAAATATCTGCGCAACCGCGCCGTTGCTCCACACCAGCCGCCGCCGGCTTGCCTCAAAGCGCGGCTTGTCATGCCGCGAGATCGTGACGATGCCGGAAGGCCCGTCGATCATCACCTCGCGAACATCTCCGAGAGTCTCGCCGATCAGGGCGATATGCCGGTGCCCGTTCCTGGCGAAAGGCGAAAACCCGCGAACCAGGCTGTTCACCCACTC
This sequence comes from Mesorhizobium sp. KR2-14, assembly GCF_040049255.1. Taxonomy (NCBI): domain Bacteria; kingdom Pseudomonadati; phylum Pseudomonadota; class Alphaproteobacteria; order Hyphomicrobiales; family Phyllobacteriaceae; genus Mesorhizobium; species Mesorhizobium sp. KR2-14. Next base: position 617,817 of record NZ_JBDZDR010000002.1, on the reverse strand, counting down.
CGCACCGAGGCGGGTCTTTCCCGCCCCGCGCCCGCCCACCACCAGCCAGGTCGCCGGCCATGAGTTCAGGGGATACTGTTCTATGCGGGCCTTCTGCACCCATTCCTGGGCAATTAGGCCCAGCCCTTCATCCCTTAGGTTTTCGGCAGACCAGTTGCCTTGCGTATCCCTCAGCCAGTTCGATAATTCGCTCGTCGATGCGCTTGAGAAGTCCGGCCATGTCTGCATCGCGTTTTACGTCGTTCTCCTTCGCCCCCTCGTCGCTGCGCACGATTTCCCAGATCTTCTCGAGCGTGCGCGTTAGGGTCGAGATCGCGTCAATGCGGGCCTTGTCCAGCCCGGCCGCGCCCTGCCCCTTCCCGATCCCCAGCTCTTCAATCTCGTGGATCAGCCCGTCCACCAGTTGCGCCAGCCTCCCGTTCTGCGTCGCGCGATCGGTCAGGCTCCCATCCCGCCAGCCCTCGCGGGCGGCGCGTGTCGCGATCGTCGCCTGCAGCCAGCCGGTGGCAGAGCCAAGCTGTTCGAAACTGGGCGTCGCACCTTCATAGAGGGCGCGCGTCGCCGCCCAGCGGTCCCTGGCCGGTGTCGTCATGCTGAACTCTCTGATTGAATGAAAATGCCCGCGCGGGCGTCGAGCCTGCCCCCTTCTCGGGAGCCGCTACCCACACTTTTCGGACGATAGCGAAACACTACCAAAGCACCGTCACGGTGTCAAGAATAAATTCCTAACGCACTTCAATTTTCTTCGCACCCGTCGTGAAGCTTGGATTTCCCGTGTGGCATCCGGTAAGAATGGAACGTCGAAGCCGTCGTCGGCATTTACCGACTATAAATTGCGACATGGTTCTTCATTAATACCGAGTGCAACAGCCGGGGCGGCGGAAAAAGATGGACGATCCCTCCGCAAAGCGAAAGCCGAAAGCCCCGCGAGCCGGCATTTTCCTGGCCATTGATGCATGGATCGATTCCTCGCTTTACGAGGCTGGCTTCCGGGCGCGCGAGTTCTGGGAATCGATGACCATTTTTTCCCGGCGCTTCCGCGTCAGCGGTTGGCGTCGTGCCGTCATCGAGGTCTTGAGCGAAGGCTTCACCATGGGCGCGGCGGGCTCTGTCATCCTGTTGGCGCTCGCGCTACCCGCCTTCGAGGAAACCGCAGGCAACTGGCGGCAGCGGGACGACTTCGCCGTCACCTTCCTCGATCGCTACGGCAATGAGATCGGGCAGCGCGGCATCATCCAGCGCGATTCCATCCCGGTCGACGAGATGCCCGACTATCTGATCAAGTCTGTGCTCGCGACCGAAGACCGCCGCTTCTTCGACCATTACGGCATCGACTTCATGGGCCTTTTCCGCGCCATGTCGGAGAATGTGCGCGCAAATTCCGTTGTCCAGGGCGGCTCCAGCATAACCCAGCAGCTTGCCAAGAACCTGTTCCTCAACAACGAGCGCACCTTCGAGCGCAAGATCAAGGAAGCCTTCCTGGCAATCTGGCTCGAACAGAACCTGTCGAAGAAGGAAATCCTGCAGCTTTACCTCGACCGCGCCTATATGGGCGGCGGCACCTTCGGCATCGCCGCCGCGGCCGATTTCTATTTCGGCAAGTCGGTGAAGGACCTCACACTTCCCGAATCCGCAATGCTCGCGGGCCTGTTCAAGGCGCCCGCGAAATACGCGCCCCACGTCAACCTGCCGGCCGCGCGCGCCCGCGCCAACATCGTCCTGTCCAATCTGGTGCAGGGCGGCTTCATGACGCCGGGCCAGGTTCTCTCCGCCCGTCTTCACCCGGCAAGCGTCGTCGACCGGGGTGATCGCAAGAGCCCCGACTATTTCCTCGACTGGGCGTTCGAAGAGGTCAAGCGCATCGCCGAAAAGTCGGGCGTTCACTCCGTCGTGGCGCGGACCACGGTCGACATGAACATCCAGAAGGCCGCGGAAGAAGCGGTCGAGTTCAATCTGCGCCAATATGGCAAGGAATATCGCGTCACCGAAGGCGCAGTGGTCGTCATCGAGAACAATGGCGCGGTCCGCGCCATTGTCGGCGGCCGCGACTACGGCGCCAGCCAGTTCAACCGCGCTACCAAGGCCCTGCGCCAGGCCGGCTCCTCCTTCAAGCCCTACGTCTACGCCACGGCAATGGAACATGGCTTCACGCCGAACTCGGTCATTTCCGACGGCCCCATCAGTTGGGGCAACTGGTCGCCGAAAAACTATGGGCGCAGCTTTTCCGGCCGCGTCACACTCGCAACGGCGTTGATCAGGTCCATCAACACCGTTCCGGTTCGCCTGGCCAAGGAGCACCTTACCACTGCGCCGATCAAAGCCTTGGCCGAGGCCATGGGCGTGGAATCGCCGCTCAGCTCGCACAAGACGATGGTGTTGGGCACGTCCGGCATGACCGTGATGGACCAGGCCACCGGCTACAGCGTCTTCGCCACCGGCGGTTTCGCCGGCATGCGCCATGGCGTAACGCAACTCCTCACCCATTCCGGACAGGTCATCTACGACTACGATCGCGACGGGCCCAAACCGAAGCGCGTGCTTTCCGAGAAGGCGCTGTCGGCCATGAACTCCATCCTCGTGCAGATTCCCGAAGTCGGCACAGCACGCAGGGCAGCACTTCCGTCCATCCGCTCCGCGGGCAAGACGGGAACCACGCAATCCTATCGGGACGCCTGGTATGTCGGATTTACAGGCAACTACACGGCGGCGGTGTGGCTCGGCAATGACGACTATTCGCCCACCCGAAACATGACAGGCGGTTCGCTGCCCGCCATGGTTTGGCAGCGTCTCATGACCTACGCGCACCAGAACATCGACATAAAGCCCATCCCGGGTATCGACCATCCATATGTCGACCCGAAGGTCGCGGAAAAGGCTGCCGAAATGGAGCAGAAAAACGCCGACGCGGTTGACGCCGACCTGGGTCGCCCCCCCATCCTTTCCAGCGTCACCACCCGGACGCTGCGCGAAATGGGCAAGGCATTCCAAGACGCGCCCCCTCTCGAGGCTCCGACCGGACCGGAAGAGCTTTCCAAACTATGATGTTCACCGCCGGCAGCCGACCTCTGGAGGCCTTCCCGACGCGCCTGTCCGCCCTGCCTTGACCGTCCCATGCACCTTATGCCCAAGTGGCGTTTTTACGTTTCGGCGTGCCATGTTCAAAACCACCCTTCTTACGGCGCTAGCCCTCGCCATCGCCATCTGCGGCGGTGCGTCGAGCGTTTGGTACGCCCTCAATCTGCAGGACGGTGTCGGCGCCGTGTCTGTCGGTTCCTGGAACGCGTTCCCGGACATCGGAACGCCGGCAGCCGACCCCTACACTAAGGCCCGCGTGGCGCGAGACGGCGTGCTGGTACTTGGTAGAGCCGAAGGGGTCACATTCATCGCCGAACATGACGCCGACGGCGAGCCTCTGCGCAGGGAGTGCAACTACTCCGTCGAGGGCACCGTGCCGCCATCGAGATTCTGGACCCTCTACGCTGCCGACGAAACGATGACCGTCATCGAGGGCCGGGAGAATCGTGCCCCGGCGCTCCACTCTCTTGAAATGCTGCGCCAGCCGGACAATTCGGTCGCGATTGCCATCGCGCGGCACCCCGCCCCGGGCAATTGGCTGGCCGTCGCGGGCAGCGGCAAGATGTTCTTCGTGCTGACGCTCTACGACACGACGAGCGCCAGCAGCACCGGCATCGCTGACGTCGAGCTGCCGCGCATTCAAAAGGCCGACTGCAATGCTTAGGCTTCTTTACGCCGTGATCCTCGGGCTCATCGGTGCCGGCATCGTTCATGTCGCCGTGCTGCTGCTCATTCCGGATATCTCCGACCGTGACGTCTGGTCGAAGTTGCAGTCGGCATCCGAACTCTACAAGACCACTCGACTGGATTCAGCACCGGGGTCGCCGCCCATCGTCAAGTCCATCGACCCGCTGTTCAGCGCTGCCGCCTGCCGCTTCGATCTCAACGATGGTGTGCTGCGGGTCACAGGCCAGGGCCACACGCCCTTCTGGTCGGTGTCGGTCTATAATCGGGCGGGCGAAAACATCTACAGCTTCAACGACCACACGCTTGCCCGCGGCGGGGTGGATTTCTCGGTCGCAACCCCCACCCAGATGATCGAGGTGCGCAAGGAGTTTCCAGACGGGACTGGAAATTCGATCTACGTCGAGACTGCCTCTGAAGAGGGGATCGTGGTGGTGCGAAGCTTCGTTCCGGACCCAAGCTGGAAAAAGTCGGTATCGGATTTTCTCGACGGCATCTCCTGCATGCCGGAATAATTCTCAGGTCCAGCCGTCAGTGGCGGGGCACCGGTTTGTCCGGCGTCGCGCGTTCATCTCCCCCGCTGGCCTCGTCCAGGTCGGTGTGTCGCTCGTAACGAACGCCTGGGAAAATGATTATTGTCGCCAGCAGTTCTGACGGCTTTCCGGCAGGTCTGTTTGCCGCCCTCCGCGGCACAAAAGACAAGATGCTGCCCATGACACGCGCTTCCCTCTCGGATAACCAGAGTAACAACGCAACGCCTCCGTTTCCGATGAGGCCATTCCGAGGTTAACGATTGGTTACCGCGGGCGTTCCACAGTCCAGAGAATTAAAAAATTTCCGCTGCGAGATCATTCGGCAGCTGCAGGCAGATCAACTGCTGCCGGAACCCGTTGCATCTCGCGGTCCACTGCCCCCGGGAGAGCGGCCCTATAAAGAGATCGTAGGTTAGCAAGCTGTGAACCGAGAACCGACAGTTAACGCAACGCTAACGGATCGCAGCTAATTTTATCCTTATCTCGGAGCACCGCCCCAAGCTGTCCAAACAGCCCGGGCATCCGGGGCATGGCGTTTCGTGTCGGCGTGGTTTTTGTGTCATCTTCAGACTTCAGGCAGCTAGCCTTGAAAGGCGAAGCGGGAAAGAGCGAGCGGCTGTTTCGGGCGGCCATCTCCGCTTTTTGTTCGCTCCCCCGCCCCACCCGCCGGGAGATCGTCCAGCTTGAAGATCTTGCCCTGCCGCTCTTCGGCAAGGTGTCGGTCGAGGGAAAGCGCTTTGCCGCCGCTGCCCTTTCGGAATGCGAGAATGCGCCGCGCGCGCTCCTGCAGCGCCTCTGCAACGAAACGGTCGACATCGCAGCTCCGCTGCTCATCCGTTCCCGGCTGCTGAAGGACATCGATCTGATCGCCTTGATCGGTCGCCACGGGCTGCCCCACGCCCGCGCCATTGCCCGTCGGCCAAACCTCAACCCCGTCATTCGCGATCTCGTCGCAGCGCTCGAAAACGCCAGGCTTGCGCAGGCTCCGGCTGCGGAGGGTGCGGCAGCTCAAAAACAGCCTTCGGCTTCCGGCAGTCTCACGGCCGATCACACCCGCGAGCGCCTGCGGGCGATGATGCTGCCTTCCGCGAGCGGCTCCACGCCCGGGCTCCGCGAAGAGGACATGCGTTCGCCATACGAGCGGCTGCGCGATACCGCGCTGATCGGCAACTCGGCTCCGTTCCACATCGCACTGGGCGATGCCACTGCAATCGGGTTTTCAGCAGCCAGGTCAATCGTAAATGCGGCCGACCATTCCAGGTTGCTTGCTGCCCTCCACTCACTCGGCCTCAGTGAGGAACGCGCCTTTCTTATCTTCAGCGCCTTGTTTCCCGGCAATTTTGCAGACCGGGACAGCATTCGGAGCTTTCTCGCGCGCTATCGCAAGCTGAGGCAGTCCGATACGGCGAACGAGCGCGGCAGACAGGAAGCGTCGGCCGCGTCGCCAGAGCCGGCGAACGCGCTCGAAAGCGTGCGACTCAAGGCTTCGTAACCGATATCAGCTCCTCGACGGGCATCGCCCCGGCTTCGATTTCCACCACCCATATGTCGGGGTCGAAGCGCTTCTCCTTCTCCAGCCGTCTATCCAGCGCTTCGGCATCCTCGCCCGCGTGGATTGAAGTGAAATGCCGCTCGTCCGGTCGCCGCGTGTCATAGCTCGTTTGCGGCGCGGGCGCGTAGAGCTCGACCTGGCCAAGGCGATCGCGCGCAAGCACGAAAACCGCGCCGGCCTCGGTCGCGCCGCGCTTCACGATCGCCGCAAAGCCACCAGCCGCAAAAACCCTGCGCAGCAGGGCGGAAACCCACATATCGGTTGTAAGGCGCATGATGGCGGTGCTCTGTTGAGGACGGCCGGTTCATACCAGCAGCGGCCGTCAGCCGCCAGTGCATCGCCGTGTTCCACTGGCCGCAGGGCGAGCCGGTAGCGGCAACTCAGCTTGTCAGACCGACTTCCTTCATCTTCAGGTAGACGGCCTCTTCCGGCTCGCCGGTTTCCGGCAATCCGAACAGCGACTGGAACTCCCGGATCGCAGCCTTCGTGCGCGCGCCGGCTATTCCATCCACATCGATGTCTTCGTTGCCGAACGCCCTCAAGCCGCGCTGAATATTCTCCGTGAGGCGGGTCAGCGCGGAAGGATCGGCGGCCGGTGCTTCCTGGACGGGCTTGGCCTGCGGTGTAGGCTGCGTCTCCCGCGCGGCAGCGGCGGGAGGAATGGCAATTTCGCTTGGCAGCGCTCCCAGTTGGCCGAGCAGCTCTTCATCGACCTGACCGGTAACGGCCAGCCCCATCTTGCGCTGATAGCTCTCAACAGCCCGGGTCGTCGCCGGTCCGCTCAGACCGTCCACCGTCCCCTCATAGAAGTTCAGGCTTTTGAGAATGCGCTGTACCTGCTCGATGACCGGATCGCCCGCAGGCCGCGCGGGCATCTCATATGCGCGCTCTATATGTATGGTCGTTTCAGGCTGTTCGCTCGAACTGGCGTCCGTGCTTGCCGGCCCGCTCAGTTCTCGCGTGGCAAAGAAGGCGCCCTTGTGCGCGTGCGGCTGATACCAGAGGGCATTGGCCGACACATAGAACAGTGAAACGAGAAAGGCCGTCGAGCCGCCAACCAGCACCGGGTTGCGCGTGATCATGCCTCCGACCAGCGCCAAGCCGCCCTGCACGGGGCTGGCCTCCGGCGCCGTCCGTTTAACCCGCTTTGCGGAGCGAGCCATACTCATCCTCCGACTGACTGCCGCCGGTCCGCAGCTTCACCAGCGCGCCCTTCGCGGTCTCCGCCGTCTGTGAAGAAGGGCCGGCCACAGGCAGGCTTATGTTCACGGTAGTGCCTTCGCCCACCGCGCTCTCGATCGACATGGTCCCCTCATGAAGGGTCACAAGCCCCTTCACCAGCGAAAGCCCGAGGCCGGTTCCCTCGAATTGCCGCGTATAGTCGTTCTGGACCTGCGTGAAGGGCCTGCCGAGGCGGCACAGGTCGTTCTCGGCGATGCCTATGCCGTCATCGCGCACCCAGAAGTGCAGCCGCGAACCGAGCCTGCGCGCGCCCATCGTCACGTTGCCGCCGCTTGGCGTGAACTTGATCGCGTTGGAAACCAGATTGATCAGGATCTGCTGGACGGCGCGCCGGTCGGCGTGAATTTCGCCCGCTTCCGGCGCCACCTGCGCCGTCAGCGAGATTGTCTTGGATTCGGCCTGCAGGGTCATCATAGATTGGCACATCTCCACCGCATCCGCGAAACGGAAGGTTTCCGGATTGGTGGCGTAGGTACCGGCCTCGATGCGCGAAACGTCGAGAATGGAATTCACGACCGCCAGCAGGTGATGCCCGGAATCGCGAACCAGGCTGACATATTCCTTCTGCCGCTGGTTCTGGAATCCGCCGAAGGTTTCGTGCAGCAGCATATCCGAAAAGCCGATGATGGCATTCAGCGGCGTGCGCAGTTCGTGGCTGACCGCAGCCAGGAAGCGACCCTTGGCGATTTCAAGCGCTTCGGCGGCTTCATTGGCCGTGTCGAGTTCCGCACGAAGGCGGGCCATCTCTTCATTTACACGGACGAGCGCCGTGAAGGCCCTCCTGCCATCGCCGCCGCCGATCAACTCGACGGAAAACGGCTGGTAATTGTCGTTCGATCCGTTCGCATCGACCCGCGGCAGCCGGATTCGCACGTCAACTGTCCGGTGCGCTGCGCCGCCGCGCAGGTCGGCCAGCGCGCACAGATATGCCACACGGTCTGAAACATGGATGCGTTCGAACAGCCCCGTCCCCAGCAGCAATTCCGGCTGAACGCGGAAGATGTCCCGAGCCTGTTCGGAAACGTCGACGATATCGCCGTTGGGCGACATGCGGATGACGACCGCCTGGACGATCTCTTCCAGCCGCGGCTGTTCCGCGTCAGGCGCCTCGCTCGCCGTCGGCTGGAAAACGCCCGGCAGCCTTACTGCCACGGTGACGACATAGGCAAGCGGCACCAGCCAGTGCCAGCCGGCCACGGCCGTCGTTTCGACTAGGAGGTTAGATCCGACCAGCGCCTGCAAGGGCACCACGGCCAGGGCCGCTCCCACGGCCCACAGCAGGGAGCGGGGGCTGCGGCTCTGCCACCATGCTTCCAATGGCAGCGCCAGAATCAATGCGGACATCGGCGATGCCAGGCCCCCGGCCGCCGCGACGCAGCCTGACAACACCACGGTGCCGAGCGCCAGAGCTGCGCCGGCGGCAAATCGGCTGCTGCCGGTGGCCGCGACCAGCAACAGGATGAACCAGGCCGCTCCGAAAGTCGCGCAGACGAGCGCCAGCGTGGTCGCCGTACCAGACAAGGCCGGCAGGAAAAGCCCTATGGAGGCGGCCGCCAGGAAAGGTGCCGTGAGCATGATGCCGATCAAGCGCCGCTGGGCCGCGCGGGCGGCCCCATCGCGCACCGACGGGTGCACCAGACGGTCGCAGCCCGCGTCAACGGCGCCGAACACCTCGCTGGCTCTGGTGGTAAAAAAACTCACGCAACGTACTCGCAACTACTCCGCTTCGCGGATGACTTTTGATCGTCTGTGAACCTCGCACCCAGCCTTTAAAGAATGGATAAGGCGGCCACGATCCGTGCGCTGCCGGGGACGAATATCGGAAGGCGTGGGTCCAAAACGCCAGCCGGTTTCTTTCATGGTAAATGGAAGGTTAGCCGGCGCCGGCCAATGGAGGTTGTGCAGCCGCCGCTGCGGGCGGCGACCCGTCAGCGGGGATCGAATGCGAAATCAAGAGCTTGCATGGTTAGCAGAACCTTACGGACTTGGCTGAAATAACGGCAGCCACGATTCCGGTCCCGTTTCGTTAAAATTTGAATCGAATTCGTCGATAATGCCACCGTCTTGCGCAAGCGCTCCTTTGCGTAGCGAATGCAATTGTGCTCAACAGACGATGCGGCGCCGTTCGACATGCGCGGCCCGCATGCAACGAGGCAAGGACATGGGCTTTCTCCTCCGAACCGCTTTCTGGCTGTCGCTGGTGCTTCTGCTGCTGCCGATCGGCTTCAGCGACAAGAATGGCGATGAGCCCAGTGTCGGCGCTTTCCAGGCTTTCCTGGCTGCGCGCGAAGCCATCAGCGACCTTGGCGGCATTTGCGAACGCAAGCCGGAAGTATGCGAAACCGGAAAGTCCGCCCTGCACACGGTCGGCATCAGGGCGCGCGAGGCTGCCCGCATCGCTTTCGAAATGCTCGACAGCCAGTTCGGCGAGCCCGACAAGGCCACCAAGACAGGAAGCATTCCCGAAGAAAACTGATTCCCGGCGGAACGCCGCAGGCCTCAGGACGATCTGCCCTCTCTCAGGACCTTCGGTGTCTGCTTTTTCCGTGACGCGGCGCATCCACGCCACTATATCGAGCCTATGACGACTACGATCCAAACTATCCGCGACGACTTTGCTTTCCTCGATGATTGGGAGGATCGCTATCGCTATGTCATCGAACTCGGTGAAGCGCTTCCGCCTTTTCCGGACCACGCGCGCGACGACGCGCACAAGGTGCAGGGCTGTGTAAGCCAGGTCTGGCTGCTTACGGAGCGCGGCGAAGGCGCAGATCCCATCGTCCGGTTTCAGGGCGATTCGGATGCCCACATCGTTCGTGGCCTGGTGGCCATCTTGCTTGCCCTCTATTCCGGCCAGCGCGCCAGCGAGATCCTTGCCGTCGATGCGGAGGCGGTTCTTCGCTCGCTCGGCCTCGATGAGCATCTGACACCCCAGCGTGCCAACGGCCTGCGCTCGATGGTCAAACGCATCAAGCGCGAGGCCGAAGACACGCTGCGGCAGGACGCCTGACCGCCGCACAGGCAATCATCCGATGTTCGGGCGGTAGTCTTCACTTCCCCAGTGGACTATCGAGCCTCCCGTCCTGCGTCTGGGCGCCTGTGGCTCATAATGACGGCTCAGCACCCCGAGCGCGGTCTTGAGCACGATCTTGGCTGACCGCACAGGCCAGCCCCGCTCGGCCTCCACCAGTTCCAGCCCCTTCAGAAAGCAACAGATGTCGATGAGGACCCCCGACAGTTCGGGGCCCACGGCATTGACGGCGCGCTCCACGCGCTGGCGGGCCGCCAGCGCGGCCTCGGTCAGTTCCGCCACTCCGTTTGCATCGGTTCTTCGCCGCGAGGCCACGCTTGCCTCCCAGTTTGCGCCGAGCCGGGGCATGATCTGCCCGCGCGTGAAGTCTGCGCGCAGTCGCTCACCCGCCGTGAATTCCGCCTGCGAGAGAAACGGCCTGCCGCTTTTCGTCTTTCGTCGCATGAGCTGACCAAGCGGCGATTCCGAAAGGTTCACCAGCGCGTAGTCCGGCATTCCATCCGCACCGGCGACCCTCACCACATCGAGGTCGATGGCCTCGCCTCCACGCCGCATGGCCACCTTCGGTGTTGCGCCATGCACTTCCGGCGCCAGCACGACCGTGCGGTCGTGGCGGACGACGATGCCTGCGCGCTGCAGCCTGTCCAGGGCTTCCTCCGACACGCAGATCGTACCGCGTGTCTTCTCCTCAAGCAGGACCGTGCCCTTGACGGCCGCGTCCCTCACTACGGCCTTGCCGCCCGACAGAAAACGGACGATCCGCCGCTCGGCGTGTTCACTGTGCGACTTCTGCATGGTTCTTAGCGCTCCAGCCTGTCCCGAAACGCTGCGATAATCACGCGCTCCATCATTGCCACGACCCTGTCGAACTCCTCCACGTCGCGCATATCCTCGATCAGATGGCAGGCGTACACGACCGTCGTGCGGTCTCTGCCGAAACTCCGCCCCACATCGCTCATGTTCAGGCCCAGGATCACATGGGCGACGTACATGGAAATCTGCCTGACTCGAGAAACTCCCAGCGACGTGCGCCCCGGGCGCCGAAGTTCCTTGCCCGAAACGTTGAACAGCGCGGCAGCAATGTCCATCAGGCATTCACATGCCTCCAAGGCCTCCTCTTCGCCCCACTGAAACCCACGCCCTACCGTTCGATGCGCCTTCGCCCCCACTCTTGCTTTGGTCTGGGCCTTTTCTGTCGTGGCAGCAGTGAACACAAACCTATCCCTCCGTTAATAGGAATTGTTTCCTAATTATATACGTGACGTACCAATGATCGATTCACACCCAGAAAGTTCAGGTTGGTCAGTTCGTTCGGAGGAAGAGCGCCGAGCACTTCTCGATGAAGCGCTTGCCGGTGTCCGCAATCTCAAGAAGCGTATCCACGACCGGCTTACCTTCGAGGGGCTGTCCCTCTGCGAAGACTATGTCAAAGGTCGGCTGGAACTCACCGTCCAGCTGGAACTCATCCGTCATGTCGGCGGGGCAATCGACAGTGGCGACGAAGTTGGACCTGTCTTTGTTAGGCTTAAAATCTGTCATCCCGAGAGAATATCTTACCTGGCCAAGCGAAGCGTCGAGCTTGGCGACCCGGAGCCGTACAATGGCTGGGATAATCAGTTTGTGTTTGTCCAGGACGTCGAGATCGTGCAGGGACCGCAAGGAGTATTGCCCGCCATCGTAGGGTTCCAACTCCTCGACCAAGCGGAGCGCGTGGGAACTGGCCCCCTCCATCTTACCGCGCACCCGCTTTCCCTTGGCCGTGGTAAAACCATCGCGGGCCCGTATGAATTCCTGCCTATCTATTCCAGTCGGGAAATAAGCATCAGCCGCCTTCCCCCGGCCCAAGGGGGGTGCGGTGAGCGCGACCGCTACGTAGTCGAAAGCCGATCGGATGTTGTGAACCGCATCGCCGATGACGCCGGCGAATTCGAGGGGCATCCGGCTATCGGTGGTATATATGATCTCGATCTGCCCGTCCTCTGGCTTGGGGCGAATCGCGAAATTGTAGTTGCGTCTGAGGGGCAGGTGGCGGGCGGCATCTGCAAGCTCGTGCAAATGTCTCTCGGCCCGTTTCAGCTTTAGAGCGGCACCAGCAAACGGGCTGGAATTGTGATAGGTAAGATTCCCGTAGAAATCTGATCTCGGAACGGTCATGCCTCCCCTCCCTGACGAAGACACAGATCATGAGAAAGGCGACGAGGTATTGCGCCGCCTTCTGAAGACCCCGCCTGATCCGGGGCACAAGTCTCGCGCAAGCGAGCCAGATCAGAAACGGAAACCGGGCGGCAATCCTGCGAAGAACGACCGCCCGGAAGAGCCTGAGCCTTAACGGCGGCGGCGCTTTTTTACAGTCTCGACAACATGGGTCTTCGGGTGGCGCACGGCGGTCGAAACCGATGTGTACTTCCCGGAGATCGCGCTGCGGCCGATCTTGTAGGTCTTTGCCATTTCCATCACCTCCGTTCTCGGGCTGCTGCCCGTGCCGGAAGGCCGCGCCAGAGAGGTGTGGTGAATCGAATCGCCCAAGACCAATACAAATAATGATGAAGCGCCTACTCTGAGTCGAGTCTGCGTTTCTTGCGCAACTTAATAAGTTTTCGTGCTTTTTGCTTAGGCGAAACTGGCTTCACCAATCCGCCGATAGGTCAAACGCTTGTCGCGAGCCATACGAAGCAGGTCTTCGGCGCGCTCTGCATCGCTAACCTTGAGCGCGGCGCGACGATTGTAACGAAAATCGAACTCGGCAAGGTAGCGATGCAAGTGCGCTTCGCCGCAATGCTGATAGACGCCGATCATGCCGCGCTTGAACACTGAGAACACGTTCTCAATCGTGTTGGTGTGGACGTCGCCGCGAGCATATTCCTTGCGGGAGTGATTGACCGTCTCATGGTTGGCGTATTCGGCGCCGGTCGTGGTGTAGAGGCGGCTTTCGTCGGTGTAGAGCGTCGAGGAGCGGTCGGCGTTGCGAACCAGAATGTCGCGCACGATGTCCTTGGTGGCATGCTGGACATGGAAGGAACGGACCTTGCCGCCGCGCTCGACCAGCGAGACAATGGTGCGCTTCTGAGCGCCGCCGCCTTTGCCCCTCTTGGTGAAGGGGCGGCCATTGCGTTGCGGTGAGACATAGGGAACGTCGCGCTTGCCGATGTAGGTTTCGTCGGCTTCCACGGTCTTGCCTGCGCCACCAAGCGGACCAGATGACTTCACGTCCTCCTTCATGGCTTCACGGATGCGGTGCGCCATGAACCAAGCGGTCTTGTAGGTAACGCCGAGCATACGGTGGAGCTGGTGCGCACTCATGCCCTTCTTGGAAGCGGCCATGAGGTGAGACGCCAGCACCCACTTATTGAGCGGGATTTTGGAGCGTTCGAACACGGTGCCAACGGTGACGGTAAACGGGTCGCGACACTCGTTGCACTTGTAGACGCCAGGACGGGTGGACTTGCCCTCAAGCTTGGTAATGCGGTCGGGGTTTGCATTGCCGCAATGCGGGCAGATCGGGCCATGCGGCCAGTGAATGGCCTCAAGATGTTCGCGGGCCTTTTCAGCGTCTGTGTAGATCACGTTGGTGAGGTCGAACATCGGTGCGTCTCCTTGGATTTACTGTCGCAAATCCGGCTTGGTACGTCAAGTATATAATTAGGAATTGTTTCTTATATACACCAGCCGCCCGCGACGTGAACAAAGAGGAAACAAATACTTCGTGGTAAAAACTCAAGTAGCTGAAAACATGGCCTTTATTCCACTTCCGGTGTCCGCCAGCCGAGATATTCATCCCCGGTCTCCGAACCTCGCGGATAGTTGCTGCATGACGCAACAGGAGTTTCCCCGATGGACGATATCCGCTCTGAGTTCTCGAGGTTCCAGGCCCGAAAATCATCGGAAACCGCATTTGCCGGACAGCTTGCCGCGTTGCAGCTTGTCTGCGGCATAGATCTCTCGTCAGCGCTCGCCGCGGGCCCCGAAGAGAAGGCCAGGCTGCAACATCGTCTCAGGCGCGCGATTGAACGGGAGCGGCTGCGCGGAATGCGGCGCCACTGGAGCTACGACCTGAACCGTCACATCGCTCTCAAGCAGGCGCTCGACCGCCTATCCGAGGCGGAATCGGTTTCTCCCTCCGCCCCTGAACCCAGCCGGTCACCTTCTGCATTCGGAAAGGCAAGGGCGTCGCCCAGAAGTTGCGGCGGCAAAGCCGGTATGGTCCACGCCAGCCACAATCTCGAAGACCTCCGACGAGTATAGAAAGGTAATCGAAATAAAAACGGCGCCCGGAGGCGCCGTATTCTTTGCAAGAAATATTTTGGTCTTCTTTACGCGCCTTTGCGCTTGCGCCCCAGACCCATCTTCTTTGCGAGCTGCGAACGGGCCGCAGCATAGCTCGGCGCAACCATCGGATAGTTCGGATCCAGGCCCCACTTTTCGCGGTACTGATCCGGCGTCATCCCGTAGTGCGTCATCAGGTGGCGCTTCAGCGACTTGAACTTCTTTCCGTCTTCCAGGCAGATAATGTAGTCGTCCTGGACAGAACGCTTCGGATTCACTGCCGGCTTTTGCTTGTCGGCAGGCGGTTGCTCAACCGCCCCCCCAACGCGGCCCAGAGCGGCGTGCACATCGGCGATCAGGTTGGGCAGTTCACCGACCGGCACGGGGTTGTTGCTGACATAGGCGGCCACAACATCGGCCGTCAATTCAATCAGCATCTCGTAGTTTCTGCTCGGCGTTTCGACAGTATCCATACTCTTCAGGCCCCAAGGTAAGTTTGAAAGGTGCCCCTTTGTTAATTGGCGGGGCTTGGCGCGATTTAACGAAGGCGAACTCCACCACGATTCGCGTCGCAACACCTTAATGAACTTCACAAGCAATCAAGTCAATTAAATATTTCGTCATCAACGGAAATGATTAGCGTTCAGGGCCAATATTTAGATGGCTAGACTTGGCCAAATCCAAGTTCCTGCCCGCCTTTTCAGAATTTGTGGCAATGATCAGGCCGTAAAATGGCGGCAATACATCTTCCAATGCCGGCATTTCAACTTTGAGTAGTCTTCACGACAGATTGAACGCCGCGCTCTATGTCGTCTCTCAGCGATTTGCTCCACAGGCGGCACCCCGCAGCGTGCGCCGCTTTCGCCAGGAGATGCGAGGAGATCGGCACCGTCATCAGGAAGAACACGACCCCGGCCAGGGCACGCATGGCGATGGCAAGGTCTTGCGATTGGACCGCCAGCGCAATCAGCATCACGCAAGACCCGAGGGTTCCCGCCTTCGAGGCTGCATGCATGCGCGTGTAGAGGTCCGGCAGCCGCAGCAGCCCAATCGAGGCAACGAGCGCAAACAGTGCACCGATGACGATCAGGATACCGGAGACATATTCGAGCAGGGCAGTCATCATCGCTTCGAACCCCGTCTCGCCCTGGCTTTCTTGGAAGTGGTCTTCGTCTTTTCCTGCGGACGGCTCGCGACAAAACGTGCGAATGCAACCGTGGCCAGGAAGCCAACCAGGCCGAGCGCAATGGCAATATCCACGTGGATGGAATAGCCGGTCTTGATGCCGAGCACGGCAATGAAGCCAATGGCAATCGCCACGAGCATGTCCAGTGCCAGTATACGGTCGGGAAGAGACGGTCCGCGCAGGACGCGCAGCACCGTCAGCAGCAGCGACAGGCACAGTAGTCCCAGCGCCAACATCACGCAGAAGGCCAGAAAGCTGTCGGCAGCAATCACCGGAACGCCTCCATGATCTTGCGCTCGAAACCGTCGGCGATATCACGCCGCGCCGCGTCCGGGTCCGAACAGTCGATTGCATGCACGTAGAGCGTGCGCCGGTCGGCCGATACGTCGACGGACAGCGTTCCGGGCGTCAGGGTGATCAGGTTCGCCAGCAAGGTTATTTCAAAGTCACGGTCTACGGTGAGCGGATAGGCGAATATGCCGGGCTTGAGATCCATGCGCGGCGATACCACCAGCTTCGCCACCCGCCACGCCGAAAGGATCAATTCCTTCACGAACAGCACGACGAGCGACGCCACCTTCCCCACTCGCAGGAAGCTGCGCAACGAGCCGATATGCTCGCGCACCAAGTAAAGGGTGACGCATCCCAGAACCACACCGAACAGGATATTCGGCAGCGAAAGCGAACCTGTTATCGCCGCCCAGGCAAACGCCAGCAGTATTATGCTGAGATAGATCGTCATCAGCCGCCTCCAGCCGGAAACACCGCGCCGATATAGCCGGAACTATTCAGCAGCCCGGCGGCGGCCAGGTTCGCCACCCGGATCACCGGCTCGGGAAACAGCCCCAGCAGGACAATGGGCAGGCTCAAGGCGATTAATGCGCCATGTCCAAGAAACAATCCAGCAGGTTCGGCCCGCGCCGCTGGGCTGCGCCCCCCGGCCGGTTCACGCCAATATGCCAGCAGGAACATGCGGCCCACCGCGATCATCGTCAGGAACCCGGAAAGCAGGATGGCGCCGGTCAGCCACCAGGCATCGGCGTCCAGCGCCGCCTTCACCAGCATCACCTTGGGCCACAGGCCGGATGCCGGCGGCAACCCTGCCACCGCCGCGGCCAGAACCAGCGCGATGCCCGACAGTAGCGGCGAGGCGCGGTAGAGGCCCGAAAGCTCGTGCAGCGAGAAGCTGCCCCCCAGTTCCCTCATCATGCCGGCGAGAAGGTAGAGCGCGGTCATGATGAGCATCGAGTGCAAGGCGTAGAAGATCGCCCCCGCCACGCCCGTCTCTGAGCCCAGGGCAAGACCAGCCAGCATCACGCCCACCCCGGAAATCACCAGAAAGCCGAACATGCGCCTCGTATCCGACTGGGCGAGCGCCCCGAGCGCGCCGAGGAGCATGGTGGCGATGGCCACGAGACCGATCAGTTCCGACATTGCGGCGCGTTCGACCGGAAACAGCATCACCAGGGTCCGCAGCAGCGAATAGATGCCGATCTTGGTCAGCAGGCCGCCAAACAGCGCCCCCACGACGATGCGCGGCGTGTGATACGAGGCCGGCAGCCAGAAGTTGACCGGGAAAGCCGCCGCCTTCATGCCGAAGGCCAGCAGGTAGAGCGCCGCAAGCGTCATCAGCGGTGCGGTCTCCCGCAGGCCACTCGCCTTGCGGGCAATATCGGCCATATTGAGCGTGCCGAAGATGCCGTAGAGATAGGCGGTCGCGACCAGGAACAGCGTGGTCGCCACAAGATTGAGGATGGCATATTTGGTTGCGCCGTCGAGCTGCGCCTTTTCCGACCCGAGGATCAGCAGGCCGAAGGACGAGATCACGAACACTTCGAACCAGACGTAAAGGTTGAAGATGTCTCCCGTCAGGAACGCGCCGCTCACGCCCGTCATCATCAGCATCAGGAACGGGTAGAAGCCGTAGCGTCGCCCCGACGCGCCGATGTCGCGCAAGGCGAAAATCGCGCAGATGAAGGCAACGCCACCCGAACCAAGGGCAAAGAGCGCGCCCAAAGCATCCACCGTGAAGGATATGCCGAAGGGAGGCAGCCAGCTTCCCATGGTCATTGCCAGCGGCCCGTTCTCCAGAACCCGCGCCAGCAATGCCGCCTCGGCGCCCACCAGCGCGCCCAGCCCGACCAGCGCGACGACGCCTTGCCAGCGCGTCTCATGGCGGAACATCAGCAGCACCGCGCCGAAGATCAGCGGGATGATGATGGGTGCTACCACCAGCCAGTCCGCCGCCGTCACCGGCGTGGTCATCATCCCGGCAGCCATTTCGACTGCCCTTTCGGTCTCGCCAGTCATCGTCAGTATCCCAGCGGCGGAAGCGGCTCGCCTTCCGGTTCGGCCACGCGCATGCCGTCAGTATCGTCGGTTCCGATCTCCTGGTAGGCGCGGTAGGCCAGAACCATCAGAAAGGCGAAGAACGAGAACGAAATAACGATTGCGGTCAGGATCAGCGCCTGCGGCAGCGGGTTGGCCACCTGCCCCACCGTCGTTTCGAGCCCTTCCGGAATGATAGGCGGCCCGCCGCGCTGGATCCGTCCCGCGGTGAAGATCAGCAGGTTCACGGCATTGCCGAAGATCGCAACGCCCAGAAGAATGCGGATCACGTGCTTGGACAGCATCAGATAGATGCCGACTGCAAAGAACAGGCCGACGAGGATTGAAAGCGCCGCCTCCATCAGCCGTCCTCCCTTTCCTCGAGGGCGAGCGCGGTGGAAGTGATCGAGCCAACCACGACAAGATAAACGCCGATGTCGAAGAACATCACCGTCGACAGATCGACGGTGACGCCGAGGAAGCTGATGCTCGTCCAAAGCCCGGTCAGGAACGGCACGCGGAACACATAGGACAGCAGGCCGGCAAGTCCCGCGAGCAGCAGCCCGAAGCCGGAGACGGCCATCGGATGGAAGTACATCGCTCGGCGCACCGCCGGCACGCCATGCGCAATGCCGAGGATCGCGAAGGCCGATGCGGCGATAAGCCCGCCAATGAAGCCGCCGCCGGGCTCGTTATGGCCGCGCAGCAGCACGAAGACCGAGAACAGCAGCATCAGGCTGGTCAGGTAGGGGGCGGCGGTGCGAAAGATCAGCGTCTGCATTTCAGGCGTTCTCCCTCTTTCGCACGTGGCGCCTTTCGTTCTTCGCCCGGATGCGTATCAGCGCCAGGATCGACAGGCCGGCGATCATAACCACCGAAATCTCGCCCAGCGTATCCAGCCCGCGGAAGTCGACGATGATGACGTTTACGACGTTGCGGCCATGGGCAACCACCAGCGAGTGGTTCTTGAAGAATTCCGTCAGCGTCTCATCGAACGGCAACTGCGTCACCTTGAGCAGGAACAGCCCCAGGGCGCCGCCGCACGCCGCCGCAACCGTCGTGTCCAGCAGCTTTCGCCCAAGGGGCCGATGCTCGGACACGGCCAGCCGCAGTCGCGTCATCACGAGCGCGAGGATCACCACCGACAGCGTCTCCACCATGAACTGGGTGAAAGAGAGATCCGGCGCGCCCATCAGCATGAACAGCAGCGCGATCGCAAAGCCCTGAACGCCCAGCGACACGATCGCGGTCAGCCGGTCCTTGGCGTAAACCACCGCACCAAGTCCGATGACGGCAATGATCATGATCGTAACTTCGTAGAACCATGGCCTGGGCAGTTCCGGCATCGCCGGCAGTTCGTCGAACATCACCATCGGCACAAGAAGCGCCAGCGCGACGGCCATGAAGGTGACAACCATGTAGAAGTCCATCCGGCCGTTCTGGACAGTGCCGGTCACGGCCGAAGAGAAGCGGACAAGCCCGCGCATGGCCTGGTCGAAGCCGCGATCAGGCCCCCAGCCGATCGCCTTCAGCAGTAAGACCATCGCGGCGCGCAGCCTGGCCTGTTGCAGATAGGCGGCGACACCCAGCGCGACCGTAAGAGCCGAAAGCAGCAGGGGCATGCCAATATGCGACACCGTCGAGATGTCCACCTGAAGCGGCTGCCCGGCGACGGCGCTTGCCATCGGCGAGGAAAACAGACGGTGAGCCAAGGTCGAAAGCAACCCAGCGGCAAGGCCGCAAACGGCCAGCACGAGCGGGCCGAGCCACAGCAGCACCGGCCCTTCATGCGCCTGCTTGGGTGCATTTCCCGTCGGCCCGACAAACGGCCTTAACCCCACCGCGAAAGCCACTGCAAACATCAGCGCGTTGCCGACAATGGCCGCCAGCGCCGCCAGGCTTGTCCACCCGCCAACAGTCAGCGCCGCATAGATCTCCTCCTTGGCGAGGAAGCCGAAGAACAGCGGCAATCCGCCCATGGAAAGCGCTGCCAGCAGCCCGGCCGCAAACGTGATCGGCATGGCGCGGCGCAGCCCGCTCAATGAGCCTATGTCGCGAGTGCCGGTCTCATGGTCGATCAGGCCGGCAACCATGAACAGTGCACCCTTGAACAGGGAATGCGCGATCAGATAGAGCGCCGCCGCCTCGATCGCCTTGTCGGAGCCGAAGCCCGTCAGCATCACCAGCATGCCCAGCGATGCAACGGTGGTATAGGCCAGCATCAGCTTGAGGTCGGTTTGGCGGATCGCCAGCAAGCTTCCGACCAGCAGCGTAGTGCCGCCGAACAACACCAGGGTGGTCTCCCAGACCAGCGTATCGCCCATCACCGGGTTGAGGCGCATCAAAAGGTAGACGCCCGCCTTCACCATGGTTGCGGAATGGAGATAGGCCGACACGGGCGTCGGCGCCTCCATCGCGTTGGGCAGCCAGAAATGAAACGGGAACTGCGCCGACTTGGTGAAGGCGCCTCCCAGAACGAGCACCAACGCGGCCAGATATAGCGGGCTGCCGCGCAGCGCGCCGCCCGCCGCCAGCAGGGAGGACAGCTCGGTCTGGCCGGTAGCGCCCCAGATCACGACCAGCCCGGCCAGCAGCGAGAGGCCGCCCAGCCCCGTCACCACCAGCGCCTGCAGTGCGGCACGCCGCGATGCCTCGCGGCGATGGTCGAAACCGATCAGCAGGAACGAGGTCAGCGAGGTCAGTTCCCAGAACACGAACAGCATCAGGAAGGAGTCGGAGACGACCAGCCCCTGCATCGCGCCCATGAACATCAGGATAAACGAGAAGAACCGCCCTTGATGTTCATGCCCCTTCAGGTAGCCGCCGGCATAGAGCACCACCAGCGCGCCGATCCCGGCGATCAGCAGCGCGAAGGTCAGCGACAGTCCGTCCAGGTACCAGGAAAAGCGAACGCCGAGGCTGGGGATCCACTCATAACCACCGCGCACCGCCTCGCCGCCGGCGACGACATTCACCATGCCGGCGAAGTGGAAGACGATCCACAATGGCGCCAAGGCCAGCACCCAGGCCGCATTATGCTTCAGGACTCGGGCGAGTGAAGGCGCCAGCAATGCGGCCACGAACGGCAGTATCAGCGCGAAAAAAGTCAGAAGCTATTCCCCCGTTGCCTTTTTCCGCAGCCGCGTGCGGGCCTTCGTGCGGCGAGTTGCAAAACTTGTTGCGGTTGAAATAAACGGGGGGCTTACGCTGGGCAAGTCCTTCTGGCGCTATCCTCAACTTTCACAGTGTCGCACCTGGCTTGCCGGCAACGCCTACATCCGACTACGCGTGAGAAGCGCATCGGATCTTGTCTGGCGCCACCACTCTCGTCCGCTAAATATACCTGACAAGGGAGCGGCACTTGAACACGCCAGCGCGAGCGTGTTCACTCTTCTTTCGGAATTCAACGATGCGAGACACGATGACTCTTTCAGGTAGCTTCCCTCAGATAATGGCCCCGACAACGGCAGAGCGGCCGGTTCAGGACACAAACCACGGCATCTCTCGCGTCGACGAATTCTCCTGGCTGCGGGCGGAAAACTGGCAGGAGGTTTTCCGTGATCCCACGAAGCTCGACCCGGCCATCCGCGACCACCTGAACGCGGAAAACGTCTACCAGACTGCCCTGATGGCCGACACGGAGGAGCTGCAGAAGCAACTGTTTGCCGAGATGAAGGGGCGCATCAAGGAGGACGATGCCTCCGTGCCGATGAAGGACGGGCCCTTTGCCTATGGCTCTTCTTTCAAGAAGGGCGGCCAGCAGCCGCGCTTTTTCCGCATCCCGCGGGATGGCGGCGAGGAAAAGATCATTCTGGACGGCGATGCCGAGGCCGAGGGCAAGGCCTATTTCCACATCGGCGGTATCGAGCATTCCTCGGACCACGACCGCCTTCTCTGGTCGTTCGACGACATGGGCTCGGAATTCTTCAAGCTTCATGTCCGCGATCTGTCGACCGGTACCGACCTGGCGGACCAGATCGCCGATACCGGCGGCTCGGGCGTCTGGAACGCCGGCAACGACGGCTTCTTTTACACGCGGCTCGACGAAAACCATCGCCCGTCCAAGATCTTCTACCATGCGCTCGGCACCGATCCCGCTGAAGATCGCCTGATCCATGAGGAAACCGACCCCGGCTTCTTCATGGATGTTGGCGGCTCGCGGCGGAAGGACTGGATATTCATCAGCATCAATGACCACGAGACGTCGGAACAGTGGCTCATCCGCATGGACGACCCGAACGCCGAGCCGAAGCTCGTGGCCGCGCGCGAGACCGGGATGCAGTATGAACTGGAGGAAGGAGGCTATGTCTTCTTCATCCTGACCAACGCCGACGGCGCCAAGGACTTCAAGATCATGACCGCGCCAGTCTCCGACCCTGGCCGTGAAAACTGGAAGGAACTGGTGCCGCACGAGCCCGGCCGCCTTATCCTGTCCGTACTGGGCTTCAAGGACTTCATGGTTCGGCTGGAGCGCAAGGAAGGCCTGCCGCGCATCGTCATTCACGATCGAAACACCGGCGAGGAGCATCTCATCTCCTTCGAGGAAGAAGCGTTTTCGCTCGGCCTTGGCGGTTCCTACGAATACGACACCGACGTCATCCGCTTTTCCTATTCGTCGATGACGACGCCCAGCCAGCTCTTCGACTACAACATGCGAACGCGCGAGCGCGTCTTGCTGAAGACGCAGGAAGTGCCTTCGGGCCACGATCCGGAGAATTATGTCACGCGCCGCCTGATGGCCGCCTCGCATGATGGCGAACTGGTGCCGATCTCGCTGATCTACCATCGCGACACGCCGCTCGACGGCTCGGCGCCGTGCCTGCTCTACGGCTACGGCTCCTACGGCATTACCATTCCCGCCTCCTTCAACACCAACTGCCTGTCATTGGTCGATCGTGGCCTCGTCTACGCCGTCGCGCATGTTCGCGGCGGCAAGGACAAGGGCTATGCCTGGTACGAGGACGGCAAGCGCGCCAAGAAGACCAACACCTTCCTCGACTTCATCGCCGCGGCGCGTCATCTGGTTGCGCAAGGCTACACCTCGCACGACCGCATCGTCGCCGAGGGCGGTTCGGCCGGCGGCATGCTCATGGGTGCCATCGCCAACATGGCGCCCGAAGTGTTCGGCGGCGGCATCATCGCCGAAGTGCCCTTCGTCGACGTGCTCACGACCATGCTGGACGACACGCTGCCCCTCACCCCGCCGGAGTGGCCCGAATGGGGCAACCCGATCGCCTCGGAGGCAGATTACAAGACCATCGCGGCCTACTCGCCCTACGACAATGTCGAGGCGAAGGACTATCCGCCGATCCTGGCGGTCGCCGGCCTCACCGATCCCCGCGTCACCTACTGGGAGCCGGCAAAATGGGTGGCCCGGTTGCGCAAGGTGAAGACGGACCAGAACCCGGTCCTGTTCAAGATCAACATGGATGCAGGCCATGCCGGCGCGTCCGGCCGCTTCTCGCGGCTGGAAGAGATTGCCTACACCTACGCCTTCGCGTTGAAGGTCACGGGCAAGGCCACGGTCGAACCGGCCTGATTGGCGGAATAGTGCGGCGCGTTTCCGGCCCGGCGCGCGCCGCTTTCGCTATTCAGCCGCCGTCTTTCGCGGCGGATAGCCGTTCGGGTGCGGCGACACCGCCTTCAGATAGGCCGCGATTGCTGCGCGGTCTTCCGGCGTCAGTTTCGCCATGTTCCTCTGGACCTCGACCATCGAGCCGCCGACCGAATCGTAATCTGGCGTGAAGCCTGTCTCCAGATAGTTGACGATGTCGTCCTCGGACCAATCGCCGATCCCGCCCTCGCCCGAAGTGATGTTGGGCACGATGCCGTCACCCTCGGCGGCCGTAGCGCCGGCCAGCCACTGGCTCGTCCTAGCAGCGCCAGTCATTTCGCGCGGCGTGTGGCATTCGCCGCAATGTCCCGGCCCCTCCACCAGATAGCGGCCGAGCACTGCCGGCTCGGAAGCCGTTCCGTCCAGCGCCACCACGGGCTCGGTCGTCAGATAAAGCCGCTTCCACAGGCCGATCCCGCGCCGGATGTTGAACGGGAATGCGAGCGAATGGTCCGGCGCCTTGCCCGAAACCGCCGGCAGCGTTTTCATGAATGCATAGAGGTCGGCCACATCTTCCGGCTTCATGCGCGCGTAGGAAGTGTAGGGGAAGGCCGGGTAAAGATGCTCTCCCGAGGGCGAGACACCGCGCATCACCGCATTGGCGAAGTCTTCTTCGGACCAGGCGCCGATGCCGTCCCTCTCGTCCTGGGAAATGTTCGGCCCCACAAACGTGCCGAACGGGGTCTTGAACTCCATGCCTCCGGCGAGTTCCAGCTTCGCGTCGCCCTCTGCCTTGGGCCGGGCATGGCAGGAGGCACAGCCTCCCGCCCAGAAGATGCGCTCGCCCCTAGTGGCATCGCCTGTCCGCAACGCGGCGATCTCGCTCGTGTCGAGTCGAACCGGCGCCGTCAGGAACCAGAATGCGCCGCCGCCGATCGCGCAGAGCGCAATCGCTCCGGCGGCCAGTCTTGCAATGCCCCTCATCGGCCGCTGCTAGCCCTTCTTGATGCGGAAGGTCTCGTGGCAGGAGCCGCAATTCTGCGCAACCTTGCCGAACTCTGCCTTGAAGGCGTCAAGGTCTGCCGGCGCGGCCGCCACGGCAGCTTCTGTGTCGGCCTTGAACTTGTCCACCGCCTTCTGGAAGCCCGCCATGTCTTCCCAGATCTTAGGCGAGGCCGTCGTATCGCCGCCCGTTTCGCTGCCCTGCGGGAAAAGTGCCGCGACATCGAACTTCTGCGCGTCCTCGTTCAGCGTCTTCAGCGCGGCCAGCACGAGCTCGGCGTCGAAGGGCTGCTCGCCCTTGGCGATTGCGGCGATGCTCTTCAGCGCCTTGCCGTTCGCCTTCATGATCTCCTGCCGTTGGGCAATCGGATCGGCCATGGCCGCCGTGCCGGCAAATGCGAGCATGGAAACGGCGAGCACGAGTTTTCTCATAGATGACCTCCAGGTGATTTGGCTGTTCGGGAATCTCAGCGGCAAACTGGACGAAAACGTGCTGACATGCTCTTCACGCTTTCGTTATCAGGCTGTTACAACCCTTTGCCGGAAAAGAAAAACCCCGGCCGAGCCGGGGTTTTCCGAAGCGAAACGGCTCAGGCCTTTTCGTAAAGTTCGAGCACGTAGTCCCAGTTGATCAGGCTGTCTACGAACGCCTCGAGGTACTTCGGGCGCAGGTTGCGGTAATCGATGTAGTAGGAGTGCTCCCATACGTCGACGCCGAGGATCGGGGTCGCGCCGTGCACCAGCGGGTTCTCGCCGTTCGGGGTCTTGGAGATTTCGAGCTTGCCGTCCTTGACGGAAACCCAGGCCCAGCCCGAACCGAACTGCGTCACGCCGGCGTTGATGAAGTCGGCCTTGAACTTGTCATAGCCGCCCAGGTCGCTGTCGAATGCCTTCTGCAGCGCCGCCGGCAGCTTGTTGCCGCCGCCGCCCTTCTTCATCCACTTCCAGAAATGGACGTGGTTGTAGTGCTGGGCTGCGTTGTTGAAGAGGCCTGCGTTCTTGCCGAAAGACTGCTTGACCACTTCCTCCAGCGACAGGTTTTCCATGCCGGCTTCAGCGGCAAGCTTGTTGCCGTTGTCGACATAGGCCTTGTGGTGCTTGTCGTGGTGATACTCAAGCGTCTCCTTGGACATGAAGGGCTGCAGGGCCTCGTAGTCGTAGGGCAAAGCGGGCAGTTCAAAAGCCATTGGTCATACTCCCTCGTTGGCAATTATGAGCGATGTCTATCGGCGTCCGGTTACGCACAGACATATGGTGAAGACGAATCCGAACAACCCCGTGTTCGATAATACGGCTCCTTCTAGATCATCATTGTGAAAAGTGGCAGCTTGTTTCCTGCAAAAAGCCGCGCCTGTCGAAAACAGCCGTTCTCAACCGACGGGTGTCGAGTGCGCCCAGTCCCAATAAAGCTCACGCGCCTTCTTGGCCACCGGTCCCGGCTGCATGGTCCGGTCCTCGATCTTCGTCACCGGCACGACCTTGGAGTGATTACCGGTGGAGAATATCTCGTCGGCCTGCATGAAATCGCGCACGGTCAAGGTCTTCTCGGTTGTCTGGAAGCCGTAGTCGGCAAGCAGCGACATGGTGCGCGAACGGGTGATGCCGGCAAGGAAGGTCCCGTTTGCCGCCGGCGTGAAGATATGGCCGTCCTTGACCATGAAGATGTTGGAGGATCCCGTCTCGGCCACGTTGCCGAGCATGTCCAGGACCAGCGCGTTGTCGAAGCCGCGCATCTTGGCATCGAGGATGGCGCGACCGTTGTTGGGATAGAGGCAGCCGGCCTTGGCGTTCGTGGGCATGGTTTCGATGGTCGGCCGGCGGAACGGCGAAACCGTCAGCGAAAAGCCGGTGGGCGGCAGCATGGGTGATTCGTAAAGGCAGAGGCAGAAGCGCGTCGAAGCCGGGTCGGCCGGCACGCCCATATAGCCGCCATGCTCGGCCCAATACATCGGACGGACATAGACCGCCGTGTTGCTGTCGAACTTCTTCAGACCATCCCAGGTCAGGCCAATGATCTCATCGGCGGTCATCGTGGGCTTCAGACCCAGTGAAATCGCCGATGCGTTGACACGCCGGGAATGCAGGTCGATGTCGGGTGCGACGCCCTCGAACCAGCGCCCGCCGTCAAACACGCTGGTTCCCAGCCACATGGCATGGCTGCGCGGGCCAAGGATGGCGACGTTACCTTCGTACCAGTCGCCGTCCACATAGGTCCAGGTCCTGGTCTGAGCTGGCGTTGAAAGTGACATGAGCTGACGTCTCCCTTCAGGTTCCGACATGGAAGACGCTTTGGCCGCCTCCGTCAACCGCGACACCACGGAAACGTTTGATGCCAGCGGCCGGGCGCAATAGGGTGAGTGTCGATTGCCTGCATGGCTGAAGGGGAGGACCGATGCGCCATCCAGCCTATGTCTTCGACGCCTATGGCACGCTGTTCGACGTGCATGCGGCAGTACGCCGCCATGCCGGCGCCATCGGCCCCGACGGCCAGTTGCTGTCCGAGATCTGGCGGGCAAAACAGCTCGAATATTCCTGGGTGCGGACCTTGATGGGGTCCTATCTCGATTTCTGGCAATTGACCGAGCAGGCGCTGGACTTCGCTTTCCGCAAGGTTCCCTCCGCCGACCCCGCCTTGCGGCAGGAATTGCTCGATGCCTATTGGCAGCTCGATTGCTATCCGGAAGTTCCGGCGGTGCTCAAGGCGCTCAAGGCCGAAGGCGCGCGCATTGCCATATTGTCGAACGGTTCCCCAGCCATGCTCGAAGCGGCGGTCAGGTCGGCTGCCCTCGACCAGGTGCTCGACGACGTTTTCTCGGTTGATGAAGTGCGCCGGTTCAAGACCGACCCGGCCGTCTACGACATGGTCAGCACCGGCTGGCGCCTCTATCCGGATGCCATTTCATTCCAGTCGTCCAACCGCTGGGACGTGGCCGGCGCCACCCGCTTCGGCTTTCGCACCGTCTGGATCAACCGGACGGGCCAACCCGACGAATACCAGGACCTGAAACCCGGCCTCATTCTGCCTTCGCTGGAAGGCCTGCTGTCCGACAATCGCCCGTGACGCACCTGTGGCCCTAAAGCCACAGCAACCCCGCCGTCACATCGTCGCCTTTCTTTCTTCACCCTGAAGCCAGATTCAAAGTCACCTATCCACCCATCCAATGAGGGGAGAAAACCGCGCTGCTGGTGCAGCGTTCACCCATTCTTGCGATGTCGTTGGATATCCCTTTCGACATCTGGAATTTGAAGGGCATCCATGACTGATTCGCTTACCTCCACCCGCCTGAGCCGTCGCGGCTTTCTTGGCGCCGCGGCCGTCAGCGCCGCCTCTTTCGCAGTGTCGGCCTGCAGCACCGTCTCACGCTCAAGCTATACCGAAGGCCCCCCTCCGATAGCTCCGCAGGTAAGCGTCGACCCCGTATTTGGCGATTACACCACCATCTACGGCCCCGTGACTGACGAGGGCTACGAGATCCCCGCGATCCCGCTGAAGAAGATGGACAAGCGCTTCCTGCGCCAGATCGTTCAGGATCCGACTGGCGAACGGCCGGGCACAATCGTCATCGACACGTCCAATCACTATCTCTATCTCGTCCGCGAAGGCGGCGAAGCGGTGCGCTATGGCGTCGGCCTCGGCCGCGCCGGCTTCGAATGGTCGGGCCGTGCCGTCGTCCAGTGGAAGCGCAAGTGGCCGACCTGGACGCCGCCGGATGAAATGATCGGCCGCCAACCGGAGCTGGCCAAATACAGCGCCCGCAACGGCGGCATGCAGCCGGGCCTGAACAATCCGCTCGGCGCCCGCGCGCTTTACATCTTCAAGGACGGCGTGGACACGCTCTACCGCCTGCACGGCTCGCCGGAATGGTTCTCCATCGGCAAGTCGGTTTCGTCTGGCTGCGTGCGCCTGATGAACCAGGACATCATCGACCTTTACGATCGCGTCCCCAACAAGACGCCGATCCTGGTAACGGGCAGCGTCGGCGTGGCCTGAGCCCGCCTTCTCTGTTTCTCATCGGTCTGCCGGGTCGCGTTTCGATTGCGACTCGGCAATTAATTCCGAGCGCCCCTGTTTTCTCAGCACGCCGAGAATGCCGCGCACCAGTTCGCGGCCAAGGGTTGAGCCGACAGAGCGCACCACCGACTTTATCGCCGCTTCCGTCACGGTCTGACGGTTGGATGGTCGCGGCTGGCTTTGGCGCCCGCCTGTCGGCGCAGGGCCGTTTCCAAAGTCGGGCAGCGTCCAGCCGCCGTTCTTCTGCGTATCACCCTGCACGCCGCCCTGCCCGGCCCGCTTCTGCAGCATCTCGAACGCCGATTCGCGATCGATCATCTGGTCGTACTGGCCCGCCACAGGGCTTGCGTTCATTACGCGCTGCCGCTCCTCTGGCGTCAGCGGCCCGATCCGCGAGGAAGGCGGCCGGATCAGCGTCCGCTGCACCATCGACGGGATGCCCTTTTCCTCCAGCGTGGAAACCAGCGCCTCGCCGGTGCCCAGGCTGGTGATCGCCTGGAAGGTGTTGAAATCGGGATTTGGCCGGAACGTATCGGCGGCGGTCTTCACCGCATTGGTCTCGCGCGGCGTATAGGCACGCAGTGCGTGCTGGATGCGATTGCCCAGTTGCGCCAGTACCGTCTCGGGCACGTCGAGTGGGTTCTGCGTCACAAAGTATACGCCCACACCCTTCGAGCGGATCAGCCGGACCACCTGCTCGACACGTTCGAGCAGCGCCTTCGGCGCCTCGTTGAACAAGAGATGCGCCTCGTCGAAGAAAAACACGAGCCGCGGCTTCTCCGGGTCGCCGACCTCGGGCAACTCCTCGAACAGTTCCGACAACAGCCACAGCAGCAAGGTCGAATAGAGCCGCGGATTGGTCATCAGCCTGTCGGCGGCCAGCACATTCACTGCACCGCGGCCATCGCGCGAGGTGCGCATGAGATCGGCGATTCGCAGCGCCGGCTCGCCGAAGAAACTGGCGCCGCCCTGCTGCTCCAGCACCAGCAGCGAGCGCTGGATCGCCCCGACGGACGCCTTATTGACATTCCCGTAGCGCGCCGAAAGCTCCACCGAGCGGGTGGCCATGTGGGCCAGCATCGACTGCAGGTCCTTCAGGTCAAGAAGCAGCAGTCCCTCCTCGTCGGCAATGCGGAATGCGATGTTAAGGACGCCTTCCTGCGCGTCCGTGAGGTTCATCAGGCGCGACAGCAGCAGCGGCCCCATCTCGCTGATCGTCGCCCGAATGGGATGGCCCTGTTCGCCGAACAGGTCCCAGAAGATCGTCGGCGTTTCATGGAACTCATAGGGTTCCAGTTTCACTGCCTCGGCGCGCTTGAGCAGAAAATCCTTCGCTTCCCCGGGCGCGGCTATGCCCGAGAGGTCGCCCTTGATGTCGGCACAGAACACCGGCACGCCTGCATTCGAAAAGCCCTCGGCCAGAACCTGCAGCGTTACCGTCTTGCCGGTTCCCGTCGCGCCCGTGATCAGGCCGTGACGGTTTCCGTATTTAAGCAGCAGTTTCTCCGCCCGCTGGTAGCTGTCGTCCGGCTTGCGGCTGGCGCCGATGAAAATGCTGTCTTCCTGGGCCATGTTTTCCTCTCGTCTGCGGCAATGCGCCGATCGGCTCGCCGGGGCAGCAGGGCCTGAGGGCTGCTCAAAGGTATAATTGCAGGGGTGCAGCGCCACAACGACAATCGAAACGCTGGCCGTCGCGCCTCCGCAACTCCGCGCCAACATGCGAGAAGACCGATCGTCGGTTGCGCACTGTTGTTCGGCTGCATAACCTGTGCTGCATTGCAGCGCCGACGCTATGGCCGTAGATTCAACCAGCCCGGACAGCCGGGTTGAGAGGGACGAGCATGGACACGCGAACCGTCTTCAGCGATGTCGAGTTTGCCGTGGGCGACCGCGACCAGTGGATTGCCCTTGCGCAAAAGGCACTGGCGGGCGCCTCCTTCGAGGAAACGCTGGTATCGCACACCGATGACGGCATTCGCATCGAGCCGCTCTACGAGCGCGCGGCAACGCCCGAATTCCTCGCCCGGCAAAACCTCGATTCGCCATGGATCATGGCCCAGCGCATCGACGACACCGATCCGCTGCGCGCCAGGATGCAGATCAAGGAGGAGATCGACCAGGGCGCAACCGGCCTTGCCCTGGTCTTCGAAGGCGCACCCAACGCCTTCGGCTACGGGCTGCCGGCCAGCGCCGAAGTGCTTGAAACGATTCTGGAGGACGTCGCGCTCAACCGCACCTATCTGCGCATCGACGTGCACCCGTCCAGCCGCGCCATGGCCGACTGGC
This sequence comes from Mesorhizobium sp. KR2-14, assembly GCF_040049255.1. Taxonomy (NCBI): domain Bacteria; kingdom Pseudomonadati; phylum Pseudomonadota; class Alphaproteobacteria; order Hyphomicrobiales; family Phyllobacteriaceae; genus Mesorhizobium; species Mesorhizobium sp. KR2-14. The sequence goes on along the minus strand of NZ_JBDZDR010000002.1, from coordinate 587,069 downwards.
TGGTGGCGATCCTCACCAAGCGCCGCGTCGACCCTTCCAAGCTCAACCTTTCCTTCGGCATCGACCCGGCCGCAATCTTCGCCGGCACCGGGCGGCTGCGCATGTCCATCGAGGCCCTGCAGGCATCGATGCCGCAGTCGCTGGCGCATTTCTTCGCGCTCGGCGTTCCGGGCATGCTCCTGGAGGCCGATGGCCGAGTGCTCCACAATGCAGGCGCCACTGAGGCGCAGGAACTCGGCGTGATGCTCGCATCCGCCGTCGCGCATCTGCGGCTGTTCGAGGAAGCCCGGCAGGCGCTCGTCTATGCAGCCCCGCATATCGGCTTCTCGCTCAGCGTCGACCAGGACCAGTTTCTGTCCATGGCCAAGATCAGGGCGTTGCGTAAGCTCTGGGCCCGGGTCCAGCAGAGCTGTTCCATAGCCCCCTCACCTGCCACGATCCACGCCGAGACCTCCTATCGGATGATGACGCTGAAGGACCCCGAGACGAACATCCTGCGCACCACGCTTGCGGGCTTCGCCGCCGCCACCGGCGGTGCGGATTCGATCTCCATCCTGCCGCACACCATCGCCCACGGCCTGCCCGATGCCTTCGCGCGGCGCGTCGCCCGCAACACCCAGCTCATCATGGCCAGGGAAAGCCACCTCGGCTTCGTCGCCGATCCGGCTTCCGGCTCGGGTGCCGTCGAGGCGCTGACGGCCGAGCTTTGCGAGGCCGCATGGCGCGAATTCCAGAAAATCGAGACGGAAGGCGGCGTGCTGCGCAGCCTTGCCGAAGGCCACATCCAGCGGCGCGTGCAAGAGGCGCGCGACCGTCGCGCGGCGGAATACAAGGCCGGCAAGCACACGTTGATCGGCACCACCATCTACCCGCTGGCTGTCGAGCCCGAGGTGGCAACCCTCGCTGCCGATCGCCACCCGGCGCCGACGGACGGCACCGTTTTCTGCGAGCCCCTGCCGCCATCCCGGCTCGACGAGCTGATCGGAGCTGACGCATGATTCCCGACTTTTCACGGCTCGACTGGTCCGATCCCTGTTCCGAACAGGCGAGCGCCAAGGCCGAGATCTGGCACACGCCGGAAGGCATTGCCGTAAAGCACCGCTACGGCGCGCACGATCTCGCCGACCTGCCCTATCTCGACACCTATCCGGGCATCGCGCCCTATATCCGCGGCCCCTACCCGACCATGTACGTCCAGCAGCCCTGGACGATCCGGCAATATGCCGGCTTCTCGACGGCCGAGGAGTCCAACGCTTTCTACCGGCGCAATCTCGCTGCCGGCCAGAAGGGGCTTTCGGTTGCCTTCGACCTTCCCACTCACCGCGGCTATGATAGCGACCATCCGCGTGTGGCGGGGGACGTCGGCATGGCCGGCGTGGCGATCGATTCCATACTCGACATGCGCCAGCTTTTCGACGGCATCCCGCTCGACAAGATGACCGTGTCGATGACCATGAACGGCGCGGTGCTGCCGATCATGGCGCTCTACATCGTGGCAGCGGAAGAACAGGGCGTTGCGCAGAAGGATCTCGCAGGAACCATTCAGAACGACATTCTGAAAGAGTTCATGGTACGCAACACCTACATCTACCCGCCCAAACCGTCGATGCGGATCATTTCCGACATCTTCTCCTACACTTCGCACCATATGCCGAAGTTCAACTCGATCTCGATCTCCGGCTATCACATGCAGGAAGCCGGAGCGACGGCGGACCTGGAGCTCGCCTACACCATCGCCGACGGCATCGAATATGCCCGCGCTGGCGTGGCCGCCGGCCTCGACATCGACAAGTTCGCGCCGCGCCTTTCCTTCTTCTGGGCCATCGGCATGAACTTCTTCATGGAAGTCGCCAAGCTGCGCGCCGCCCGGCTGCTCTGGGCAAGCCTGATGCAGAAGAATTTTGTGCCTAAGGACCCGCGCTCGCTGTCGCTGCGCACCCACAGCCAGACCTCCGGCTGGTCGCTTACCGCGCAGGATCCCTACAACAACATCATGCGCACGATGATCGAGGCGATGGCGGCGACGCAGGGTCACACCCAGTCGCTGCACACCAATTCCTTCGACGAGGCGCTGGCGCTGCCCACCGACCATTCGGCCCGCATCGCCCGCAACACGCAGCTGGTGCTCCAGGAAGAGTCAGGAACGACCCGCATCATCGACCCGTGGGGCGGCTCCACCTATGTCGAGCGGCTGACGCACGACCTTGCAGCGCGCGCCCTCTCCCATATCGAGGAAGTCGAGAATCTGGGCGGTATGGCGGCCGCGACCGAAAGGGGCATACCCAAGCTGCGCATCGAGGAAGCCGCCGCCCGCACGCAAGCGCGGATCGATTCCGGCGAGCAGGCGGTGGTCGGCGTCAACGTCTTCCGGCCCGAAAAAGACATCGAGGTCGACGTCCTGAAGGTCGACAATGCCGAGGTGCGCGCCCGCCAGCTCGCCAAGCTCCAGCAGCTCAAGGGCACGCGCGACGTTGCCGCTGTCGAAAGCGCGCTCGACGCGCTGACCAAGGCTGCGCAGAGCAATGAAAACCTGCTCGAATTTGCGATCCGCGCCGCGCGCGCCAAGGCTACTGTCGGCGAAATCTCGTTTGCGCTGGAAAAAACCTTCGGCCGCCACGTTGCGACCGTCCAGACGATCTCCGGCGTCTACCGCGCCGAGATGAGCGAAAACGCCACCGCCGACCGCGTCCAGCAACTGGTTGAAGCCTTCGAGAAGGAACACGGCTCCAAGCCGCGCATCCTCGTCGCCAAGATGGGTCAGGACGGCCACGATCGCGGCCAGAAGGTGATCGCCAGCGCCTTCGCCGATCTCGGCTTCGACGTAACCGTCGGCGCCATGTTCCAGACGCCGGAGGAGATCGCCAAGCTCGCGGCCGAAAATGATGTCCACATTGTCGGCGCCTCTTCGCTGGCAGCCGGGCATCTGACACTCATTCCCGAGTTGCGAGACGCGCTCAAGCGGCTCGGCCGCGAGGACATTGTGATCGTGGCCGGCGGCGTGATCCCGCCGCAGGATTACGATGCCGTTCTCAAGGCAGGCGCATCGGAAATCTTCCCGCCCGGCACAGTCATTCCCGAGGCGGCGGAACGGCTTCTGGAAAGGCTGCTCCAGCCGAGCTAGGCCGATTGCTTGTAGGATTGCCCCGCGCGTGTTATATCTTCCGTTATAACAATAACGGAGGCGACGATGAACGTCGTTGTGCGCAAGATCGGAAACTCCGAAGGCGTCATCCTGCCCAAGGAGGTGCTTGACCGGCACAATCTTCGTGCCGGCGACACGCTCGTGCTGATCGAAGAGGGAAATGACCTCAAGCTTCGTCCTGCTTCGGACGCCCCCGAGGAGTTCGAGCGCAAGATGAAGATCGCACGGGAGCGAATGAAGAAATACGAGGTTGCCTACCGGGCACTCGCCAAATGACCGAATTCCACTCGCGGGAATTCGTCGAGGCAATGCACGCGGAGCAACTTCGTCTTCACGGCGGCGCTGCGGGAATCCGCGATGATGGGATGCTGGAATCGGCGCTCGCGAGGCCCTTGCAAAAGGAGGCCTATGGCGAGCCCGATCTTTGCGATCTAGCGGCCGCCTATCTGTTCGGGATCGTCAAGAACCATCCGTTTGTGGATGGCAACAAGCGGACCGGCTTTGCCGCGGCCGACCTTTTTCTATATTTCAATGGCCTCAGCATCGAGGCCGAGCAGGAAGACGTCATCCAATTTGTGCTTATGGTGGCCGCCAGCGAAATTGACGAAGCCGGTGCGGCCGCGTTCTTCCGCGACCATACCGAGCCGGTATCAGGCTGATCGATACCCCTTCAGCCCACCTTCAGCTCGACAATTTCCCATTCCTTGCCATTGACCGTGGCGGTGGCGCCTGTCCCCTTGCCGAAAAGCGCCATCGCCATCGGCGACACGTGCGAAATCATGCCGTGCGTAGGGTCTGCCTCGTCTTCCCCGACTATCTTCCAGCTCTTCCTCTGGCCGTCGTCGTTCTCGATCGTCACGGTCATGCCGAAGCGCACCACATCGCTGTCAGCCTCGGGGATGGAGAGTTCCGCCGTCTCGCGCCGCGATGCCCAATAACGCAGGTCGCGTGAAACGAGCGCGATGCGCTCCCGGTTGCCCTCACGCTCGGCCGCTGCCAGATTTTCGCGCAGCGCCACCAGGTTGGCTTCGATCAGGGCGAGACCCTTTTCGGTCACAAGATTGCGGTGCTCGCTGACCGGCCGTTCGCCTATGTCGGCAATCGCATTTTCGCTATCTTCTTCGCGCGTAAAGGCTCTGCTCATGCAGGAAGCTTAAGCGTTGGCCGAATTTACCACAAGCCTCCTCCACATGCTCCTTTGGTTGGCCGCAATGCATTTGAGGGTTAGGCCAACACGTCTGTTGGTCGCAGACCGCCCACTGTGATGCCGTTCCAATTCGTCAGCACCGGCCGGGCAAACTCGCGCAGCTTTCGTGCCAGCGTATCGTCATGCGCGACCAGCTTAGCCATCACCGCCGCGACCATGACTTCTGCCGCGCGACCCGCGCCGTCGTCACATTTCAAGGCGATGCCAAGTCCGAGTTCCGGCACTGCAGCACAGAACACGCCTTCCGCGCCGATCTTGACGAACAGCCGGCCCGGCGCGCTTCGCATCAGCCTGGTGTCGAACCTGTCGGTGCCGGCCACATAGAATGGCTCGGCCATGCAGGCGGCAAACAGCCGCTTGGCAGCCTTCGCGCGCCTGTCCGCAAGACCAATGCCGGTCGCCATGCGGGCAAAGCCGTGCGCCAGATTTCCGAGAGGCACGGCATAGGTGGGGATGGAACAGCCGTCCGTGCCGCGGTTGTCGGCGTTGTGGGCAGCCCCCGTCACGTTCTCTAGCGCCTCGCGCAGCATTTCCTGATAGGCGTGGCCCGCCTTCACATAGCCGCGATGCTCGATGCCTGCATGGCAGCATGCGCACAGGAAACCGGCGTGCTTGCCGGAGCAATTGTTGTGCAGGCCGTTCGGCACGCCGCCGCTGCGGGCAAGTTCCGTGGTGGCCCTCTGATAGGACGGCCAATGCGCGCCGCATTCCAGCGCGTGTTCGTCCAGCCCTGCCTTCGCCAGCATGGCGCGGGCAAGCTCGACATGCTCGACTTCGCCATTATGCGAGGCGCAGGCCAGCGCCAGTTCCTTGTTGCCGAAGCCGTAGGCGTCCGCCGCGCCCGTTTCCACCAGCGGCAGCGCCTGGATCGCCTTCACCGCCGAGCGCGGAAAGATCGCGCGCTGCGTGTCGCCGATTTCCAGCACCGACTTGCCGTCGGCATCGAAGACCGCCACCGCGCCCGGATGCGCACTTTCAACGATGTCCCCGCGCAGGACCTCGACCAGAACCGGATTCGACATGAACTGATGACCTCGTTGCAAGCAGGAATGCAGACGAGTTGATAGCCGCCCGTCAGGCCGATGCAAGGGAAATCCAGTGCTGGAACAACGGCCGTGCCCGGAACCCGCTGCTAGGGCTCGTCCGTGACACCCGCGGCCAGAAAACCGCCATCAACGGCAAGGGTGTGGCCGTTGACGAAGCTTGCTTCAGGTGAAAGCAGAAAAGCCACCGCCGCCGCGATCTCCTCCGGCTCTCCATAGCGCGCCTGCGGCACGCGGCCGACCCAAAGCCGTCGCGCCGCCGCCGAATATCCATCCGGCTCCGCAGCCCCCTCTGTCGGGCCCGGAGCGACGCAATTGACCCGCACGCCTCGATTACCCAGTTCCAGCGCCAGCACCTCCGACATCAGCTTCACGCCCGCCTTGGACGCGCCATAGGCGAGATGGCCGCGATTGGCGCGCAACCCCGAGACCGAGCCGATGTTGACGATGGACAGCCCTTCTCCCATGCGCTCCAACGCCGCCTTGGCGGCGATGAAGGTGCCGACAAGATTGACGTCCAGCAGTTCGCGCAACAGTTCTGCGCTGGTGTCCTCGGCCGCAGCTTCGCGCGAAATTCCCGCCGCGTTGACAAGGCCGCCGATCAGCCCGAGCCGATCCACCACCTCGTCCAAAGCGGCGTCGACCTCGTGCTCGTCGGTCACATCGGCCTGCAGGAATATGGCGTTGTCGTCAGCGAACTCGTCCTCGGCCCCCGCAAGCGCCAGTTCGTCCACATCGATGATCGCCACCGGCCAGCCGTCGTCCAGAAGCCGGCGTGCAATCGCCATGCCGATACCCGATGCGCCTCCGGTAACGACGGCCGAGTGCTTCATCTGATGCGATCCAGGATCGAGACGTAGTTGGCGACGGCAGCACCACCCATGTTGAAGATGCCGCCCAGCTTGGCGCCCGGCACCTGTATGCCCCCAGCCTCACCCGTCAGTTGCATGGAGGTCAGCACGTGCATGGAAACGCCGGTCGCGCCGATCGGATGGCCCTTGGCTTTCAGCCCGCCGGAAGGATTGACCGGCAGCTTGCCATCCTTGGCTGTATAGCCCTCCAGAGCGAGCTCTGCGCCCTCGCCCGGCTTCGCCAGACCCATCGCCTCGTATTCGATGAGTTCCGCGATGGTGAAGCAATCATGCGTCTCGACGAAGGACAAGTCGTCCAGCGCCACCCCCGCTTTCTTCAGAGCGCGCGTCCAGGCCTGCTCGCAGCCCTCGAAGGCGAGGATGTCGCGCTTGGACATCGGCAGAAAGTCCTGCACATGCTCGTTGGCGCGGAAGGCCACCGCACGCCGCATCGACAGCGCATCCGTGCTGTCCATCAGCACCAGTGCTGCCGCGCCGTCCGAAACCAGCGAGCAGTCGGTCCGCTTCAGCGGGCCGGCGACAAAGGGGTTCTTCTCGCTCTCGGTGCGGCAGAATTCGAAGCCGAGGTCCTTGCGCATCTGCGCATAGGGATTTTCTACGCCGTTCTTGTGGTTTTTGGCGGCGATCATCGCCAACGCGTCCGACTGGTCGCCATAGCGCTGGAAATAGGCCTGCGCGATCTTGCCGAAGACGCCGGCAAAGCCCGCCGGCGTATCGCCATCTTCCGGGAGATATGAGGCCTTCAGGAGATTGGTGCCGATTTCGGCCGCGGGCGTCGTCGTCATCTGCTCGGCGCCCACCACCAGCACGACCCGCGCGGCCCTCGCGTCGATGGCGCGGATGCCAGCCCGCACGGCCGCCGAGCCGGTCGCGCAGGCGTTCTCCACGCGCGTTGCCGGCTTGAAGCGCAGCCGGTCGTCCGTCTGCAACACAAGGCTTGCAGTAAAATCCTGGGGCGAGAAGCCGGCGTTGAAATGGCCGAGCACAATCTCATCCACGTCGTCCGGTCCGATACCAGCGTGTTCAAGCGCCTCCCCCGCGACTTTCGTGATCAGGCTTTCCAGCGTTTCGCCTTCCAGCTTGCCGAAGCGCGAATGCGCCCATCCGACGATGCAAGCAGTCATGAGACTCTCCCAAATTGGCTTGTCACTTCTAGCACACTATGCGCGCAGGCGTAACTGTTCAACTATGAACATACAGGCCAAGACTTCTGCCGGGCGCGACGCGGCGTGCTCGATGTCGGTTGACGCCTGTCGCAAGCGCCAAACCCGATGGCGGGATTTTTGTTGATTGATCCGTCAATAAACAATAACCTTGTGTCTGGAGGAATTGAAGTGCCCAAGGTCGGAATGGAACCGCTGCGCCGCAAGGCGCTGATCGACGCGACGATCTCGGCGATTGGCGAACGCGGCTCTCTCGACGTCACCATGTCGGAAATCGCCGGGCGCGCCGGCGTCTCGTCAGCGCTCGCGCACCATTATTTCGGCGCCAAGGACGAGCTTCTGCAGGCGACGATGCGGCATCTCTTGTCCGAACTCGGCGCGGATTCGCGCGTCTCGCTTCGCGAAGCCACGAACCCACGTGAACGCGTGCTCGCCGTCATCGCGGCCAACTTCTCCGACAAGCAGTTCCAGGCAGGCACCATTGCCGCCTGGCTCGCCTTCTATGTCGAGGCACAGAAGTCGCCCGCCATGCGGCGCCTGCTGCGCGTCTATGCGCGCCGGCTGCATTCGAACCTGATGAGCGGGCTCTGCGCGCTGATGCCCCGCAGCGAGGCCGATCGGGTCGCTGAAGGCATCGCCGCCCTGATCGACGGCTTCTACATCCGCCGCGCCCTCAAGGACGGCACGCCCAACGCCGCAAGCGCGATTGCGGTGATCGAAGACTATCTCGAGACCAAGCTTCACCAGCAGAAGGCGGACAAATGAGCCGGCGCCCGAACATCTTGATCATCATGGTCGACCAGTTGAGCGGGACGCTGTTCCCCGACGGCCCGGCTGATTTCCTGCATGCGCCCAACCTCAAGGCGCTCGCCGCCCGTTCCGCGCGCTTTCGCAACAACTACACCGCCTCGCCGCTCTGCGCCCCGGGCCGCGCCTCCTTCATGAGCGGGCAGCTGCCCTCGCGCACCGAAGTCTACGACAACGCCGCCGAGTTCGTTTCCTCGATCCCGACCTTCGCGCATCACCTGCGCGCCGCCGGCTATCACACTGCCCTTTCAGGCAAGATGCATTTCGTAGGCCCGGACCAGCTGCACGGCTTCGAAGAACGCCTGACCACCGACATCTATCCGGCCGACTTCGGCTGGACGCCGGACTACCGCAAGCCTGGTGAGCGCATCGACTGGTGGTATCACAACCTCGGCTCCGTCACCGGCGCCGGCGTGGCCGAAATCAGCAACCAGATGGAATATGACGACGAGGTCGCCTTCCTTGCCGGGCAGAAGCTCTACGAGCACGCCCGCGCCTCGGAAGACCCGCAGCGCCGCCCCTGGTGCCTGACCGTCTCGTTCACCCATCCGCACGACCCCTATGTCGCGCGCCGCCAATACTGGGACCTCTACGAAGACTGCCCCGCGCTGGAGCCTGAAGTCGGCTTCATCCCCAAGGAGAAACAGGACCCGCATTCACAGCGGCTCTACCTCGCCAGCGACTACGACAGCTTCGACATCACGCCCGAGCAGGTGCGCCGTTCGCGCCGCGGCTATTTCGCCAACATCTCTTATCTGGATGACAAGGTGGGCGAGTTGATCTCGGTGCTCGAGCGCACCCGCATGCTCGACGACACCATCATCCTGTTCTGCTCCGACCACGGCGACATGCTTGGCGAGCGCGGCCTATGGTTCAAGATGAACTTCTTCGAGGGCTCGGCGCGCGTGCCGCTGATGGTCGCCGGCAAGGGCATCGCCCCCGGCCTGATCGAGGCGCCGACCTCAAACCTCGACATCTGCCCCACGCTCTGCGACCTCGCCGGCATCGACATCGCCGCCATCATGCCCTGGACGGATGGCCAATCGCTCCTGCCATTGATGCAAGGCCAGCCGCGCAGCGAGCCGGTGCTCATGGAATATGCCGCCGAGGGCTCCTATGCGCCGCTCGTGGCGATCCGGGAGGGCCGATACAAGTTCGTCCACTGCGAGATGGATCCGCCGCAACTCTTTGATCTGGAATCGGATCCGCTGGAGCGCGTCAACCTCGCCGCCGACCCGGCCAATGCCGCGCTGGTCGACGAGTTCATGCAGAAGGTCCGAGCGCGCTGGGACCTGGCCGCCTTCGACGCCGCCGTGCGACAGAGCCAGGCCCGACGCTGGGTTGTCTACCCAGCGCTGCGCAACGGCTCCTACTACCCGTGGGATTTCCAGCCGCTTCGGCAGGCTTCCGAGCGCTACATGCGCAACCACATGGACCTGAATGTTCTGGAGGAACAGAAACGCTTTCCGCGAGGTGAATGATGACTACGCCGATCGTTCCCACCCTCGACCATCTGAAGCGCGCCTATGCGGTCACCTCGCAGGTAACCCAGCTGACGCCGCTTCTGGAATCCCGCCCGCTGGCGGCCATGACAGGTGCTGCCCGCGTCTTCATAAAACCCGAGTCGCTGCAGTGGGCCGGCTCCTTCAAGGTGCGTGGTGCATACTGGCGGCTGAAGCAACTTTCGCCGGAAGAGGCCAAGCGCGGCGTGGTCGCCTATTCCTCTGGCAATTTCGCGCAAGGGTTGGCGGCTGCCGGCCAGGCGCTCGGCGTGCCCGTTACCATCGTGATGCCGATCGATGCGCCCGCCGCCAAGCGTGACGCGACCGCCGGTTACGGCGCGCGCGTGGTGGTGACCGATCATGGAACGCGTGCGCGCGAGGAGGTCGCCTCCGAGCGCGCCCGCGAAATCGCCAAGGATGAAGGGCTGGCGCTTCTGCATCCATTCGACGATCCGGAGATCGTCGCGGGCCAGGCTGGCACCGGACTTGAAGCAATCGACCAGCTGGCCGCCAAGGGCGCCAGGGCCGATATCGTGCTCTGCGCGGTGGGCGGCGGCGGGCTGATCGGCGGCGTGGCGCTCGCCTTCCACTACCTTTCGCCCGAGACGCAGGTCATCGCCGTCGAGCCCGAAGGTTTTGACGGCATGGGCGCTTCGCTCGCCAAGGGCGCAATCGAAACTGTGCCGCTCGGCCCGCCCTCCATCTGCGACGGGCTGATGGCGCGCAAGCCCGGCGAAGCGCCCTTCGCGGCCGTCAATGCCGCCGGCGTGCGCGGGCTGGCCGTCAGCGACGCTTCCGTGCGCCGCGCCATGAAGGCCGCCTTCGAGCGGCTGAAGCTCGTGCTCGAACCTTCGGGCGCATCCACTCTCGCCGCCCTCCTCGAGGGCGGCCTCGACCTCGCCGGCAAGACCGTTCTGGTCATCGCTACCGGCGGAAACGTTTCACTGAATGATTACATGAGGCACATTGCCGATGCTTGAAGCAGATTTCGTCATCGTTGGTTCAGGCTCGGCCGGCGCGGCCATGGCCTACCGCCTGTCGGAAGACGGCAAGCACTCGGTCATCGTCATCGAATACGGCGGGACCGACGTCGGCCCGCTGATCCAGATGCCGTCGGCGCTTTCCATCCCGCTCAACATGCCGCTCTACGACTGGGGCTTTTCTACCGAGCCCGAGCCGCATCTGGGCGGGCGCGTTCTGGCCACTCCGCGCGGCAAGGTCCTGGGCGGCTCCTCCTCCATCAACGGCATGGTCTATGTGCGCGGCCATGCGCGCGATTTCGACCACTGGTCCGAACAGGGCGCCACCGGCTGGGCCTATGCCGACGTCCTTCCCTACTTCAAGCGCATGGAAGACAGCCAGGGCGGCGAGAATGGCTGGCGCGGCAGAGGCGGCCCGCTGCACGTTCAGCGCGGCAAACGCAAGAACCCGCTCTATGCCGCCTTCATCGAGGCCGGCAAGCAGGCCGGCTTCGAACTGACCGACGATTATAACGGCTCAAAGCAGGAAGGTTTTGGGCCGATGGAGCAGACCATTCGCGGCGGGCGCCGCTGGTCAACCGCCAACGCCTATCTTCGGCCTGCCCTGAAGCGGCCAAACGTCCGCGTTGTCAAAGGCTTCGCCCGAAAGGTCGTCATCGAGAATCAACGCGCCGTCGGCGTCGAGATCGAAGCTCGCAAGAAGATTCAGGTCGTCAAGGCGCGGCGCGAGGTGATCCTGGCCGCATCCTCGATCAACTCGCCAAAAATCCTGATGCTGTCGGGCATCGGCCCAGCGCAGCACCTGAAGGACCACGGCATCGCCGTCGTCGCCGACCGCCCCGGCGTCGGCGCCAACCTGCAGGACCACCTCGAACTCTACATCCAGCAGGAATCGACCCAGCCGATCACGCTGAACTCCGTTCTCAATCCCTTCTCGAAGGCGTTGATCGGCGCGCAATGGATGCTCTTCAAGAGCGGCCTCGGCGCCACCAACCATTTCGAGGCGGCCGCCTTCCTGCGTTCGGCCGCCGGCATCGACTATCCCGACATCCAGTACCATTTCATCCCGGCCGCCGTGCGCTATGACGGCAAGTCGGCGTCGAAATCCCACGGCTTCCAGGCCCATGTCGGGCCGATGCGCTCGAAGTCGCGCGGAGCGGTGACGCTGCGCTCGCCCGACCCGGCGGACCGGCCGCGGATCCTGTTCAACTACATGTCTCATCCCGACGACTGGGCGGACTTCCGCCGCTGCATCCGCCTCACCCGCGAGATCTTCGGCCAGCAGGCCTTCTCTCCCTATCGCGGCAAGGAGATTTCGCCAGGCGGCCATGTGCAGAGCGACGCCGAACTCGACGAATTCATCCGCGACCATGCCGAAAGCGCACTGCACCCCTGCGGCACCTGCCGCATGGGCCGCGCCGACGACCCGATGGCTGTCGTGGACCCGCACTGCCGGGTCATCGGCGTGGAGGGACTGCGCGTGGCGGATTCCTCGATCTTCCCGCGCATCACCAACGGCAATCTCAATGCGCCGTCCATCATGACCGGCGAGAAGGCCGCCGACCACATTCTCGGCCGCGCACCGCTTGCCCCCTCCAACCAGGAACCCTGGATCAATCCGCGCTGGCAGGTCTCCGACCGCTAGGCTAGTGCAGGCATCACCTTGAAAGAAATTCCGGAGTCGACAATGCGCGCTCAACCCAAAGCCTCGCACTACATCAACGGCCGCTTCGTGGAAGACGACAGCGGCGCGCCTCTCCCGGTCGTCTATCCCGCCACCGGCGAAACCATCGCCAAGCTGCATTCGGCGACGTCCAGCATCGTCGAGCAGGCGATCGAGGCCGCACGCGAGGCCCAGCCCGCCTGGGCGCGGCTGAAGCCGGTCGAGCGCGGCCGCATCCTGCGCCGTGCCGCCGACATTTTGCGCGCCCGCAATGAGGAGATCGCCCGCATCGAGACGCTGGACACCGGCAAGGCGATCCAGGAAACGCTGGTGGCCGACCCGGCCTCGGCCGCCGATGCGCTCGAATTCTTTGGCGGCGCGGTCGGCAGCTACAATGGCGAATATGTCGACCTCGGCGGCGCCTTCGCCTACACGCGGCGCGAGGCTCTCGGCATCTGCGTTGGCATCGGTGCCTGGAACTATCCGATCCAGGGTGCTGGCTGGAAGTCCGCGCCTGCGCTCGCCATGGGCAACGCCATGGTGTTCAAGCCATCCGAAAACACCCCGCTTTCCGCACTCGCGTTGGCCGAGGTCTACACCGAGGCCGGCCTGCCCGACGGCCTGTTCAACGTCGTGCAGGGCTATGGCGACGTCGGCGGCGCCCTCGCCTCGCACGAGGCCGTGGCCAAGGTATCGCTCACCGGCTCGGTGCCCACCGGCAAGAAGGTTCTTTCGCTCGCCGGCTCGCTGATGAAGCACGCCACGATGGAGCTCGGCGGCAAGTCGCCGCTGATCATCTTCGACGACGCCGACGTCGAGAACGCCGTCGGCGGCGCAATGCTCGGCAATTTCTATTCCACCGGCCAGGTCTGCTCCAACGGCACCCGCGTCTTCGTGCAGAAGGGTATCTACGAGCGCTTCCTCGACCGCCTCACCCAGCGCACCAAGGCCATCCGCATCGGCGATCCGCTCGATCCCGAAACCCAGATGGGCCCGCTCATCAACAAGGCCCAGCACGAAAAGGTCACCGGCTATGTCGGCATCGGCAAGGCCGAAGGCGCGACCCTGCATCAGGGCGGCGGCGTACCTTCGCTGCAGGGTTTTGAAGGCGGCTTCTTTGTCGAGCCCACGATCTTCACCGGCGTGAAGGATGACATGCGCATCGCCCGCGAAGAGATCTTCGGCCCGGTGATGAGCGTGCTGACCTTCGAGGAGGAAGACGAGATCGTGGCCCGCGCCAATGCCACCGAGTTCGGCCTCTCGGCCGGCGTCTTCACACGCGACCTGCCGCGCGCCCACCGCGTCATTTCCGAACTGCAGGCCGGCAGCTGCTGGATCAACACCTACAATCTGGCGCCGGTGGAAATTCCCTTCGGCGGCTACAAGCAGTCCGGCATCGGCCGCGAGAACGCACTGGCCGCACTCGGCCATTATTCGCAGGTCAAGTCGGTCTATGTGGAGACCGGCGACGTCGCCAGCCCCTATTGAGGGCTGGCACAGGCCTTCGCTGCGCCGCTAGAACGTCTGGTTGTAGGCACCTACTTCCGGGCTGCGGCGCAGCACCGCGTCCAGCGCATCGAACATTTCCCGCCGGCGCTCGGCTGAAACCGGGCTTTCCACGACAACGACTATTTCGGGCTTGTTGGAAGAGGCGCGCACGAGGCCCCAGGTGCCGTCCTTGGCCACCACGCGCACACCGTTCACGGTGATCAGGTCGGCGATCTTCTGCCCCGCAAAAATTGCGCCACCTTCCTTCATGGCCTGGAAATCCGCCACGACGCGGTCGACCACGCCGTACTTCACCTCATCGGGACAGTGCGGCGACATCGTTGGCGTGCCATAGGTCAGGGGCAGGTCACGATAGAGGTCGGCCATGCTTCGTCCCGGATTGCGGTCCAGCATCTCGCAGACGGCGATCGCCGTGACGATGCCATCGTCATAGCCGCGCCCGATGGGCGCATTGAAGAAGAAGTGACCGGATTTCTCGAATCCGGCGATGGCGCCCAGTTCGGTCACGCGCCGCTTCATGTAGGAATGGCCGGTCTTCCAGTAGTCCGCGCGGGCCCCGTTCGCGCGCAGCACCGGATCGGTGGTGAACAGCCCGGTCGACTTCACGTCGGTCACGAATACAGAATTGGGGTGAATAGCCGAGATGTCGCGCGCCAGCATCACGCCCACCTTGTCGGCGAAGATCTCGTTGCCCTCGTTGTCCACCACGCCGCAACGGTCGCCGTCGCCGTCGAAGCCGAGCCCGACATCGGCGCCCGTCTCCAGCACCTTGTCGCGGATGGCATGCAGCATCGCCATGTCTTCGGGGTTGGGATTGTAGCGCGGGAAGCTGTGGTCGAGTTCCACGTCGAGCGGAATCACCTCGCAGCCGATTCGCTCCAGCGCCTCGGGCGCGAATGCCCCGGCCGTCCCGTTGCCGCAGGCCGCGACCACCTTCAGCTTGCGCGAAATCCTGTGCCCGGCCGTGAGGTCGTCCAGGTAGACCCCACGAAAACCCTCCACGAACTCGAAGGCCCCTCCCCCGACCAGGTCGAAGTCGCCCTCCAGCACGATCTTCTTCAGCGCGCTCATCTCGTCCGGGCCGAAGGTCAGCGGCCGCGCCGCGCCCATCTTCACGCCTGTCCAGCCATTCTCGTTGTGCGAGGCGGTCACCATGGCGACAGAGGGCATATCCAGCGCGAACTGCGCGAAATAGGCCATGGGCGACAGCGCCAGCCCTATGTCTTTCACCCGCGCGCCGGCTGCCATCAATCCCGCGGTCAGCGCCTGCTTGATCGAAAGCGAATAGCCGCGGAAGTCGTGTCCCACCACGATGTCAGGGCCGACGCCCAGCCGGCGGATCAGCGTACCAAGCCCCATGCCCAGCGCCTGCACGCCAACGAGGTTCAGTTCCGGCGTCTTTTCCGAACCGGGGTGGCCGAACCACCAGCGCGCATCATATTCGCGAAAGCCGGTCGGCTTCACCAGCGCGCTGGTTTCGAACGCAAATGTGTTGGGCTTGGCCAGGCTGACGATCTTGAAGGTCACGCAGTTCCGCTCCGGTCGCGATTGGTCGAATTGCACTGTAGCGGCAACGGTTTACTGCCGCATTATGCCTCCTTACCCGCCTTTCGGCTGGCTCAAAACCGAAAGCTGTGGGTTGGTACAAAGAAAAGCGAAGTTTCTGCACGCCATGGCCCGTTTGCCGCTTGCGGAGTTTTTTTTCGACGGCTATAAGCCCGCCGTCTGGTCGCGGAGTGTAGCGCAGCCTGGTAGCGCACCTGCTTCGGGAGCAGGGGGTCGCAGGTTCGAATCCTGCCACTCCGACCAGAACAACCCGGTTCCCGGCCGGAATTTCATCCGCAAACAAAATGTCAGCTTGTCGGCGTCGCTTGGCCGTGGTGCAGCGCGCTCCAGAAGGCTATGTAACGGCCATGAGCAACAAATCTCGCCTTCTTTCCCTTGTCGCGTTTGCACTGGCGGCCGCCGCTTCGTCCGCCGCATTCGCTGAAGAGGCCCAGCCGCTGCCGGGCGTCAAGCAGCCGCAACCCATCGTCCAGGCGCCACAGCCCGAGCCGATCGCGGAGCCCGATTCGCAGCAATCCTTCAAGGTCGGCGATTTCGATGTGAAGGTGTCGGGCAGCGTCACCGTCGACATAGGCGTCGGCAAGATCAAGCCGCCGAGATAGAATCAGCGGCTCTTCGCTCCGTTGCCGGTGCGAGCCTATGCCACGCTGGCCTCAGGCTGCGCCCGGAATCTCTTTGCGTCTATCGCCGCGCTCATCAGCGCCTGCGTGTAGGCCTCGCGCGGATGGTCGAAGATCTCGTCCGTCGGCCCCTCCTCCACGATCTGTCCCTGCTTCATCACGATGATGTAATCGGCCATGGCGCGCACCACGGCAAGATCGTGGCTGATGAACAGATAGGAAAGATCATTCTCGGCCTGCAGATCGCGCAGCAGTTCCACGATCTGCTTCTGCACCGAACGGTCGAGCGCCGATGTCGGCTCGTCCAGCACCACCACCTTCGGCTTGAGGATCATCGCGCGCGCAATCGCGATGCGCTGCCTCTGCCCGCCCGAAAATTCATGCGCATACCGGTTGCGCATGTTCGGATCGAGCCCCACCTCGCGCAGTGCCTCCACGGCGCGCATGTCGCGTGCCCTGGAAGACAGCGACGGCTCATGCACCAGCAGCCCCTCGGTAATTACCTGGCCGATCGTCATGCGCGGCGAAAGCGAACCGAACGGGTCCTGGAAGACGAGCTGCAGTTCGCGTCGCAGCGGGCGCATCTTGTCGGGCCCGACCGCGGAGATGTCGCGGTGATCGAACCGGATCGCGCCCTCGCTCGGCAGCAGGCGCAGCAGCGCGCGGCCCAGCGTGGACTTTCCCGAGCCCGATTCACCCACGATGCCGATGGTCTGGCCCCGCTTCAGCGACAGCGAGATGCGATCCACGGCCCGCAGTATCAAGGGTGGGCCGGCGAGGAAGCCACCGCCGATCCTGAACGTCACCTCGACATTTCGCCCTTCGAGCAGCACCGGCGCGCCGCTGGGCGGCGGCGCCTTGCGGCCGCTCGGCTCGGCCGCCAGCAGCATCTTGGTGTAGTCGTGCCTGGGCGCTGCAAACAGCGCGTCAGTCTGCCCCTCCTCCACGATCTCGCCGGAGCGCATCACATAGACACGGTCGGCGAAGCGCCGCACGATGCCGAGATCGTGGGTGATGAACACGATCGCCATGCCGAGCCGGCGCTGCAGGTCGGCCAGCAGCGTCAGGATCTGGGCCTGCACGGTCACGTCGAGCGCCGTGGTCGGCTCGTCGGCGATCAAGATGTCCGGGTCGTTGGCCAGCGCCATGGCGATCATGACACGCTGGCGCTGGCCGCCGGACATCTCATAGGGGTAGGACTTCATCCGCCGCTCGGGGTCGGGGATCTTCACCAGTTCCAGGAGGCGCAACGCTTCCTTGCGCGCCTCGGCCGCGCTCAGCTTGCGGTGTCGCCTGATCGGCTCCATGAGCTGGTTGCCGATCGTGTAGAGCGGGTCCAGAGAGGTCATCGGCTCCTGGAAGATCATGGTGATCTTGCGGCCGCGCACATCGTTCAGTTCGGACCTGCCAAGCTCCAGCAGGTTCTTGCCGCGATAGTCGACCGTGCCGCTCGCCTCGCCATTGGAGGCTAAAAGGCGCATCGCCGCCATCATGGTCTGGCTCTTGCCCGAGCCGGATTCGCCCACGATGGCGACCGTTTCGCCGGCGTTTACATGCAGGTTGATACCCTTGACGGCATCGACCTGCCCGTCGAGCGTGCGGAAGCGGACGCGCAGGTCCTTCACGGCGAGGATGGGTTGGTTGTTGGTCATGGCTTCAACGGTCCTTCGGATCGAGCGCGTCGCGCAGGCCATCGCCGACGAAATTCAACGCAAACAGCGTGGAAACCAGGAACACGGCAGGGAACAGAAGCAGCCAGTTGGCGGTGCCGATGTTCTTGGCGCCCGTCGAGATCAGCACGCCCCAACTCGTCATCGGCTCCTGCACGCCGAGGCCAAGGAACGACAGGAAGCTTTCCAGGATGATAACCTGCGGCACCAGGAGCGTCATGTAGATGACCACGACGCCAAGCAGGTTGGGCACGATGTGCCGCTGCAGGATGCCTCGCCGCGTTACCCCCAGCGCCTCGGCGGCCTGCACATATTCCTGCCGGCGAATGGACAGCGCCTGCCCGCGCACGATGCGGGCCATGTCCAGCCACAGCACCGCCCCCACCGCCAGGAACATCAGCACGAAGTTGCGCCCGAAGAACACCACCAGCATGATGACGAAAAAGATGAAGGGCAGCGAATAGAGCACGTCGACGATGCGCATCATCACCTCGTCGGTCTTGCCGCCGGTGAAACCTGCAACCGAGCCATAGACCACGCCGATCGCCACCGCCACGATGCCGGCGAGCAGCCCGATCGCCAGCGACACGCGCCCGGCCATCAGGGTACGCGCCAGGAGATCCCGCCCGGTATTGTCCGTGCCGAACAGGAAATACTGCCGCTTGACCGACGCGCTCATCGTCATCTTCAGCCCGTCGTCGGACTTGCTTTCGATGCGGGTGTTGTCGAACGTGTCGGAGCGGTCGAGATAGCGCGTGCTGCGCTCGTCCACCGGCTTCGACGAACTCACCGTAACGAAGACCCGGTCGCCGTCCTGGTGCCATTCATCGACATCGACACGCATGCGCTTGACCGCGTCGCGCAGCGCGCTCTCGATCATGTCGGCCTTCGGATAGGCCGACAGGCTGGGCGGCGTGCGGACATAATCGGCATAGATCGTGGTGTATTCGTGCGGCACCAGGGAGGGGCCGGCGACACAGACGATCGCCATGAAAGCCAGATAGAACAGGCTGACCATGGCCGCCTTGTTGGATTTCAGGCGCGCCCAGGCATCGCCCCAGAACGAACGCCCGGCAACGGGCGCAGCGATCGCCATATCAGTCATAACGCACCCTCGGGTCGACGACCGCGTAGAGGAGGTCCACGATCAGGTTGAACAGGATGGTGAAGATCGCGATCACGATGACGGTGCCCATCACCAGCGTGTAGTCGCGGTTGAGCGCCGCATCGACGAAGTAGCGGCCGACGCCGGGAATGGCGAAGATCGTCTCGACGATGATCGAGCCGGTCAGCAGCGCCGCCGCAGCAGGCCCTGCATAGGAGATGATCGGCAGCAATGCGCCGCGCAGCGCATGCTTGACCACCACCGACCAGTCCGAAAGGCCGAGCGCCCGGGCGGTGCGGATGTGGTGCGAGCGAAGGGATTCGATCATCGAGCCACGCATCAGGCGCGCAACGATGGCGATCTGGGGCAGCGCCAGGGTCAGCACCGGACCGATCTTGTTGATCAGCGCCCCGTCGCCCCAGCCGCCGATGGGCAGCAGCTTCCAACTCAGGCCAAACACAAGCTGGATGATCGGCGCGATGACGAAGGTGGGGATGGTGCTGCCGGCAGTGGCAAGCGCGATGACGCCGTAGTCGGCCGTCTTGTTCTGGTTGAGAGCGGCGATCACGCCCAGGATGCTTCCCACCAGCAGCGCCAGGGTCAGCGCGGAAGCGCCGAGCTGGATCGAGATCGGCAGGCCCTTGGCGAACAGTTCGCCCACTGTGAAGTCGGGCAGGTTGTAGCTCGGCCCGAAATTGCCGTGCAGCAGGTTGTTCAGATAGTTGAGATATTGCTGCCAGAGGGGGTCGTTGAGGCCGAACTGGGCTTCGAGATTGGCCTTGATCTCAGGGCTTAGCCCGCGCTCCTGGTTGAAGGGGCCGCCGGGAGCTACGCGGATCAGGAAGAACGCCAGCGTCACGATGACGAAAAGCGTCGGTATGGCGGTCAGCAACCGCCGAAAGACATAGAGCAGCATGGATTTTCCCCGCTGTCGCTGAAGGGCCGAGGCCGCCGCCTCCCTCGCGGGAAGCGGCGGACATTGGCTCGGGAACTATTCCTTGCTGATGAAGCGCGACGGATGGATATCCATCACATTGTCCTCGAAGCCGTGAAGCTTCGACGAAACGATGTTGTGATAGCTGTAGTAGAGCACCGGAATGTTGCCGACCTCATCGATCATGATGCGTTCAGCCTCCGCAAGCTCCTTCATCCGCTCTTCCGGCTTGCCGCCGGCAGCGGCCGCCTTGTCCATCGCTTCCTCGAACTTCGGGCTGTTGTAGCTCGAGTAGTTGTTGCCGCTCGCCTTGCGCGAGATGCCCAGGAAGGTTTCGGGGTCCTTGTAGTCCGCGATCCAGCCGGCACGCGCCAGGTCGTAGTCGCCCTTTTGCTCAAGGAAACCGTAGTGCGTCTTGGTGTCGGTATTGAGCAGGCTCACCTCGATGCCGAGCGGCTTGAGCTGCTCCTGGATAGCGACGGCCGTATTCTTGTGGTTCTCCGACGTGTTGTAGCGGATTTCCATCTTCAGCGGCTTGTCAGGCCCGTAGCCGAGCTTGGTCAGGATCTCCTTGGCCTTGTCCTCGCGGTCGATCTGCGTCTCATTCGCGAAGGAGGCTTCTGCCGACGTGTAGCCCTCGATTCCCGGGGGCACCATGGAATAGCCGGGCAGCATGGAATTCTGCCAGACCTTCTCGGCAATGAAATCGCGATCGATCGCCATGGAGATCGCGTTACGCAGTTCCGGGTTGGTCCAGGGCTCCTTATCGGTCTTGATTGCGAAGTAATAGGTGCCGAGATACGGCCCGACGTGGATCTGGTCGCCGAACTTGGCCCTGAGATCGGACAATTGCTCAGTCGGCAGATCGTCGTAGCTGTCCATTTCGCCAGCCTCGAAACGCTTCATCGCCGAAGAGCGATCCTCGGTGGTGATATAGTTGACGACGTCGAGCTTGACGGTGTCTGCATCCCAGAATTTGGGATTCTTGACCAGCTTGATGTGATCGTTGGGAACCCACTCGGCCAGCGTGTAGGCGCCGTTCGACACCAGCTTGCCCGGCTTCACCCAGTCCGCGCCAAGCTTGTCCATAGAAGCCTTGTTGACGGGATAGGCAGCCTGGTGCGTCAGCATTTCCAGGAAGTAGGGCGTCGGCGCCTTCAGCGTGACCTCGAACGTCCTTGCGTCGATTGCCTTGACGCCCATCTCCTCTGGCTTCGCCTTGCCGGTGTTGACCTCCTCGGCATTGACCACCGGGTAAAGCATCGAGGCGTATTCGGCGGCGGTTGCCGGATCTTCGAGGCGGTGGAAGGCATAGACGAAGTCTTCGGCAGTCACCGGCGAGCCATCGGACCAGAGGCCATTCTCGCGAAGCTTGAAGGTGTAGACGGTGCCGTCATCCGAGACGGTCCAGCTTTCCGCGGCGCCCGGAATGAGGTTCGACTTCTCGTCCTGCATGACCAGCCCCTGGAACAGGTCGCGCAACACGTGGGCTTCGTACACGGTCGAAGTCTTGTGGGGATCCAGCGATTCAGGTTCCGCAGCGCTGCCGCGGTTGTAGATCACGTCGGCGAGGGATGGCGTCAGCAGCATACCGCTCGCCATCGATACACCCACCGTAAAGACCGTCGCCTTCAGGATGTTCTTGAGCATCATGTCTCTCTCTCCCAGCTTGTCGTCACCCCTCAGTGAACGACCAGGCCACTTGGCGCCCCTAGGCCGAAGTCTCCTCCCTCGGCTTCGTTGAGCGAGCCGGCGGCCAGCCGGCCACCGTTCTGTGCGAACACTAGCGAGCGGAAAATTCGAATTCAACCGCCTCTGAATCCCCCGAGCGAAACTTCTTCTCGCGTCGACATACACTTTTTACGTGCATATAAACGCATTTTACACAATCAAGGGTTACTATTGCTGTGGGGCTCGAGGCTTCTGCGTTTGCTTCGAGAAAAACGGTCGGGGTTCCTGGAATGAACGTTGCACGGCATCAGTCGGCATTTTCCGCGCTGGATTTCCTGCTGCTCACGACATTGTTCATGCTGTTTACCGTGGGGATGATCGCCTGCGGCACCTACTTCGGCGCCAGCATTTCGGTTCAGCAGATCGCATCGGAGGCAGCTCGCTCGGCAATCGACGGGAACAACCACGCCAGCTTGATGCGGACATACGGCCTCACCCACCCGTTCATAGACCCCGCGCGGCTTTCCATCGAGACGCGCGAGGTCCCGGGAGAAGGCTCCCGGATCATGGTCAAGGTGCGCTATGACACTGGCGCGTTGCCGGTCTGGAAGCTGCTCGGCAGCTTGAATTTGCCGAGCGTGGTAATCACTCGGGAAGCCATCGTCCGGACAGGCGGCATCTGAGAGCGGCCGTACTATCGAACCGAGGCGACGCGGTGCCTCGCGTCGCCTTGGCCTTTCCGTGTCGGTCAGGTGATGACGCTCGGTCTATCGCGGCCGGTGTGCGCACGAATTCCGGCGATGTCATCGGCGGCAGCGATCAGGTCGGCCAGCGCGGCCTGCGTCTCCAGGTCATGGCGCCCCGTGGCGACCTCATAGCGCTCGACATAGAGCCGCACGGTTGCACCGGAAGTCCCGGTGCCGGAAAGGCGAAGCACCAGCCGTGCGCCGCCCTCGAAGAATATGCGGATGCCCTGATGCTCGCTCACCGAGCCATCGACGGGATCGTGATAGGAGAAATCGTCTGCCCTCTCGATCTTCATCCCGCGCACCGTCGTGCCGGCAAGGCTCGGCAGCTTGGCGCGCAGTTCCTCGATCATGCGGTTGGCGCGTGTGGCGTCGACTTCCTCATAGTCGTGGCGGGTATAGTAGTTCCGGCCATAGATCTCCCAGTGCTTTCTGGCGATTTCCTTCACGCTCTCGCCACGCACCGCGAGAATGTTGAGCCAAAGCAGCACTGCCCACAGCCCGTCCTTCTCGCGCACATGGTTTGAGCCGGTGCCAGCGCTTTCCTCGCCGCAGATCGTCACCATGCCGGCGTCCAGCAGATTGCCGAAGAACTTCCAGCCGGTTGGCGTCTCGTACATTCCGATGCCCAACTTCTCTGCAACGCGGTCGGCCGCGCCGCTGGTGGGCATGGAGCGGGCAATGCCCTTCAGCCCGTCGCTGTAGCCCGGTGCCAGATGGGCGTTGGCCGCCAGCATCGCCAGCGAGTCGGAAGGGGTGATGAAGATGCCTCGCCCGATGATCAGGTTGCGGTCGCCGTCGCCATCGGAAGCGGCGCCGAAATCGGGCGCATCCGGCCCCATCATCTCGTCATAGAGAGGCTTTGCATTGACCAGGTTCGGGTCGGGATGATGCCCGCCGAAGTCCGGCAGCGGATGGTAGTTGCGCGCGGTGTGGTCCGGCGCGCCGAGCCGGTGCTCGAAGATTTCCTTGGCGTAGGGTCCGGTCACGGCATGCATGGCGTCGAAGCGCATGCGGAAGCCCGACTTGAACAGCTTCCTGATCGCGTCGAAGTCGAACAGGCCTTCCATCATCTGCGCATAGTCGGCGACAGGGTCGATGACATCGACAGTCATGCCGGCCACGTCAAGCGTCGCTACCGTGTCTATGTCGACCGCCGCGATATCGGCAATCTTGTAGCGGGTGATCGCCTTGGAGCGCTGGTAGATCGCATCGGTGACCTTCTCCGGTGCAGGTCCGCCATTGCCGACGTTGTACTTGATGCCGAAATCGCCCTGAGGGCCACCGGGATTGTGGCTGGCCGAGAGGATGATGCCGCCGAAGGCCTTGTATTTGCGAATGATGTGCGACGCGGCGGGCGTCGACAGGATACCCTCCTGCCCCACGATCAACCGGCCGAAGCCATTGGCTGCCGCCATGGCAATGACCTTCTGGATCACCTCGCGATTGTAATAACGGCCGTCGCCGCCAAGCACCAGCGTCTCGCCCTCGAAGCCCTCGAGCGCGTCGAAGATCGACTGGACGAAGTTCTCGACATAGTGCGGCTGCTGGAACACCGGCACCTTCTTGCGCAGGCCCGACGTACCAGGCTTCTGGTCGTCGAAAGGTTGCGTCGCGATCGTCTTAGTCATCTGTCAGTCAGCCTTCTTCGCAAATTCATGAACAACGGCGTTGAACGCCGTGGCGTGCTTATCGATCCATGCGAAAGTGCGTTTGATCCCTTTCGCAACGGACGGTGCCGCCGAACACAATGGTCTCCCAAATCAGCGGCTCCTGCATGCTGATCATCAAGGAGAAAACAAGGCAACCGCATTGTGTCTCGCGCAATGCCGTTTCGGCCTTGCAGGCTGGCTGGCCGGGCCTTAAGCGGTATTGGCGATGCTGACCGACGGAGAGCCAGAAGCATGATCCTGTGTTGCGGCGAAGCCCTGATCGACATGCTGCCGCGCCAGAGCGCGACGGGCGAACCGGCCTTCGCCCCCTATGCCGGAGGCGCCGTGTTCAACTCCGCCATCGCGCTCGGCCGACTCGGCGTGCCGGTGGAATTCTTCTCCGGCCTGTCCTCCGATCTCTTCGGCCAGCAGATCCGCGAGGTGCTGGCCTCCAGCAACGTCGGCTCCCGCTACGCCAGCGTCTCGGCGCGACCGACCACGCTCGCCTTCGTGCGCCTCAACGACGGCCACGCCACCTACACCTTCTATGACGAGAACACCGCCGGCCGCATGCTGAGCGAGGCCGACCTGCCAGCGATCGACGAGGACATCGGCGCCATGCTGTTCGGCGCCATCAGCCTTATCCCGGAGCCCTCGGGCTCGGCCTACGAGGCGCTGATGCGGCGCGAACACGTACGCCGCGTGACCATGCTCGACCCCAACATCCGGCCCGGCTTCATTTCCGACCATGAAAAGCACCGCGCCCGCATCCTGCGCATGGTGGCCATGGCCGATATCGTCAAGCTGTCGGACGAGGATCTTTCCTGGTTCGGCCACGAGGGCGACCAGGAAGATTTCCTGCAAGGCTGGCTGGCAAACGGACCCCAGCTGATCGTCGTGACGAAGGGCGCGGCGGGCGCGACGGCCTACACCAGAAGCCACACAGTGCACGTCTCCTCGCAGCCGGTAACTGTGGTCGACACGGTGGGTGCGGGCGACACATTCAACGCCGGCCTGCTCGCTTCGCTGCACGAACAGGGCGCGCTGGCCAAGACCCGGCTCGAGGCGCTTTCGGCTGCCGAAATCCATGCGGCGCTGACGCTGGGGGCAAAGGCTGCGGCGGTCACCGTCTCTCGCGCGGGCGCAAATCCGCCCTGGCGGCACGAGATCGCCTGACGCGGCTCGAAAGGGCATCCGTCGCCAGCTCCCGATCACTTTATATTTCGGTGCGCAACGGCTTGCGTGCGCGGCCCACTTGATTCCGCTTGAATCGCGCTTTTCAGGCTGCTTCGCGGGAAAATCTCCCGGGCAGCGGTAACGCGACACCTGGCCGCGCCTGCCCGCAAACCTTCCGGGCGCGGTTCAACTCTGCTATCAGCCCTGCTGATATCCGCGAAAACACTGGCTTTGGAGCAGAGATGCAGTTCATCGATCTGGGCGCGCAGCGCGAAAGAATTCGTGACAAGCTGACCGCGGCGATCGACCGCGTGGTCAACGAAGGCAAGTACATCCTCGGGCCCGAGGTAGCCGAATTCGAAAAGCAATTGGCCGGCTATGTCGGCGTCAAGCATGTCGTCGCGTGTGCCAACGGCACCGATGCGCTGCTGCTGCCGCTTCTGGCTTCCGGCATCGGGCCGGGCGACGCCGTCTTCGTGCCGAGCTTCACCTTCGCCGCGACGGCCGAAGTGGTCGCCCTGGCCAAGGCCGAGCCGGTCTTCGTCGACATCGATCCCGAGACCTACAACATTGATATCGACAGCCTCGAAGCGGCGATCGCCATGATCAAGGCCGAGGGCCGGCTGAAGCCCCGGGCCATCATCCCGGTCGACCTGTTCGGCCTCGCCGCCGACTACGATGCCATTGCCGAGATTGCCGCCCGCGAAAACCTGATGGTCATCGAGGATGCCGCCCAGTCGATCGGCGGCAAGGCCGATGGCAAGTTGTGCGGCGCCTTCGGCACAGTGGGTTCCACCAGCTTCTACCCGGCCAAGCCGCTCGGCTGCTACGGCGACGGCGGCGCCATGTTCACCAATGACGACGAACTGGCCGCACGCCTGCGCTCATTCGCCTTCCACGGCAAGGGCGAGACCCAGTACGACAACGTCCATGTCGGCCTGAACTCGCGCCTCGACACACTGCAGGCGGCGATCCTGATCGAGAAGCTGGCGATCCTCGAAGACGAGATGGTTGCCCGCCAGAAGGTGGCGCAGCGCTACCGCGATGGCCTGCACAACGTCGTCAAGGTTGCGCATGTGCCGGAAGGCCGCCGCTCGGCCTGGGCCCAGTACGCCATCGAGACGCCCCATCGCGACGTGCTCAAGGCTCACCTGCAGTCGCTCGGCATCCCGTCGGTCATCTACTACGTGAAGCCGCTGCACCAGCAGGTCGCCTACAACCACTACCCGCGCACGCCGAAGGGCCTTCCGGTTTCGGAAACCCTGCCCGAGCGCATCCTGTGCCTGCCGATGCACCCCTATCTGAGCAATCAGGACCAGGACCGCATCATCGACGCGATCAGCGACTTTATAGCTGCCCGGACGGCTCAGGCCGCCGAGTGAGTCGGCGCCGGCTTAGGCCCTGCTCTTACGAACCGCGCGCCGGACAACGACGCGCGGTTTTTTGTTCTGGTTTGATGCGCTTCATCCGCACCGAACTGCCGGATGAGAGGTCGAGGCATGGGTCCCCGGAACCCCTCGTCGCTCGCTGCGCTCGCCCTCGGGGCCCGAGGACGACGAGATGTAAGTGTCCGCCAAAACAAACGGCAACGATGGAGGGCTCGCTAGCCCTTTCTCCGTCGTCCTCGGGCCGGAGCACGAGCGAAGCGACGTGTGGAGGTTCCGGGGACCCAGGCCTCGGACTCTCAGCCGGCAGTCCGGTGCAGGCTAGCGTCTGCCCTAGCGTCTAAAACTCCGGCGCGCCGGAAACATTCCCCATCGCCACGAAGGACGGGTTGGCAAAATCCGCCTCACCCGCCCGGTTGCGCTTGCCATAGACCAGCGGCTTGCCGCCCGCCGTCGTCGTGCTGCCGCCTGCCGCTCTCAGGATCGCGTCGCCCGCCGCCGTGTCCCATTCCATCGTGCGGCCGAAGCGCGGATAAACATCCGCCTCGCCTGCGGCGATCAGGCAGAATTTCAGCGACGATCCAATGGAGACGATCTCGGCCCCTTCGATGCGCCGGATATAATTGTCGGTTTCCGGCGTGCGGTGCGACCGGCTGGCAACTACGGTCAAGGGCGGTCGCCCTTCCCTCACCGAGATCGGATATCGGCCGGATATGGTCTGATCCGGCCGGAGGGTCAGCGCTTCCGCCTTGCCCGGATGGCCAGCGAAGAACCGGCCGCTGCCCGGCGCATAGACCACGCCGATTTCCGGCGCGCCATCGCGTATCAGCGCGATATTGACGGTAAATTCGGCGCGGCCGCTGACGAATTCGCGAGTACCGTCGAGCGGATCGACCAGGAAGAAGCAGCGCCCAAGCTCCGGCGTTCCTACCCCGGCCGAAATCTCTTCCTCGGCCACGCAGGGAATGTTCGGAAAGGCCGCGCGCAGCCCCGCCAGAATGAGCTTTTCGCTCGCCCGGTCGGCCTCCGTCACCGGCGAAGAGTCCGCCTTCTGCTCTACGGACACCTTCGAATGGAAGATGTCCATGATGACCTGCCCGGCCTCGAGCGCCAGCCTCTCGAAAACCGAGAGTATCGCCTCGTCGTCAGATGCCGCCGCCGTCGTCGTAGTGTTGATCTGCAATGTCGCGCTCACGTAACCAGCCTTCGAGAACATCTACCATCTCTTCGGGCGTCCTGCCGAGCGTCTGAAGGTGGATTTCCGGATTTTCCGGCGTCTCATAGGGCGAGTCGAGGCCGGTGAAATTCTTAATCTCTCCCGACAACGCCCGCCCATAGAGCCCCTTGGGGTCGCGGCTGGCGCATTCCTCGAATGGCGTGTCGACGAACACCTCGATGAACTCGCCTTCGCCCATAAGCTTGCGGGCCATGCGCCGCTCGGCGCGGAAGGGCGAGATGAACGACACCAGCACGATCAGGCCGGCATCGGCCATCAGCCGCGCCACTTGCGCCACGCGGCGGATGTTCTCCACCCGGTCGGCCTCGGAGAAGCCGAGGTCGCGGTTCAATCCGTGGCGCACATTGTCGCCATCGAGGACATAGGTGTGGCGCCCGCTCGCATGCAGCTTCTTTTCGAGCAGATTGGCGATGGTCGACTTGCCCGACCCGGAAAGGCCGGTGAACCACAGCACCGCCGGCTTCTGCTGCTTGGCGGCAGCGCGTGCGTCCTTGGTCACATCCAGCGACTGCCAATGGATATTGTCGGCGCGGCGCAGCGCGTGCTTGATCATTCCAGCGCCGACCGTGGCATTGGTCAGGCGGTCGATCAGGATGAAGGCGCCGGTGGCGCGGTTCTCGGCAAAGGCGTCGAAGGCCACCGGCTGCTGCGTGGAGATGGTGCAAACGCCGACCTCGTTCATCTCCAGCGACTTCGCCGCCACGTGGCCGAAATCATTGACGTCTAGGCGGTATTTCAGCTCGGTTACGGTCGCGCTGGCCTGGTCCGTCTCGGTGCGCAGGATGTAGGAGCGACCCGGCAGCAGGGCCTGCTCGTCGAACCAGACGATATTGGCCGCGAACTGGTCGGCGACATGCGGCCGCGCCGTGGTCGCAACGAGCAGGTTGCCGCGCGACACCTCGACCTCGTCCTCCAGCACCAGCGTTACCGCCTGCCCCTCGACAGCCTGCGCCAGGTCACCGCCCGAGACGACAATGCGCTTGACGCGCGAAACCTTGCCGGACTTGGCGACCACGATCTCGTCGCCCTGCGCGATCGAGCCCGAGGCGATCGTCCCGGCAAAGCCGCGAAAATCGAGATTGGGCCGGTTTACATACTGGACCGGGAAGCGAAACGGCTTTTGACACGCATCCTGCTCGACGTCGATCGTCTCCAGATGCTCGATCAGCGTCGGGCCGGCATACCAGCCGGTCTCCCCGGAGCGGCGGCTGACATTGTCGCCGAACCGTGCCGACATCGGGATCGCGACGACCGAGGCAAAGCCGAGGTCTTTCGAAAAGGCCATGTATTCGGCAACGATCTGCTCGAACACCGCGCGGTCGAAGCCGACGAGGTCTATCTTGTTGACCGCCAGCACTATGTGGCGAATGCCCAGCAGCGAGGCGATGATGGAGTGGCGGCGCGTCTGCCGCAGCACGCCCTGGCGCGCATCGACGAGCACGATCGCAAGGTCGGCGGTGGAGGCGCCCGTCGCCATGTTGCGCGTGTACTGTTCGTGGCCCGGCGTGTCGGCCACGATGAACTTGCGCTTCGGCGTGGAGAAGAAGCGATAGGCGACGTCGATGGTGATGCCCTGTTCGCGCTCCGCCTCGAGCCCGTCGACCAGCAGCGCGAAGTCGATGTCGTCACCCGTCGTGCCGTGCCGGCGCGAATCCCGCTCCAGCGTCGCCAGTTGGTCCTCGAATATCTGCTTGGTGTCCGACAGCAGGCGTCCGATCAGCGTCGACTTGCCGTCGTCGACCGAGCCGCAGGTGAGGAAACGCAAGAGCGACTTCTGCTCCTGCGCGGCTAGGTAGTCGTCCACCGCCTCGGCGGCAACGAGGTTTTCCGCAAGCATGTGACGCATGATCAGAAATATCCCTCGCGCTTCTTCTTTTCCATGGAGCCCGCCTCGTCGCGATCGATCAGGCGGCCCTGGCGTTCGGAGGTGCGTGCGATCAGCATCTCGCTGACGATGCCCTGCAGGTCGACGGCATCGGATTCGATGGCGCCCGTCAGCGGGTAGCAGCCCAGCGTGCGGAACCTGACAAGCCGGTTCTCGACCACCTCGCCGGGCCTGAGCTTCATGCGGTCGTCATCGCGCAGGATGAGCATGCCATCACGCTCGATGACGGGGCGCTCCTTGGCGAAGTAGAGCGGGACGATGCGGATGTCTTCGCGCAGGATGTATTGCCAGATGTCGAGCTCGGTCCAGTTCGACAGCGGAAAGACGCGGATCGATTCCCCCGGCGCCACGCGCGTGTTGAAGATCTTCCACATCTCCGGCCGCTGGTTCTTCGGGTCCCAGGCATGGCTGGCGTTGCGGAACGAGAAGATGCGCTCCTTGGCGCGCGATTTTTCCTCGTCGCGCCGCGCGCCGCCGAAGGCAGCGTCGAAGCCGTGTTTGTCGAGCGCCTGGCGCAGGCCCACCGTCTTCATCACATGGGTGTGCGTGTTGGAGCCATGGTCGAACGGGTTGATGCCGTCGCGCACGCCATCCTCGTTGACATGCACGTGCAGGTCGAAGCCCAGGCGCTCAGCCATCGCATCACGAAACTCGATCATCTCGCGAAACTTCCAGGTCGTGTCGACGTGCAGGAAGGGAAAGGGCGGCTTCGCGGGATAAAAGGCCTTCATGGCCAGATGAAGCAGCACCGACGAATCCTTGCCCACCGAATAGAGCATCACCGGCTTGGCGAATGTCGCCGCCACCTCGCGAAAAATATGAATGGCTTCGGCTTCGAGCCGGTCGAGATGGGACAGCCTGGCAAGCATGGGGTGCCTATGGAAAACGGGTGCTTGGACGCCGCGACTGCAACGCCCTGAAAGTTCCCGGATTTTCCCCGCAATGGCGCGCCCTCTCAAGGAGAACGCTACCAAATTCGCGACGCTCACCGATCGGAACATGCGCGGCACGGCGCTTCGATGGAATCCTGTTCCCCACCTTGTTGGACGCTAGGCCGACGAAATCGATTGCTCCGGTGACGAGCCCATGGCACTTGGTTCCAAGTCCGTGCGCTGGGGGCGGCTGCAGGTAGCTTCTCCAACCATATTCGTATTCCGGTATCGGAGCAGTTCTTCCGTGAAAGACCTTCGCAGCTATCCGTCGCTCAACAGGGCCTTCGCCTTCTTCTGTTTTTCGGCGGTGCCGGCGCTGGGCTCGGCCGTCAGCGTGGTCTGGCACGGCGGCGCGCTTGTCTGCCTGTACGAGATATTGTCGGGGCGCAGGAAGCTGAGCCGCGATCACGCCATGCTGGTGATGACGCTGCTCTTGTTCGTCTACTGCCTGGCCAATGTGGTCTCCACGCTGTGGAACAGCCCCACCTATGGCGGTATCGACAAGATGCTGCGCCTGTTCACGCTGCTCCTGTTCCCGTTTTCTTATTCCATCGCTTCTATTTCCGACCGGACGACGATCGCCCGTTCCGTCGTGCTGGCCAGCATGGTGGCGTGCTACACCGCGCTTGCGGTGTCCTTCGTGCAGTTCCACTTCCTTGGCCTGCGCGCCGCAGGCGGCGCGGGCAACGCGATTGTTTTTGCCTTTGCAATCAGCCTGGCCTGCTCGACTTCCCTGGCCGGGCTGCTTTCGCAGCAGGACAGCAAGCTCACTTTGCCCCTCGCCGGCGCGGTGCTGGCAGGATGGCTTGCCCTGTTCTATTCGGGCACGCGCTTTCTCTGGCTCACCACGCTTCCGGTGAACCTGCTCGTCCTGTTCATCTTCCGCCACCAGCTTCGCCGGTTCCTCACTCCGCGAATATTGCTCTTGGTATTGGTCGGGATGATCATTGCCGTCGCAGCCGCCTCCCAGATGATCGGCGGGCGGTTGCACCAACTCGCCGTGGATTGGAACAAGCTTGCGCAGAACCAGAACTACGGCACGTCGCTCGGCGCGCGCCTCTTCATGCTGGAAATGGCCGTAGAGCTCATTCGCCAGAACCCGATCCTCGGCTACGGTCTTGGCGCGACCAATCAGCTGATCGAAGCTGGCTTCAGGGAAAAGCACGGGCTCGACATCAGCTATTCGCACTTCCACAATGGTTATCTCACCACCATGGTCGAGGCTGGAATTGTCGGGCTTCTTTCGCTTCTGGGCATCTTCTTTGCCGCGACACTCAATGCCGTGCGTACGCTTCGCAGCACTGCCGATCCGGTCAACCGGCTAGGTGCGGCGATGCTGATAGTGCTCGTCGCCACCTACGGCATCGGGTCTCTGGCCAACAAGGTGCTCGGCCACGACATTCAGGACACGCTGTTCATCATGTTCCTCATCATGGGAACCTATCTGGCCTCCGGCACCTCGATGCCTTCAACTGCCGCCGGAGCCGCACAGCAACCGGTCTGAGAGGAGAAAGGCCCATTCGGGATCGAGAGCGACCGAACCGGGTACTGATGGTCACGACCGATCATTTGATGATCGATCGCAGGATCCTGCAGGAGGCGCTTTCGCTAAGGGAAGCTGGCTATCAGGTCGAGCTGCTCGCCGGATTCGAGTGCCCGCAGGAAGAAGCGTTCAACTGGCAAGGCATCGGCATAAGCCGGCATGCCTATGACTGGAGCGATACCCGCGCGCGGCGCGTGCTGGGGCCGATCTCGCGAATCCGGGGTCAGCTACCCGGATTCATGAGCAGGGCGGTGGGCAAGGCCATTGGCCTCGCCACAGGCATTTCCAGCTTCGAGCACTTCGTGCTGGAAAAGATCCTGTCGAAGTCCTTCGACGTGCTCCATGTGCACGATTTTCCGCTGCTTGCGGTGGCCGTCGAGGTCAAGCGGCGCCTGGGCTGCCCGCTGGTCTACGATGCCCACGAGCTCTATCACGCCCAGTCGCAGCTGCCGCCGGCCGTGCAAACCAGCTACAAGCGGCGGGAAGCAGCACTGATCCACAAGGTCGATGCGGCAATCACCGTCAATGAGTTCATCGCCGGCATCATGGCGCGGGACTATGGCTGCGCCGCACCTCACGTCATTCCCAATGCAGCGCCCCGGCTCGAAGCGGCGCCCGAAGACATCCGCCCCCTCGCCGGGCTCGCCCCCGGCACGCGGATCGTGCTCTATCAGGGCTGGCTCTCGCCCGAGCGCGGCGTGGACGTGCTCGTTCGAGCTGCAACCCACTTCCCGCGGGGGACATCGCTTGTCGTGGTCGGCTATGGCGCACACGAGGCCGATCTTCGCCGCATCAGCGCCGGCCAAGGCACCGACGACGGACGCGTCGTTTTTCTCGGCCGTATCGAGCCGCAGCAACTGCAAAGTCTGACCGGCTCCGCCGATCTCGGCGTCATCCCCTATTGGGGGATCGATCTCAACAACACCTATTGCAGCCCGAACAAGCTCTTCGAATTCGCCGCCGCCGGTCTGCCCTTCATTTCCAACGACCTGCCTTTCCTGCGCTCGATCACGGAGAGACACGCTTTCGGCGTTCTGGTCGATCTGCTGTCCCCGCAGACGGCGGCAAGCGCCATCCTCGCCATCCTTGACGATCCGCAGCGCCTGGCAGCCTTGCGCGAGACGGCGAAAGAAGCATCGAACCACCTGCTCTGGTCGAACGAGGCCGAAAAGCTGCTTTCGATCTATGCCACGCTTCGGTGAAGCCCCGGCGGCGATCCGGAAATTTGCCCCCTCCGCAAAGTCCGCGACGCGTTGGCTGACATATAGGTCAAGCCTTTGCGACCAAACGTCGCCTTCGTTCCGCAACCACGCGCTCGACAATCGCCACGAACTTCGCGCCCTCGACGTCCCAGTTCACCTCGGCGCTCGCGGCTGCCGCATTGCCCCGCCACCGCGCAAGGCGCGCAGTATCGGAAAACACCGCTTCCATTGCCTCGGCTGCCAGCTCCTCCCGGCTGAGGTCCGCTAGAAGACCGATCTGCCGCCCATCGACGATGCGCCGGATTTCCGGCAGGTCGCTCGACAGGACGGCGACCCCGGCCGCGATGAACTCGAACAGCTTGTTGGGCGTGCAGTAATAGTTGTTCAGGCAAGTCGCCTGATAGGGGATCACCCCGGCATCTGCTGCGGCTGTGGGCAAGCAGCTCTTCCTGCCTGCCCCCTTCGTGCAGATGCACCCGCTCGGCCGAGCGGCTGCGCGCCGCCATGGCGTCAAGCCGGCCACGCAAGGGTCCCTCTCCCATGATGACCAGATGTATGTCGGGATTTCCGACGAGTTCCATGGCACCGACGAGCGTTTCGATATTGCGGCCGTTCGCAAGACCGCCCTGCATCAGCAGCACTCGCGCGCTTTCCGGCAAGCCGTACTTCTCGTGAAAATACCGGCTTCGCCCGGAAGCAAGCCGCCTTCTCTCGGCATTGTAGATGACCTCGATGCGCTCCAGCGCGTGGCGTCTGGCCAGTTCCGACGCGATCGAGGGATTGACCGTCACGACTGCATCGCAATCCCCTATGTACCGCCGCTCGATAGCGCTCCAGCTGCGCTTTTCGAATTCCGAAAGCTCCTGCTCCACATAGAGTTCGTGGCTGTCGTAGATCAGCCTGGCCCCCGCCTCACGAGCTGCCTTGTGCGCAGCGGGCAGTGTCGGCAGATCGTGCGCAATGAACACGTCTGGCCTGAGACCATCGAGCGAGCGCGCAAATAGATCGCGGTAAAACTTCTCCTGATCGAACAGGAAGCGCCAGCCAATCTCCCGCAGCTTTCTCATGCCACGCTCGCCGATCGGCAGCGTGTCGCGCAACAGGCGATAGACGCTGCGGACAAGCCGCTGCGGCGCGGGGGGCACACCACGCACCTTGAAAGGGTGCTGTCTTTCCGGATATCCGAATCGCTCAAGCCGCGCATAGGGGGCAACAATCGTCACCTCCCAGCCCGCACTGGCGAGGCTTTCCGCCTCCAGAAGAATGCGACGATCTATCTGGCGGTCGATCGTCAACATCGCCGCATGTGAGCGCCGGCCTGACTGGTTTACCGTACTGACATGCGTCACCTCTTCCCCTCGCACGAAAGAGCCGGCAGCGAACGGGGGATCATCCCTTGCCGGCGGAACGCAAGTCAAGGCGGCCACTGAAGGCCCTCCGCGAGGAAAGAAGACTCGCGACAGGGCAAAGAAAAAGCCGCGGTCTCCACCGCGGCTTCCTCAGGGAGAGACGGTCGCCGAGAGGGCGACGCCCCTCGGTTCTCGGCCGATTACTCGTAGATCGGGAAGCGCTTGCAGAGATCGCGCACTTCCGCCAGCACCGCCTGCTCCACGGCCGCATCGCCTTCCGGCCCGGCCTTCGCCAAGGCGTCGATCACCTTCAGGATCAGCTCGCCGATGCGGCGGAACTCGGCCTCGCCGAAGCCGCGCGTCGTGCCCGCCGAGGTACCCAGCCGCACGCCCGACGTGACCGCCGGCTTCTCGGGATCGAAGGGGATGGAGTTCTTGTTGCAGGTCAGGCCGGCCCGCTCCAGCGCATGCTCGGCGTCGCGGCCCTTCACGCCCTTCGGCCGCAGGTCCACCAGCACCATGTGGCAGTCGGTGCCGCCGGAGACGATGTCGAGCCCGCCCTTCACCAGCGTGTCGCACAGCACCTTGGCGTTGCCCACGACCGAAGCCGCATAGTCACGGAACTCGGGGCGCAGCGCCTCGCCGAAGGCCACGGCCTTGGCCGCGATCACATGCATCAGCGGGCCGCCCTGGTTGCCCGGGAACACCGCCGAGTTCAGCTTCTTGGCCAGCGCCTCGTCATTGGTCAGGATCATGCCGCCGCGCGGGCCACGCAGGGTCTTGTGCGTGGTGGTGGTCACGACATGGGCATGCGGCAGCGGATCGGGATAGAGCCCGGCCGCGACCAGGCCCGCATAGTGGGCCATGTCGACCATCAGATACGCCCCCACCTCGTCGGCGATGCGGCGGAAGGCGGCGAAGTCGATCGCGCGCGGATAGGCCGATGCGCCGGCGACGATCAGCTTGGGCCGGGTCTCGAGGGCCTTGGCGCGCAGTTCGTCATAGTCGATCTGCTGGTCGGACTGCCGCACCTCGTAGCTGACGATGTCGAACCACTTGCCCGACATGGTGACGGGCGAGCCGTGGGTCAGGTGGCCGCCATGCGCCAGCGACATGCCCATGACGCGGTCGCCGGGATTGAGCAGCGCCAGGAACACCGCCTGGTTGGCCTGCGCGCCCGAATGCGGCTGGACGTTGACGAAACCCGCGCCGAACAGCTGCTTGGCCCGCTCGATCGCCAGGGTCTCGATCTGGTCGACGAATTCGCAGCCGCCATAGTAGCGGCGGCCGGGATATCCCTCGGCGTATTTGTTGGTCAGCACCGAGCCCTGCGCCACCAGGACATCGTTCGAGACGATGTTTTCGGAAGCGATCAGCTCGATTTGATTCTGCTGGCGGTCCAGCTCGCGGGCGATTGCCCCGGCAACTTCGGCGTCTCCGAGCGAAGCGCTCATCTTGAAATTAAGCATGGTCGGTTCTCCTCCGATCCGTATCCTAAAGGCCGAGTTCGACTTCGTGGCTGGCGGCTTCCAGCAGGCCCCACACATGCGACGCAAAGGAGCGCCACACCTCTATCCGGAAGCTCTCCGCGCTTCTCCTGATCAGGACGACCTGCGCCTTGTCGAGGATCGTGCGCGTGCCGGTTCCATCGGCCATCTCGGTCAAGTCCAGCGCGCAAGCCGAGCTCAGCGCCGTGATAGCCGCCACCCCTTGGACCTCGATGCCGGTCTCGCGATGGCCGATATCGACCAGGCTGTGGGGCGTTGCATCATACAGCGCCGCGAAGCGCGCGACGATGCCCTCGCCTTCCCCAGCCGGCGCCAGCAGCAGCCACTCGTCCGGGGAAAGGCACAGCGCCAGCTTGGCGCCCGACACCGCCATGTCTCCGATCTTCGACGGCAGCTCGCAGCCGAAGGCCTTCGCCGCCGCGCTGGCGTGCTCCGGCGAGATGCGCAGGCTGAAGCGTGCGCAGTCCTCGGCCCGGCGGACGCTAAGGCGCGCCCCGCCCCCGACCGTGATCGGCGTTCCAGAAAATCCGTGATGTTCCATCAGCATGATCGCGATCCTATGCGTTGAGGCGCTTGCCTTCGGGGTCGAAGAAGACCGTGCCCACGACCTCGGCGGTGTGCGTGGTGCCCGGCATCGGCACATGGATGACCTTGCCGGTCCTGGCGCGGCCGCCCTCGACGAGCGCGAGCGCCACGGAACGGCCGAGGGCCTCGCTCCAGTAAGACGAGGTGACGTGACCGATCATCTTCATCGGCAAGGGCTGGTTCGGATCGTCGACGATCTGCGCCCCCTCCTCCAGCACGACCTTGGGGTCACTGGTCAGCAGCCCCACGAGTTGCTTGCG
The DNA here is from genome assembly GCF_040049255.1 of Mesorhizobium sp. KR2-14. Lineage (NCBI taxonomy): Bacteria > Pseudomonadati > Pseudomonadota > Alphaproteobacteria > Hyphomicrobiales > Phyllobacteriaceae > Mesorhizobium > Mesorhizobium sp. KR2-14. Next base: position 550,155 of record NZ_JBDZDR010000002.1, on the reverse strand, counting down.
GTCGGCCTTCAGCATGTCCGAGCGCGACAGCGAACGCTTGCCGACGAAGTCGGGCTTGGCCTTACCGATGGCCCAGCCGATGCCGGCGTCCTCCGGCGTGACCGTGCCGTCGGTGTCCTGGCCGACAATGATGTAGCCCTTCTCGGCGCGAAGCACGTGCATCGTCTCGGTACCGTAAGGCGTGATGTCATACTTCTGGCCGGCCTCGTAGAGCGCCTTCCAGACCGCAAGACCGTGGCGGGCGGGCACGTTGACCTCATAGCCGAGCTCGCCGGTGAAGCTGACCCGGAACAGCCGCGTGGGCACGCCGCAGATCTTGCCTTCGGCCACCGACATGTGCGGGAAGGCTTCGTCCGACAGGTCGATGCCCTCGACCAGCGGCTCGATCAGCTTGCGGGCGTTGGGCCCGTTGAGCGCGATGACCGCCCACTGCTCGGTGGTGGAGGTGAGCCACACCTTGAGTTCCGGCCACTCGGTCTGGAGATAGTCCTCCATCATGTTGAGAACACGCGCCGCGCCGCCGGTGGTGGTGGTGACGTGGAAGCGGTCCGTGGTCAGCCGGCCGATCACGCCGTCGTCGCGGATGAAGCCGTCCTCGCCCAGCAGCAGGCCGTAGCGGCAGCGGCCGGGCGCAAGCTTGGTCCAGGCGTTGGTATACATGCGGTTCATGAACTCCGCCGCATCCGGCCCGACGATCTCGATCTTCCCCAGTGTGGAAGCGTCGAACATGCCGAGCGACTGGCGCACGGCCCTGCATTCACGCGCCACTGCCTGGTGCATGCTCTCGCCGGCCCGCGGGAAGTACCAGGCGCGCCGCCACAGCGACACCGGCTCGAACACGGCGCCGTTGGCCTCGGCCCAGCTGTCGATCGGCGTCTTGCGCGTGACCTCGAACAGCTCGCCGCGATTGTAGCCGGCAAACGCGCCGAAGGTGGTCGGCGTGTAGGGCGGCCGGAAGGTGGTGAGGCCCACCGAAGGCGGCGCCTTGCCCACGGCATTGGAGGCGATAGCCAGGCCGTTCATGTTGGACGTCTTGCCCTGGTCAGTCGCCATGCCGTTGGTGGTGTAGCGCTTGATGTGCTCGATCGACAGGAAGCCTTCGCGAACGGCAAGGCGGATGTCCTTGGCGGTCACGTCGTTCTGGAAGTCGACGAAGGCCTTTGCGCGGCCGGCATCGCGGTCGCTGGGCAGCTCGCGATTGCTGACACCCGTGCAGGGGAAGTCGCCGTCGACCGTATAGCTGGACTCACGTGCGGCAAAGCCCGCATCGCGCGCCGCGGCGGCGCCTGCTCCCGCTCCTTCCCTCAGAGCCTCGGCGAGTCCGAAGCGGCCGTTGCCTGCGCCCGCGCAGCGGCTTTCCTCGGTCCGCTCGCCGGGCAGGAACATCTGCTGTTCCTCATTCCAGTCGAGCTTGCCCTTGGTGTGCGAGAAGAGGTGGACAGTGGGCGTCCAGCCGCCGCTCATCAGCACCGCCTCGCAGTTGATGGTGCGGGCCGGGCCAACCTGGCCGCCTCGGCTGACCGGATTGACGCGCACGGAGGACACACGATGGCGCCCAGCAGTGCCCGAAACGGTCCAGCCGGCAAGCACCTCGATGTTGAGGGAGCGGGCACGCCTGACGAGCTCGTCGGACACCGTATGGCGAATGTCCACGATGGCAGGCACGCGAACGCCCGCCTGGGCCAGGTCGAATGCGGCAAGCCAGGCGGAGTCGTGCGAGGTGACGACAACCGCGCTGTTCCCGACCTTCACGCCATAGCGGTTGAGATAGGTCCGGGCAGCGCCTGCCAGCATCACGCCCGGCCGGTCGTTGCCGTCAAAGACGAGCGGCTTTTCGATGGAGCCCTGCGCAAGCACGACCTGCTTGGCGCGCAGCCGCCACATGCGCTCGCGCGGCGCGTTCGCCGGCGGATTGGCCAGATGGTCGGTAAGGCGCTGGCACAGGCCGAGGAAGTTCTGGTGGTAGTAGCCGATGGCCGTCGTGCGCGGCAGCAGCGTGACGTTGGCCATTCCTCCCAGTTCGGCCCGCGTGCGAGCCACCCAGTCGGAGGCGCAGAGGCCGTCGATGGTGGCCTCGCCTTCCGAAAGCAGCGAGCCGCCAAGTTCCGCCTGCTCGTCGGCGAGGATGACCTTGGCGCCGCTCCTGCCGGCTTCCAGCGCAGCCGCAAGGCCGGCGGGGCCGGAGCCAACCACCAGCACGTCGCAATGGGCGTGGCGGCTGGCGTAGGTGTCCGGATCGGGCACCGATGGCGACTTGCCGAGACCGGCCGCGCCGCGGATAAAGGGCTCGTAGACCTTGTTCCAGAAGGACTTCGGCCACATGAATGTCTTGTAGTAGAAGCCGGCCGAGAACAGCATGTACATGGCGTCGTTGATCGCGCCCACGTCGCGCTTCAGCGAAGGCCAGTGGTTCTGGCTGGTGGTGTTGAGCCCCTCGAAGACCTCCAACACCGTGGCGCGCGTGTTCGGCTCGAAGCGGCCGTTGCCGCGGTCGGTGCCGACGAGCGCGTTCGGCTCCTCGGACCCGGCCGAGAGGATGCCGCGCGGGCGGTGGTATTTGAACGAGCGCCCCACCAGGTGGACGCCGTTGGCCAGCAGCGCGGAGGCGAGCGTGTCGCCCTCGTAGCCGGTATAGGTCGCGCCGTTGAAGCTGAAGCGCACGGGCTTGCGCTGGTCGACCCTGCCCTTCCCCTTGATGCGATAGGCGGTCATTTGCGCATTCCCTCGAGCTCGGCTTCGGTCGGGCGCGGCAGGCCCGCCTTGTATGTGGTCACGAACTTGTCGCTCACGGTGTCGCGGACGGCGTTGAAGAACCGGCCGCAACCGTGCACATGGCGCCAGCGCTCGAAATGCGTGCCGCGCGGATTGGTACGGATGAACAGATGGTCCTTCCACTGCTCATCGGTCAGCGTGGACGGGTCGGCGGGCCTCGCGATATGGGCCTCGCCGCCATAGGCGAACTCGACCTCGGGCCGCTCGGCCTCGCAGTAGGGGCAACGGATCAGAAGCATTGCGGAACCTCCCTCAGTGCGCCACGGCCGCAGCCGCGGCCTCGTCGATCAGCCGACCGGTCGTGAAGCGCTCGAGCGTGAACGGCGCATTGATCCAGTGCGGCTCGTCGCGCGCGATGGTGTGGGCGAACACGTGGGCCGAGCCCGGCGTAGCCTTGAAGCCGCCGGTTCCCCAGCCGCAATTGACGTACAGGCCCGGCACCGGCGTCTTGCCGAGGATCGGCGAGCGGTCGGGCGTGACGTCGACGATGCCGCCCCATTTGCGCAGCATGCGCATGCGGGTGAAGATCGGGAACACCTCGCAGATTGCCGAAACCGTGTGCTCGATCAGCGGCAGGCCGCCACGCTGGCTGTAGGACACATACTGGTCGGTGCCCGAGCCGATCACCAGCTCGCCCTTGTCCGACTGGCTGATATAGGCGTGCACCGTGTTGGACATGACCACGCAAGGGAATACCGGCTTGACCGGCTCCGAGACCAGCGCCTGCAGCGGAAAACTCTCCAGCGGCAGCCGGACGCCTGCCGTATCCATCACCACCGAGGTGCTGCCGGCGGCCGACACGGCCACCTTCTTAGCGCGGATGAAGCCCTTTGCGGTCTCGACGCCGGTGACCTTGCCCGAGGCATCGCGGCGGATCGCGGTCACCGGGCAGTTCTGGATGATGTCGACGCCGCGCGCCGCCGCGCCGCGGGCATAGCCCCAGGCGACCGCGTCATGGCGGGCCACGCCGCCGCGCCGCTGCAGTGCAGCGCCCATGACGGGGTAGCGCGCATTGGGAGAGAGGTTGAGCGGCGGGCAATATTCCTTCGCCTGCTCCGGCGTCAGCCACTCATTGTCGATGCCGTTCAGCCGGTTGGAATGGATGTGGCGCTTGAAACTCTGGATGTCGTGCACGTTGTGCGCCAGCATCATCACGCCGCGCTGCGAGAACATGACGTTGTAGTTCAGTTCCTGGCTCAGCCCTTCCCACAGCTTCATCGCATGCTCGTAGAGCATGGCGCTTTCGTCATAGAGGTAGTTCGAGCGGATGATGGTAGTGTTGCGGCCGGTGTTGCCGCCGCCGAGCCAGCCTTTTTCGATCACCGCGACATTGGTGATGCCATGCTCTTTGGCCAGATAGTAGGCCGCGCCGAGGCCATGACCGCCGGCGCCGACGATGATGACGTCATACTCCGGCTTGGGCTCGGCATTCGGCCATTGCGGCTGCCAATTCTTGTTGCCGGTCAAGGCGTTACGCAAAAGCGACGCCCAGGAAAACTGGGTCACAGGAACCTCCTCCCGATGGAAAGTGCTCCAAGTATCGACGCGACCGTTGATCTTGCACAGGATGTATGCGTCAATTGAAAGAGAGATTTGCGACAGCCCTTCAAGGCGGGAAAGAATGGTCGACAGGTTGCAGAAATCACCGGACGCGAAGGAGCCGAAGGCGCGGCTGTCGGTGGGGTTCATCCTGGCGCGCCGCTTCACGCTGTGCGCCTTCGCCAACTTCGTCGACGTGCTGCGGCTCGCCGCCGACGAGGGCGACCGAAGCCGGCCGATCCTGTGCAAGTGGACGGTGCTGTCGGACGACGGCCACCCGGTCCAATCGAGCTGTGGCGTTTCAGTGCAACCGCAGGAGCGCTTCGGCGACCCGAAGAAGTTCGACTACATAGTCGTGGTCGGCGGGCTGATGGACGAGATTCCCAGCGCCAATGCGCAGCACAACAGCTTCCTGCGCAAGGCCGCGGCTGCGAATGTGCCGCTGGTCGGCGTGTGCACCGGCGCCTTCATCCTGCACCAGGCCGGGCTGATGAACGGCTACCGCTGTTGTGTCAGCTGGTTCCATCATGCCGACTTCCTCGAGCAGTTCGACGGTTTGAAACCTGTCTCGGACCAGATCTTCGTGGTCGATCGCGACCGGCTGACCTGTTCCGGCGGCGCCAGTTCGGCGCATCTGGCCGCCTTCCTGGTGGAGCGGCACGTCGGCAAGGCGCAGGCGACCAAGAGCCTGCACATCATGATGTTCGACGAGGCCGAGATCGCGGAAACGCCGCAGCCAGGCATTCCGCTCGACCTCCACACCAACGACCCGATGGTGAAGAAGGCGCTGCTCCTGATGCAGCAGAACATGGATACGCCCTACACGGTCGCGGAACTCGCCCAGCGCATGGGCATCAACAAGCGCCAGCTGGAGCGCCGGTTCCAGGCCGCACTGCAGACCTCGCCGATGGCGGCCTGCACCATGATCCGGCTGGAGCACGCCCGCTTCCTTGTGCAGCAGTCGGACCGCTCGATTGCCTCAATCGCGGCGGAGTCGGGCTTCTGCGATGCCTCGCATCTCAGCCGTGCGTTTCGCAAGCGCTTCGGCGAGACGCCACTTGCGCTCAGGCTGAAAGACCTCGCCGAGGGCCAAGGGAAAGCCTCCCTCGCAGGCAAAATGGCGTCAGGTTCCTTGCACTCCGAAAGAGCGTGACGGCGCTCCGCTCTGCTGGCCCAACTCACCCGATGCGAGAGCGCCTGAAGCTCAAGGGGCTCTCGCCCATGTTGTCGGCAAAGAGCCTGCTGAAATTCGACGGCTCTTCGAAGCCGAGCGAATAGGCGATCTCGGCAATCGTGTTGTGCGAATAGAGAAGCTGCCTTTGTGCTTCGAGGACAATGCGCTGGTGGATCAGCTTCAGCGGCGATTCGCCCGCAACGCTGGTACAGGCGCGATGCAACGTGCGCTCGGTGACGTTCAGCGCGCTCGCATAGTCGGCAACGCACTTGGCGTTGCGAAAGCTGATTTCCAGCAGGTCGCGAAAGCGATCGTAGAGCCGGTGCTGCGGAATGTTGGCGACTGTAGTCGGCACCCGGCCCGCCTGCTCGCCCAGAATGCTGACCACGGCCAGCAGGTTGGCGGTCAGCACCGCGGTTCGGGCGCGGCTGTTCTTCTGGTCCTGGTAGGCGCGCAGATTCTGGAAAGAAGACTGGATGCTGCGCCATGCCTCCGCGTCGCCGGCCAGTTCGAGAACGTGGGGCCCGCGCACGATTTCAAACAGGCCGCGTGCGGCGTGGCCGGCCACCGCCTCGTCGAGATAGCTTTCGGCCGCTGTCAGCATGAAGACGCGCGCATCCGGCGCCAGGCGGAAGCTGTGCACCATGCGCGGCGGCACCACGACGACTGAACGGGCGGCGAACGCGCGCTTTTCGAGGTCGAGTTGCACCTCCCCCTCGCCTGCCTCCACCAGCGCGATCTGCAGGAGGTCGGCGTGGCGATGGGGGAAAAGCTCCCAGTTGTATTTGCGGATGCGCGTGGAGACGCGTTCGACCTGCAAATACTGGAACGAACTCCGGGAATGCTGCTCCCCGAAGCGAACGATAGGCGGCTCGGGCGGCTTCGAGATCATGCCGCCCGCCGCCCGGCCACGCACCGTTTCCGGGCGTGATCAAGTTTGCAGAAACTGGGTGCTAAGGTCGCCTCCATCCCCGACCTGAACATCCGACCGGCAGACTAGAAAGTCCGCCAGTCGCCATCCGCTTCAAAGGCGGCGGCGGCACCGTAGATCATGGCCTCATTCCAGTGCTTGCCGGTCAGCATCACGCCGATCGGCCTGCCGTCCTCCATTCCGCAGGGCAGGGTCATGGCCGGATGCCCGGTCACGTTGAAGGCGCAGGTATTGCCGATCATCTCCCAGGAGCGCGCCGTCACCTCCTCCGGGCCTGCTCCCTGCGGCGGCAGCGGGGTAGCCTTCACAGGCAGCGTCGGCATCAAGAGCAGGTCGAAACGCGAGAGCGCCTCGTCATAGGCGGCCTGCAGGCGTGCCCGCATGCGCTGGGCCTTGGCGTAGTAGGAGCCGTGATAGCGGCCGATGGAATAGCGGCCGAACAGCGCCATGATCTTGATCGTGTCGGCCATGTCGTCGCCGGCCTCGCGCCAGCGCGCGCCAAAATATGGCTGGCTGCCTGCGCTCGGTCCCAGGCCGCCAATGCCGAGGCCGTGGGTTTCCAGCATCGTCCAGAGCCCGCCGTCATGCGCTATCGGGGCCCAGATCGCAAAGCCCAGGCTGTGCATGGGTATGCTGATCTCCTCCACCACCGCGCCCATGCGGGCAAAGCGCGCGGCCGCTTCGCGCACCTTGGCGTCGACCCCGGCTTCCGAGTTCGCGCGCCCGAACCCTTCCCGCACCACACCGATGCGCAGGCCCTGAACGCCACGGTCGAGCTCGGCCGCATAGTCGTTCACCTGCACGTCGCGCTGGCGCGGGTCGATGCCGTCGGCACCGGCGATTGCCTGCAGCAGGCGCGCATTGTCGCGCACATTGGCAGAAATCGGCCCGGCATGATCCATCGACGGCTCCAGCGGCGTGATCCCCGTGTAAGGCACGAGGCCATAGGTCGGCTTCATACCATAGACGCCGCAATAGCTGGATGGAATGCGCACCGAGCCGGCCTGATCGGTTCCGATCGAAAGCGGAACGTCCCCTGCCGCCACCACTGCCGCACTGCCGGACGAAGAACCTCCGGCCGAATAGCCCGGCCGCACCGGATTGTGCACCGGACCCGACGAGCTTGTGTGGCTGCCGCCCGAAACGCAGTAATTCTCGCAAACCGCCTTTCCGGCGATCTCTCCACCCGCGTCGAGAATGCGGGTAACGATCGTGGCGTCGATGTCCGGCACGAAGCCTTCGAACAGGCTCGAGCCGTTCATCATCGGCACGCCGGCAACACACACATTGTCCTTCAGCCCCACGCGCGCGCCGGCAAGCGGACCGTCCTCCCGGCCGCGGATGTCGGTCTTGACGTACCACGCGCCGAAGGGGTTCTCAGCGGGTGCGGGAAAGCGCCCCGGCGTGCGCGCATAGGAAATTTCCGGGCGCTCGTCGTTCATGAGGTCAAGCTCCGCATAGGCGTCGCTCAGCGGCTGCACGATGCGCTCTACCGCGGCAAGGTAGCTGTCGTGCGGCTCCATTCCCAGCGCATCAGCGGCGCGGCGCAGGTCGCGAACATTCGGGTTCCTGAACATGGATTGCCTCTACACCTTTTCTTCCAGACCGATGAATTCGTCGATGATTTTGGGATCGCGCAGCATCTGCGGTTCAAGCTCGCGAATGATCATGCCCTTCTGCACCAGCAAGACGCGGTCGGCGGTGCTGCTGATGAAATCGAGGTCCTGCTCCACCACCACCACGCACAAGGAACGTTGTGTGGCCAGTTTTAGAAGGTGGGCCTCGATCTCCTCCACGATTGCCGGGGCCACGCCCTCGGTCGGTTCATCGAGAAGCAGCAGCTTGGGCTGCCCGCTCAGGGCGCGCGCCAGCGCAAGTATCTGCTGTTCTCCGCCGCTCAGCGCGCCGCCCTTCCGGTTCAGCAACGGGGCCAGCACCGGAAAATCCTCGACCGCCCTGTCGATGGCCTCGTTGGTCTTCAGCCGCGCCGCCGCCGCGCCGAAGGCCAGGTTCTCGCGCACCGTCAGGCCGGAGAAGATGTCGCGCCCTTGCGGCACATAGCCGAACCCGCGCCGCGCCCGCAGGTGCGGCGGCTCGCGGGTCACGTCCACGCCCTCGAAGCTGATCTCTCCGCCCCATGTCGGCAGAATGCCGGCCAGCAGCTTCATCAAGGTCGTCTTGCCCATGCCATTGTGGCCCAGCAGACCGACGATCTCGCCGACACGAGCCTCGAAAGACATGCCGTTCAGCACCGGCACGCGGCCGTAGCCGGTGCTAACATCGCGCACTTCCAGCAAGCGGGGCTCAGACATTCAGGCCTCCCGCCTTCTGCCCCAGATAGGCGCCCCGCACTTCGGCATTGCGCAACACTTCCTCCATCGTGTTCTCCACGATGATGCGCCCTCGATGAAACACTGTGACCTTCTCGGCTATTGCCCGGATGAAATGCATGTCGTGCTCGACGATCACCAGCGCACGGTCGCCGCGCAGCTTGCTGATGAGCTGAATCGTGTGCTCGACCTCGCCCCGGGTCATACCGGCGGCGGGCTCGTCCAGCAGCACGAGCTTGGGGTCGCAGACCAGCACCATGCCCAGTTCCACCCACTGGCGCTGGCCGTGCGAAAGGCGGCCAACCTCTTCCGCGGCGATGCTTTCGAGCAAAACTTCGGCAAGCATGGCCTCGGCGGCACGTTCGGCCTCGCGGCTGCCAAGACGGCGCATCGCCGCGATCCTCAGGTTCTCGCGGACGGACAAGCCGTTGAACAGGTTCGGAACCTGCGTCTTGATACCGACACCCAGCCGCGCGATCTCGAAGGGCGAGTAGCGCGACGTGTCTTTCCCCATGATCCGGATGGTGCCGGCGCTGGGCTTCAACTGGCCCGACAGCAGCTTGAAGAAGGTGCTCTTGCCCGCCCCGTTGGCGCCGATCAGGCAGCGCAACTCACCGGGCTGGAGGGAGAAATTGACGCCCGCCACGGCGGCCACGCCGCCGAAAGTGCGCCACAGGTTTTGAACTTCGACGATCACGACCGAGCGTCCTTGCCAGTCTTGAGGAGGCGCGCGCCATATTTGCGCGCGGCCGGCACGATGCCCATGGGCAGCACCAGAACGGAAATCACGAACACCAGGCCAAGCACGATATTGGGCTCCAGCATCCGCACCGAGCCGAGCCAGGTGGTCAGGCCGGTGATGAGCATGGCCCCGACCACCGGCCCGATCAGCGTGCCGAGCCCGCCGAACAGCACCCAGATGATCGTCTGGGCAGCGAAGCCTACAGCGAAATTGTCGGGCCCGATGAATGCGCCCCAGGCTGCGAAGAGTGCCCCGGCAATGCCGGAAAGAGCGGCGCCGAGGATGAAGAGCAGCAGCTTGTGGCGGCGCACGTCATAGCCGAGCAGTTCGGCCCTCAGTTCGTTCTCGCGTATGGAGATCACCACCCTGCCGAATGGCGTTTTCACGAACAGCCTTGTCCCGAGATAGACAAGCAGCATGGCACCGCCGGCGAGATAGTACATGCCGGCGAAGTCCAGCGGCTCCGATGCGCCAGGCAAGCTGATCGGCGGCACCGAGGGAATGCCGTTATAGCCGCCGATCTGGACCGAACCGATGCGGTAGAAGTCGCCGGACGTGCTGTTCACCAGGTTGTACATGATCAGCGACAGAGTCAGCGAAACCACGCCGAAATAGACGTCGCTGATCCTGCCGTAGAAGGTGAAGTAGCCCATAAGCAGCGCAAAAACGGCCGGCACGGCAATCGCGGCCACGAGCCCCCAGGAACTGCTGTCCAGGTTCATGGCCGTGATGGCATAGGCATAGCCGCCCAGGCCGAAAAACACCGCCTGCCCCAGGCTCAATATGCCGCCGATGCCCCAGACGAGATTCAGGCTCATGGCCATGAGCGCCATGACGGCGAAGACCGTCAGGTTGAACAACGTGTATTCTTCCGACAGGAGCGGGATGCCGAGCAGGACGACCAGCCCGATCGCCGATGCCGCCAGAAAAGCTGGGCTGACGATTTCCCGTATCACATTCCACCTTTGAAGAAACGACCGGTGATGCCGGCGGGAAGAAGCCGCAGCAGCAGGACAGCCGCTGCCAGAAGCGCAACCTCGCCCAGAACCGGGTTTGACAGGATAGTCACTACCGAGTTCACACCGCCGAGCAGGCCCGAAGAAGTTGCAGTGCCGGTCAGCGGAAGCGCGCCGCCCACGATCACCGTGATGAACGCCTTGCCGATATAGGTCAGGCCTGAGATGGGCATGACGCCCGCGATCGGCGCGAAGGCCGCCCCGGCCAGCCCCGAAATGGCAGCTCCCAGCCCGAAGGTCACAGAATAGACGTTGCCGACATGGGTGCCGAGAGCGGCCGCCATGTTGGCGTTCTGCATCGTGCCGCGCGCGATCAGGCCGAACGGTGTCCAGCGCAGCACGACATACATTCCCGCCAGCACGGCCACGGCCAGGCCGATGATGAAGAAGGTATAGCCGCCTTCGCGATACTGGCCGATCTCGACGCTGCCGAAAGGCGCGCTGACGCCCTGCTGCTGGTAGCCCAGCGTAACCGAGGCTATGCCGATGAACAGCAGGCTGATGCCCCAGGTTGCCAGGATCGTCTCGACCGTCCGGCCATAGAGGTGGCGCACCACGAGCCGTTCGACGGCCATGCCGATGGCCATCACCACGAGGGGTGCGACCACGAACATCGCGATCCAGAAGTTCACGCCTGCGCGCACCGCCAGCACGAAGGCGAATCCCCCTATCATGAGGAATTCGCCATGGGCGAAGTTGATCACGCCCATCATGCCGAAGATGATCGCCAGCCCGGCCGCGATCAGGAACAGGCTGGCGACAGCGTACAGGATATGGATGCCGGTTATGGCGACCAGTTCCATGACGATTGTCCGGTTTTCTAATTGACTGCTGACTTAGAGTTCGACGGGGAACTGCTGGTTGGTGTCCGGATTGGCGATCAGGTCGCAACGCGCGTCATCGCTTACCGGAACCTGGTTTTCCCACCGTTCCTTGATCTCGAACTTGGAGCCCCGCACTTCTGCGAGATACATGTTCAGGACCGCATGGTGCGTCTTCGGATCGACCGTCACCGTGCCGCTCGGCCCCTCGATGGAGATGCCGCTCTCCAGCACTTCGATGACCTTGTCGCGGTCGAGCGTGTCTGCCTTGCGCACGGCCTCGGCCCACAGCATCATGCCCTGATAGTCGCTCGGTCCGAGCGTCCCGACCACTTTCTCGCCGGGGAACTTCGCCTTGTACTTGGCGAGGAACTCGGCATTCTGAGGCGTGTCGATCTCGTCGAGGTAGTTCTTCACCACCGTCACGCCTTCGATGACGTCGCCCGGCATGCGCAGGGTTTCGCCCGAATCCCCGAACGCGTGGCCGGCCATCCCGATGGTCTTGTTCAGGCCGGCAGCGGCCCACTGGCCATAGAAGGCTTCCTGCGGCGGGCTGACGAAGACGTTGAACACGCTGTTTGCGCCGGCCTGCTGGATGCGGCTGATGGTGGCCGAGAAGTTGTTGGCGTCGAGCGGGAAGAACTCCTCGCCCACGATCTCGCCGCCATTGTCCTTGGCGATCTTGGCGGCCCACTTCGCGGAATCATGACCGAAATTGTAGTCCGCCGCGATCGTGTAGATCTTCGGGCCATAGGTCTTGATCATGTGCGGAATGAGGTTGCGCAGCAGCTGCTGCGGCGTCGGGCCGGTCACGAAGGTGTTGCGGTCGCACAAGCCGCCTTCGTAGATCATGTTGTAGAAATAGAGCGTCTTGGCACGGTCGAGGATGGGGCGGGCCACCTCGCGCGCGGCGCTGGTGATTGCCCCGTGCACCACGGCGACGCGGTCCTTGAGGGCCAGCTGCTGCGCATATTGAGCATAGAGACGGTTGTCGGACTGGGTGTCGTAGATGACGGGCTCCACCTGGCGGTCCAGCAACCCGCCGGCGGCATTGAGATCGTCAACGGCAAGCTGCAGACAGTTCAGCTTCGGCTTTCCCAGCACCTCGAAAGGTCCGGAAAGATCGAGCAGAACGCCAACCTTGATGGGATCTGCACCGAGTGCTGCGGTGCGCATCACCAATGGCGCGGCCAGGGTCGCGATGCCTGCGCCGATTCCCCCCTTCAAGACACTCCTGCGATTCAGATGCATTTTCTCCCCCTTGTCTTGCTTTTCGCGAGCGTAGGGAAGCATTTTGCACCGCCGGGCGACATGGCAGTTACGGGCAGTCACTTATCAATATCGGACAATTGCCGCGCCATGGAGGAGGCTTCGGTTTACGGCTATAAGACCGCATGGGCGGCGGAGGCTTGGGCCGGGGTGGCCTTCAGGCCGCGCCCGCGAAAGACGCGACATGAAGGTGTTGGTCATTTCGAACATGTACCCCACCGAGGAAAATCCGGTGGGAGGCATTTTTGTCCACGAACAGGTCAAGGCGCTGAGGCGCTTTGGCATCGACGTGCGCGTGGCCACGGGCAAGCCTCTGTGGCTGTCGCGCCACCCTCACCGGGCGGCAATGCGCGTTCTGCGCGATCTCGCGGACCGGCGCCGTAGCTTCCAATGGACCGGATATGACGGCGTGCCGGTCGCAACCTTCAGCTATTTCGCAGGCGGGTTCGCGCGCCCCTTCCTCCGGCCGTGGTTCTACGCAAACTCGCTTCGCCGCTGGCTGCCGTCGATCGCCGCCGGCTTCGACTACGATCTCGTCCATGCGCACACCGCGTTCCTTGACGGGCGCGCAGCGGCAGGCGCGGCGCGGCTGCGCAATGTTCCGCTGGCGCTGACGGAACACACCGGGCCGTTTTCGCTCGTCACCGACGATCCGCGGATGCGCAGGCATACTGTGTTTGTGATGAACGCGGCGGACCAGATCATCGCCGTCAGCAGTGCTCTCCGCGGAGAGATCGAAGGGCGCCTTCCCGAAATCGATCCGCGCAAGATCATCGTCTTGCCCAACGGGGTGGATTGCGAATTCTTCGACCCGTGCCTCTGTCCAAACCGGGCCGGCCTGGCAACCGCTGGCACCAACTCAAAGTCCTCCGAAGCGATACCGACAGCCCACGACACGGAGACCATCACCGCACTCTGGGTCGGCCACCTGGTCGAGGTCAAGCGCGTCGATCGCTTGCTGGACGCCTTTGCGATGGTCGCGCCGCACGTGCCGCGCCTGCGTTTGCGCCTGGTCGGAAGCGGCGTCTTGGAGGCAGCCCTGAAACGAATGGCCGGCGAACTGCAGGTTGCCGATGAAGTGACATTTGTCCCGACCCGCGACCGCGCCGGCGTTCGCGCCGAAATGGCCAGCGCGGACTTTCTGGTGATCTCGAGCGAGGTCGAGACCTTCGGCGTTGTCGGCATCGAGGCGATGGCAATGGGCTTGCCGGTGGTTGCAACGAACTGCGGCGGCCCGCGGGATTACGTCACCGGGTCTGACATCGGGGAACTCGTGGACAGCTCCACAGAAGGCCTTGCTGCCGGGCTTCGCAACATGGCCGCGCGCCTTCCTGGTATTGACCGCGCAAAAATCCGGCGCCAAGCTGTTACCAATTTCGATTTCGGCCTTCTCGCGCGGCGTCTTGGCGAACTCTATTCCGATCTGGTCGGGCGCCACGCGACCGGCCACCGATGACAAGTCTTCCAACCACGGTCATGTGATTTCCTGCAAAGCCCCTTCCTCAGTGAGGCGATAGCGTCGGCTCTCGTCTGGGCAGATCAGATCCTCGCCCAGCCGCCGCCCGGCATGGCTGACCCAGCCGATGCGCACCGCCGGCACGCCAGCAACCAGGGCATGGGCCGGAACGTCCCTGGTCACCACGGCACCGGCCGCGACCATGGCATACTCGCCGATACGGTTGCCGCAGATGATGGTCGCATTCGCCCCAATCGTCGCTCCACGTCCCACCGGCGTCTCGCGGAACTCGTGCTTGCGTTCATACTCCGCGCGAGGCGTGAGCACATTGGTGAAGACGCAAGAAGGGCCGCAAAACACTCCATCGGCAAGCGTCACGCCCTTGTAGAGGGAAACATTGTTCTGGATCTTGCAACGGTCGCCCACCGTCACATCGGGCCCGATCACGCAATTCTGGCCGACGACGCAGTTTTCGCCGAGGGTGCTTCCCTGAAGCACGTGGCTGAAATGCCAGATCTTCGTTCCCTTGCCGATCGAAGCTCCATCGTCGACGACAGCGGTAGGGTGCACGCCCGGATGCGCCGCCTGCCGCTTCGGTGCGCTTGCCTTTTCCAGCACCGCCAGCACGCCCAGGCCTTCCGCGCCATCGGTTCGCGGCTGCCGTCTGCTACGGATGCACTCGACGAAATGCCGGCATTCGTCCTTCAGCGGCTCGTTCGGCTCCAGAACGGCATATTCCGGCACCACTGTCTTTGCCACTGGCACGCCATTCTTCCACGACACGCCGCCGCGAAACACCGCAAGCTTGCGGTCCCATGGCAGGCAATCGTCAAACACCGCCATCGCATCGGTGCCCACGACGACAAGCCGTTGCTCCTTGACCGGGTTGAGCCAGGAGACATGAATATGCGCCTTCAGCCCGGTTTCGAATTCCAGGTGCACGATCGAGGTGTCGCTGATCTGCGGGTGGAGAACGGGTAGCGCGTGGCAGTCGACCCGGGACGGCGCCTCCCCTGCGAGGGCAAGGATCATCGAAAGATCGTGCGGCGCAAGGCTCCAGAGTGCGTCTTCCTCGCGGCGAACCTTGCCCATGTTGAGACGGCGGGAATAGATGTTCAGCAGACGTCCGAATTCGCCTGCGGCGGCAAGCTCGCGCAGCCTGATGAAGGCGTTGTGATACTGCAGCAGGTGCCCCGCCATCAGGAGCCGGCCTTGGGCCTCGGCCAGTTCCTCCAGCCTGCGCCCGTCGGCGGTGTTCAGCGCCAGCGGCTTCTCGACATAGACATCCTTGCCGGCTTCCAACGCCTCGCTGGCAATCTCAAAATGCAGATGGGCCGGCGCGGCAACGATCACGCCCGGAATTGAAGGATCACTCAGCACGTCCTCCAGCGAGGCGGCCCGGCAGCCATATTGGGCAGCCAGCTCCGAGGCTCGGACCATATCGGGATCGACTACCGCCGCTAGCAGGCCGAGCTCGGCAACGCTGCGCACAACATTGCCGCCCCACCCGCCGGCACCGACAACCGCGATGCCAAAGCCCTCACCTGCCATGGTTTGATCCGCCCGCGCATGATGAAACAAATATAAAAACTAATATTGAACAGAATGAAAGTTATACGAATTTGCAATTCGCCAGATCAATAAATACTCATGTTTAAATATGCATCGCAACGCCGCAGCTGCACCCACCAAGAGGCGAACATTTCATGCGGTCAACCATCATTTCCATCGTCGGCGCGCGACCTCAATTCATCAAGGCCGCCGCTGTCACCCGCGCCATGAACCGGTCGACCGATCTTACGGAAAAAATCCTCCACACCGGGCAGCACTTCGATGACAACATGTCGGAAGCTTTCTTCCGCGATCTCGACATTCCCGAGCCCGCCTTCCGCCTGCATGTTTCCGGAGGCAGCCGCCAAACAAGTCAAGGTGGTGCTCGGCGGCCAGGGCGGCGACGAGATTTTTGGCGGCTATGCCCGCTATCTCATCGCCTATCTGGAACAGGCATTGAAGGCGGCCATAGACGGCTCGCACCGCAACGGAAATTTCGTCGTTACGCCGGAATCCATCATCTCCAATCTGGTCGTCCTGCAGGAATACAAGCCTCTGCTCAGGCACTTCTTCGCCGAGGATCTCTTCGGCGCGATGGACGAGCGCTATTTCCGGCTCATCGACAGGGCCGGCGACATGACTGAAGAGATCGACTGGCCCGTCCTCGACCTCTCTGGCGTGATGGAGCGCTACCGCAACATCTTCAATTCCACGCGCAATGTGCGCAAGGAGGCCTACTTCGATTCCATGACGCATTTCGACTTCAAGTGCCTGCTGCCGGCATTGCTCCAGGTTGAAGATCGCATGTCGATGGCGCATGGGCTCGAGGCGCGTGCGCCTTTGCTGGACAGGCCGGTCGTTGAACTGCTGGCCACGATCCCGGCAAATATCAAGTTTCCCGATGGCCGCATGAAGCATTTGCTGAAAGAGTTCGCGCGCCCCCACCTGCCGGAGATGGTCGTTGATCGCCGCGACAAGATGGGCTTTCCGGTGCCGCTCAAGGAGTGGCTTTCAGGCCCGCTGCACGACTTTGTCCATGACATCTTCTCCAGCCAGGCAGCCAAGAGCCGGCCCTATTTCAACAATGCCGCCATCCTCAAGAATTTCGCCCGCGGCGGGCAGTTCTCGCGCAAGATCTGGGGCCTCCTGTCCCTGGAAATCTGGCACCAGCTTTTTCACGATCGCGCCTCGAATTATCGCGCCATGATCTCGTCGAACGAAATCTCCGCACCTGCAGCGTAGGAAAGGACGACCGAACATGAAGGTACTTGTGACAGGTGGCTTTGGTCAGATCGGGTCAACGGTGTCCGACATACTTCTGGCGCGCGGCGACACTGTTCTTTCCATAGACAACTTCGCCACCGGCAGGCGCGACAACCTCGCAGCCCATCCGAACCTGATTTGTGTGGAAGGCTCCATCACCGACAGCCACCTCGTTGCCCGGCAATTCGAGGCATTCAGGCCGGAGGTCGTCATCCACACCGCCGCCTCCTACAAGGATCCCGACGACTGGCATATAGGGGTCGAAATAGTCCACCGTCGCCCCGTAGCGCTCCAGCAGTTCGATCAGCTTCAGCCCGGGGCTCTCGCGCATGTCGTCCACGTTCTTCTTGTAGGCCAGTCCGACCAGCAGCACCCTGGCGCCGTTCAGCCCTTTGGAAAAGCGCATGTTCAACGTTTCCGCGCACACCGCAACGACATGCTGAGGCATGCTTGTGTTGATCTGGCCGGCAAGTTCGATGAAGCGCGTAGGCATGTCATACTCGCGCGCCTTCCAACTCAGATAGAACGGATCTATGGGAATGCAGTGGCCGCCGAGGCCGGGCCCCGGATAGAATGGCATGTAGCCGAAGGGCTTCGTCTTGGCCGCCTCCACCACCTCCCAGATGTCGATACCCATGGCGCCGAAGATGAGCTTCAGCTCATTGACCAGCGCGATGTTGACGGAGCGGAAGATGTTCTCCGTGATCTTGACCGCTTCGGCCGTTGCTGCCGAAGAGACCGAAACCACTTCCGACACCACCCTGCCGTAAAAAGCCACGGCAAGCTCTCTGGCCATGTCATCCATTCCTCCGACCACCTTCGGAATGGAATAGGTGTCGAATTCCGGATTTCCGGGGTCCTCCCGTTCGGGACTGAAGGCGACGAAAAAGTCCGATCCGCACTTCAGTCCGCTCTTCTCAAGCGCCGGCACAAGCATCTCCGCGGTCGTGCCCGGATAGGTCGTCGACTCCAGAATGACCAGTTGACCCCGCCTCATATGCGGGACGATCGACGCTGCCGTCTTCGCCACAAAGGAGAGGTCCGGCTCGCGGTATTTCGTCAGCGGCGTCGGCACGCAGATGACAATGGCGTGCGCCTGTGACAGAGCTGCGAAGTTCACAGTACAAAAGAAGGACTTCGATCGGATTTTCTTGACGAAATAGCGCCCGTCGATGTGCCTGATGTAAGTCTGTCCCGCCCGCAGCGCTCGAATTTTCTCGCGATCGACATCCACGCCGATCACCTTGAAGCCTGCCTCCATGATGGCTCGCGCCAAGGGCAGGCCGACATAGCCGAGGCCGACAACGCCAATGGTCCCGCGCTTGTTTTCAAATGTGGCGAAAAGTTCTTCGCCGCAATTAACAATTGCGTCCACAGAAACATCCCCCAACTCGGTGGCATCCCCGAATTTAACGCCCAGACACCCACAATAAACAGGAGTTATATACTTAAAATATTATTCCTGTACATGGAAAACGAGATGTACAACTGTATTGATGGGGCATCTCTCGCGCGGCGCCGCTCTCGGGCAAGGCGAACGGGCGGGCCGTGATTGAATTTGCCCTCGTCGTCCCCATTTCTGTCGAGGTTGGCCGATCTGGCCGGCCGGGTTTGCCTACATCGGCCGGCGTGCTAAGCGGCAAACGGATTTGGCGGTTTGCATGCGGAAGGCGAGGCAGGTTTCGACGATGTCCCTGGAATTCGACACCAAGTTCGAGCCGGCCTATGGCGAGGCCGTGCCGATCGCCAAGGGCGTGGCGCGCCTGACCGTGAACAATCCCAGCGCATTCACCTTCCACGGCACCAACAGCTACATCGTCGGGCACGACACGCTGGCCGTCATCGATCCCGGCCCGGAAGACGACGCCCATTTCGATGCGTTACTGCGGGCCATCGCAGGACGCCCAGTCAGCCATATCTTCGTCAGCCATACGCATCGGGACCATTCCCCGCTTGCCGCGCGGCTCGCACGGCACACCGGCGCGGTCGTCGCGGCCGAGGGGCCGCATCGCCCGGCGCGCCCGCTGCGGATCGGCGAGATCAATCCGCTCGACGCCAGCGCCGACGCGGATTTCGTACCCGAACTGACGCTCAAGGACGGCGATGTCATCGAGGGCGACGGCTGGCGCATCGGCACGGTGCTTACGCCGGGCCACGCCGCCAACCATGCGGCGTTCTCGCTGGAAGGCACCGGCATCCTGTTCTCCGCCGACCATGTCATGGCCTGGGCCACCTCCATCGTGGCACCTCCGGACGGCGCAATGGCCGACTACATGGCCTCGCTCGACCGGCTGCTGGAGCGCGACGACCGGGTGTTCTTCCCCGGCCATGGCGGCCCGGTCACCAAGCCGCGGTCATTCCTGCGCGGCCTCAAGGCACACCGGAAGATGCGCGAGCGGGCCATTGTGGAGAGGCTGAGGTCGGGTGACCGTACCGTTGGCGAGATGGTCGCCGCGATCTACCGCGACACCGACCCGCGCCTGCATGGCGCCGCCGCGCTCTCGGTTCTGGCGCATCTGGAAGATCTGGTCGGGCGCGGTGCAGCCATCACCGATGGCACCGTGTCCATCGACGCGCATTTTTCGCCGGCCTGATCCCTACTAATTGCTGTCGGGCGGGGCTTCGCCGCTCTGCGTCGCCACCTCCGCATCCAGGTCCTGCAGGAATTGGTTGATACGCGCCGCATTGTTTCCGAAATCGTGCCGCCCGTATCGCGAGGCCGAGCGCATGTCGACATAGGTCGTCTCGCCCTCGTCCACCAACCGGATGGAGACGTCGACCGGGAAAGCCAGCACCCAGGTATATGCCAGCGCCTCTATCGTTATCTCGCTCTCGTCGTCCGGGGCGGCGGTGGGTCCGAACAGTTTCCAGTTGGTGCGCGACAGCACCGACTCCACGGCGTCCAGCGTGCGATCGAGCGGCAGGTCGTAGCGCCGGCCCGTCACTTGCGGGTATTTTTCCGATTGCAGCTTGCGCTGCTCGGCCGTGGGCGGCGTTACCGGGTTCATGCCGGGCGAACGGGTCTTGGCCGCAAGCGTCAGCGCAGGCGGGTCCTCCGGGTCCGTCGAGATGTCGTTGAGCTCCGGGTAGGCAAAGGCGCAATAGCCGTAGAACAGGAAGGGCGCCAGCACGGCAAGCCCTACTACCGCGCCGAAGGTCAGATCCCCTCCGCCGCGGTCGCCATCGTTCCACACATGCGGAAAGGCGAAGAACGCCAGCAGCAGCGCGAAAGTGGCCAGCACCGCCACAAGGGCGAGCACGCACAGGAAGGCCACCGTTTCCAGCAGGGCATAGCGGTGGACAAGCCCGGCGATAATCAACAGCACCGCAGAGAACACTGCCAGGCGCCGCGACCATCCGGCCATCCGCGATATCTTCTCTTCCAGATAGGCCACCATGTCGCCGCGCCGCAGGAGCTCCGTTTTCACTGCGGAATCCTTAGAAGCTTTTGGCCTCCGGCAGAAGCCCGCTCAATCGGAGGGCAACCGGTATTCGCCGAATTGCCTGCGCAGGACAGTCTTCTGGATCTTGCCTGTCGCCGTATGCGGGATTTCCTCCACGAAGGCTATGTCGTCCGGCAACCACCACTTGGCGACCTTGCCTTCCATGAAGCCGAGAATGTCGGCCTTGGCCGGCTCCTTGCCCGGCTTGCGTACCACCACCAGCAACGGCCGCTCGTCCCATTTCTCATGTCGGACGCCGATCACCGCCGCCTCCGCCACATCGGGGTGGCCGACGGCCAGGTTCTCCAGTTCGATGGTCGAGATCCATTCGCCGCCCGACTTGATCACGTCCTTGGCCCGGTCGGTGATCTGCATGTAGCCGTTGGCATCTATGTGGGCGACATCGCCGGTATCGAACCAGCCCTCCTCGTCGAACTGCTCGGCACCCGCGCCGCCGTAATAGGCCCGCGCCACCGCCGGCCCACGCACCTTGAGGCGGCCGAAGGTCTTGCCGTCCCAGGGCAGGTCCCGGTTGTTGTCGTCGGTCACCTTCATCTCCACGCCAAAGGGCGCATGCCCCTGCTTGGCCTTCAGGTCCAGCAGTTCCTCGCCCTCCAGCCCTGCGCATTCCGGCTTCAGCGTGGCCAGGCTGCCCAGCGGCGACATTTCGGTCATGCCCCAGGCATGGATGACTTCCACGCCAAAGGTCTGCTCGAACTTCCGCGTCATGGCGCGCGGGCAGGCCGCACCGCCTATCACCACCTTCTTCAGATAAGGCAGCTTCTTTCCGGTCTCCTCCAGGTGCTGGAGCAGCATCAGCCACACCGTGGGCACGGCGGCGGTAAAGGTCACCTTCTCTGTGTCGAGCAGTTCGTAGATCGAGGCGCCGTCCATGCGCGGGCCCGGCATCACCAGCTTCGCGCCGATCATCGGCCCGGTCTGGGCAAGGCCCCAGGCATTGGCGTGGAACATCGGCACCACCGGCAGGATCACATCGCGCGAGGAAATGCCCATCGCATCGGGCATGGCGGCCATCATCGCGTGAATGACGTTCGAGCGGTGGCTGTAGAGCACCCCCTTCGGTTCGCCGGTCGTGCCCGAGGTATAGCACATGCCGGCGGCCGTGTTCTCGTCGAACTCCCGCCAGCGGAAGTCCCCATCCGCCTCGGCCAGCCATTCCTCGTAAGCCACCGCGTTTGGCAGCGAGGTCGGCGGCATGTGGGCGGCATCGGTCAGCACGATGACCCGCCGCAGGCTCGGCACCGATGCGGCGATCTTCTCCACCAGCGGCAGGAAGGTGAGGTCGACGAACAGCGCCTTGTCCTCGGCGTGGTTCATGATCCAGGCGATCTGCTCGGGAAAAAGGCGCGGGTTGAGCGTGTGATAGACCGCGCCCATGCCCATGATGCCGTACCACGCCTCGATGTGGCGCGCCGTGTTCCAGGCAAGGGTAGCGATGCGGTCGCCCGGCCTAAAGCCGTCGCGCTCGAGGCGCTGGGCCAGCTTCAGCGCGCGCAGGCGGACCTCCGCATAGGTGGTGCGGACAATCGGTCCTTCGACCGAACGCGAGACGACTTCACGATGCGGATGCTGGATTCCGGCATGATCGAGAATCTTGTGGCAGAGCAGCGGCCACTCCTGCATCAGTCCAAGCATTGCTATCCTCCTCCCGATGTCGTTTTCCCGGCATTGTGGAACGAAAAGCAGTATTGTCCAATACCTCCTTCCGTTACGGCAATTGATCTTGCGCCAGTGCTTCTGATCCGTCAGTCTTGGTACTTGTCGGGTCGGTGGCCGGAAACAGTCAATCGTCACAATCCGGCCATTCTCGTTCCCGATTTTCCCGCTAGCGGAAGTGCCATCTTTGAAGGAACAGGGGCTCCGCATGAAAGAGCAATCTGGCGCTGAGAGCGGGTCGGAAATTGATTCCGACGCTTCCGGGAACGCGATCGAACTTGCCACCAAGGCCGGCGACGTTTCCGATCAGGATTTCGAGACTGTCGTTCGCGGCGCGCTCGACGCGGTCGGCGGCGTACTCATGTTCAAGCTGCGCATCGAAGAACCGGACGCGCCGCATTATGCGGCAGCCGCTTACGTCGGCGAAGGCGAGAGCCGCCAGTTCCTGATCCTCATCCTTCCAGTGGCGGGCGGCCATCTTCGTGTCGAGACGGTGGCCAGGAGCAAGAGCCCTATCGCCGGTACGTGGCTGCCTATGCCGGGCTGGCGGAAGCACTCACCCACGCCGCCTGAACGGCACCTGAGAGAGCCTGTGGGCATTGGCGTGGCGCGGAACGGAAATTCGGCATGCGCGTTTGTTTGTCCGGACCGCAGGAGGCTCGCCATGGTAACAGTCGCTCCACCCGCACCCGGATTTCGGCGCAACCCGAACTACCACATCACCGTGAGGCGCTTCTCGGGAACCGTCGTCGTCAGCTTTGCCGGCGCGGTCATCGCTTCCACTACGGCCGCGAAGGTGCTGCGTGAGGAAAGGCATCAGCCGGTCTATTACATCCCCTTCCGCGACATCTATTTCGAGTTTCTGACCCGCAGCGACATGCGCACCCATAACGCCTACAAGGGCGAGGCCGTGCACTGGAACGTCGCTGCATCGGGCGAAGCGGAAGACGACGTGATGTGGTCCTACGATGCGCCCTACGACGAATTGAAGGCGATAATGAACCACGGCGCCTTCGACCCGAACAAGGTCCGGGTAGACGTCCTGGCAGCCGCGAAAGGCTGGCATCCGCAAGCGTGAGGTGACGGCTGGCCGCCAAGGCCGTCAATCGGTGGTGTCGTTCGTGCCCACGCCGTCCGCGTCATCCAGGCGCACAAAGGTCACGCCCCTCGCCTTGAGTTCCAGAAGTCCTTTCACCAGCCCCTCGCCGGCAGCGTGGGTGGGCTGATTGATGTGGGCGATGATGACGTCGCCATCCTTGGCGGCCGCCACGCGCCGCGCCGTTTCCCTTGCGCTCAGCAGCGATCCGCCGTCGCCGTTGATGGAATAGCCGGCTATCTTGAAGCCGGCCTTGCGTATCAGCGCGATCGCGGACGGGCTGTATTGGGCGGTGGCGCCGCGAAACCATTTCGCCGCCGGGCCGCCGGCCTCCGCAAGTGCTGCCGCACCTCCCTCCACCTCCGCCAGCACGGCTTCGGCGCTCCCCGCGCTGCTGATGCCATAGATCTTGCGCGGCGTATCCACCGCCGGAATGTGGTGTCCGCCGTGGTTTTCCAGCTCAAACAGCTCGGGGTGCGAACGCATTATCTCCAGCGCGGCGGCATTGCGCCTGAGCCAGGTGCCGGTGACGAAGATGGTCGCCGGAATCCGGTTCTCGACCAGCGCCGAGAGTATTCGTCCGTCAGTCCTGCCGCCGCAGGCGTCAAGCGTCAGCGCCACTCGCGGGGCGTCGGCATCCTCATGCGGTTTGAGGTGCAGCGTCGGCTCCAGAAGAGGTACGGCGTGGCCGACGGAAGCCGCCGAGACGAGGAGCCCGGCGGCGAAGAAGGATTTCAGCAACAGACGCATGGCAGTCAATTTCAGGCTTTCGACGGCCTATCCCCAACGCCCGCATCTGGGCGAAAATCGGGACGGCCGCCGCAGCATGCTTGCCTCACGCGCCCTTTCGCGAGTTTTTGACTGCCGCCTGCGCCGCCGCCAGCCGTGCGATCGGCACACGGAACGGCGAGCAGGAAACATAGTCGAGGCCCACTTCCTCGCAGAAATGGATCGAGCGCGGGTCGCCGCCGTGCTCGCCGCAGATACCGAGCTTGATCTGCGGCCGTGCCGACCTGCCGCGTTCGGCGCCGATGCGCACCAGTTCGCCCACGCCCTCGATGTCGAGTGAAACGAACGGGTCCTGCTCGATGATGCCCTTCTGGCGATAGGTCTCGAGGAAGGACGCCGCATCGTCGCGCGAGATGCCGAAGGTGGTCTGCGTCAGGTCGTTGGTGCCGAAGGAGAAGAACTCGGCGGTCTCGGCGATCAGATGGGCGCGGATCGCCGCACGCGGCAGCTCGATCATCGTGCCGGTCAGATATTCCACCTCCACGCCGGTCTCTTCCATGACGCTCTTGGCCACCGCGTCGATGCGGGCCTTCACGAAGTCGAACTCCTTGGCCAGGCCCACCAGCGGCACCATGATTTCAGGCACCACCGGATTGCCTGTCGCCTTGCCGGCCTCGACCGCCGCCTCGAAGATGGCGCGCGCCTGCATTTCGGCGATTTCCGGATAGGAAACCGCCAGGCGGCAGCCGCGATGGCCGAGCATCGGGTTGAACTCGTGCAGAAGTTCGGTGCGGTGGCGCAGCTTTTCGGGCGAGACATCCATCGCGGCCGCGACCTCGGCGATCTCCTCGTCCGTCTTGGGCAGGAACTCGTGCAGCGGCGGGTCGAGCAGGCGGATGGTGACCGGCAGGCCGGCCATGATCTCGAACAGCTCGGTAAAGTCCGAACGCTGCATCGGCAGAAGCTTGCCAAGCGCAGTGCGGCGGCCCTTCTCCGTGTCGGAGAGGATCATCTCGCGCATGGCGAGGATGCGCTCACCCTCGAAGAACATGTGCTCGGTGCGGCACAGGCCGATGCCTTCGGCGCCGAATGAGCGCGCCATGCGGGCGTCTGCCGGGGTTTCGGCATTGGTGCGCACCTTCATGCGCCTGATGCTGTCGGCCCACTCCATGATCGCGGCGAAGTCGCCGGAGAGCTCGGGCTGCAGCATCGGCACCGCGCCCTTCAGCACCTGGCCGGTGCCGCCGTCGATGGTGACGATGTCGCCCTTGTGGAAGGTGGTGCCCATCGCCGTCATGGTGCCGGCTTTGTAGTCCACGCGCAGCGAGCCCGCACCCGAAACGCAGGGCTTGCCCATGCCGCGCGCCACCACGGCGGCGTGGCTGGTCATGCCGCCGCGCGTCGTCAGGATGCCTTCGGCCGCATGCATGCCATGAATGTCTTCCGGGCTGGTCTCGATGCGCACCAGAATGACCTTCTTGCCGATCGCCCGCATTTCCTCCGCCTCGTTGGAGGAGAAAACGATCTCGCCGGTCGCCGCCCCCGGCGAGGCCGGCAGGCCGATGGCGATGACGTTGCGCTCGGCCTTGGGGTCGATGGTCGGGTGCAGAAGCTGGTCGAGCGAGGCAGGGTCGATACGCGTCACCGCCTCGTCCTTGCTGATCAGCCCTTCCGCCGCCATGTCCACCGCGATCTTCAGCGCCGCCTTTGCGGTGCGCTTGCCCGAGCGGGTCTGCAGCATCCACAGCTTGCCGCGCTCGATGGTGAATTCCAGGTCCTGCATGTCGCGGTAGTGCTTTTCCAGCCGCTCCGAGATCTCCATGAAGGACGCGAAGGCTGCAGGCATCAGCTTCTGCAGCGACGGCTTGTCGGAGCCCGCCCCGATGCGCGCGGCCTCGGTGATGTTCTGCGGCGTGCGGATGCCGGCCACGACGTCCTCGCCCTGCGCATTCACCAGGAATTCGCCATAGAGCACGTTCTCGCCGGTGGACGGATTGCGCGTGAAGGCAACGCCCGTGGCCGAGCTGTCGCCCATATTGCCGAACACCATGGCCTGCACATTGACTGCGGTGCCCCAGCTTTCGGGAATGTCATGCAGGCGGCGATAGGTGATGGCGCGGTGGTTCATCCAGCTGGAGAACACGGCGCCAATGGCGCCCCACAGCTGTTCCTTCGGGTCCTGAGGGAACGGCGTGCCCAGCTCTTCCTCGACCTTGGCCTTGTAGAGCACGATCACGTCCTGCCATTCCTCGGCCGACAGCTCCGTGTCGAGTTCGTGGCCCAGGCGCGCCTTCTCTTCCTGCAGGATTTCCTCGAACACCTCGTGGTCAAGGCCCATGACTACGTCCGAATACATCTGGATGAAGCGCCGGTAGCTGTCATAGGCAAAGCGCGCATCGCCCGAATCGGCGGCCAGCGCCTCGACCGTCCCGTCGTTCAGGCCGAGGTTGAGCACGGTATCCATCATGCCCGGCATCGAGGCGCGCGCGCCCGAGCGGACGGAGACCAGCAACAGCTTTTCGGGGTCGCCAAAGTTGCGTCCGGTGATCCGGCCGATATGGTCGAGCGCGGCGCCCACCTGCGCTTCCAGCCCCGCCGGATAGGTGCGGCCATTGGCGTAGAAGGCGTTGCAGACTTCCGTGGTGATGGTGAATCCGGGCGGCACCGGCAGGCCAAGGCTGCACATCTCCGCCAGGTTGGCGCCCTTGCCGCCCAGCAGATTCTTGTCGCCGGCTCGCCCTTCGGCAGCGCCATCTCCAAAGGTGTACACCCACTTGGTCATGCTCGTTCCTCGCCATTCGACCGCGGCGGCCTGCGTATGTCCGCGGCTCCTATGTTCGCGAAGCGTTAAATTGCTGCGCTGCGAAAGGCAACATGTGCTTCGCCCCGATCAACTCCTACAATCGATTAAGGAAAGCTCTTGTCCAAAGGCTTGTGCGCCCCGCACAAATTGCCTAGAACATAACGAGAACACGAGGACACCATGAAACACACCGGAAAGTTGGACTATCTGGAACTGCCGGCCTCCGGAGGCACGCTGGACAGCGTCAAGGCGTTTTACGCCGCCGCCTTCTCCTGGACCTTCACCGATTACGGCCCGACCTATTCGGCCTTCGACGAGGGTCTCGAAGGCGGCTTCGATGCCGACGCGGCAGGCGCCGTCGCGAAACCGCTGCCGGTTCTATATTCGGAAAATCTGGAGGAAACGCTTGCCGCGGTGCAGGACGCCGGCGGCAACATCGTGCGGCCGATCTTTTCCTTCCCCGGCGGCCGCCGCTTCCACTTCACCGACCCGGCCGGCAACGAACTGGCGGTGTGGGGGCCATGAACCGATGGCCTCAGTTCCGGCAGGCTCACCACGCCTGCTGCGCCAAAATTTGCGGCCGCGAGATTGTGCTTTTCGATCGCACTGAATATAAGCCGCACTGACTCGACTCGAACGCGTCGACTATTGGGGCGTAGCCAAGCGGTAAGGCAGCGGTTTTTGGTACCGCCATTCCCTGGTTCGAATCCAGGCGCCCCAGCCACCTTCCTTCAAGTAAAAATCCGGGTTCCAGGCGCTGTATTCTGTGCGTCGGAGGCTTCATCCCCGCCCGCGATAGGCCGGGACGCCCTGCTCGGGGATCCAGACGTCGGCCGGCGCCGTGCCGGTCTGATAGAAGACGTCGATGGGGATCCCGCCGCGCGGATACCAGTAGCCGCCGATCCTCAGCCATTCGGGCTCCAGGCATTCGACGAGCCGCCTGCCGATCGACACGGTGCAATCCTCATGGAAGGCTCCATGGTTGCGGAAGGAAGTGAGAAACAGTTTCAGGGACTTGCTTTCAACCAGCCACTCGCGGGGAACGTAATCGATCACCAGATGCGCGAAATCGGGCTGGCCCGTCATCGGGCAGAGCGAGGTGAATTCGGGCGCGGTGAAGCGGACGCAGTAACGGGTGCCTGCCTGCGGATTGCGCACCCGCTCCAGCACGGCTTCTTCAGGGCTGGCGGGGATCGGCGTGTCTTTGCCGAGCTGCGTGAGTTCTGAGTAGACGTTGGATTGCGACAAGGGTGAGCGCCTTTCCGATAAGGCCCCCAACGCAGTCACACCGCAAGGGTTGCGATGTGCGATCTCGGTGTCCTTGTTTTGACCGGGTAGGCTGCGACCGGGGGCAGTTATGCCAAGGGCTGTCAGTTACCAGTTGGCTGCGCCGAGGTAAAGAATTTGGGACACCGAACCTCGCGCAAGGCGCGGCGCTCAGCTCGCCTCTCGCATGCGCTCGGCAGCCTGCAGGTCCACCGAAACCAGCTGGCTCACGCCCTGCTCGGCCATGGTCACGCCAAACAGGCGGTTCATGCGCGCCATGGTGATGGGGTTGTGGGTGATGATGACGAAGCGCGTCTCGGTGGTGCGCGCCATCTCGTCCATCAGGTTGCAGAAGCGCTCGACATTGTGGTCGTCGAGCGGCGCGTCCACCTCGTCCAGCACGCAGATCGGCGCCGGGTTGGTAAGAAACACCGCAAAGATCAGCGCCATGGCCGTCAATGCCTGCTCGCCGCCCGAGAGCAGCGTCATGGTCTGCGGCTTCTTGCCGGGCGGGCGGGCGAGGATTTCCAGCCCGGCCTCCAGCGGATCGTCCGATTCGATCAGTTGCAACTCCGCGGTGCCGCCGCCGAAAAGGTGGGTGAACAGCCGCTGGAACTGCACGTTCACTTTGTCAAACGCGGCCAGCAGCCGCTCGCGGCCCTCGCGGTTAAGGCTCTGGATCGCCTGGCGCAGCTTGCGGATCGCCTCGATCACGTCGTCGCGCTCCGAAACGATGGCTTCATGCCGCTCGGAAAGCTCGCGCTGCTCCTCCTCCGCGCGCAGATTGACTGCGCCCAGGCGCTCGCGTTCGATCTTGAGCCGCTCCAACCGGCGCTCCACCTCGCCCGTATCCGGCAGCGGGTCGTCGGGCTCCAGGCCGGTATGGCGAATGACCAGATGCGGCGCGGTGTTCAGCGCCTCGTGGATGCGCGCCTCGATTTCCTTGCGGCGGTCGTCGGCGGCAGTCAGCCGCTCCTCGGCGCGGCCGCGCGCCTCGCGCGCCTCCGAAAGGCCCTGGATGGCTTCGGTCGCGGCCCTGTCCAGAACCGATTGCCGGTTTTCAGCCTCCTGCAGCCGGTCGGCTGCTTCCTTGCGCTCGGCCTCGGCCTTCGAAAGCTGGGACATCAGGCTGCGCCGGCGCTCGTCGATCTCGTCGGGCGCGTCGATCAGCCTCTCGCGCTCCTCCGCCGCCTCGGCCTGCCGTTCGTGCAGCGAAGCGATGTGCACGGCCGCGTTCTCGGCGCGCAGCGTCCAGTTGCGCCGCTCGAGCGCAATCGATTCCAGCCGACGCGTGCGTGCCTCCGCCTCGCGCCTCAGTCCGTCATGCACTGCGCGGGCATCGGCGACCGCCGCGCGGTCGCGCGCAACCTGGGCCGCGGCCTGGTCGAGCCGCGACTGCAGATCGCCGAGGTCCGGCGCATCGGCCAGCATTTCCTCCGCCTCGACATAGGCGGCGGCAGCTTCCTCGTGATCAGCCTCGATGCGGGCGCGCGCATCTTCCAGCGCGGCGCGGCGGCTGGAAAGCTCGCCGGAGGCCTTCTCAGCCTTGGCCAGCGCATCGCGTGCCTGGTCGACCGCGTGCTGGGCATCGCGCCAGGCCTGGCGCGACTGGCGCTCCTCGTCGATGCGCTGGCGCACGGCGGCTTCTGCCTCGGCGAGCACCTTTTCGGCCACGCGCACTTTATCCGCAGATTCCACCGCATCGTCCTCAAGCTCTGCCAGCCGGTTTTTCTGGGCGAGCCGCAGCGCGGCGGCGGTCGGCGCATCGGCGCTTGCGGTAAAGCCGTCCCAGCGCCACAGCGCGCCGTCGCGGCTCACCAGCCGCTGTCCGGGCGCCAGCAGCGCCTGCAGGCGCGGTCCCTCGCCCGGCTCCACGATGCCGATCTGCGCCAGGCGCCGCGCAAGCTGTTTTGGCGCACGGACAACGGAGGCAAGGCTCTGCACGCCTTGCGGCAGGGCCGGGTCGCCTGCGGCCGGCTCGCTGTCGCCCCAATGCACCGGCGCTGTCGGATCGAGCGGCACGTCGAGGTCTTCGCCAAGGGCTGCACCCAGAGCGGTTTCGTAGCCGCGCTCGACGCTGATCTGCTCCAGCACGGCCGGAAAACCGTCGCTGCTTGTCGCGCTGAGGATCTTGGCGAGCGTCCGCGCCTCGGTCTCGACCTGCGCCAGTGCCGCCCGGGCCTCCTGCAGCGGCGGGCGTGCAGCGGCCTCGGAAGCGCGCGCCTCGCCGACCATGCGCTCGGCCTCGCCCGCACCCAGCTCCGCCTCTTCAAGGGCGGCCTGGGCCTCGTCGGCCAAAAGCTTCTTCTCGGCCGGGTCGGCAAGCCCGGCGATGCGCGCGGCGATCTCCGAAACCTCGCGGTCCACCTCGGCCAGCTGCCGCGCGAAGCGGTCGCGGCGTTCGGCCGTCTCGCGCAGCGCGCGCTCGAACTGGGTGCGCGAGGCGGCCGCCTCGGCGCGCTCGGCGGTCAGCTTGGAAAGCGCTGCTTCGCTCTGCTGAAGCGTCGCGGTCGCCTCCTCGAGTGCGGCGCTTGTCGCGGCCTCGCGCTCGTCGGCGCCATCGTTCTCGTCCCTCAGCGTCTCTTCTTCCTCGGCCAGCCGGCCAAGAATATCGGCATTGTCGCGGACGAGTTGCTCCTCGCGCGCAATGTCGGCGTCGAGCTGCTGCAGGCGGCGTTCGAGCTCGGCCTGGCGCGCCTTCACGCGGCCGGCCTCTTCCTCGATCTGCGTGCGTGCGATGGTCAGCCGCTGGAAGATTGCCCCGGCCGCAGCTTCCGCCTCGCGCAGTTCCGGCAGGCGATGGGCACCGATGGCCTGTTCCTTGGCCGCCGCCATCTGGGCGGCAGCGCGCTCGCCCACCAGCGAAGTGGCTGTGGCGAGTGCGGAGCGCGCCTCGCCTTCCTGCGCCTTGGCCTGCGTCCAGCGCAGGTGCAGCAGCGTTGCTTCAGCCTTTCGGATGTCGGCCGACAGGTTCTTGAAGCGCGAGGCCTGCCGCGCCTGCCGCTTCAGGCTCTCGATCTGGCTTTCGAGTTCGCCAACCACGTCGTCGAGGCGTTCGAGGTTCTGTTCCGCCGCGCGCAGGCGCAGCTCCGCCTCGTGCCGACGCGTATGCAGGCCCGAAATGCCGGCTGCCTCTTCGAGAAGCGCACGGCGCGCCTGCGGCTTGGCCTGGATCAGTTCGCCGATGCGCCCCTGCCCCACCATCGAGGGCGAGCGCGCGCCGGTCGACTGGTCGGCGAACAGGAGCTGCACGTCCTTGGCGCGGGCTTCCTTGCCGTTGATGCGGTAGATCGAACCCGCCTCGCGCTCGATGCGGCGCGACACCTGCAATTCGTCGGCGTCGTTGAAGGCGGGCGGCGCGGTGCGGTCGCTATTGTCGAGGAAAAGCGTGACTTCGGCGGTGTTGCGCGCGGGTCGGTTGCCGGAGCCGGAAAAGATCACGTCGTCCATGCCCGAGGCGCGCATGTTCTTGTATGAGCTTTCGCCCATCACCCAGCGCAGCGCCTCGACCAGATTGGATTTGCCGCAGCCGTTCGGCCCCACGATGCCGGTGAGGCCGCGTTCGATCACGAACTCACCTGGCTCGACGAATGACTTGAAACCGAGAAGCCGCAGGCGGGAAAACTTCATGGGCGCGGACCCGCGACCGCAGGCGTGCCGGAGCGCACGCGCCCCGGCATAGCCGAGCCGTCAGAGCATGCCGTCGATAATCGCCGACATTTCCTCAATAGACATCGCCCCTTTGTACATCTTGCCGTTGATGAAGAAGGACGGGGTGGAGTCGACCCCAAATTCTTCCGCCCCGCGTCGCTGTACTGCCCTGACATCGTCCAGAAGCTTCTGGTCCGTCAAGCAGGCCTCGAACGACTCCTGTGAAAAACCGGCCAGTTTGGCGATTTGAAGGAGCGCGGACTTGGCGTCCTGCACGCCGGCCCAGTTCTCCTGCTGCTTGAACAGCACCTCGACCATCGGGAAATAATTGTCCTTCGAGCAGCGGGCAAGCATGAAAGCCGCTTCCGCGCGCGGGTCGAAGGGGAATTCGCGGAAGACGAACCGCACCTTGCCGGTGTCGATATACTTCGCCTTCAGCTCCGGGAAGGTCGTGTTGGCGAAGTGCGCGCAGTGGCCACAGGTCATCGAGGCATATTCCACGATGGTCACCGGCGCGTCGGCCTTGCCTAGCACCTCGTCGGGCAGCGCGCCGGGCTGAAGCAGCTTGGCCATGTCGGCTGAGCCCTGCGGCTTCGGTGCCTCCACTGCCGGTGTGGCCGGCGCAGCGGGCGTTGCAGCTTCCTGCACGCCGGCGGCTTCGCTCGATTCGTCGCTGCAGCCGGCAAGCACCAGCACGGCTGGAACGGCAGCCAACGAGGAAATAACAGTTCTGCGCGAAATGGAACGGGTCATGCGAATCACCTGCCTGCCGTTTGAGTGTGCGATGCCGAAGCAACAAAAAGCGAGAGTTGGCACGAATTAAGGCATCCAAATCCCCAATCCAATTACCAAATTTTTTGGATTCAATCACGAATCCGAGAGAAGAATGTCAGGATTTTCTTTGTCTCGAGCCAATGATGGAGGCGCCCAGCCGTTCCAACGAGGCGCGCAGACCTTCATCCTCGATCAGGCCCACCGTTCCGGAGAGCTTTTTGCGCTCGGAATCGGTCAGTTGACGCGGGCGCGGCCTCGGCGCCGCAGAGGCGCTGGCGACAGGCTTTTGCACGATGCGCAGGCGCCCGATGGCATTGAAGCCGAGGAAGGCGTTCACGCGGCCGATGACCTCGCCCGTCTCGTGCTGCAGGTGCAGCGCGGCCAGCCCTTCGCAGGCCACAACCAGCGTCGCCGGCTCGAAAGGGTCGTCCTCGTGCATGCGGCGCGGCCACTGTATCTTTTCAGGCCGCGACTTCAGGGCGAGCCGCGGGCCCACGATCTCTTCCCAGGACTGGACCAGCCCGACTGAAATGCCGGCGCGCTTGCGCAGCACCGGATCGAGAATCTCGCTGGCGAGATCGCTGACCGGAACGGGATTGCCGAACGGCTTTTTCCCTGCCATGTGCGTTCTCCAGATAAGTTTCGCCCGGCAAGGGCAAGTAGCAATCCGGCGATCAATGGCATCACCAGTCACGTCCCGCAAGAGCATCGAGGCGGCCCGACCCACGGTCGCCTCGCGTCTCCTCGCCTGGTACGACGATAATCATCGCGAGCTGCCGTGGCGGATATCTCCGCGCGAATTCGCCGCCGGTGTGCGTCCCGATCCCTATCGCGTCTGGCTGTCGGAAATCATGCTGCAGCAGACCACCGTCGAGGCGGTAAAGCCCTATTTCCGCGCATTCCTGGAAAAATGGCCGGATGTGCACGCACTCGCCGCCGCTGAAAGCGACGAGGTGATGAAGGCCTGGGCCGGACTGGGCTACTATTCCCGTGCCCGCAACCTCAAGGCCTGCGCCGAGGCCGTCGCCCGCGACGGCGGCGCGTTTCCGGAGACCGAAGCTGGCCTGCGCGCCTTGCCCGGCATCGGCCCCTATACGGCGGCAGCGGTCGCTTCCATCGCCTTCGACCGGCCGGCGGCGGTCATGGACGGCAATGTCGAGCGCGTCATGTCGCGCCTTTACGAGATCGACACGCCCCTGCCCGACGCCAAGCCGGAGATCCGCAGCCTTCTGGAAACTCTGGTGCCGAAGGACAGGCCCGGCGATTTCGCCCAGGCGATGATGGACCTCGGCGCCACCATCTGCACCCCGCGCCGGCCGCGCTGCATGCTCTGCCCGCTGCGGGAACAATGCCGGGTTCTGGGCAATGCCGATCCTGAGCTTTATCCCGTTCGCGCGCCCAAGGCCGAAAAGCCGTCGCGGCAAGGCGCGGCCTTCGTCGCGGTACGTCCCGACGGGGCGGTCCTGCTGCGCAAGCGCCCCGAAAAAGGGCTGCTCGGCGGCATGACC
Source organism: Mesorhizobium sp. KR2-14 (assembly GCF_040049255.1). Classification (NCBI taxonomy): domain Bacteria; kingdom Pseudomonadati; phylum Pseudomonadota; class Alphaproteobacteria; order Hyphomicrobiales; family Phyllobacteriaceae; genus Mesorhizobium; species Mesorhizobium sp. KR2-14. The sequence goes on along the minus strand of NZ_JBDZDR010000002.1, from coordinate 516,344 downwards.
GAGGTGCCGACTACGGGCTGGACCGCCCGTGTCGACGGCGAAACGTCGGCCAACGCCGCGCCCTTCCCCGCCGATTGGCGGCGGGCCGGCAGCATCAGCCACGTCTTCACCCATTTCGCGCTGGAACTTTACGTCTACCGGGCCGAGGTTTCCGGCGCGGCCGCGCCGCACGGCCATTTCTGGGCGGCGGCAGAAGGGCTGCATGGCGAGGCTCTTCCCACTGTCATGAAAAAGGCAATCGAGGCTGCCATACCCGGCGCGACCAGAAAGCCTGATTCCCACGCAACAAAGAGGCCCAAATGAGCGAGATCCGCCACATCGTCTTCGACATCGGCAAGGTGCTGCTCCACTACGATCCTGCCCTGCCGTTCAGCCGGCTGATCCCGGACGAGGCGGAGCGCCAGTGGTTCTTCGAGACGGTCTGCACCCAAGACTGGAATATCGAGCAGGATCGCGGCCGGACCTGGGAAGAAGCCGAGGCGCTGCTGATCGCACAGCACCCCGACCATGAGGAAAACATCCGCAACTTCCGTCGCCATTGGCACGAGATGGTGCCGCACGCCTATGACGACAGCGTCGCCATTATGGAAGACCTCATCAATGGCGGCCACGATGTGACCATGCTGACGAACTTCGCTGCGGACACATTCCACGAGGCCAGGCAGCGGTTCCCGTTCCTCAACCGGCCACGCGGCGTCACTGTCTCTGGCGAGATCGGCATGATCAAGCCCGACCGCAGCATCTATGACCACCACGCCGCGACATTCGGGTTGCAGCCCTCGGCCACCATCTTCATCGACGACAGCCTGCCGAATGTGGAAGGCGCAAAGGCCGCCGGCTGGCACGCGGTGCTGTTCCGGAATGCCAAAACGCTCGAGGAAGACCTCGAGCGTTTCGGGATCAGCCGGTGACTGGAGCCCGGCTCATCGGTAACTGGTGATGCGCCGGGGCGCGGCCGGTCATGCGCCGGCCCGCTCCATGCCCAGGCGCGCGATGCGCCGCAGCTCGTCGATCTGGGTCAGGCCGCCATTGCGCTCATAGTGCCAGAACGTCCAGCCGTTGCAGGCGTCCAGTCCCTGCACGGCCGCGCCGAGGCGGTGGATGGAGCCAGCCTGGTCGCCCACCGCCAGCGTGCCGTCGGCGCGCACGGTCGCGGCCCAGCGCTTTTTCGAGTCGTAAAGCACGGTTCCCGGCTTCATCATGCCGGAATCGATGAGCGACACGAAAGCCACGCGCGGCTCGGCGCGCTTGCCCGAGAGTACCGTCAGCGTGGCGCTCTCCAGCGGCTTCACCGCATCGATGCGCGCCTTCGCGGCGTCGATATATTCCTGCTCCCGCTCGATGCCGACGAAATGGCGGCCTAGGCGCTTGGCCACGGCCCCCGTAGTACCTGAGCCGAAGAAAGGATCGAGCACCACGTCGCCCGGCTTGGTCGAGGCCATCATGATGCGCGCCAGCAGCGCCTCCGGCTTCTGCGTCGGGTGCAGCTTGTCGCCATCGTCGTTCTTCAGCCGCTCCGAGCCGGTACAAATCGGGAACAGCCAGTCAGAGCGCATCTGGACGTCGTCATTGGCGGCCTTCAGCGAGTCGTAGTTGAAGGTATAGTTCTTGGAATTGGCGTCGCGCGAGGCCCAGATCAGCGTCTCATGCGCATTCTGGAAGCGGCGGCCGCGGAAGTTCGGCATCGGATTGGTCTTGCGCCACACGATGTCGTTGAGGATCCAGTAGCCCAGGTCCTGCATCGAGGCGCCGACGCGGAAAATGTTGTGATAGGAGCCGATGACCCAGATGGTGCCATTCGGCTTCAGCACGCGCCGCGCCGCCAGGAGCCAGGCGCGGGTGAAGGCGTCGTAGGCCGCGAAGCTGTCGAACTGGTCCCAGGCGTCGTCGACCGCATCCACTTTCGACTGATCCGGACGCAGCAGCTCTCCGTTCAGCTGAAGATTGTAGGGCGGATCGGCAAAAATGACGTCGACCGACTTCTCGGGCAGCTTGTTAAGCGCAGCGACGCAATCTCCCTTCAGGATCGTATCCAGCCAATCGGCTTTTTGCGGCGTGGAGGAAAGGTCGGCGGAAAGACGCACGGCGGACATTCAGACACCCGGATTACGCGTTACTGTTTACAGGTTGTTATGGTTACCGATTAGCGTAAACAATTGGTGAAGCAGGCCGCCGATTTGTCGATCGGGTGCGGCGCGAATTTGCGGATCGGGTGCTGATGGTGTATGCAGCGGCCTGAACCCGCACATGCCGTTTTGCGGCCTGCCCTCCCCGTTTTCCCCGGATAGCCATGACCCAGCCCGATCTCGTCATTTTCGATTGCGACGGCGTGCTCGTCGATTCAGAAATCATCGCCGCCCGTGTCGAGGCCGAACTTCTGACCGAGGCCGGCTTCCCGATCTCGCCTGAGGAACTGGCGGAAGTCTACGCCGGTCTTACCTTCAAGGACATCATGCTGCGCATCGAGGAGCAGTCGCAGATTCCACTGAAGGCCTCGTTGATCGACCAAGCGGAACAACTTGTCGATCGCCGCCTCGAGGCGGAAGTCCGCGCGCTGGAGGGCGCCCACCAGGCCGTCGCGGCAGTTGGCGTCCCCTATTGCATCTGCTCAAACTCGGCGATGGTGCGTCTGGAGATCACGCTGTCGAGGACCAGGCTGCTGCCGCTGTTCTCCGGTCGCATCTTCTCGGCGCTGGAAACCCCATCGAAAAAGCCGAAGCCCGCGCCGGACGTTTTCCTCCACGCAGCCAAGACGCTGAATGCCAACCCGGAGCGCACCTTCGTGATCGAGGATTCGGTCCACGGCATCGCCGGCGCGCGCGCCGCGGGCATGCGTGCCATCGGCTTCACGGGCGCCTCGCACAGCTATCCCGGCCACGCCGATGCGCTGACGGAAGCCGGTGCCGAGACCGTCATCCGCCGCTGGCAGGATTTCCACGGCGTCATCGCCGCCTTGTCGGAGTGGTCGGAAAACGCGTGACCCGGCCATTACTTCTTCTTGGCCGGCGGGCCTTCGTCGTAGCCCACAAAGACCTGCACACTCGCTTCCGTGGGGATCGGGAAGGTTACGTTAGGATCGTTGAAGACGAACTGCGCGGCCGAGCTATCCGGCATCGCAACCTGGACCGTGTGCAGCTTGGAATAGAGCAACTCATCGCCGCGCACCACGGCGACGCGGATCGGCATGTTGACGCTGCCCGGCACCCCGGCCGGTCCGGGGACCACCCTGCCGGCTGCGGCGACGTTGAGGGTGAGCATGCCGTCGGCGCGGCTGCAGCTGCGCGTCACATCGGAAATGGAAGCCTGGTAGACCAGCTTGGCCGGATCGTCCTGGCCGCCCTTGGCATAAGTGTTGAAATAGGCTGTGCCTTCACGCAGCGTCACTCGCGGGCAATAGGCCTGAAGCTCGCTGGCGAGAACCTTCGGCTGCGCCGCCGTGCTGCCGCCTTGACCGGACTGGCACCCCGCGACCGCAATCATCAGGCCCGAAACCGCAAGCCCGGCCAGAGAACGACCCTTAACCAATCGAAACTTCAGAAACGTCATATGCCGTACTTCCCTCTCGCAAAGTTGCGCGTGGTATAGCAATCGATCGGCAAAAATGCGACTGACGGCACACAGTTTTTCACCACCCAGCTTGAGTTCGGCGGCTGGACCGGAATAGACGGATGACGATGCAGTATGTCAGCACTCGCGGGGAAGCCCCTGCTCTTGGATTTTCGGACGCGGTCCTGACCGGGCTGGCGCGCGATGGCGGTCTGTACATCCCCAGCGAATGGCCCCAGTTCAGCGTGGCCGATATCCGCGCAATGCGTGGCCTTTCCTACCCCGACCTCGCCATCCGCCTGCTGACGCCCTTCCTCGGCGGCGAGATTTCGGCCCCGGCGTTCGAGCGCATCGTGCGCGAAGCCTATGCAACCTTCCGCCACGAGGCCGTCTGCCCGCTGGTGCAGACCGGCGCCAACACCTTCGTGCTGGAGCTTTTCCACGGGCCTACGCTGGCCTTCAAGGACGTGGCCATGCAGATGCTGGCCCGGCTGATGGACCATGTTCTGGCCGAGCGCGGCCAGCGTGCAACCATCACCGCCGCCACCTCGGGCGATACCGGTGGTGCTGCCATCGACGCCTTTGCCGGGCGCGACCGCACCGACATGTTCGTGCTGTTCCCGCATGGCCGCGTCTCGCCGGTGCAGCAGCGCCAGATGACGACCCACACCGCGGGCAACGTCCACGCCTTGGCCATCGAAGGCAATTTCGACGATTGCCAGGGCCTGGTGAAGGACATGTTCAACGACCACGCCTTCCGCGACCGCGTCGCGCTGTCGGGCGTGAACTCCATCAACTGGGCCCGCATCATGGCCCAGATCGTCTACTACTTCTCCTCGGCGATTTCGCTCGGGGCGCCGGACAGGCCGGTCTCCTTCACCGTGCCGACGGGCAATTTCGGCGACATCTTCGCCGGCTATGCCGCCAAGCGCATGGGCCTGCCGATCGAGCGGCTCGTCATCGCCACCAATGACAACGACATCCTCGCCCGCACGCTTGCGACGGGCGAATACCGCACCGCCGGCGTGACCGTGACCACCTCGCCCTCCATGGACATTCAGGTCTCGTCGAATTTCGAGCGTCTGCTGTTCGAGGCTTCCGGCCGTGACGCCGGGGAGGTGCGGCGCTACATGGCGGGCCTGAAGCAGTCCGGCGCATTCTCGATCGATGCGCCGACGCTTGCAGCCATCCGCGGAGAGTTCGATGCCGGCCGCTCGGACATGGCCGAAACCGCCGCCACCATTCGCGAGACGCTGGACACGAGTTCCTATCTGCTCGACCCTCACACCGCCACCGCCATGCATGTCGCCCGCCGGCATGCCGGCGACACGCCGATGGTCGTGCTCGCCACCGCCCATCCGGCCAAGTTCCCCGACGCCGTGCGGGAAGCCAGCGGCATCACGCCGGCGCTACCCGCCTGGCTTGGGGGGTTGATGGAAAAGGAGGAAAAGTACACGATACTATCCTCCGACCTGAAAATGGTGGAAGATTACATTGGTCGCCACGCGCGGGCGGCGCTCTAGGGAGTATCTTTATGGGTGTTGAGGTAAGCCGTCTGTCGAACGGCCTGACGGTAGCCACCGAGACCCTTCCAAGTATCGAATCCGTCGCAATGGGTGTTTGGGTCAAGTCCGGAGCCCGAAACGAGCGCGACGACGAGCATGGGATGGCCCACCTTCTTGAACACATGGCGTTCAAGGGGACCAACAAGCGAAGCGCCTTCCAGATCGCTTCGGAGATCGAGAATGTCGGCGGCGAAATCAATGCCGCCACCAGCGTTGAAACGACGTCCTTCTACGCCCGCGTGCTCGCCGACGACGTGCCGCTCGGCCTCGATCTCCTTGCCGACATCCTGACGGAATCGAAGTTCGATCCCGACGAACTGGAGCGCGAGCAGCACGTCATCCTGCAGGAGATCGGCGCCGCCCACGACACGCCGGACGATGTCGTGTTCGATCATTTCACCGAGACGGCCTTCCGCCACCAGACCATCGGCCGCTCCATCCTCGGGACGCCCGAGACGGTAAAGTCCTTCACCTCGAAGCAGCTTCACGCCTTCATGGAGCGCCAATACGGCGCCGAGCAGATGGTGGTCGTTGCCGCCGGCGACGTGAAGCACGACGTCTTCGTGCGCGATGTCGAAAGGCGGCTCGGCAGCTTCCGTTCCAAGGCCGATGGCATCGTGCCGCAATTCGCCAATTACGTCGGCGGCGATTACCGCGAACATCGCGACCTGATGGACGCCCAGATCGTGCTCGGCTTCGAAGGCCGCGCCTATCATGTTCGCGACTTCTACGCCTCGCAGGTACTATCCATGATCCTCGGCGGAGGCATGTCGTCCCGCCTGTTCCAGGAAGTTCGCGAAAAGCGCGGCCTTTGCTATTCGGTCTATGCCTTCCACTGGGGCTTTTCGGACACCGGCATCTTCGGCGTCCATGCCGCCACCGGGCAGACAGACATCGCCCGCCTGGTTCCGGTCATCATCCAGGAACTCGAACGCGCCAGCGAAAGCATTTCCCAGGAAGAGCTCGACAGGGCGCGCGCGCAATATCGCGCCGGCCTCATCATGTCGGCCGAAAGCGCTTCCAGCCGGGCTTCGCAGATCGCGCGGCAGATTTTGCTGTTCGGCCGCCCCATCGCCAAGGAAGAGCTGATGGAACGACTGGGCGCGCTCACCGTCGACCGGTTGACCGACCTGTCGGGGCGTCTCTTCTCGACCAAGCCAACGGTTACCGCCGTCGGCCCCATCGGCACGCTTCCGCACTACGAGGCGATTAGCGACGCACTTCCCAAATCCGCCGGCAGCATTCAGAAGCTGGCCGGGTAACGCCGGAAGCCATGTTCGCGCTCCCCTTTCTCCGCCGAGACATGCCGGCGCTGAAGGGCGAGCGCGTGCACCTTCGCATGCCGCAGCCCGGCGATTACCGCGAATGGGCGGCTCTGCGGGCGGAAAGCCGCGCCTTCCTGGAGCCTTGGGAGCCGCTATGGTCGCCTGACGAGCTCGGGCGCTCGGCCTGGCGCCAGCGGCTCAGCCGCTACCGCGAGGACTATGCCAACGGCAGCGCCAGCGCCTTTTTCATCTTCGACAATGCCTCGGGCAAGCTGATCGGCGGCATCACGCTTGGAAACGTCCGTCGCGGCGTCTCGCAAAGCGGCCAGATTGGCTACTGGATCGGCGAACGCTTCGCCGGCAGGGGGCTCATGCTGGACGCGTTGCTGCTGGTCGTCGACTTCGGCTTCGAAACGCTGAGGTTGCACAGGATCGAAGCCGCCTGTATTCCCGGCAACAAGCGCTCGATCCGCGTGCTTGAAAAAGCCGGATTTCAGCGTGAAGGACTGTTGCGCTCCTTTCTCAGAATCAACGGAAAGTGGCAGGATCACTACCTCTACGCCTTGATCGCGGGCGATCGGCGTGGTGTCACGACAAAGGGCTGATTTTGACAAACTCTCTGCGGATCGGACGCCTGTTGGCCATATTTCTCGCGGCATTCGCGGTCTTCTGGACGGCATCCTCCGCCTTCGCCATAGAGCCGATCAAGATCGCCCGTGACGACATTGCGCTGGACCTTTCGGGCGCTGTGGAAATCTATCGGAATCAGGGCGAGAATTTTCAGGTCTCCACCGCGCCGGGCCCCGACGGCATCGTCCGCCGCATCGAGGTGGAAGCCAACGACACCCGCTCCGGCGGCGACTGGGCGGTCTTTGCTCTCGCCAACACCACCGAACAGCAGCTCGACAGGCTGATCGTGGCGCCGCACTTTCGCCTTGTGAACTCCGGCCTGTTCTGGCCCGATCTCGGCTCCAGCCGCATCGTGGCCATCACCCCCAGTGAAGGCTTCTCGCTGGATCGCCAGCCAAGCCCAGACGCCGATGTGTTCCTGGTCACCCTGAACCCCGGCGCGGTCGTCACCTTCATCGCCGAGCTGTCCTCGCCCAAGCTGCCGCAGGTCTACCTGTGGGACCCGGTATCCTACAAGGACTCGGTCAACTCCTACACGCTGTTTCGCGGCATCATCATCGGCATCGCCGGGCTGCTGGCGCTGTTCCTCACCATTCTCTTCGTGGTCAAGGGCACGTCGATGTTCCCGGCCACTGCCGCACTGTCATGGGCGGTTCTTGCCTATATCTGCGTCGACTTCGGCTTCCTCAACAAGATCATGTCCATATCTCCCGGCAGCGAGCAGATATGGCGCGCCGGTACCGAAGTCAGCCTGGCCGCGACGCTGGTTGTGTTCCTCTTCGCCTATCTCAACCTCAACCGCTGGCACGGGCATTTCAGCTACGGCGCCCTGGCGTGGATCCTCGGGCTCGTGCTGATCGCCGGCGTGGCCGTCGTGGACCCGGCCGTGGCATCGGGCGTCGCGCGCCTGTCTTTTGCCGCCACCGCGATAAGCGGCATCGGCCTCATCGTGCTTCTGGGCATTCGCGGCTACGACCGCGCCATCATGCTGATCCCCAGCTGGGTCATGGTGCTGATCTGGCTTTGCGGCTCATGGATGGCGGTCACCGGGCTTCTGGACAACGACGTGGTGCAACCGGCGCTGGGCGGTGGCCTGATCCTCATCATCCTGCTCATAGGCTTCACCGTCATGCAGCACGCTTTTGCCGGCGGCGCGCTGCACCAGGGCCTGTTCAGCGACCTGGAGCGCCAGGCACTGGCCGTGGCGGGCTCCGGCGATATCGTGTGGGATTGGGACGTGCTGCGCGACCGCGTGGTGACGCGGCCCGACGTCAGCCTGCAGCTCGGCCTGCCCTCCAACACGCTCGGCGGCCCGGCCCGCAACTGGCTGCCTGTGCTCCACAGCGACGACCGCGACACCTTCCGCACCACGCTCGACGTAGTGCTGGAGCATCGGCGCGGGCGCGTGGCTCAGAATTTCCGCCTGCGCGGCGCCGACGGCCATTATCACTGGTTTGCGCTGCGGGCCCGGCCCGTGGTCGGCTCGGATGGCGAGGTCATTCGCTGCGTCGGTACCCTGCTCGACATCACCGAGCAGAAGAAGGCCGAGGAAAGGCTGCTGCACGACGCCGTGCACGACAATCTCACCGGCCTGCCCAATCGCGAGCTGTTCATGAACCGGCTCGAAGCGGTTCTGTCGATCGCCAAGACCGAGGACAACATCCGCCCGACGGTCTTCGTCATCGACATCGACCGCTTCAAGCACGTCAACGACGGTCTCGGCATCTCCGCCGGCGACACCATCCTGCTCACGATTGCACGGCGGCTGCACCGTCTGCTCAAGCCCAAGGATTCGCTGTCGCGCTTCGCCGGCGATCAGTTCGCGCTGATGCTGTTGTCGGAACAGGACCCGGCGCGGATCGCCGCCGTGGCCGATGCCATCAAGCAGGCGATCGGCTCGCCGATCACCTTCGCCAAGCGCGAGATCGTCCTCACCGCTTCCGTCGGCCTGATCACCTGGACGCCGGCGCAGGCATCCGCCGACGACATGGTCAAGGACGCCGAGCTTGCCATGCTCCAGGCCAAGCGTTTCGGCGGCGACCGCATCGAACCCTTCCGCCCCGCCTTCCGCTCGGTCGGCACCGACAGGCTGCAGCTCGAATCGGACCTGCGCCGCGCTGTCGAGCGCAAGGAATTCACCCTCGCCTATCAGCCGATCGTCCGGCTGGAAGACCGCAGCGTCGCCGGGTTCGAGGCATTGCTGCGCTGGGAGCATCCGCGCCGCGGCATGATCCCGCCTGCCGATTTCATTCCGGTGGCCGAAAGTTGCGGGCTCATCGTCCAGCTCGGTCTGTTCGCCATGGAGCGTGCCGCCGAGGACCTCGCCTACTGGCAGAAGCAGATAGGCGACGCGCCGCTGTCGGTCTCGGTCAACCTGTCCAGCCGCCAGCTCATCCGCCGCGATCTTGTCAGCGACGTGCGCTCCGTCATCGCCCGCGCCAATCTGAAAGCGCGCTGCTTCCGGCTGGAATTGACCGAATCACTGGTCATGGACAATCCGGAGCAGAGCGCGCATGTGCTCAACAAATTGAAGCAGCTCGGCATCGGCCTGTCGCTCGATGATTTCGGCACCGGCTACTCGTCGCTGTCCTATCTGACGCGCTTCCCCTTCGACACCATCAAGATCGACAAGAGCTTCCTCGACGATTCGTCGCCCAAGCGCGACGTGCTCCTGAGATCGATGGTCAACATGGCCCACGAGCTGGGCATGTCGGTGGTGGCCGAGGGCATATCGGACGAAAGCGACGCCCTGCAGCTCAGGCAGATGGGCTGCGAATATGTGCAGAGCTTCATGTTCGGCACGCCGATCAACGGCGACGCCGTGCTCAAGCTTCTGAAGGAGCAATACCCGCTGGCTCAGACCTGACCGGGCGCGTAGCGCCGGCCTGGTTCATTCGTGCGGCCGGCGGTCACACAGCCTTGCCCGGGGTTGGCTTCAGGCGTGGCCGGCGTCGCTGCTCAGATGGGCGAGGTCCACCCCGAGCGAAGCCAGCAGCCGGTCGTATTTGCGGTCGATGTCGGCGTCGAACAGGAACTCCGGCTTGGCCGGGCAGGTCAGCCAGCCGTTCTGTGCGATCTCGTTTTCCAGTTGCCCGGCCCCCCAGCCGGCATAGCCCAGGGCCATCAGCGCCTGGCGCGGTCCGCGCCCGATCGAGATCGCACGCAAAATGTCCACGGTCGCCGTGAGGCAGACGCTGTCCGAGATCGGCAGCGAGGATTCGACCCGGTAGTCGTCGCTGTGAAGCACGAAGCCGCGGCTGCGGTCGACGGGGCCGCCATTGCGCACCACAATATCACGCGCCGGCGAAGGCAGGCGGATCGCCTCCTGCTCGTCCAATATGCCAAGCTGCACGAGCAGGTCGGGGAACAGCAGCTCCTGGCTTTGGTTGATAATGAGCCCCATGGCCCCCTCTTCCGAGTGGGCGCAGATATAGATCACGGAGCGCGCAAACCGCTCGTCCTTCATGCCCGGCATGGCAATCAGGAACTGGTCGTCGAGAAAGCCTCGGCTGGTCTTTTTCTGGTTCGGAATGTCCATTGGAAAAACCTAGTCCGTTTTCGCCACACTTGAAAGATACGAGTTGCGCGAACCGAGGCACGGGGATTCGCATGGCTTCACGCAAAAATGATATCGGCTACACCAGCCCTTGTGTTGCGAAACCCTCCCGGCCGGGGCAAACCGTAACCATGAAGCACGTCACAGCCGCAGCACTCGCTCTCGTTGCCGCCGCAGCGTGGAGCGGCCCCGCTTACTCGTCGTCCACCGAGTGGTTCGAGGCGCAGGGGGGCCGCATAAGGCTGGTCACCACCGGCATGCCGGATGCGCAAGGTCGCCTCAAGGGGGTACTCGACATCCATTTGAATCCCGGTTGGAAGACCTATTGGCGCGATCCCGGCGATGCCGGCGTGCCGCCATCGCTGAACATCAGCGGCAGCACCAATGTTTCCGGCGCTGAGGTCAGCTTTCCGGCGCCGCAGCGCCATGACGACGGCTATTCGCTCTGGGCCGGCTACGATCGCTCCATAGCCCTGCCGATCACGTTCCACATCGCCTCGCCGGACAAACCGGCAGTGATTTCCGCCGATGTGTTCCTCGGCATATGCGAGGCGATCTGCATCCCCGTTCACGCCAACTTCACGCTCGACCCGTCCAGCGCGCCCGACGATCTGGCCGACGCCACCAGCGTGGCAAGGGCCATCCAGGCCCTGCCGATGGCTGCGCGGTCCGACTTCGGAGCAACCATCGTCGGGCAAGACGACAAGACCCTGCTCGTGGCCGCTGACCTGCCTTTCGGAGCCTCCTCTGCCGAGCTCTTCCTGGCGGGCGACGACGGCTACGTCTTTGCAGCCCCCAAGCGCAACGAGAAGAACGGCAAGACCGTCTTCTCCGTGGAAGTGCTCGACCGTCCCGCCCTCAACCCCGCCGCCGGCGGCCTGCACTACACGCTGGTCACCGACCGGGGCGCGGTCAGCGGCATTCTCCCCTATCCTTGAGAGTTACCCACACGGCTCTGCCGATGCTGCCGGCTCCGTGATTGTCTCTCGAGCAATATGCCGTTACCCACAGATGGCGATCAATCACGATCAGGGAGTGCAAGCATGATCACCGTTGGCGACAAACTACCGGAAGCCACCTTCAAGACCGTCACCGCCGACGGCGCCAAGAGCCTCACCACCGCCGACATTTTCGGCGGCAAGAAGGTCGTGCTGTTCGGCGTGCCGGGCGCCTTTACCCCCACCTGCAGCAACAACCACCTGCCCGGCTATCTGGAAAACCACGACGCAATCATCGCGCGCGGCGTCGATACCATCGCTGTCGTGGCGGTGAACGATCACTTCGTTATGGACGCCTGGGCACGCGCCACCGAAAGCAATGGCAAGATCCTTTTCCTGGCCGATGGCAACGCCGATTTTGTGCGGGCGGCCGGCCTGGACCTGGATCTCAGCGCAGGCGGCCTCGGCACCCGCTCGAAGCGCTTTTCCATGATCGTGGAGGACGGCAAAGTGACCGCGCTCAATGTCGAGGATGCGCCGGGTCAAGCCGTCGAGTCGGGCGCTGCCAAGCTGCTCGAGCAGCTCTGACGGTTTCGGGCGCGCGTCGGTCCTTGCCGGTGCGCGCCTAGCCACCGTGCACCGCGGGGCACGTGGCTACTTCTTGAACGGCGCCATGCCCATGCGTGCCAGTTCGTCGGCGCGTTCGTTTTCCGGGTGGCCGGCATGGCCCTTCACCCAGTTCCAGGTCACCTTGTGGCGCCTGTTGGCCTCGTCCAGCGCCTGCCACAGCTCGCCATTCTTCACCGGCTTCTTGTCCGCCGTCTTCCAGCCGTTCTTCTTCCAGCCATGGATCCACTTGGAGATCCCGTCCATGACGTATTTGCTGTCTGTGTGAAGCTCCACCGTGCAGGGCTCCTTCAGCGCGTTCAGCGCCGAGATCGCCGCCAGCAATTCCATGCGATTGTTGGTGGTCTGGGCTTCGCCGCCGGAAAGCTCCTTGGTCACGCCGTTGAAGCGCAGGATCGCACCCCAGCCGCCGGGCCCCGGATTGCCCGAACAGGCGCCGTCCGTGAATATCTCGACCGTCTTCATTTCAGGCCGTACTCCGAAGCCGAGGTGATCTGCCGATGGAAGCGCACGCGGCGGATGAACTCCATAGGGTCGCGCTTCTGCACCAGTGCCCCGTCGGGTATCGTCAGCCAGTCGTAGAGCCTGGTCAGCATGAAGCGCAACGCAGAGCCGCGCGCCAGGATCGGCATCGCCGACTTTTCGGCTTCGCTCAGCGGCCGCGCGGACTGGTAGCCGGCCAGCAACGCCGTGCTCTTGGTCAGGTTGTAGGAATTGTCTTTCTCGAAGCACCAGGCGTTCAGGCAGGTCGCCAAGTCATAGGCATAGATATCGTTGCAGGCGAAATAGAAGTCGATCAGGCCCGACAGCCGGTCGCCCAGGAAAAACACATTGTCCGGGAACAGGTCGGCATGGATGATGCCCGATGGCAGGTCCTTCGGCCAGTTGCGTTCGAATTCGGCGAAGTCGCCATCGACCTCTTCCGCCAGGCCCGGCTCCACCTCGTCGGCGCGGTCGTGCGAGCCCGCCCACAGCTTGCGCCAGCCGGCAATGTCGAGCGCGTTGGGGCGCGACATGGGAAAGTCCATGCCGGCAACATGCAGGCTCGCCAGCGCCTTGCCCACCTCGCGGCAATGCGCCACCGTGGGCCGGCGCATCCACATCCCTTCCAGGAAAGTGATCACAGCGGCCGTGCGCCCGGCCAGCATGCCAGTCACGCTGCCGTCGCGGCGATGAACCGGCAGCGGGCAGGATATGCCCTTGCGCGCCAGGTGCTCCATCAGGCCAAGGAAGAACGGCAGGTCGGATTCGTCGACACGCTTCTCGTAAAGGGTCAGGATGTAGGACCCGCTGGTGGTGTGAAGCAGGAAGTTGGAATTCTCCGAGCCTTCCGCGATTCCCTTGTAGGAAAGCAGATCGCCTATCGAATAGTTTTGGAGAAAGGCCCCGAGTTCGCTCTCGGAAACGTCAGTATAGACCGCCATCACGCGTTCCCGTTCAGGAACGCCATGTCCGACGGCGCCAGTTCGACATCGCGCAATGCGCTCATGACCGGGAAATGCTCCGTTTCCGTTGCCGTCACCGCCAGCTCGACCGACACGTCGAACCGTTCGCGGAAGGCATTTATGATCTCGTCGACGACAATCTCCGGCGCGGAGGCCCCCGCCGACAGGCCCAGCGTCGAAATATGGGGAATGTCATCCCATGGAATCTCGGACGCACGCTGGACCAGAAGCGACATCTTGGCGCCGGCACGTTCGGCCACTTCCACGAGGCGCTTGGAATTGGACGAGTTGGGGGCTCCTACCACCAGGAACAGGTCGGCATCCGGTGCCGCCTGCTTCACCGCCTCCTGGCGGTTGGTGGTGGCGTAGCAGATCGATTCGGCTGCCGGCGCCTTGATGGACGGGAACTTCGTCTCCAGCGCGCGGATCAGGCCGGCAGTGTCTTCCACCGAAAGTGTCGTCTGGGTCACGAAGCCCAGCGCCTCTGGATCGGATGGCTCGAAGGCTGCCACATCGGCTTCAGTCTCGATCAGCGTCACCGAGCCTTCCGGCAACTGGCCCATCGTGCCGATGACCTCCGGATGTCCGGAATGGCCGATCAGCAGCACATGGCGGCCGAGGCGCTGGTGGCGCATGGCCTGCTTGTGCACCTTCGAAACCAGCGGGCAGGTGGCGTCGAGATAGAAAAGCTGACGCGCCTGCGCGTCCGCAGGCACCGACTTCGGCACGCCGTGCGCGGAAAACACCACCGGCGCGTCGCGATGCTCCGCCGGAATCTCATGCAGTTCCTCGATGAAGACCGCGCCGAGATTCTGCAGCCCCTCCACGACGAAGCGGTTGTGCACGATCTCATGGCGCACATAGACCGGCGCGCCATATTTCTTAAGAGCAAGCACCACGATGTGGATGGCGCGCTCAACGCCGGCACAGAAGCCCCGCGGCTGGCAAAGCAGGAGCGTCAGGGGCGGCTTGCTGGAGGAAATGTCAGGCATGATGTCCGGTCTGGTTCAACGATGTCGAAATGAGGTCTGCACCCTGCTTCTGTCAAGGGTGGCTGGCCGTCACGCCTGCCCGTCCCGGCGCGAGCGCCACAGCCACGCGCCCAGCACCCCGGCCAGCGCCGCCGCCAGGCCATACCAGGTCACGGCATATTGCAGGTGGTTGTTGGGCAGGTCGATGATCGTCACGCCGCCGATCGGCATTCCGCCCGGGTTGGGCGCCTTGTCGGCGTCGATGAAGAAGGGAAGCACCTTCGCCTGCGGCGGCAGCGCCGCCGTCGCCGTCATGGCGCCGAGGTCCTTCCAGTAGAAGATGTTCTTGGCGGTGTCGTTGTCCGGGATCAGCGCTGAAGGCTTCTCCGCCAGCGGGTTGCGGGCCAGGCCGTTCACTGTCACGGTGCCTGTCACCTGGCCCTCCGGCCTCGTAGCCGCATCCTTCATCTCATAGGGGACAAAACCCCGGTTGACGAACACGTAGCGCCCGTCTGCCAGCAGAAGGGGCGTGTAGACGAAGAAGCCCGAGCGGCCATCATGAGTGGCGAAGAAGTGCCTTTCGCCGTGATGCTGGAACTCGCCGCTCACCGTCACCGGCCAGTAGTCGATGTCGCCGGTCGACGCGAACTTCGCCTCGGCTTCGGCAAGCGGCAGCGGCGGCAAATGCACCCGCTCGGCGATGGTGGCGATCAAGCCTTCCTTCCACTGCAGCCGCTGAACCTGCCAGGTTCCGAGCCCGAGCAGCACCACGAGGCCGATAGCCCCCAGCACCAAAGCGGGCCAGCGTGCCGGCGCCTTGCGCCCGGATGAAAGATCGGCTTGCTTGCTCATCGCGGATGCTCCAGGCGCCCTTCGGCTGCCTTGTTGCGGTATTGCAGCGTGATCAGAATTCCCTTGATCAGCCGCAGCGCAGTCAGGCCGAGCGCCAGCGTCAGCGGTACCCATAGCAGGAAATGCACCCACAGCGGCGGATTGAGCGCAACCTCCATCCACAGCGCCAGCGCCACCACAATGAAGCCGATGATGAGGATGACGAACACGGCTGGACCGTCGCCGGCGTCAGCAAAGGAATAGTCCAACCGGCAACTGCCGCAGCGCGGCGCGACTGTCAGGAAGCCGGAGAAGAGCCTGCCTTCGCCGCAGCGCGGGCAGCACCCACGCAGGCCGGCGGAGAACGGCTCCACCGGCGGCCAGAGCGCCTGATCGTCGTGCTGGGGCTGCGTCATGTAGGATCTCCGTTTCGGCCACCGCGACGCGGGGGCCCGTCAAATGGAAAAGGCGGCCGTGTGGCCACGACCGCCTTTTCTTTTATCAAATCATTGCGCCTTAGTGGGCAATCGTCGCGCCAACCGACGCCCAGACGTAGATGCTGGCGAACAGGAACAGCCACACCACGTCAACGAAGTGCCAGTACCAGGCGGCAGCCTCAAGGCCGAAATGCTGCTTCGGCGTGAAGTCGCCGCGCATCGCACGCAGCAGGCACACCAGCAGGAAGATCGTGCCGATGATCACGTGGAAGCCATGGAAGCCCGTGGCCATGAAGAAGGTCGCGCCGTAGATCGAGTCGTGGAAGTTGAACGGCGCGTGCATGTATTCGTATGCCTGCACGAAGGTGAAGAGCACGCCAAGTCCAACCGTGATTGCCAGGCCGTTCACCAAACCCTTGCGGTCGTTGTGCAGCAGGGCGTGATGAGCCCAGGTAACGGCCGTGCCCGACAGCAGCAGGATGATGGTGTTGTAGAGCGGCAGGTGGAAAGGATCGAGAACCTCGATGCCCTTCGGCGGCCAGATGCCGCCGGTGTAGGCGGCGCGAGCGTATTGCTCGGTCTCGGCCGGGAACAGGCTGGCGTCGAAGAACGCCCAGAACCAGGCAACGAAGAACATCACCTCAGAGGCGATGAACATGATCATGCCATAGCGCAGGTGCAGCGAGACCACGCGGGTGTGGTGTCCCTCATGCGCTTCCTTCACCGTGTCCGACCACCACGCATACATGGTGTAGAGAACGATGAGCACGCCCACCGCAAAGACCCAGTACCTGGCATGTGCCAGGTCGAGGCCCAGGAACGGGAAGCTGCCCTGCTTCATGGCCTGCATCCAGGCGACGCCGCCAATGGCCATGACAAGAGCGCCGATGGAACCCAGCAGGGGCCACGGGCTAGGATCTATGATGTGATAGTCGTGTTGTGGTTTGGAATGCGCGTCAGCCATCTCAGCCCCCGAGGTTTCCGTCGGTGTTTTCGTTTGTCTTGAGGTATCCGGCCTGCGGCGCGTTGGCCATCGGCTTTGCCCCCTCAATCGGGAAGAAAGTGTAAGAAAGGGTGATCGTCTTCACGTCCTTCAGTTCCGGCACGTTGACGATGTCGGGATCGACGTAGAAGACCACCGGCATGTCCAGCGATTCGCCGGGCTTCAAGGTTGTGTCGGTGAAGCAGAAGCACTCCACCTTGTTGAAATATGCGCCTGCCAGTTCGGGCGTGACGTTGAAGGTCGCGCGGCCGGCGGTGGGCACATCGAAGCTGTTGGTTGCCGTGTAGTGCGCCTGCGCGGTCTCGCCGATCTTGATCGAGATCTCGCGCGCCACCGGCTTGAACGACCACGGCAGCCCGCCCGCCGTGTTGGCGTCGAAGCGGATGGTCACCTTCTGGTCCAGCACCCGGTCGGAATACTGTTCAACGCGCTGCGTCGTGCCGCCATAACCGGTCACGCGGCAGAACATCGAGTAAAGCGGCACGGCCGCATAGGACATGCCCACCATGCCGGCGATGAATGCCAGGCAGATGCCAGCGACCCGCTTGTTGGAGCTTTGCGTCTTCTGATCGGTTGTCGTCACGTTGTCACGGTTCATGGCGACCCTCAAAACGTACGGTCCAGAATCGCCGGACCAAACTTGATGATCGTTGCGACGTAGAAGATGACCACCAGAAGGGCAAGCCCGAGCCCGATCGCGATCGAACGGCTGCGGCGCGCCTTGCGCTGGCTTTCGGTGAGGGTGACCATTTCAGGTTCTGTCATGGCTATACTCCTGGCATCGCGAGCAAGCGCTCGACGATACTGTCCGCGAGATAGGCGGCGAAGATGCCGAACAAGTAGAGCAGCGAATAGCCGAACATCGCCTTGGCGGGCTTCATGGTCCGGTCGCTGTCAGGCATGAGCAGCACTTTCCAGGCATACCAGATGAAGCCGAGGCCGAGTGCTATCGACACCACACCGTAGGCCACGGACGTATAGCCGAGCAGCCAGGGCAGGACGCCCACGGGCGCGGTCAGAAGCGTATAGGCGAAGATCTGCCGGCGCGTGGAGGCAGCACCTGCCACGTTCGGCATCATCGGCACGCCGGCGCGGCTGTAGTCTTCCGACTTGAACAACGCCAGCGCCCAGAAGTGCGGCGGGGTCCACAGGAAGATGATCAGGAAAAGAATAACGCTTTCGAGGCTGATCGAGCCGGTTGCGGCCGCCCAGCCGACAATCGGCGGGAAGGCGCCGGCGGCGCCGCCGATGACGATGTTTTGCGGTGTCCAGCGCTTCAGCCAGATCGTGTAGACCACCGCATAGAAGAAGATGGTGAAGGCGAGCAGCGCGGCCGAAACCCAGTTGACCAGCACGCCCAGCGTCAACACCGACAAAACCGAGAGAATGACACCGAAGCCCAGCGCTTCGCCGGGGAGCACGCGGCCAGACGGCACCGGCCGCTTGGCAGTGCGCGTCATGACTGCGTCGATATCGGCGTCGTACCACATGTTCAGCGCGCCCGAGGCCCCTGCCCCGATCGCGATGGCCAGAATGGCGACGACGGCGATGAACGGATTTATGGACACCGGGGCGGCCATCAGGCCGACAAAGGCGGTGAACACGACGAGCGACATCACGCGCGGCTTCAGCAGCGCGATGAAATCGCCGGCCGTGGCTTCCGACATGCGGAAACCACCATCGTGCAACGTGCTCTTTTCAACCAGGGCCATACCAACCGGGTCCATTTCTGTTTGTCGAAACCGCCGGCGACCGGCGGCTTCGCGTTTGTCATGCGCTTCTTACTTGATGCGCGGCAGTTCTTCCCACTGGTGGAACGGCGGCGGCGAAGAAAGCTGCCATTCCAGCGTGGTCGCACCTTCGCCCCACGGATTGGCCCCGGCGACGCGCTTCTTGGCGAAAGCCTCGAAGACGCCGAACAGGAAGACCAGGAAGGCGAAGGCCGAGATATAGGAGCCGTAGGACGACACCTGGTTCCAGCCCGCGAACGCATCCGGATAGTCGATGTAGCGGCGCGGCATGCCGGCCAGACCGAGGAAGTGCTGCGGGAAGAAGATCAGGTTCACGCCGATGAACGTGATCCAGAAGTGGGTGTTGGCGATCACCGGCGAGTACATGTAGCCGGTCATCTTCGGGAACCAGTAGTACCAGGCCGCGAAGATGGCGAACACGGCACCCAGCGACAGCACGTAGTGGAAGTGCGCCACGACGTAGTAGGTGTCATGCAGCGAGCGGTCGAGGCCGGCATTGGCCAACTGCACGCCGGTCATGCCGCCGACGGTGAACATGAAGATGAAGCCGATCGACCACAGCATGGGCGCCTTGAAGGAGATCGAGCCGCCCCACATCGTGGCGATCCACGAGAAGATCTTCACGCCGGTCGGCACCGCAATCACCATCGTGGCGAACACGAAGTAGCGCTGCGTGTCGAGCGACAGGCCGGTGGTGTACATGTGGTGAGCCCACACGATGAAGCCGACCGCGCCGATCGCGACCATGGCGTAGGCCATGCCCAGGTAGCCGAAGATCGGCTTGCGCGAGAAGGTCGCGATGATGTGGCTGACGATGCCGAAGCCCGGCAGGATCAGAATGTAGACTTCCGGGTGACCGAAGAACCAGAACAGATGCTGGTACAGGATCGGGTCGCCGCCGCCTTCCGGAGAGAAGAACGCGGTGCCGAAGTTGCGGTCGGTCAGCAGCATGGTGATGCCACCAGCCAGAACCGGCAGCGACAGCAGCAGCAGGAACGCGGTGATCAGCACGGCCCAGGCAAACAGCGGCATCTTGTGCAGCGTCATGCCGGGAGCGCGCATGTTGAAGATGGTGGTGATGAAGTTGATCGCACCAAGGATCGACGAAGCGCCGGCGATGTGAACCGAAAGGATCGCCAGGTCCATCGCGGGGCCGGGCTGGCCGGAGGTCGCGAAGGGCGGATACATCGTCCAGCCGCCGCCGACGCCCCATCCGCCGGCCGGGCCGGGGACGAAGAACGACATCAAGAGCAGGATGAAGGCAGGAACCAGCAGCCAGAACGAGATGTTGTTCATGCGCGGGAACGCCATGTCCGGCGCACCGATCATGATCGGAACCATCCAGTTGGCGAAGCCACCGATCAGCGCGGGCATCACCATGAAGAAGATCATGATGAGGCCGTGCATGGTGGTGAACACATTGAACATGTGCTTGCCGGAGTCGATCGCGGCATCTCCCTCGACGCCATAGACCATCGACGCGAGGCCGTGGAAAATCTGGATACCCGGCTCGGCCAGCTCCCAGCGGATCATCACCGACATGAAGCCGCCGATGATGCCGGCGAAGATCGCGAAGATCAGGTAGAGGGTGCCGATGTCTTTATGGTTGGTCGAATACAACCAGCGAACCAAGCCACGCGGCTTGTGATCGTGGATGTCGTGAACTGCAGCGCCTGCCATGTTCCGCTCCATTCCTAATTTCTATTCGGACGCAGCATCAATTGCCGGCGGCCGCCACCTTTGCAGTGGATTCAATCTCAGCCATCAGCGCCTTGTTGGCACCGCTCAAATCGGTCTTGGCCTGCGCAGCCCAGGCCTCGTATTGCTTGTCCGAAACGACGCGCACGGCGATCGGCATAAAGGCGTGGTCCTTGCCGCAAAGCTCGGAGCACTGGCCGTAATACAGGCCTTCCTTCTTCGCCTTGAACCAGATCTCGTTGATACGACCCGGCACGGCGTCCGTCTTCACGCCGAAGGCCGGCATGGCGAAGGCATGGATGACGTCGCTGGCGGTCACGAGAACGCGAACCATCGTGTCGACAGGCACGACGATCTCGTTGTCGACCGCGAGAAGACGCGGATAGACGGCCAGATCCTCCTTGCCTTCCGCTGCGCGGTCGGCGTCTGCCAGCATTGCGGAGTTGAAGGAGAAGGGTTCTTCAGTCTGATACTCGTAGTCCCAGTTCCACTGGTTGCCGGTCGCCTTGACCGTGACCTTGGCTTCCTCAGCCGGCGAATACTGCGCGGTCAGAAGCTGGAACGAGGGAACAGCGATGAACAGCAGAGCGACAACCGGCCCGACGGTCCAGATGACCTCGATCAGCGTATTGTGGCTCGTGCGCGACGGAACCGGGTTCGCCGCGGCACGGAAACGCAGGATGCAGTACAACAGCAGCACCAGCACCAAGAGCGTGATCGGCACAATGAACCACAGGGTGTACTGCTCAAACCACGCGATCTGCTCCATGATACCCGTGGCGGCAGGCTGGAACCCGGTCTGCCAAGGCGTCGGCTGCGCCGCGTAAGCCGCGGCGGTGGCGAAAAAAGCTGCCGCGGCGCCAGCACTTGCAAGAATTTTTTTCATCGCCCTCTTTGTCTCCCAATTTCGTGCTTACGTCCGCACGAATGATAAAGCGCATCGGGACGGGGAATCCCGATGGTCCTAAAGTGGGTTCAAACCATACTCTCTTTCCGATCGCAAGAAAGGAGCACAAGAACCCGTGCGGCATTTTTGCGCGCAAGGGCGTGGAAGTCCCCGCTTCCAAGACTTGTTCACAGCCTTTATGCTGGCCCTTCGGAAAGTACCGCCCTTTCCCCCTCCCTCAGCCAACTGGCTGCAAAGACGCCCGAAACGGCGCAATTGGTTGGTTCGGCCATCCTGTTGCCGTATAGTTTTAGTTGTCACGCTCGGTGTCGTGCGATTCGCAATGGAGCCATCATGATCCCTCGCCTTTCGGGAAACTTGGCGAAGTTCTTTCTGTTTGCCACGCTCGCTGGCTTCGCCTTGCCTGCAAGTGCCCAGGAACAGCCGGCCGAGCAGCCTCAGGCAAAGCCTTCCCAGCCGCAGGGCGGTTCGGTGCGTTCCACCCATGGCGCATGGTCGATCATCTGCGACACGCCGGCCGGCGCCACCGCCGAGCAATGCGTGATGATGCAGAACGTCATCGCCGAGGACCGGCCGGAAATCGGCCTTTCCGTGGTGGTGCTGCGCACGGCCGACAACAAGGCCGAAATCCTGCGCGTCCTGGCGCCGCTCGGTGTCCTGCTGCCCAACGGCCTCGGCCTCAATATCGATGGCAAGGACATTGGCCGCGCCTATTTCGTGCGCTGCTTCGGCGACGGCTGCTATGCCGAGGTCATCCTTGAAAAGCCGCTCCTCGACACGCTGAAGACCGGCACCTCGGCCACCTTCATCGTCTTCCAGACGCCTGAAGAAGGCGTCGGCATCCCGGTCGACCTCAAGGGCTTTGGCGAAGGATTTGCCGCGCTGCCGTGATTGCGGCGACAGGTCCGGCAGCATGAGGGGCGCAAATCGCGCCCCTTTTTCATTGAACCGGCAATTCGCATTGCCGAAAGCCATCGGCGCGCCTACATCGTGGGTCGACTGCCATCTCGCAAGCGAGGCGAACGCGCCATGAACAGCCTTCTCGGCCACTTCGACATCTCCGAAGATCAGATCCGCCGCATTGTTGGCGAAACCATTGGCGGCACGGACGACGGCGAGCTGTTTCTCGAATACCGCGAGAGCGAGTCGCTGATGTTCGACAATGGCCGCCTGAAGACCGCCAATTTCAACACCGACCAGGGTTTCGGCCTTCGCGCGGTTGCCGGCGAGGCCACCGGCTACGCCCATTCCAGCGAATTGTCCGAAGCATCGCTGCGCCGCGCGGCCGACGCCGTTTCGGCGGTCAAGGGTGGCTATTCCGGCACGCTTGCCGCGGCGCCCGCCCGCACCAACCGGCATCTCTATGGTGAGGAGAACCCGATCCCCTCGCCCAGCTTCGAGGCCAAGGCCAAGCTTCTGCAGGAGATCGACGCCTGGCTGCGCGCCAAGGACCCGCGTGTGCGTCAGGTCACCGCCGCCCTCACCTCTTCCTGGCAGCATGTCGAGATCATGCGCGCCGACGGCCAGATGGTGCGCGATGTGCGCCCGCTGGTGCGCATGAACGTCTCCGTCGTGGTTGGCGAAGGCGACCGCCAGGAAACCGGCTCCTACGGCATGGGCGGCCGCAAGGGCTTTGGCGAATTCCTGGCCGAGGACAGCTGGCAGTTCGCCGCCGACGAGGCGCTGCGCCAGGCGCTGGTCAACCTTCGCGCCGTCCCTGCCCCCGCCGGCACGTTCGACATCGTGCTGTCCAGCGGCTGGCCGGGCGTGATGCTGCATGAAGCAGTCGGCCACGGGCTGGAAGGCGACTTCAACCGCAAGAAGACCTCCGCCTTCGCCGGCCTGATGGGCCAGCAGGTGGCGGCCAAGGGCGTCACCGTGGTCGATGACGGCACCATCGCCGAGCGCCGCGGCTCCATCACCGTCGACGACGAAGGCACGCCCAGCGCCCGCAACGTCCTGATCGAGGACGGCAAGCTGGTCGGCTACATGCAGGACCGCCAGAACGCGCGCCTGATGGGAGTAGCCGCCACCGGCAACGGCCGGCGCGAATCCTACGCCCACCAGCCCATGCCGCGCATGACCAACACCTACATGACCGGCGGCGACATGCCCCCCGAAGAGATCATCGCCTCGGTGAAGAACGGCATCTACGCCGTGTCCTTCGGCGGCGGCCAGGTCGACATCACCTCTGGAAAATTCGTGTTCGGCTGCACCGAGGCCTACATGATCGAGGACGGCAAGGTCACCCAGCCGATCAAGGGCGCCATGCTTATCGGCAACGGTCCGGACGCCATGCACCGCATCGCCATGGTCGGCAACGACATGAAGCTCGACCCCGGCATCGGCATGTGCGGCAAGAACGGCCAGGGCGTTCCGGTCGGCGTCGGCCAGCCGCATTTGCGCATGAACCAGATGACCGTCGGCGGAACGCGGGCCTGATCTTGTCGTTCGAGCGGATCGTCATCCTCACCGGAGCCGGCGTCTCCGCCGAATCCGGTATTGACACCTTCCGCGACAGCGGCGGCATCTGGTCCAAGGTCGATTATCGCGACGTGGCGACGCCCGAAGGATTTGCCCGCAACCCGGCCAAGGTCCACGACTTCTACAACCAGCGCCGGCGTGGCCTGCTGCGCGTTCAGCCGAACGCAGCGCACAGGGCGCTGGCGCGCCTCGAAGCCGTTTTCGGCGGCTCGTTCCTCCTGGTCACGCAGAACATCGACGACCTGCACGAGAGCGCCGGCTCGCGCAAGCTTGCGCATATGCATGGCGAGATCAACACCGCGCTGTGCGAGGCCTGCGGCGCCCGCAGCCGCTGGTCCGGCGACATGACGATCAATTCGCAATGTCCGCACTGCAGCACCGTCGGCCGCATGCGCGTCGACGTCGTCTGGTTCGGCGAGATGCCCTACCACATGGACAGGATCGAAGCCGCGCTCGCCAGATGCGACCTGTTCGTCTCCATCGGCACCAGCGGCAATGTCTACCCGGCAGCCGGCTTCGTCGAGCAGGCGAACGCAGCCGGCGCACATACGGTCGAGCTCAATCTCGAACCTTCAGAGGGCCATTCGAGCTTCAGCGACGCGATCTATGGCCGAGCGACCGAAATCGTGCCCGAATTCGTTCGCCGATTGCTCGCGGCCGAAGTGGACGCCGCCTTCGAACGGATCGTCCCGCTGCCTTAGCTCACCGCCGCTTGCGCGGCTTCTCCAGCAATGCCACCGCCTCGACATGCGGCGACCACAGGAACTGGTCCACCGGCGTCACGCTCGTCAGCTTATAGCCGCCGTCGACCAGGATGCGCAGGTCGCGCCCCAGCGTCGCGGGGTTGCAGGACACGGCCGCCACCAGCGGAACGTCCGATTTCGCGATCTGCTTGCACTGGTCCTCCGCGCCGGCGCGCGGCGGGTCGAATGCCAGGCCATCATAGGCGCCAAGCTCCTTGAAGGTCAGCGGGCGGCGAAACAGGTCGCGCTTTTCAATCACTACCCGCTTCAGCCCGCTGCCGAAGCGGAACCCGCGATCGAGCGCGGCAAGTGCTGCCGCATCGCCCTCCACCGCATGCACCTCCGATTTTGCAGCCAGCCGCAAGGCGAAGGCCCCTGCCCCGGCAAACAGGTCGACCACCTTCTTCGCCTTCTTCAGGTGCCCGCACACCAGCTCCGCCATCACCGCCTCTGCCGAGGCCACTGCCTGCAGGAAGCCGCCGGGCGGCGGCGCTACCGAAACATCACCAAACGACACCGCCGGCTTCTTCGGCTCCACTATGATTTCGCCATCAACCGAAACCCGGGCCAGCCCCTCGCGAATGGCAAAGGCGGAGATTGCCCTGCGGGCCTTGTCCTCCAGCTTGCCGGCATCCTGCGCCGCCACGTCGAGGCCGGAGTCGGTATGCGTGACGGTCAGGTGGAAGGCCTGCTGCGTGTGGCAGATCAGGGTAGCCAGCTGCCGAAGCATCTGAAGCGCCGCTTCTATCTGCGGCTCGACGATCGGGCATTCTTCGATGTCGATGATGTGATGCGAATAGGCACGGTTGTAGCCCAGGAGCATGCCGGCCTCGGTGCGGCGCACCGAAAAGGTGGCGCGCCGTCGCGAATGCGGCGCGCAGGGCACGGTCGCCGCCACCTCGACGTCCAGGCCGCGGCTCTTCAGCGCCTGCACGATCTTGCCGCGCTTCCAGTCCAGATAGGCCTGTTGCTCCAGATGCTGCAACGCGCAGCCGCCGCATTCGGTGAAGTGACGGCAAGGCGGTTCGACGCGCAGCGGAGACTCCTCCAGCACAGCCATCAGCGTGCCGCGGTCCTTCTCGCGGGCGGCCGTCACCGTCTCGCCGGGCAGCGCGAAGGGAATGAAGAGCGGGCCCTCAGGCGTGTCGGCGACGCCGTCGCCCTGCGCGCCGAGGCGTGCGATCTGGAATCGTGTGCTCATGCCTTCACTCCGGCCAGCAGGAATTCGCGGTTGCCGTCACCGCCTTCGATCGGCGATGGGCACAGGCCCAGCGCCTTCCATCCGGCTTGGCTGCCCAGCCAATCGGCAAGCGCCTCGGCCACGACCGGCCCATCCGCCGGATTCTTCAAGATACCGCCCTTGCCGATCGCCTCGCGGCCGGCCTCGAACTGCGGCTTCACCAGGAAAATACCATGTGCGCCGGGCCGCGCCAGCGCCAGCGCCGGCGGCAAGGCAAGCTTCAGCGAAATGAAGCTGACATCGGAAACGATCAGGTCGAGCGGGCGGCCTTCCATCGCGTCGGCGGTGAGGTCGCGCGCGTTCAGCCCCTCCACGCAGCTTACGCGCGGATCGGCCTTCAGGCTCTCATGCATCTGGCCGTGGCCGACATCGATTGCGGTCACATGCGCCGCCCCCCGCTCCAGCAGCACCTGCGTGAAACCGCCGGTCGAGGCGCCGATGTCGAGCGCGTTGCAGCCGCGCGGATCGATGCCGAAATGCTCGAGGCCGGCAATCAGCTTCAGCGCCGCGCGCGAGACATAGGCCTGCGCCGGGTCCGCCACCGTGATGGCGGCCGCGTCGGAGACGGCCTGCCCTGCCTTGGTCGCGACCACCCCGTCCACGCTCACCGTGCCGCGCTCCACCGCATCGCGCGCCCGCGAGCGGCTGGCGAAGAACCCGCGGCTCACCAGCGCCTCGTCGAGGCGCCGGCGTGTGTCCTGTTGTTGTCCGGCTTTCATCGGCTTTCATTGGCGAAAGCCGTGGCGGAAGGCAAGCGCGGTGAACTGTCGATCCTCAGAAGGCGATGATGACGCGCGAGACCTTGCGCTCGGTTATCGGCAGCCTGCCATCGGCAAAGCGGCGCCTGAGTTCGGCTCGCGTGGTTTCCAGAAAACTGTGGTTGCCGGCGGAATCATCCGGAAGCACGACGAATTCCGGCTTGCGGCGGAAGGCAAACTGCCCCGGAGGTCGCCCATCCTGCCGGCGACGATCTCCATCACCGCCCGTTCCAGCATCACGTCGTAGCGCGTTTCGGCGGCCGCCGGTGTCATCAATGCGGCAAGCAGCGCCGCGCCCGCCAGAAGAATTTTCATGAAGCTCCCCCTGCCTGGCGGGACAATCGCATATGGCACGACTTACCCCCACTCCGCCTCGCTTCGCTCGGCACCTCTCCCCCTCAAAAGGGGAGAGGAAGGGTGCCAGTTCGCGGACGGCGTTTCCTCTCCCCCGTCGAGCGGGGGAGAGGTGGTTTGCGAAGCAAACCGGAGTGGGGGTCGAATGCTATGGGCGATAGCCCTGCCCTCCTTGGGGAGAGCTCTAGCGACAGGCCGCTAAGAATCGGCCAAGAGAAAGGTAAGCAAATGGCCAAACACCAGCGTAAACAGCTGGTTAGGCCGATACAGAGCGCACCGAGCGGCCAAGTGCTGCAAAGACCGTGCGCACGATGCCGGCTGTATCAAGCCCGGCGTCGGCATACATCTTCTCGGGCTTGGCGTGGTCGGTGAATTCGTCCGGCAGAACCAGCGGGCGCACCTTCAGGCCGGCATCGAGCAGGCCTTCCTTGGCGAGGAAATGCAGCACATGGCTGGCGAAGCCGCCGATCGAGCCTTCCTCCACCGTTAGCAGCACCTCGTGCGAGGTGGCGAGCCGGCGAACAAGATCCTCGTCCAGCGGCTTGGCGAAGCGGGCGTCGGCCACGGTGGTCGAAAGCCCTGCCGCGGTCAGTTCCTCGGCCGCCAGCAGGCAGTCCTGCAGGCGCGTGCCGAAGGACAGCAGCGCCACCTTGGTGCCCTCGCGAAGAATACGGCCCTTGCCGATTTCCAGCACCTGGCCGCGCTCCGGCATCTCCACGCCCACGCCGTTGCCACGCGGATAGCGGAACGCGATCGGGCCTTCGTCATAAGCGGCGGCAGTGCGCACCATGTGGCGCAGTTCCGCCTCGTCGGCGGCGGCCATCACCACGAAGTCCGGCAGCGAGGCAAGATAGGCGGTGTCGAAGGCGCCGCAATGGGTCGGTCCATCGGCTCCGACGAAGCCCGCACGGTCGATGGGGAAGCGCACCGGCAGCTTCTGGATCGCCACGTCGTGCACCACCTGGTCATAGGCGCGCTGCAGGAAGGTCGAATAGATCGCCGCGAATGGCTTCAGCCCCTCGGTGGCGAGGCCGGCCGCGAAGGTCACGGCGTGCTGTTCGGCAATGCCGACATCGAAGGTGCGGGCCGGGAAAACTTCGCCGAACAGGTCGAGGCCGGTGCCGGAAGGCATGGCAGCGGTGATGGCGACGATCTTCTCGTCCTCGCGTGCTTCCTGAATCAGGCTCTGCGCAAAAACCTTGGTGTAGCTCGGCGCATTGGCCGGCGCCTTGGCCTGCGCGCCGGTGATGACGTCGAACTTGTTGACGCCGTGATACTTGTCGGCGGCGGCCTCGGCCGGACCGTAGCCCTTGCCCTTCTGCGTCACGACATGGATGAGCACCGGCCCGTCGCCATTGTCGCGCACGTTTTTCAGCACCGGGATCAGGTGCTCCAGATTGTGCCCGTCGATGGGGCCGATGTGGAAGAAGCCCAGTTCCTCGAACAGGGTGCCGCCGGTCACATAGCCGCGTGCGTGCTCCACTGCGCGGGTGATGGCGCGGTCGACGCGGGCGCCGAGATAGGAGGTCAGCTTCTTGCCAAGATCGCGGATGCCCTGATAGGCGCGCCCCGAGCCGAGACGCGCCAGATAGGCACTCATTGCGCCGGTCGGCGGCGCAATCGACATGTCGTTGTCGTTTAGGATGACGATCATGCGCGAGTTCAGCGCGCCGGCATTGTTCATCGCCTCATAGGCCATGCCCGCCGACATGGCGCCGTCGCCGATCACGGCAATCACGTTGTTCTTGCGCCCCTCCAGGTCGCGTGCCACGGCCATGCCGAGGCCGGCCGAGATCGAGGTCGACGAGTGGCCCGTGCCGAAGGTGTCGTATTCGCTCTCGGCGCGCTTGGTGAAGCCCGACAGCCCGTCCTCCTGGCGCAGCGTGCGGATGCGGTCGCGGCGCCCGGTCAGGATCTTGTGCGGATAGGCCTGGTGGCCAACGTCCCAGATGATGCGGTCGTCCGGCGTATCGAACACATAGTGCAGCGCCACCGTGAGCTCGACCACGCCAAGGCCGGCGCCGAGATGCCCGCCGGTGTGCGACACGGCGTCGATCAGCTCGGCGCGCAGTTCGGAAGCCAGTTGCGGCAGATCGCTTTCGGGCAACCGCTTGAGGTCCGCAGGAATGCGCACCGTATCCAGCAGCGGCGTTTTGGGCGGCAAGGTCACGGGATTCAGCCTGTCTAATCGATCAATATCGGCTTCGGAGATAGAGTGTCGGTGCCGGAATGTAAATGAGCGCGGGCAAGATGTGGCCTTATGCCCGCAAAACTCAGCGCTCGGGCAAGGGTATGAACTCGTTCTCGTCGCCCGGCACGATGTCGAAGCGGCCGGTCTTCCATTCTTCCTTGGCCTGCTCGATGCGCTCCTTTGACGAGGAAACGAAGTTCCACCAGATGTAGCGCTGCGACCCCAGCGAGGCGCCGCCGAACAGCATGAAATGCGCGCCCTCCTCGGCCGAAACCACGATCTCGTCGCCGGGCCGGAACACCAGCAGCCGATCGGGCGGGAAACGGTCGCGCAGGATCGTGACATTGCCCTCCAGCACGTAGATCGCGCGCTCTTCCGCATCGGCCGGAATGCGGATCTTCGCGCCCGGCTCCAGGCGCACATCCACATAGAGCGTGTCGTGGTAGACGGTCACAGGCGAGCGATGGCCCTCGAAGTCGCCCATCACCACGCGCACTTTTGCGCCATCCGCATCG
Source organism: Mesorhizobium sp. KR2-14 (assembly GCF_040049255.1). Classification (NCBI taxonomy): domain Bacteria; kingdom Pseudomonadati; phylum Pseudomonadota; class Alphaproteobacteria; order Hyphomicrobiales; family Phyllobacteriaceae; genus Mesorhizobium; species Mesorhizobium sp. KR2-14. The sequence continues at coordinate 486,889 of NZ_JBDZDR010000002.1, read as the reverse complement.
AACTCGGGCAGCGCGGTATTCGCCGTGTTCTCGAAGCCCGGGGCCATTTCCTCCTTGTTGTCGGGCAGCGCAATCCAGGTCTGCAGGCCCGAGATCGAGGTCGGCGCGCTGCGGATCTCCTCCGGCGTGCGCTCGGAATGGACGATGCCGCGCCCGGCCGTCATCAGGTTCACGTCGCCGGGCGAGATCACCATCTCGGTGCCGAGCGAATCGCGGTGCCGGATCTTCCCGTCGAACAGATAGGTCACGGTCGAGAGACCGATATGCGGGTGCGGGCGCACGTCCAACGCCTGCCCGGCCCGCAGAATCGCCGGGCCCATGCGATCGAAGAAGATGAAAGGGCCGACCAGTCGCCGCCGCGCGGTGGGCAGCGCGCGGCGCACCTCGAAGCCGCCAATGTCCTTGGCGTTGGCGACCACCATCAGTTCGAGAGCGTCGCAGGAATACGCGTTGCCCAGTTCGGGATCGGGTGCGGGAAAGAAGCTCATGGTAACCTCCAATCGGCGGCAGTCGCAAAAAACTTGCCCGCAGAGGCTACGCCGCGACGACCACGGGAGAAATACCGCGCCGCCGAGACGGATTGTTCAACGATGCCCTACTCTCCGTCGAGCGGCTCGGCTCCCACCGGCTTGCCGTCGCGCGACAGGCGGATCTTCTCCACCTTGTCCTCGGCCGCCTTTAGCAGCCGGTCGCAATGCGCCTTCAGCGCCTCGCCGCGCTCGTAGATGCGGATCGACTGGTCGAGCGGCACGTCGCCGCGCTCCAGATGGTCGACGATGCTCTCCAGCGCTTCCAGCGCCTGTTCGAAGCTCATCGCCTTGATGTCGTCATTCGGTTCGGCGTCCATCATTCATCCTTTCATCAGGCGCTTTACATGCGCCGCGACCGAAAAAGACAGGCCCTGCAGGTCGTAGCCGCCCTCGAGCAGACTCACGATGCGGTTGTTCGCATGGCGCGCCGCGCGGTCCATGAGCTGGCCTGTCGCCCAGTCGAAGTCTTCTTCCGTCAAGTTGATCTGCGCCAGCGGGTCGCGATGGTGCGCGTCGAAGCCGGCGGAGATGATGATCAGGTCCGGCGCGAAATTGTCGAGCGCCGGCAGCACGCGCGCCCGGAACGCTTCGCGGAACAGGTCGCTGCCGCTCTCCGGCGACAGCGGCGCGTTGACGATGTTGCCCGCGCCGGTCTCGTCCTTGGCGCCGGTGCCCGGATAGAGCGGCATCTGGTGGGTGGAGCAGAACAGCACGCTCGGGTCGTCCCAGAAGATGTCCTGCGTGCCGTTGCCGTGGTGCACGTCCCAGTCGACGATGGCCACGCGCTCGGCGCCATATTTGCGCTGCGCGTAGCGGGCCGCGATCGCTGCGTTGTTGAACAGGCAGAACCCCATCGCGGTCGTCTTCTCGGCATGGTGACCCGGCGGGCGCGCCGCCACGAACACGTTGTCAGCCTTGCCGGTGAACACGTCGTCCACCGCCGCATTGGCCGCGCCGATCGCCGTCAGCGCCGCCTGCCAGCTCTTGGGGCTCACGGTGGTGTCGGCATCGATGCCCACGAGCCCCTCCTCGGGGATCGCCGCGCGAATCCGGTCCACGAAGCTCTCGGGATGGGCGAACAGGATCGTCGCCTCGTCTCCCTCCGGCGCCTCGACGCGCACGAGGTCCGCAAACGCATCATCCTCCAGCACGCGCGCAATCGCGCGCAGCCGGTCCGGGCGCTCCGGGTGCCCCGGCGGCGTCAGGTGCTCAAGATAGATCGGGTGCGAATAAAGGCGCGTTGTCATGCCAGGCAGTTTATCAGCAAAGGCGCCCGTCGCCACGCACTACCTGCCGAAGCCTGGGGAAAATCGTCTTTTCTCGCAAACCCCGTGTCGCCGATTGAGGATGCATCGCGCCCCGTTCCGCGATAGTGTCGCGCTGCTGCAAGGTGCCCGCCTTAGAGCATGATCCCGAAAAGTTGCAGACTTTTCGGACAAGGTCATGCTCCAGAAACCTGGAGAAAGATGGCGTCTCAAGGAGAAGCCATCGCGCTCTAGGGCGGGAGAATCGGGAACGCGGTGCAAATCCGCGGCGTGCCCAACGCTGTAAGGGGGATCGCATTGGCAAGTGCCACTGTTCTGCGGAACGGGAAGGCGCCGATGGCGGGACGAACCCGAGCCAGAAGACCGGCCAGGCAGAAATAGTCGTCCGCTTGGTCAGGCGGAACGATGCCGAGCCTGTTCGCAAGGGGAAACGCGATGCCGGCAAGCAGCCATCCTATGCCCGAAAACGCCTTCGGAGACGCGGCGCGCGAGGCAGTCTACCGCGCAATCTTCACGCGCCGCGACGTGCGCAGTCATTTTGCGCCCGAGCCGCTCGATGACGCCGTTCTGGCGCGCCTCTTGCTGGCCGCCCATCACGCGCCGTCGGTCGGCTTCATGCAGCCGTGGAATTTTATCGTCATCCGCGACATGGAGCGACGCGAGCGCGTGCGCGACCTGTTCCTGGCCGCCCGCGCGCAGGAACTGCCTGCCATCGCCGCCGAGCGGCAAGCGCTCTACCGCAAGCTGAAGCTCGAAGGCATCTGCGAAAGCGCGCTGAACCTCTGCATCACCTGCGACCGGCGGCGTTCGGAAACCTCGCCCCTCGGCCGCTGGCACAACCCGCAGATGGACCTCTACAGCACCGTCTGTGCTGTCCAAAATCTCTGGCTCGCCGCGCGGGCGGAAGGGGTGGGCATCGGCTGGGTCAGCATCCTCAACGAGCACGCATTGAAGGGCCTGCTCGACATTCCCGACCACGTCGCGCCGGTCGCCTATCTGTGCGTAGGTCGCGTCTCGCAGTTCGCGCCGAAACCAGACCTTGAGGCAAATGGCTGGGGCAGCCGCCTGCCCCTGCACGAGTTGATCATGAGCGAGGCCTTCGGCGGCGCCGGAGAAACCGCGCTCAAGGAGACGGTGACCCGAGAAGCCCGGTCCTGTCGTGCCTAACCCGGCTGTCCGGCCGGCTGCCACGCCGACCCGCCGGGCGCGCCCAGCGCCTTGTCCTTCAGCTCGCGGAACTTGCCCGATGCCTCGGCCAGCCGGCGATCCCAGTCGGCGTTGGGCGTCTGCCCCTCAATGGCCTTGAAATAGACCTGCATCAGCGAAGCGATGGCGAAGGGCTCGATCAGCGCGCCCTTCACCGCCCAGGCAAACACGATCGCCAGAACGAAGGCCCAGCCCGCCAGTTGCCCGGGCATCACGTAGAGGATGGCGGCCGCGGGCGTCAGCATCATCAGGAAGATGACGAAGGTCAGGCCCCACATGATGATCGCCAGCCACACCGCGTTCTTGACCAGTGTCCTGGCGTTCTGTGCGTAGAGGACAACGCCCTGGCGGGCGGTCTCGTAAGGGCTGTGGCTGTCGATGCGGATATTGTAGGCGAGAATGATCTCATCGACATAGGTCAGCGACAGGCGAATGACCGTGTTGATGAACTTCACCAGCCCGTCGAGCCCCGGGATGGGAAGGAAGGACGCTATGCCGCCGATCAGGCCGGTGATGGCGGCGATGGCGCCCTTCACCAGTTGGTCGAGAACAAAGAGAATGTTCGCCTCGGCAAATCGCGCCGTCACCACTTCCCGCGCATAAGAGATCTGGCCCTGGCCGCCCGGCACGTCGTGGCCGTCAAGCAGCCGGACCATGACCGCGATGTGGCCGGCCTTGACGATGTAGAGGATGTATTCGCGGATCCAGTAGACGATCAGCGACACCGCGCCGAAACCCAGGATCCCGCCCCACAGCGAAAGGGTGACCGGCCCGTCCTCGCCGCCGAAGATGTGGCCTGCGCCATAGCCGACGCCCGCTCCGGCGCCGGTCGCAAGCACATACGCTGCGGTGATTGCAAAAAACACGATCATGCGAAAGACGATGAAGGGCCATGTCTTCACCATCATCGACAGCGTCTTGCCGATATCGAAGTCCCACATGTAACATCCCCCCAGAACAGGCGAATTGAGCATGTCCTGAGGGGAGATATTGTCAAGCGTCTGCCGCACAACAGCGGCGATTCTCGCTAAAGAATTTCTGTCTTGGCGATCTTGATGCCGAAACCTTCGAGGCCGACATAGTGGCGCTCGCGCGAGGCGATCAGGTTGATCGAGGAAATGCCGAGGTCGCGCAGGATCTGCGCACCCAGGCCGATCTCGCGCCACTCGCTCTCGCGCTTGCGGGCTTCGGCATGCGCCTCCGCCTCGTTGTGCACCGGGCGGTTGCGGTCCTGGTGGGCGACGCCCACCGATCCCTCGCGCAAATAGACGATGACGCCGCGCTTGCATTCGCCCATCGACTTCATGATCGACTGCAGGTCATGTCCGGTGCCGAACACGTCGTCCACCACGTTTTCCGAATGAAGCCTGACCGGCACTTCCTCGCCGTCGCGAATGTCGCCGAACACGATCGCCAGGTGGTGCATCACGTCCCAGGGCAGCGTGTAGGTATAGGCCTTGGCCTTGCCGCCGGGCGTTTCGATATCCGAGCACTCGACACGCTCCACCAGCTTTTCTTGGCGCTGGCGATAGGCGATGAGGTCGGCCACCGACACCTGCTTCAAGCCGTTGGCCTCGGCGAAGGCCGCCACCTGCGGCCCGCGCATCACCGTGCCATCGTCGTTGACCAGTTCCGAGATGACTCCCACCGGCGGCAGGCCGGCCAGCTTGCACAGGTCCACGGCCGCCTCGGTATGGCCCGAGCGCATCAGCACACCGCCCTCGCGCGCCACCAGCGGGAAGATGTGGCCAGGACGCACGAAATCGGCGGGACCGGCATTGTCGTTGGCCAGGTTGCGCACTGTCAGCGTGCGGTCGTCGGCCGAGATGCCGGTGGTGGTGCCATGCTTGAAGTCGACGCTGACGGTGAAGGCGGTGGTGTGGGCCGAATCGTTTTCGGCCACCATCGGCGCAAGGTTCAGCCGGCGGGCGTCCTCGCGCGTCATCGGCGTGCAGACGATGCCGGAGGTGTGGCGCACGATGAAAGCCATCTTCTCGGCGGTACAATGCACGGCTGCGACGATCAGGTCGCCCTCGTTCTCGCGTCCGTCGTCATCCATCACGACGACGATTTCGCCACGTTCGAAGGCCCGAAGCGCCTCGACGACTTTTTTCTGATCGTAGGACATGGTGCTCACTTTGTTCGCAAGGGAGTAAGGGAGTAGGGCAGTATGTTATTCCCCTACTCCCTTACTCCCCTAAATTCTTCCCGTCTGGCCGCGATGCCGCAGGTAGTGATCGGCGATGGCGCAGGCAACCATGGCCTCGCCGATCGGTACGGCGCGTATGCCCACGCAAGGGTCGTGGCGGCCCTTGGTCATCACGTCGACGTCCTTGCCGTCGACATCGATGGACTTGCGCGGCGTCAGGATCGACGACGTCGGCTTGACGGCAAAGCGCGCCACGATTTCCTGCCCCGTCGAGATACCGCCAAGTATACCCCCGGCGTGGTTTGACAGGAACACCGGCTTGCCATCGTTGCCTATGCGGATCTCGTCGGCATTCTCTTCGCCGGTGATGCGCGCGGCCTCGAAGCCATTGCCGATCTCCACCCCCTTCACCGCATTAATGGACATGAGATTCGAGGCGATGTCCTGGTCAAGCTTGGCATAGACCGGCGCGCCGAGACCGGCGGGCACGCCCTCGGCCACGATCTCGATGACGGCGCCCACCGAGGAGCCGGCCTTGCGGATGCCGTCGAGATATTCGGCGAATACCGGCACCGAATCCGGATCCGGCGTGAAGAACGGGTTTTCCGCATCCTCAACGAAATTCCAGTTCCAGCGGCTGCGGTCGATGTCCTTCACGCCGATAGAGACCAGCGCACCGCGCACAACCATGCCCGGCACCACCTTGCGTGCCAGCGCGCCGGCAGCCACGCGCGCAGCGGTTTCGCGAGCGGAAGAACGCCCGCCGCCGCGATGGTCGCGCAGGCCGTATTTGACGTGATAGGTGTAGTCGGCATGGCCGGGCCGGTACTGCCGCGCAATCTCGCCATAGTCCTTCGAGCGCTGGTCGACGTTTTCAATCATCATCGACACCGGCGTGCCGGTGGTGATCATCGTCTCGCCGTCCTCGTCCAGCACAAAGCCCGACAGCACCTGCACCTCGTCGGGCTCGCGGCGCTGGGTCACGAACCGCGATTTGCCTGGGCGGCGCCGGTCGAGTTCGGCCTGGATTTCGGCGCGCGTGAAGCGAATGCCAGGCGGGCAGCCATCGACCACGCAGCCCAAGGCCGCGCCGTGGCTTTCGCCCCAGGTGGTGACACGGAACAGATGTCCGAAAGTGTTGTGCGACATGATACTCAGCCCTGCCCGGTCTCGCCGGCTCTGGGCTGCGTTCTATTGGCGTTTTCGGCAGGGGTCAAACCATGATCCGACCTGTTGCCCAGTTGTCTCGCGCGAGCCGAACGGCGGCAGGTGCCCGGTTTTCCTGTGATTTCGGCAACATCTTGAAAACATAAAGTGAAACTGCCGCGTTCTAGTTTTGACACATTCCCCGTGTTACTGGTTTCTACCCGCGCGCAATCGCGAGCCGTCGCCCGTCGACGCCAAGGATAAACAAAAACGAGGATGGACCATGCGTAGCCTGATCGGCGCTCTTGCCGCTGTCATGATGATTTCCAGCGCCGCCTTCGCTGCCGAGGCGGAAGGCAAGATCAAGGTGATCGACCGCGAAAAGCTGACCATCACGCTCGACAACGGCAAGTCCTACAAGCTGCCCGGCGAATTCGACGTCGATGCGCTTCAGGAGGGCATGGACGTCCTGCTCGCCTACGATCAGGTCAACGGCGTCAACATGATCACCGACATGGAGCTGCCGGAATAGCTTTCCGGCGCAGTGACGGCCGCCACGAGTTTCGCGGCCTGCGTACAAGCGCCCAGACCTCAGAGCCAGTCCAGCCTGCCGTTTTCAAACCGCAGCACACGGTCCTGCGGAATTTCCAGCGCCGCCGCCAGGTTGGCGGGTATCGACTGCGCCAGCCGGAAGATGACGCGCAGCACGCCGCCATGGGTCACGCAGACCGTGGGGTGCTTCAGCTCCTCGAACCAGGGCCTTATGCGGCCGAGCAGCATCTCATAGCTCTCGGCGTCCTCGCCCGGCGGCACGAAGCTCCATTTGTCGCGCGAACGCTCCTCCTTGCAGCCGGGGTAGCGTTCTTCGAGCTCCGGGAAGGTAAAGCCCTGCCAGTCGCCAAAATTCACCTCCACCAGCCGCGGATCGGTGCGATAGCCGTGTGAGGCAAGCCCCATGGCCGTGCGTGCACGCTCCATGGTTTCGCGCGTGCGCCGCATCGGGCTGGCGACGAAGTCGAATTGGTGCGGCTCGGCAATCAGTTCGGCCAGGCGCTGGCCATTGCGGTCGGCCTGGGCGCGGCCGACCTCGGTGATGTCGGTGTCGGCCTGCCCCTGCAAGCGCTCTTCGGCATTCCAGGCTGTCTGGCCGTGGCGCACGAAATAGACAAGCGGAAACATGACGCCCCGCACGCCTCCCGAAAGCTGCGGACGTCAGTCCTTGATGGTGGAAATGTCCGGGGCGTCCACGGCCTTCATGCCGACGACGTGGTAGCCCGAATCGACGTGGTGCACCTCGCCGGTCACGCCGCGCGACAGGTCGGACAGGAAGTAGAGGCCGGAATCGCCCACTTCCTCCGGGGTCACGGTGCGCTTCAGCGGCGCGTTGTACTCGTTCCACTTCAGGATGTAGCGGAAGTCGCCGATGCCGGAAGCCGCCAGCGTCTTGATCGGGCCGGCCGAAATCGCGTTGACCCGGATGCCCTTGCCGCCGAGGTCGACGGCCAGATAGCGCACGCTGGCCTCGAGTGCGGCCTTGGCCACGCCCATGACGTTGTAGTGCGGCATCACCTTCTCGGCGCCGTAATAGGTCAGCGTCAGCAGCGAACCGCCATCGGTCATCAGCGCCTCGGCGCGCTTGGCAATGGTGGTGAAGGAATAGACCGAGATATCCATCGTGCGCAGGAAGTTGTCGCGCGAGGTCTCGACATAGCGCCCGTCCAGTTCCTCCTTGTCGGAGAAGGCGATGGCATGAACTACGAAGTCCAGCTTGCCCCACTTCTTGGCAACGCCCTCGAAGACGGCGTCCAGGCTCTCCGGATCGGTCACGTCGCAGTGGCCAGCCAAATGGGCGCGCTCGCCCAGTTCGGCAACCAGCGGCTCGACGCGCTTCCGGAAGGCCTCGCCCTGATAGGTCAGCGCCAGTTCGGCGCCCTGATCGGCGCAGGCCTTGGCAATCCCCCAGGCAATCGACCGGTTGTTGGCCACGCCAAGGATAAGGCCGCGCTTTCCGGCCATCAGGCCCTGTCCAACCGCCATGTGATCCACTCTCCGCATTCTCTACAACCAGGAACAGCCCCTATCGCACAGCCACAAGGCGCCTTCAAGCGCCCTGCGCATGTAAGTCATCGACCTAACGGAGCGAAAACCGCAAGCTAAAGCGCTTTAAATGCTCTGGCGCTTCTTCATAAGGGCTTCCAGTTCGGCATCGCCGCCTTCCGGCAGCATGACGCGGACATGGACATAGAGATCGGCGTGGCCGCCGGTCTTCTGGGTAAGGCCGCGCCCCCTGAGGCGCAGCATCTTGTCGGAACTGGACCATGCCGGCACGGTCACCGCCAGCCGTCCGGTCGGCGTCTCGACCGCAAGCTTGGCGCCCAGCACCGCGTCGCGCAGCGGCACGGGAAGGTCGACATGCAGGTCGCGCCCCTCCACGCGGTAGCGCGGGTGCTTCTTGAAGCGTATCTTCACCAGCGCATCGCCCGGGCCGCCGATGCCAGGCTCGCCCTGGCCCTTCAGGCGGATGGTCTGGCCGTCCTCGACATAATGCGGCAGCTTGACCGCAAGCTTGCGGCCGTCGGGAAACAGCGCCGCGACCTTCTCAGCCCCCGCCACCTCCTCGATGCTGACGTCGAGCGTGGCATTGAGATCGGCGCCGGGAGGGGCCCGGTGCGCGGTGCCGCCCGCCCCGCGCTGCGAGAATGCCTGGCCGAACAGTTCGCTGAAAATGTCGCTGTCGCTGTCGAACGGGCTGCCGCCATGGCCGCCGCTGCGAAACTCGAAACGCGAGCCGCCCGGCCCCTGGCTCTGGCGCCGAAAGCCCGCAAAGGGGTCGCCGCCCGGTTGGCCCTCAAAACCGTGGAATTTCGGCTTGCCCTCGGCATCGATCTCGCCGCGGTCGTAGGCCCCGCGGCTCTTTTCGTCGCCGAGAATTTCATATGCCTGGTTGGCGGCGGCAAAACGGTCCTTCGCCTTGGGATCATTCGGATTCTGGTCCGGATGATGCTTCTTGGCGAGTTTCCGGTACGCCGACTTTATCTCCTTGGCTGACGCGTTCTTGGAAACGCCCAGCACTTCATAGGGATCACGCATGCCTTCTGCCTGCCGGAATAAAAATGAATTAGAACTTGCTCACTATATGCTCCTCGCTAGGAACAAATTCCAGAGGTGGTGAAGCGCAGTCTTCGCTCTGCGAGCGCTTGCGCGCTCAGGAAGCCGGCTGGAAGTTCATCATGCGCCAGGTGCCTGAGCCGGCCATGCAGGCCTCGCCATGATAGAGCCCGACGCCGTCATAGCTCTCGCGCGATGTGGTGAATTTCCGGCATAGTGCGCCATTGTCGCGGCTTTCCACCAGGCGGGTGATGGCCCCGCGTGAGCCCGTGTCGGCATTGGCCCAGGCCAGGGCGCCGCTCAGCCCTTCCATGTCGGCCGCGGAAACGGCGTTGCGGATGGTGGTTTCGTCCGAAATCTGTTCGGCATCGGCCGCCTGCGCGGCCGGAGAGACCGTGCCGGTCACCAGCGTGCGGTCCACCTCCGCCTTCTCCAGGCTGAAGCCGCCAGCCGCACAGGCGCAAAGCGGGAGAACGGCCGCCAGCGTCATCGCTTTCAGGCAACCAGACCAGGCACGTACCGACACACCACCTCTCAATTCTTGCACACCGCGCGACAGTGGCTCTTCGCGACCGTCGCATCGATCGGAAAATATGCCGGGACCGCATTAACAAGCGGTTTACCTGATTTGCAACGAAAGCAACACTTTGGAAAAACGGGCGTTTACCAGCCAGCGGCCGCCGACAAGAGGCCAATGAGAAGGCCCGCCCCGAAGGCCGGGGCGGGCTCTGGCGCAGCGATTGCCTGGGGTCGCTGTGCCAGCAGGAAGGAATGGCTCAAAAAGCCTCAGTCGTCATTGCCCCCTTGACCGTGACCATGCCCATGCTTGTGCTTGCGGTGATGGTCCTTGTCGCCATGGTGGTGTTTGCCGTGGTCCTTATCCCCGTGATGGTGGTTGCCCGACGACCCATTGTGATTGCCGTTGTTGTTCCTGTTGTTCGAACCGGTGTTGTGGTTGCCGTTGTTGTTGCCATTGTTCGAACCGGCATTGTGATTGCCGTTGTTGTTGCCATTGCCCGAACCGGTGTTGTTGTTCCCGTTCCCGTTGCCGTTGTTCGACCCCTTATTGTTGTTACCGTTATTATTGCCGTTATTAGAGCCGGTATTGTTGTTGCCGTTGTTATTGCCGTTGTTCGAGCCGGTGTTGTCGTTACCGTTGTTGTTACCGTTGTTCGAGCCAGCGTTGTTATTGCCATTGTTGTTGCCATTGTCCGACCCGCCTGTGGAGGGGCCGGCCGCCGCAAAAGCCGTCATGGCGAGCACTGCCGTTGCGGCGATAAGCAGCTTTTTCATTTTGAATTCCTTTCGTGGACATGACCATTGGCACGGATGCCTCAAACGTCAGGCAATCAACTCGGCTTCACGAGGGCTTGACGCGGCGTAGCATCTTGAAAGCAGCCGCGTTGCAGGACAAATCAGGTTAAATACTCATCCGCGACAGGAAGATTTCATTGCTCGGCTACGGTGTTAACGCCGTCAATTCGGGACAATTTTAATAAAACCGTTCCGATTACTCGTGCTAAGCTTCGTCCTTTGCTGACGTGGCGCCGGGCAAATCAGCACGAGAGCAGGGTCATTTTCCCCGCCCCCCGGCGGGAAAATCCTGACACACATAGGGCGCAGCCGCTCCCGGTGGCGGGTATCGTCAGCCGCACTTGCGGTAGAGGCCCCGGAAAAGGTAACCAAGACATAGCGACGCGGCTGAAGCCCTCGGCTTTCGGCCCCGGTCTTGGAAACGCAATGGAACCCCAACCCGGTGAATTGATCGAAAAATGATGGAAGCAAGCGGCGACTTTACCGAGAGTTCAGAACCGTTCCGGCTGTTTGCGACGTGGCTTGACGATGCAACGAACAGCGAGCCGAACGACCCCAACGGCGTTGCGCTGGCAACCGTCGACCCCGAAGGCATGCCGGACGTGCGGATGGTGCTGCTTAAGGGCTTCGACGAGAAAGGCTTCGTCTTCTACACCAATTTCGAAAGCGCCAAGGGCCGCGAGCTCCTTTCCACCATGAAGGCGGCCATGTGCTTCCACTGGAAGTCGCTGCGCCGTCAGGTTCGGGTGCGCGGGCCGGTGGAAATCGTCAGCAACGAGGAAGCCGACGCCTATTTCGCCTCGCGCCCGCGCGGCAGCCGCATCGGCGCCTGGGCCTCAAAACAGTCGCGTCAGCTGGAGAGCCGCTTCGCGCTCGAAAAGGCGGTGGCGGAATACACCGCCCGCTATGCCATTGGCGAGATACCGCGCCCGGCCCACTGGTCCGGCTTCCGCCTCGTGCCGCAGACGATCGAGTTCTGGCACGACCGGCCATTCCGCCTGCACGACCGCATCGTCTTCACGCGCACTGCGGACGGCTGGGAAAAGACCCGCCTTTATCCCTGATTCGTTCATTACCAAGATTTAATGATTTCATTCAGTTACGGTTCATAGTCGAGCGGCCAAACTTACGGGCGGGGTTTGGAAAGACTGAATGAGGAACCGATGAAGAAGATTTTATCGACCGTTTGCGCGGCAGCCATGGGGCTGACCGCGATCGTTTCCACCATGACGCCCGCAAGTGCTGCGCCGGTGCTGTTTCCCAAGCTCGAAGCCGGCACTTCCGACGTCCAGCAGGTGCGTGACGGCCCCGGCCGCTTCTATCGCCGCGGGAACAACTATTACTACAACGGCCATCGCGGCTACCGGCACCATCGGCCCGGCTGGCGTCAGTACGACGGCTGGTGGTTCCCGCCTGCAGCCTTCGTAGCCGGCGCGATCATCGGCGGCGCCATCGCCAGCCAGCCGGCACCCGTCTATCGCGAGCCGGTGCCTGTCTATCGTCAGCCGCGCTATGGCGATGCACATGTCGAGTGGTGCTTTGATCGCTATCGCTCGTATCGGGCCTATGACAACACGTTCCAGCCCAACAACGGGCCGCGTAAGCAGTGCGTGTCGCCCTACTATCGCTGACGCGATCCTGACTTCTCAGGCTACCCTAATGGCCCCGCTTCGGCGGGGTCATTTCTTTCGGCTCATGAAAGCCACGAAGGCCTGCCTGGCCTCGTCCGATTTCAACCGCTCGCGAAAGTGCTCGCCCTCTTCGCGAATACGGGCGATCACCGCCTCGCGCGGCGCGCGCATCAGGTCGCGCGCGATCTTCAGCGCCTGCGGCGGCTTGGCCGCAACCGCCTCGGCAGCCGTCAGCACGGCCGCCTCCAACGCATCCTCCGGCACAACGTCGTAGATCAACCCTGCCGCCTTGGCGCGCTCGGCCGAAAGCCCCTCGCCGAGCCCCAGCATGGCGAAGGCCTGCTGGCGTCCGAGGATTGCCGGCACTAGAAGGCTCGAACCCGCCTCCGGCACCAGCCCCAGATCCACGAAGGGGGTCTTGAACACGGTGCGGGGCGTGGCAAAGGTCAGGTCGCAGTGCAGGTTCAGCGTCGTGCCGATGCCCACGGCGATGCCGTCCACGCCCGAAAGCAGCGGCTTTTCCGACTGCGCCAGCGCCAGCAGGAATTCCCACACTTCTCCGCCACCTTCGCCGCCCGTGGCAATCGCCATGAAGTCGGCCAGGTCGTTGCCGGCCGAAAAGGCACCCGGCACGCCGAAGAACACATGTGCGCGGATTTCCGGATCGGCATCGCCTGACCGCAGCGCGTCCGCCATCGCCGCATACATGGCGCGCGTGATTGCGTTCTTCTTGTCCGGACGGTTCATGCGGATCGTCTGCACCGCGCCGCGCCGCTCGATGATGATGTGGCCATCAGCCAGGCTCGCCATGGCTATCCTCCCCTTGCTTCACTCAAGCCGAGATCAGGCTCTTGCCTGCAGCGGCAAGGCTTTCCGCACCCTCCAGCACACGCTGCTTCAGCGCGCGCGTCTCGCCGACAAGGTTTTCTGCAAAGAAGCGGCAAAGCGACTGGCGCTCTCGGTCTTCGCCCGCAAGAGCCGCCTGCGCCAGATAGGCGCCGCCGGCCGCAAGCCCGAACAACCTGAGATAGGGCGTGGCGCCGGCCAGCGCCTCTTCCATGCGCCCCTCGCCCAGCGCCTTCTGCAGGTGTTGCGTCGCCTCGGAAAGGTTTTCCAGCGCGGCGTCCAGTTCCTCGGCGGCGCGGCCGAAGCCCGGCAGGTTGGATGAACGCACTCGGCCGACAACCTCGCCTAGTTCGGCGATATAGCCGTGCACATGCTCGCCGCCGCTTTGCGGCAGCTTGCGCGTCACCAGGTCGATCGCCTGGATGCCGTTGGTGCCCTCATAGATCGGGGCGATGCGCGCATCGCGCAGCAGTGCGGCCGCTCCCGTCTCCTCGATGAAGCCCATGCCGCCATGCACCTGCACGCCCAGCGAGGCGACATCGACGCCGACATCGGTTGAAAAGGCCTTGGCAATCGGCGTGAGCAGGTTGGCCCGCTCCTGCCAGTGCTGGGCGCCCTCGCCGCCGGCGCGGGCGCGGTCGGTTGCATGCGCGCAGGAATAGCAGATGGCGCGGGCGGCCTGCGTCAGCGCCTTCATGGTCAAGAGATTGCGCTGCACGTCGGGGTGGTGGACGATGGGCGCCATGCCCTCGCCTTCATAGTCGGCCGCCTTGCCCTGCCGACGCTCATTGGCATAAGCCAGCGCCTTCTGGAACGCGGCTTCCGCCACCGCCACGCCCTGGATACCAACGGCGAGGCGGGCATTGTTCATCATGGTGAACATGCAAGCCAGCCCCCGGTTCTCCTCGCCGATCAGCCAGCCGACAGCGCCCGGTTCGCGGTCCTTGGCAAAGCCGTCGCCGAAGATCATGGTGCAGGTGGGCGAGGCGTGGATGCCCAGCTTGTGCTCGAGCCCGGAGCAGAACACGTCGTTGCGCGCCCCCAGCGAGCCATCCTCGCTGACCAGGAATTTGGGCACCAGGAACAGCGAAATGCCGCGCGTGCCGGCCGGCGCATCGGGCAGCCGCCCCAGCACCAAGTGTACTATGTTGTCAGTGAAATCGTGCTCGCCATAGGTGATGAAAATCTTCTGGCCGAAGATGCGGTAGGTGCCGTCGCCGGCCCTTTCCGCGCGTGTGCGCAGAGCGGCGAGGTCCGAGCCCGCTTGCGGCTCGGTCAGGTTCATCGTGCCCATCCACTCGCCCGAGACGAGCTTTTCCAGATAGGTGCGCTTGAGTTCCTCGGAGGCGTGCTTGTCCAGCGCTTCCACCGCGCCCATGGTCAGCGTCGGGCCGATGCCAAAGGCCATGGAGGCGGAGTTCCACATCTCCTGAGTGGCCACGCCCAGCATCGCCGGCAGCCCTTGCCCGCCGAACTCCTCCGGCGCCTGCAGCGCGTTCCAGCCGCCCTCGGTCCAGCGCTTGTAAAGCTCCTTCCAGCCGGGCGGCGTGGTGACGGCTGCATCCTTCAGCACCGCACCGTGCCGGTCGCCGGTCTCGCGCAGCGGCGCCACCTCCTCGGATGCGAAGCGCCCGGCCTCTTGCAGGATCGCATCGGCCAGGTCCTCGCTCAGATCGCCCAGAACCCCCGCCTCGATCGCCTCCTTCAGTCCGGCCACGTTCTTCAGCGTGAAAGAGATTTCCTCGACAGGTGCGCGATACATTTGGCCGATCCTTCTGATCAGATATGTCCAGCCCGCAGATTATGCGGAAACCCGCCAGCAGCGCTACTACTTTTGACGTAAACGTCAACTTTTGATGCGCAAGTTGCGCCCAATCGCGGGCTCCCGTAATTTAGCCCTAAAGGGATAGTTGGAAATGCTCGCCAGACCCGAAACCCGTCATTGCGTGGAATGCGGCCTGCGGGCGCATCGTTAGCCGGCCTGGATTGCAGTATTCGTTAACCATGAGCGTCGCACAGGATTGGCGCTTCACCCGGGAACTCCTGCCTTGAACTCGACCGCCCTACGCCATCTTCGCTGCGCGCTTCTGGCGGTGCTCGTCGCGCTCCCCTGTGCGCCGGCGGCCGCCTCCGATTTTTCCGAACCTTGGAAGAAGCCCGATCGCGCGCTGGTGGTCGATGCTTATGAATACAACGCCATCGACTGGGAAGAACTCGTCACCGACAAGCGCGTGGTCGGCTTCATCGGCAAGGCGTCCGATGGGCTGTCGCCGCCCTATTCCTGCACCGGCAACGAAACCGAGGTGAGACTGTGCAAGGCGCTGTGGAAGCGCCACGCGGTCGCGCGCGAACTCTACCAGACCCGCCGCTCGATCGCCCGCGCGCTCGGGCTGAAATGGGGCGCCTATCACCTCGCCCGTCCCGGAAATCCGATCGACCAGGCCAATAATTTCATCGATTTCGCCGAGCCCGGCCCGGACGACCTGCTGGCGATCGACATCGAGGACAACGACCCGGAGAAGTGGATGTCGCTGGAAGATGCCGAGGAATTCGCGCGCCATGTCCAGCGCCGCGTCGGCCGCTTCCCGGTGCTTTACACCAATGGCAGCACCGCCCGGCATATCGCCGAGAATCGCGACAAATATCCGCTGCTGTCGCGGCTTCCGCTCTGGTACGCGCGCTACAAGCCGGAAATCGGCATCCATTTCCCGAAAGGCAACTGGCAGACCTACACGCTCTGGCAGTTCGCCGCGCAGGCCAATTGCAACGCGAAAAGCTGCCCCTATCGCGTGCCCGGAACGCCGATCGACATCGACGTCAACGTCGCCTCAATGAGCACCGACGAGTTGCGCAAGGCCTGGCCATTCGGCGCCCTTGTCGACGTGCCGGTGGAACTGATCGCCAGCGTGCCGGTTCCGATCAGCCGCGAGAGCGCGCTCGCCGGCGAAGTCACGCTTGCCTATGCCTCCGTCGAACTGGCGGCGCCGCTCGCGGCGCTGGAAAACGCGCTCCACGCTAAAGGCCAGCCTGAGCCCGAACAGCCGGAAGAACCGCCCGCCCAAGTCGCGGCAGCTGAACCGGTCACGGCCGAGCTGATCACGATCTCCGAGAAAAGCTTTTTCCGCCGCATCGGCGCCTATTTTGCTGCGCTGAGGCAGACGGTGGTCGCCTGGGCTTTGGGCCAGCAAGAGCTTCCGGCTGTTATCGACCCGACGATGACGGGAGCCATCCCTTCGAAGGTGGACCGGCCCTAGCCCGCGCTCGCGGCCTCAGTCCCTGCGCACCACTTCGCCGTCTTCTTTTGTGAAGGTGCCTATGTCCGGATTGGGCAGCACATCCAGCACCCTTTCCGAAGGCCGCGCCAGAACCGCGCCCTTTTCCGATACGACAATGGGCCGCTCGATCAGGATCGGATGCGCGAGCATGAAGTCGATCAGCTCGTCGTCGCTCCATTTCGGGTCGTCGAGCCCGAGCTCCTCATAGGGCGTGCCCTTGCGGCGCAGCAGGTCGCGCGGCTTCCTCTTCATCAGGCCGAGCAGTTCCACCAGCCGCTCCCGCGAAGGCGGGGTGTTCAGATATTCGATGATCTCCGGCTCCTCGCCGGAAGCGCGGATCATCGCCAGCGTGTTGCGCGAGGTGCCGCATTTCGGATTGTGGTAGATCGTGACCGTCATTTCCCCTGCTCCCGTTCAACGGCGCGCCAGCCGATGTCGCGCCGGCAGAAACCTTCCGGCCAGTCGATGACATCCACTGCCTCATAGGCCTTGCGCTGCGCCTCGGTCACGGTTCCGCCCGTTGCCGTGATGCTCAACACGCGTCCGCCCGCGGCGACGATCTCGCCATCTTCTTCGGCCGTGCCGGCATGGAAGATTTCCACGCCTTCAGGGGCCTTTTCGAGGCCGCGAATGATGGTTCCCTTCATCGGCGTGCCGGGATAACCCTTGGCCGCCATCACCACCGTCAGCGCCGCCTCGTCGTACCAGCGCGCAGACATGTGCGAGAGCTGCCCGTCGGCCACAGCGCTGAGCAAGACCAGCAGGTCGTCCTTCAGGCGCATCATCAGCACCTGGCATTCGGGATCGCCGAAGCGGACATTGTATTCGATGAGCTGGGGGCCCTTGTCGTTGATCATCAGGCCAGCAAACAGCACGCCCGAGAAAGGCATGCCCATCTCGGCCATGCCGCGCATGGTCGGCTCGATGATCTCGCGCATGGTGCGCTCGATCAGTTCCGGGGTCATTACGGGCGCCGGCGAATAGGCGCCCATGCCGCCGGTGTTGGGGCCGGTGTCGCCCTCGCCCACGCGCTTGTGGTCCTGCGCGGTGCCGAAGGGCAGCGCCGTCTTGCCGTCGCACAGGCAGAAGAAGCTCGCCTCCTCGCCGGTCAGAAACTCCTCGACCACCACTTCCGCGCCGGCGCTTCCGAAACCGCCGTCGAAGCAGGCGTCGATGGCCTCGAAAGCCTCGTCGTTTGTCATCGCCACCGTCACGCCCTTGCCGGCGGCAAGCCCGTCGGCCTTGACCACGATCGGCGCGCCCATCTTCTCGACATAGGCCTTGGCGTCGGCGGCGTTGCCGAAGCGCTCATAGGCGGCTGTGGGGATGTTGTATTTGCGGCAGAGGTCCTTGGTGAAACCCTTCGAACCTTCCAGCTGCGCCGCCTTGGCCGAAGGGCCGAACACGCGGATGCCGGCAGCCCTCAGGTCGTCGCCGAGGCCAGCAACGAGCGGCGCTTCCGGCCCGACCACCACGAGGTCTATGGCCTTCTCCTTGCAGAAGGCGGCCACGGCCGCATGGTCGTTCACGTCCAGCGCCACGATCTCGGCTTCGTTGGCGACGCCCGGGTTGCCCGGCGCTGCATACAGCTTCGTCAGCATGGGCGAGGCCGCGATCTTCCAGGCCAGCGCGTGCTCGCGGCCGCCCGAACCAATCAGAAGGACATTCATGCCGTCGTGCTCCGTGCCTGTTTTCGTCCGTTGCGGTTTCCGGTATGGCGCGCGGGCGGCGTGGTCAACCGTCAACGCCCTTTATCAAGGATAAATCATCTTCTTGACGCCCGCTCCCGCGCCTGCCACGTGAAGCGCATGGAAAATATTCAGTCGAGAGGGGCGCAAGGCCGCGTTGCCGATGCGCCGAGCGGTCATTGGGTCTACCGGGTTTTGCCGCGCTGGGCATGGCCCTATGCGCAGCTTGCGCGCTGGGACCGGCCCATCGGCTGGATCCTGCTTCTGTGGCCGTGCTGGTGGTCCACGGCCATGGCGGCAGTTGCCTATGGGCGGCCGGAAGACCCGCTGCTGACGCTCCTGCCCAGCCCCTGGTATCTGGTGCTGTTTCTGGTCGGGGCAATTGCCATGCGCGGCGCCGGCTGCACCTACAACGACCTCGTCGACGAGAAGATCGACGCCGAGGTCGAGCGCACGCGCTCGCGGCCGCTTCCCTCTGGCCAGGTCAGCCGCGGCAAAGCCTGGCGCTTCCTGCTCCTGCAGGCACTGGTCGGCCTCCTGGTTCTGCTGCAGTTCAACGGCTTCGCGATCCTGCTCGGCTTTTGCTCGCTCGGCGTCGTGGCGATCTATCCGTTCATGAAGAGAATCACCGACTGGCCGCAATTCGTCCTCGGCCTCGCTTTTTCCTGGGGCGCGCTGATGGGCTGGGCGGCCGAGTTCTCCGACCTCGATGGCCCGGCGGTTCTTCTCTACATCGGCTCCATCATGTGGGTGATCGGCTACGACACCATCTACGCCCACCAGGACAAGGAAGACGACGCTCTTGTGGGCGTGCGCTCCACCGCGCGCCTGTTCGGCGAGAACACCAAGCTGTGGCTGACCGGCCTCTACGGCGGCGCGCTGATCTGCTTTGCGCTGGCGTTTGCGGCGGCGGAAGCGCCGATGCCGGCGCTGGCCGGCCTGCTGGCTGCCGGCGCGCACATGGCGCGCCAGATCCGCGTGCTCGACATCGACGACCCCGACCAGTGCCTGAAGCTGTTCAAGTCGAACACGATGGTCGGCTGGCTGATCTTCCTCGGCCTGATCGGCGGCGGCCTGTGGATTTCGCTGAAGCCGCTGGTCTGATCTCGGAATCGCGGATCAACTCGCCCCGCCGACGCAAAATCGCGCCAGATGGCGGCAGGGTGGAGCTGGCTACTGCCGGGCGATGATTTCCTCGCCATTGACCACCAGCCGCAGGCCGAGATTGCCGGTCTTGCGGCGGGCCTGGAAGCGCGAGCGGCGCGCCATGGTCGGGCGGCCCTTGCGACGCTCTTGCGGCGGCATGGTCTTGATCGCCGCGCCCAGCGACTCTTCCAGCGTGCGGGCCACCCCGTCGGCCTCGATCAGCAGCATCGGCAGCCGGTAGGCTTCCGCCCAGGCGCGCCAGTCAGCGGCCACGTCTTCGAGATTGTCGGCCACCAGGAGCGGCACCGACAGTTGCGGGTCGTTGTGAAGCAGTTCGAGCGTCACCGTGACATTGAGCAGGTCGTCCTCGATCGCCCTCGCCGCCACGCCGCGGAAGGCCCTGGCCGGCAGCACCACGGTGGCCGGCAGGCCGCTCCGCCGCAGGATGCGCCGCACCGTCGCGCCACGCTGGTCGATGGTGAAGCTCACGTCGCCGAATTCGTCGGACGTGGCGAAGCTGGTCATCTGGGGCAAGCGGAAAGGGTCGAGACGCATGGTGCGTCCCGCCCAGACTGGCTTCAGTCCGGTGCTCATTATTTGTGCCTTCTTCCTGTTACTCCTGAGAGCCGGTGTTCCGGTCTCTCCGAACCGGTTTTCCCGGTCTCGTTATGGGAAGGACACTAGCGCGGGGTTGTTACCGCCCCGCTTAAGAAAGTCGGTTAAATTTTGCTGATCTACCAGATGGTTATCGGAATCCGACCGGCTACAAGATGTTGTAAACCTGTCTGAAGAAGGGGTGAATTTGCCCCCCTCACCCGGTCTCCGGTTCGCTCATCCCTTCTTGAACCCTTTGCCTGGCTGAGATGTGGAGGCATGGATTCCCGACACTCTCCGCTCGTTGCACTCGCTCACGAGGTCGGGAATGACGGTTCGGCCTCTCAGTCCGTCGTCCTCGGGCCGCAGCACGAGCGTAGCGAAGTGCGAAGGTTCCGGGGATCCATGCCTCAACGTCTCAACCGCCGCACCGCGGCCGATGAGATAGAGCTCGTAACCCCTCAGATCACCTTGCCCGGATTCATGATCCCCGCCGGATCGAACGCCTTCTTCACGCGGCGCATGAGGTCGATGGCGATCGGCTGGGTGGTGGCGATCAGCTCCTCGCGTTTCATCTGGCCGATGCCGTGCTCGGCCGAGATCGAGCCGTTCATCCCGCGCACGATGTCGTGCACCGCCTTGTTCATGACCGGGTAGAGATCGAGAAATGCTTGGGTATCACCCCCCGCAGGCTGCGAGATGTTGTAGTGCAGATTGCCGTCGCCCATGTGGCCGAAGCAGGCGATGCGCGCCTCGGCGCAGATCGCCGCCACTGCCTTGCCCGCCTGCTCGATGAAGGCCGGGACGGACGCCACCGGCACCGAAATGTCGTGCTTTATCGAGCCGCCTTCCGGGCGCTGCGCTTCAGAAAGGCCCTCACGCAGCCGCCAGAAGGCGGCCGCCTGTGCAAGGCTGGCGGCGATCACAGCATCGCCCACCACGCCCGCCTCGAAGCCGGCGGTCAGCACCTCTTCAATCGTCTCGCGGGCATCCTCGGCCGACCGACCCGACGAGATCTCCATCAGCACGTGCCACGGCCACTCGCTTACCAGCGGCCGCTGCGCGTCGGGAATGTGGCGCAGGCCGAAGCCCAGCACCATGTCGGAGATCAGCTCGAATGCGGTCAGGCCGCTGCCTGCCTGCTCGCTGGCGCGGCCGAACAGCTCCAGCGCCGCCTCCGGCGACGACAGCCCCACCCAGGCCACCTCCCTGCCCTTCGGCTTGGGAAACAGTTTCAGCACCGCCGCCGTGATGACGCCGAGCGTGCCCTCGGCCCCGACGAACAGGTTCTTCAGGTCGTAGCCGGTGTTGTCCTTCTTCAGCTTGCGCAGGTCGTCGAACACCTCGCCGGTGGGCAGCACCACCTCGAGGCCCAGGCAAAGCTCGCGCGTATTGCCATAGGCCAGCACGCCGGTGCCGCCGGCATTGGACGAAAGGTTGCCGCCGATCTCGCACGAGCCCTGCGAGCCGAGCGAAAGCGGAAACAGTCGGCCCGCCGCATCGGCAGCCTCCTGCAGCTTTTCCAGGATCACGCCGGCCTCGGCGATAACCGTGTTGGATTGGGTGTCGATCTCGCGGATCCTGTTCAGCCGCGACAGCGAAAGCACCACCTGCGTGCCCGAGCGATCCGGCATCTGCGCGCCCACCAGCCCGGTATTGCCGCCCTGCGGCACGATTGGCGTGCGCGTTTCGGTGGCAAGCTGCATGATGCGGCTCACTTCCTCCACGCTGCCCGGCCGCAGCACCAGCGGCGAGACGCCCCCGAAGCGGCCGCGCGGCTCAGTTATGTAAGGCGCGATGTCGTCGGCCTCGCGCAGCGCGTGGCGCTCGCCGACAATCGCCGCGAAGCGGTCGAGCGAGGCGGGATCGAGACGCGACGGATTGTTTGTCATGGCAGCTACTTGGGTTCGAAATCTAGACTGTCGCGCGGGGCGGCGGCGCGCGAAAGCCGGTCGTTGATCGCCTCGCCCAGCCCCTCATGCGGCACCGGCTCCACCGCGATGATCTTGGCGCCCGAACGGTCCAGCGCCTGCATGTATGTAAACAGATTGGCGGCCGCCTCGCGCAGGCTGCCAGCCTCGGAAAGGTTCAAAAAAGCCACCGCCCCCTCCGCTCCGTCCGCGCGCTTGGGCCCGAAACCCAGCAGCGCCTCGCCCGGCTCGACGGCGGAAGCATTCAGCCGCATCGCCGCCCCCGGCGCATAGTGCGACAGCATCATGCCCGGCGCCTCGATGCCCGCATCGTTGTTGCGCAGCAGTTTTGTCCCTGCCACCGCCTCGATCTCCTCGGCCGGGACGCCACCGGGCCGCAGCAGGCGCAAGGCCCCATTCTCGACCTTGACGATGGTCGATTCCACCCCCACCTGGGTCGGCCCGCCATCCACCACCAGCTTGATGCGCCTGCCCAGATCGGCGTCGACCGCCTCGGCCGTGGTGCCGCTGATCTTGCCGGAGGAATTGGCGCTGGGTGCGGCCAGCGGCCGGCCGAACGCCGCGATGAGCTCGGAGCCAAAACCCTTCGGCATGCGCAGCGCAATCGTGCCCAGCCCGGCCGTCACCAGCGGATGCAGGCCGCTGCCGGCGCGGTGCGGCAGCACCAGCGTCAGCGGCCCCGGCCAGAAGGCTTCGGCCAGCCGGCGCGACATCGGGTCGAATTCGGCGATCGTCTCGGCCATGGCCATGGAGGCGACATGCGCGATCAGCGGGTTGAAGCGCGGCCGGCCCTTGGCCTCGAAGATGCGCGCCACGGCTTCGCCATTGGTGGCGTCGCCGGCCAGCCCGTAGACGGTCTCGGTGGGTATGGCCACGAGTTCGCCGGCCGCCAGAAGCGCCAGCGCCCGCTCCATTGCCTTGCTGCCCTCGAGGATTTCGGCCACGTGCGACGATCTCTATGTTGAACTCCGCCTGCCTATAGCGGGCGGCCGGCCGCGACAAGTGCCGCGGTGCGTTTTCGACTGAGACGTGCCCGTTTCGCACGAGCGCTGCTGTGACGGTTAAGGGCCACCCGCCCCAACCCGTCGTCCTCGGGCCGGAGCATGAGCGAAGCGAAGTGCGGAGGTTCCGGGGACCCAGGCCTCGGACTCGCCACCGGCAGTCCGAGGCAGGATTGGGCTCGAGCACGATAGCGGCTGTCAGCCGGCGATCTTCGAAAAATCCGCAACCTCGTCGGTGGCGGCGCGGATGCGTTAACTTTGGACAGGCTTGCCCATGGGACCGTCGAGGCATGGATCCCCGCAACCCCTCGCTCCGCTATCGCTCGCGCTCGGGGTGCGAGGATGACGGTGGGAGGGAGGCCCGCGCAAACTCACCGACGTTGAAGGAAACTCCATCCCGTCTTCCTCGGACTGCGGAACGAGCGCAGCGAAATGCGAAGCTCCGGGGCGTCGGACTCGCCACCGGCAGTCCGAGGCA
This sequence comes from Mesorhizobium sp. KR2-14, assembly GCF_040049255.1. Classification (NCBI taxonomy): domain Bacteria; kingdom Pseudomonadati; phylum Pseudomonadota; class Alphaproteobacteria; order Hyphomicrobiales; family Phyllobacteriaceae; genus Mesorhizobium; species Mesorhizobium sp. KR2-14. The sequence goes on along the minus strand of NZ_JBDZDR010000002.1, from coordinate 463,581 downwards.
GGTCCGGCTTCAGGCCGCCGCACCCGGAAACGCGTCAGCCCGCGATCTTCGAAAAATCCGCAACCTCGCCGGTGGCGGCGCGGATGCGCGACAAGAGGGCGAGGCGGTTGGCGCGCACGTCGAGGTTCTCGTCGTTGACCAGCACGTCGTCGAAGAAGGAATCGACCGGCGCACGCAGCGCGCTCAGCGCCCGCATGGCGGCCGAAAAATCCTCGTTCTGGATCGCCTGCGCCGCGTCCTTCTCGGCCTGATTGATCGCCGCGAACAGAGCCTGCTCCTCGTCCTCGCGGAACAGCGAAGCATCGACGGCTTCCGCGATGCGCGTGCCCTTCTTCTCTTCCGCCGCAAGAATGTTGGCCGCGCGCTTGGTTCCCGCCAGCAGGTTCTTGCCGTCCTCGGTGTCGAGGAAGGTGCCGAGCGCCTCGACGCGGCGCACGACCATCAAGAGGTCGTCGTTGGAAGCCGTTCCCTCACCCGCCGCCAGCACGGCGTCGATGAGATCGTAGCGGGCGCCCTGATCGCGCAGATAGACTTTCAGGCGGTCGTGGAAGAACGAGAGGAGATCTACGTCCCGAGCAGGCCGCATGTCCGTCAAGGAAACAGGTACAGCGCTATCCGAGTTTTCGGGACTAAGCGTCGAATGCCAGAACTCCATGATGTCCGAGAGTTCCATCCGCACCCCATTCTCCAGCACCAACCGGATCACACCCAGCGCCGCTCTGCGCAGCGCATAGGGGTCCTTGGAGCCCGTGGGTTTTTCGTCGATGGCCCAAAAACCCACCAGCGTGTCGAGCTTGTCGGCCAATGCCACGGCCACCGAAACCGGGTCGGCGGGCACGCGGTCTGACGGACCCTGCGGCTTGTAGTGCTCCTCGACGGCTGCGGCCACCGAAGCATGCTCGCCCTGCAGTAGCGCATATTTGTGGCCCATGGCGCCCTGCAGTTCGGGGAACTCGCCCACCACCTCGGTCTGCAGGTCGGCCTTGGCCAGAACCGCCGCGCGCTCGGCCAGGTCGGGGTCGGCGCCGACGATCGGGGCGATCTCCCGCGCCAGCTTGCGGATCCGGTCCACGCGCTCGCCTTGCGTGCCCAGCTTGGCATGGAAGGTCACGTTGAGGTGGTCGAGCCGCGCCATGCGCTGGTCGAGCGGCTTCTTCATGTCGAGGCCGAACTTCTCGGCCGAAGTGTTGAGCTCGCCAAGGTCCGGCAGGTCGTGCTGGTCGGTCTTCCAGAAATAGAACGCATCCGAAAGGCGCGCGCGCACCACCTTGCCGTTGCCGTGGGCGATCTCCTTGCCGCCGTCCGTCGCCTCGATATTGGAAATGAGGACGAAGCGGTTGGAGAGGCCTTCGGCCTCGCCATGCGGGCGCGTGACGAAGCACTTCTGGTTTGCGCGGATGGTCAGCCGGATGACCTCGGCCGGGATTGCCAAAAAGTCCTGCTCGAACTCGCCCATCAGCACAACCGGCCATTCAACGAGGCCCGAAACCTCTTCCAGCAGGGCCTCGTCCTCGACCAGGTCGAGGCCGCTGGCGAAGGCCAGGTTCTTGGCGTCCGAAAGGATGATCTGCTTGCGGCGGTCGGCGTCGAGCACCACCTTGGCGCCCTCGAGCTTTGCCACATAGTCGTCGAAGCGGCGCACCGTGATGGCGCCCGGCGCATGGAAGCGATGGCCGTAGGTGACATTGCCGGCGCGAATGCCGTCAATCTCGAAATCCACCACCTTGGGCTCCTCGGTCTCAGGCCCGAAGGTGCACACGATGGATTGCAGCGGGCGCACCCAGCGCAGCGTGTCGCCGCCGCGGCCTTCCGTGCCGTTATACCTCCGCCCCTTCGGCCCGGAGGCCGCGCCCCAGCGCATCGACTTCGGCCAGGGGAAGGCACGGATCACGGCCGGCATCAGCTCGGCGATGATCTCTTCCGCCGCGCGGCCGGGCTTCGAGATATGCGCGACGTAGAAATCGCCCTTCTTGGGGTCGGTATGCACATGCGCCTGGGAAATATCGGTCAGGCCCGCCGAGCGCAGGAAGCCGTCTATGGCCTGCTGCGGCGCCTTGGTGCTGGGGCCCTTCTTTTCCTCGTGCACGTCCTTCGAGCGCGGCGTCAGGCCGCGAATGTCGAGCGTCAGCCGGCGCGGCGTCCAATATTCGCGCGCCGCCTCATAGGTCAGGCCCGCTTCCACGAGGCCGTCGGTGACCATCTTCCTCAGGTCGCCGGCAGCCTTGCGCTGCATGCGGGCGGGGATTTCCTCGGAGCGCAGTTCAAGCAGAAGATCGGGCATTTATGCAGCCTCGCCGGTCATCGCGAAGCCGCCGGCCTCGGTTTGAAGGAACGCTTCCCCGCACTGGCGCGAAAGGTTGCGCACGCGCAGGATGTAGCTCTGCCGCTCGGTGACCGAGATCACGCCGCGCGCGTCGAGCAGGTTGAAGACATGGCTGGCCTTGATGCACTGGTCATAGGCCGGGAACACCAGCTTGTGCAGCTGGACATTCGCATCAGGAGCCGGCGCACCGGCTTTCAGCAGTGCCTCGCATTCGGCCTCGGCTTCCTCGAAGTGCCTCAGCAGAACCGCCGTGTTGGCGTGCTCGAAATTGTAGCGGGAATATTCCTGCTCGGCCTGCAGGAAGACCTCGCCATAAGTGACCTTTTCGTCGCCCTCGCGGCCGTTGAAGTTGAGGTCGTAGACATTGTCCACGCCCTGCACATACATGGCCAGCCGCTCCAGCCCGTAGGTCAGCTCGCCGGCCACAGGCGAGCATTCGATGCCGCACACCTGCTGGAAATAGGTGAACTGCGACACTTCCATGCCGTCGCACCAGCATTCCCAGCCCAGGCCCCAGGCGCCCAGCGTCGGGCTTTCCCAGTCGTCCTCGACGAAACGGATGTCGTGCACCAGCGGGTCGATGCCGATCGCCCTCAGCGAGCCGAGATAGAGCTCCTGCAGGTCGGGCGGGCTCGGCTTCAGGATAACCTGGTACTGGTAGTAGTGCTGCAGCCGGTTCGGGTTCTCGCCATAGCGGCCGTCCTTGGGGCGGCGCGAAGGCTGCACATAGGCTGCGTTCCAGGCCTTGGGGCCCAGCGCGCGCAGTGTGGTGGCCGGGTGGAACGTACCGGCGCCGACCTCCATGTCGTAGGGCTGCAGGATGACGCAACCGTATTTCGCCCAGTAGTCGTGCAGGGTCAGGATCAGCCCCTGGAACGAGCGGCTGGGGTGCATATGGGCAGGTAAGTTGGCGGTCACGGGAAAGCCTCAAAAAGACGGGCCGAAAGACGGCCCGTCCTATTCCGGCCTGCCGGAAGCGTCAAGTTTTCAACGCAGGATCAGTCGCCCGAACCGGGCATGATCAGTTGCTGGCCCGGCATGATGCGGCCGGGGTTGCCGCGCAGCTGCGGGTTCAGGTTGAGGATTTCCTGGTAGCGGTGGCCGTCGCCGAGCACGTCGGTGGCGATGGACCACAGCGACTGCCCGGCCTGCACCCTGTAGGCGGCAGGCGTGGCCGAAATCTTCTCCACCGGCGCACCCAGCGGCTGCTCGCCCTTCTTGTCGTGCTGCGGCGCGACCGGCTCGGGTTCCGCCTCGGGCGCGGCGGGCGTGGGCGCAGGCGCCTGCGCGGCCGCCTTGCCCTCGAGCGGCGGCAGGCCCTCGGCGAGCTTCTTCTGCACCGAGGCCAGCAGGTCCGGCTCCGGCTTCATGTCGCGCGAATGGCTCCACTGGAAGCTGGCTTCCAGCTTGCGGCCCACGCGCCAGTAGGCATCGCCGAGATGGTCGTTCAGCACCGGGTCCTCGGGCTTGAGCGAGACGGCGCGCTCGAGTTCGACCACCGCTTCGTCGAAGCGGCCGAGGCGATAATAGGCCCAGCCCAGCGAATCGATGATGTAGCCGTCGCTCGGGCGCAGGTCGGCCGCCTTGCGGATCATCGCCAGGCCTTCGTCCAGGTTCGTGTTCATGTCGACCCAGGAGTAGCCGAGATAGTTCAGCACCTGCGGCTGGTCGGGCATCAGCTTCAGCGCCTCGCGGAAATTCGGCTCGGCCTTCGGCCATTCCTTCAGTCGCTCATAGGCGATGCCGCGCTGGTAGAAGATGTTCCAGTCGCTCTTTTCGGGCTTCTTCAGCCGCTCGACAGCCCTGTCATAGACATCGGCTGCGGCACGGAAATTCTCGGTAGAGGCATAGACACTGCCCAGCGCCAGATAGGCGCGCGTGTCGTCGGGCGCCTGTTCCAGCAGCGCTTTGAGATGGGAAATGGCCTCGTCGTGCTCCTTGAGGTCGGCCAGGTTCAGTCCAAGCTGCAATTCGGCCGCGCGCTTCAGCGGCGAAGTGGCAGGCACGCGCTTATAGAGCTCGATCGCCTCCTGCGGGTTTTCCTGCTGCTCGGCAACCGAGGCCAGCTGCAGCAGGGCCGCGTCGCTGTCGTGCCTCAGCGCCAGCGCATATTGCAGATAGAGCCGCACGAAAGGCTCTCCGCCGCCGCGGTTGAGCGCCGAGGCCAGGTCGAGCAGGATTTCGCTGGCGCCGTCGGCCGGGGTCGAGATCAACGGCTCAACCTGTTCGCCCTTCTCGATCTTCTCGCGCAGCACCATCAGCGGCACGCGGCCACTGGCGAAAGCATCGGCCTTGTCCAGCACGGCCAGAGCCCTCTTCTTCTCGCCGCGATGGGCAAGCGAGCTGGCATGGGCCTCGGCCGCCCGCAGCCAGGTTTCGGGCGCCGCGCCGCCCGCTGCCACGTTATCCAGCGTGGTGGCGAAGAGCTTGTCGGCTTCCTGCGACTTGCCGGCCACATCGGCAATCAGCGCCCGGTGGTAGGCGGTGAACAGCGTGTACCACTCCGGTCCCTTGAGCTTGTCGAGATAGGCCAGCGCGTCCTTCGTGTCGCCGGCACCCGCCTTCGACCAGGCGGTGATGATGCTCGTGATCAGCCGGTCGAGATCGGATTCGACCACGAGTTTCAAAAAGTTCTCGGATGCGCGGTAGTCCTGCTTGCGAATGGCGTCGATCGCCAGCGCCAGCCGCGAGAAGCGCTCCACATCCGGCACCGTCTTCAGCTTCTCGGCATAGGGCAGCGATTCGTCGAAGCGCCCCTGTGCGATCAGGGCCAGCATCAGGTTCTGCTGCAGTTCCTGGTTCTCGGTATCGAAGGCCAGGGCGCGCTTGTAATAGGCGATGGCGCTGTCGAGGTCGTTGTCCACCTCTGCCACCCGCGCAGCGAGATAGGCGCCGGAAAGCGAGCTGATCCTGACCGTTTCCTCGGTCTGCTTGGCCAGAACCGGCTGCCCTATCACCATCAGGCCCGCCAGCGCCGAAACACTCGCCAGCCAGCCCATGCTCATTCGCCGCATATTTGTCCTTCCCGCCCTGCCGCGCCACGGCGGCGTGACTCATTCGCGCGATACTTCGCAAAAGCATGGCCTTTTTGCGATTGCGGTTCAATCGGCCGCGCTTCACAATCCGGTCAGTTGCATTGCAGCAACAGGCTTATACCACGCGGCTGATGCAGAAATCGATGACATCGATCAATGCCGCCTTCTGCGGCGTGGCATCGAGCGGCGCCAGCGCGTCGCGGGCGATCTCGCCGAAATGCCGCGCGCGGCCAATGGTGTCGGCAATGGCGCCGTGGCGGGTCATCAGGCCGATCGCCTTTTCCAGCGCGGCATCGTCGGTCGCGTTGGCCTCGATGGCGCCCTTCCAGAATTCGCGCTCGGCCGCCGTGCCGCGCCGATAGGCGAGAATGACAGGAAGTGTCACCTTGCCCTCGCGAAAATCGTCGCCGACATTCTTGCCCAGGTTGCTGCTGTCGCCGCTGTAGTCCAGCGCATCGTCGATGAGCTGGAAGGCAAGGCCGAGATTCATGCCGTAGGAGCGCAACGCCGCCCGCGCCGGCTTTGCGGCGCCGGCAATCACCGGCCCGACTTCGGCCGCGGCCGAGAACAGCGCCGCCGTCTTTGCCTTGATGACTGCGAAATGCTCGTCTTCGGTGGTTTCAAGGTTCTTGGCGGCCGCAAGCTGCATCACCTCGCCTTCGGCGATGACGGTGGCGGCGGTGGACAGGATTTCCAGGGCTTCGAGCGAGCCGACATCCACCATCATGCGGAACGCCTGGCCGAGCAGGAAATCGCCCACCAGCACGCTGGCCTGGTTGCCCCAGATGGTGCGCGCCGTCTGCTTGCCGCGGCGCATGCCGCTCTCGTCGACCACGTCGTCGTGCAGCAGCGTGGCGGTGTGCATGAACTCCACGCTGGTGGCGAGCTGGATATGGCCTTCGCCCGAATAGCCGAACATCTGGGCGGCGGCCAAGGTCAGCATCGGCCGCAGCCGCTTGCCGCCGGAAGAGATGAGGTGGTTGGCAACCTCGGGGATCATCTCGACATCCGAGCCCGCCTTGGAAAGGATCAGCTTGTTGACGCGCGCCATGTCGGCCGCAGTCAGGTCGAGCAGCTCCTTGATGGACGCCGCCTCGCGCTTCCCCTCGCCGATGTTGAGAACGACACCCACCATAAACTCTCCAAGCAACGGGCAGAGCCCTTCGAACTGTGTCATGATTTAGGTCGGCAAGCCCCAAATGGGCAAGAGGCGAATTGGCGCGGCGCAAAACATCTGCCGCCCGATGGCCAGAGCCGACGCCGGGGCGATTGCCTGCCGGCAGCCCGTTTACATCGGCCGTGCAACCTGCGAATCTCCCGCGCATGATCGAGCTTGTCCGCACCAACGACGCCGTCGTCATTTCCTTCATCGAATCGCTGTTGCGCGATGCGGGAATCCACTGTCTGGTCGCCGACCAGAACATGAGCGTGCTGGATGGATCGATCGGCGTGCTGCCGCGCCGCATCATGGTGGCGGAAGACGATGCGGCCGAGGCACGGCGGCTGCTGATCGACGCCGGCTTCGCCAAGGAAATCCGCCAGGACCGCCCATGACGACAACCGCGCCGGAGCGCGCCGCCGTTACAGCCGACGCATTCCACCGCGGCAATTTCTGGCTGGTGCAGCCGCGCGATGCCGGCCACCGTGCCGGCATGGACGCGCTGATGCTGGCTGCCGCCGTGCCCTCCGACTTCCGCGGCCATCTGGCCGATTTCGGCGCCGGTGCCGGCGCGGCCGGACTGGCAGTTGCCTCGCGCTGCCCGCATGCGACGGTGACGCTTGTCGAGCAATCGCCGGAAATGGCCGATTTCGCCCGCTTGACCCTCGCACATGAAGGCAACGCACATCTCAAGGCCCGCGTCTCGCTGCTGGAAGCCGACGTGATGCTTGCCGGCAAGGCGCGCGCCGCTGCCGGGCTGAGCGATAATTCCTGCGACTTCGTCATCATGAACCCGCCCTTCAACCTGTCGCGCGACCGTGCCACGCCCGACGAATTGCGCCGCCAGGCGCATGTGATGGAGGACGGTCTGTTCGAGCGGTGGCTGCGTAGCGCGGCCGCCGTGGTGCGCCCGCGCGGCGGTCTGGCGCTGATTGCCCGGCCGCAGTCGCTGCCGCAGATCCTGGCAGCACTTTGCGGCCGCTTCGGCTCGGCCGAGATCATGCCCATCCATCCGCGCGCTGATGACGCCGCCATCCGCATCGTGCTACGCGCCCGCCGCGCCGCGCGCGGGGCGCTTGCGCTTTGCCCGCCGCTGGTCCTTCATGAGCACGGCCACAAGCTCTCGCCCCGCGCCGACGCGGTCAGCAACGGGCGCGCATCGCTTTTCGGCGACTGACTTTTTCCGGCGCCTTGCGGTCCGGAGCGAAATGCCTACATGCGAAGCAACCGCGACCGGAGACCCATTCTGTGAGACGACTGCTCAACCGCCTTCTGCCAAAATCAATGCGCTCGGAGACGGTGACGATCCCTGTCGTCAGGCTCCATGGCGCGATCATGTCGGGCAGCGGCCAGTTCCGCCAAACCCTGTCGCTGGCCAGCACCGCAAGCGTGATCGAGAAGGCCTTCGCCTTCGACGACGCGCCTGCCATCGCAATTTCGATCAACTCTCCCGGCGGCTCGCCGGTGCAGTCGCGCCTGATCTACAAGCGCATTCGCGACCTCGCCGCAGAGAAGAAGAAGCAGGTGCTGGTGTTTGTCGAGGATGTGGCGGCCTCCGGCGGCTACATGATCGCGGTGGCTGGCGACGAAATCATCGCCGACCCCTCCTCCATCGTCGGCTCGATCGGCGTCGTCTCGGCCTCCTTCGGTTTCCCCGAGCTGATGAAGAAGATCGGCGTCGAGCGCCGCGTCTACACCGCCGGCGAGAACAAGGCCGTGCTCGACCCGTTCAAGCCGGAGAAGCAGGAAGACATCGAGCGGCTGAAGGCGCTGCAGCTCGAGGTCCACGGCACCTTCATCGACCTGGTCAGGGAGCGGCGCGGCGCGAAGCTGAACGACGACCCCGACCTGTTCAGCGGCCTGTTCTGGAGCGGCAAGCGCGGCCTCGAACTTGGCCTGGTAGACGGCCTCGGCGACATGCGCTCGGTGCTGAAGCAGCGCTTCGGCGAAAAGGCGCGGCTCTACCTGGTCACGCCGCCGCGCGGACTGTTCGGGCGCCGGCTCGGAATCTTCGGCTCGCGACTGGGCTTTTCCGCCGGCGACATTGCCGCGGCAGCCGCCGGAGGCCTGCTCGAGGCTGCCGAGGAACGCTCGCTCTGGGCGCGCTTTGGACTTTGAAAAGCGCCGGCAAGTTGCCTATGATGTGGGGGCAACCCGCCCTTGAGGCGGCAGCCCCAACATGGGGAGAACAGGAACAATGCCACAGCTGATCTTCTTTGCGCTCGTCGGCCTGGTCGCCTATTGGGGCTACCGCCACTTCGTCCGGGAAGCCGAACGCGTGACGGCGAAGATCCGCCGCGCCGAGCGGCAGGCCGCCAACGGCACCATGGGCACGCTGGTCAAGGATCCCAAGACCGGCGAATACCGGCTCGCCAAGGACTGATCGAAACGCCGTGCATGCTCCCGCTCCCGCCGAACATGCGCCGGCGAAGATCAATCTCGCGCTACATGTCACCGGCCAGCGGGCCGACGGCTATCATCTGCTCGAAAGCCTTGCCGTCTTCACCGAATTCGGCGACCACCTGACCGTGAGCCCGGCCACGGAGGACGCCTTCTCCGTCACCGGCCCCTTCGCCGCGCAAGTCCCGCTGGACGCCGGCAACCTCGTCATCCGCGCCCGCGATGCACTGCGCGCGCTGGCCCCGGCCTCGGCCGCGCCGGTGGCGATTTCCCTCGAAAAGAACCTTCCCGTCGCCTCCGGCATCGGCGGCGGCTCCAGCGATGCTGCGGCCGCCCTGCGCGCGCTGGCGCGCCACTGGGGTATCGCAGCCGACCTTGCCGCGCTCGGCTTGAAGCTCGGCGCCGACGTGCCCATGTGCCTTGCCGCCCGGCCGCTGGTGGCGCACGGCATAGGCGAGCATCTGCAACCGGTGGCTGGCCTTCCGCCTCTGCCGCTGGTGCTGGTCAATCCCGGCGTCGGCGTCTCCACGCCCGATGTCTTCCGTGCGCTGGCGAGCCGCGAAAACCCGCCGCTGCCGCCCCTGCCCGGCCGCCTCGACACCGGCTCGGTGCTGGAATGGCTGCGCGCCACGCGCAACGATCTGGAAAACCCCGCCAAGACCCTTGCGCCGGCAATCGCCGACGCGCTTGATGCGCTTAAGGGCACGGGCGCGCCCTTTGCCCGCATGTCTGGCTCGGGCGCGACCTGCTTCGGCCTGTTCGAGACTGACCCCGCCGCCGCCGACGCGGCAGAGGCGATCCGCGCCCGCCGTCCCGGCTGGTTCGTCGCGGCGACCAAGAGCATGAGGTGACAAAGAATGGCCGACGAGACGCGCTCCTTCATCCCGGTCCGCATCGCCGTACTCACGGTTTCCGACAGCCGCACGCCGGCCGACGACAAGTCGGGGCAGGCGTTGGCCGACCGCATCACCGAGGCCGGCCACGTGCTGGCCGCGCGCGACATCGTCCATGACGACAAGGAAGAGATCCGCGAGCGGGTCCTAAACTGGTCGCGGGACAAGAACGTCGACGTGGTCATCACCACCGGCGGCACAGGCTTCACCGGCCGCGACGTGACGCCGGAGGCGCTGGAGCCGATCTTCGAAAAGCGCATGGACGGCTTTTCGGAAGTGTTCCACCGCATCTCCTACGACAAGATCGGCACCTCCACCGTGCAGTCGCGCGCCACCGGCGGCGTGGTCAACGCCACCTTCGTCTTCGTGCTGCCGGGTTCGCCCGGCGCCTGCAAGGACGCCTGGGACGGCATCCTCAGGCCGCAGCTCGACTACCGCCACATGCCCTGCAATTTCGTGGAGATCATGCCGCGCCTGGACGAGCACCTGAAGCGCGGCGGCAAGTCGGCCTGAGCCGGCCGTCCTTCAAACCGGCATCGCCACGCGGATCTCTGCCCGAAGGCGCTTCGTGGCCAGGCCGCGCGCCAGCGCCTCGGATGTCGTGGCCCGGCGTGAGAGCGGATGCGCCTGCGCCTTGCGGATCAGCAGTCCCTCCGTCAGCGCTCGCTCGCGCGCAAACAGTTTTCTGAACAGGGGCAACCTGTCGGCAGGCGAACGCGCGAACCGTGCCGGCATCGCCATCATTTCCATGTGATGCTCGACCGCCTCGGTCCAGCCGTCCACCAGCCGCGCGCCGGGCTCCAGCAGCAGCAGCCAATCGCTTTTTGCCTGCACGATGCCAGCGGCGATGCCGCCTTCGGCAAGAAAATGGCAGCCGGTCTGCTCCGCCACCTGCCGCGTCTGGTCGGTTGACCCGAGGTCGCAGACAATCACCTCGCGCACCATGCCCACCACGGCCGCGCCGACCAGCGACGACAGCGTGCGCGCAAGCGCTTCCTCATTGTTCCTGGTTTCGATCAGGACGCTCAGCATCGCCCTCGCCTATCCCAAACCGCGCCCAATTGCCATTGCCTTATACCGTCGCCCTCGACGCTAGCGATTGGCGCCGCCCGCCCCACCTCGTCATCCTCGGGCCGAAGCACGAACGATAGCGAAGTGCGCAGGTCCCGGGGACCCATGCCGGTCGGCCAAAGCTGCCGCTGCGGCGCAGGAAGCTATCGCTCAAAAAGTTCTTGCTTTGTTCTCTTTCCGGTAATAGGAATAGTTTCATGAACGGCAAGAGTCGCCGGCCACCTCTGGAGACGAGCGGAATGGAACCGATCGCGCGCGCTGATGCTGCGGCTTTCAGGGACGGAGGTTCCGCGATGGCCAATGCGGTGATCGAGGATAGCGGCATCCGCATCAACGCCGAGCGTCGACGCGGCCGCGCCGCCGGCATCAATCCAACCGGCCGCTTCGAACCGGTGACCCGCCACGTCTTCGACGACGGCTGGGACACCATCGAAGAATTGCCCCCGTTCAAGACCGAGGTGCAGACCGAACGGCCGCGCACCATCATCACCCGCAACAGCTCGCCCGACATTTCCTTCGACCGCTCGATAAATCCCTATCGCGGCTGCGAGCATGGCTGCGTCTACTGTTTCGCGCGGCCCACCCACAGCTATATGGGCATGTCGCCGGGGCTTGATTTCGAGTCGAAGCTGTTCGCCAAGCCCGATGCGGCGAAGCTTCTCGACAAGGAACTGTCGAAGCCTGGCTATCAGCCGCGCACCATCGCCATCGGCACCAATACCGATCCCTACCAGCCGATCGAGAAGCAATGGCGCATCATGCGCGAGATCCTCGAGGTTCTCGAGGCGCGCAAGCATCCGGTCGGCATCGTTACCAAGTCGGCGCTGGTCGTGCGCGACATTGATATCCTGTCGCGCATGGCCGAGCAGGGTCTCGCCAAGGTGGCGCTTTCGGTGACGACGCTCGACCGCGTGATCGCCCGTACCATGGAGCCGCGCGCAGCCACCCCTACCCGCAGGCTGGAAGCGATCCGCCAGCTCAGCGATGCCGGCATTCCGGTCGGCGTCATGGTGGCGCCGATCGTTCCGGGCCTCACCGACCCGGAGATCGAACGCATTCTGGATTCGGCGTATGCGGCCGGGGCGCGCGAGGCGGGCTATGTCATCCTGCGCCTTCCGCTGGAAGTCAGCCCGATCTTCAAGGACTGGCTGCTGCGCCACTATCCCGACCGCTACCGCCACGTCATGTCGCTGATCCGCTCGATGCGCGACGGCAAGGATTACGACGCCGAATGGGGCAAGCGCATGAAGGGCACTGGCCCCTATGCCTGGCAGATCGGGCGGCGCTTCGAGATAACCGCGCGCAGGCTCGGCCTGAACCTTCGGAAGACCCAGCTTCGGACAGACCTCTTCGTGGCCGGTGAAAAGCAGTACGAGCAGCTCATGCTGTTCTGACCAGGCCGGCGGGCCGCTGCAGCGGCCCTTCCGGCAGTGCATCCCGTTCGGCCTGACCCAACTGCCGACGGTGTCCTTCCCGGCTTCCGCCCCGAACCCGGAAGGACTTGCGGAGAATCGGGCCGGATGCGAGCATCGCCGCACCATGGCTCGCCAGCGTCCCGATTCTCCGCCCCTCTTCGAAATCGTCGATCGTCCCGATTTCTCCGTCGAAAGTCGCGCCATCGCGCGCGGCCAATGGCCTGTGGCGGGTTTGGACGAGGCAGGACGCGGACCGCTTGCCGGTCCGGTCGTGGCAGCCGCCGTGGTGCTCGATCCGGCGCGCATTCCAGACGGCCTCGACGATTCCAAGCGCCTTACCCTCGCCCAGCGCGAGGAGCTGTTTTCGACAATTCTTGCCACGTCGCTCGGGGTTTCCATGGCCTCGGTCTGTGCTGAAAGCATCGACAGCAGCAACATTCTCAAGGCGAGCCTGGAGGCGATGCGCCGCGCCCTATGCGGCCTGCCGCTGGCGCCAAAGCTCGCGCTAGCCGACGGTCGCGACGTGCCGCCCGGCCTCCCCTGCCCCGGCGAAGCACTGGTCAAGGGCGATCGCCGCTCCCAGTCCATCGCCGCCGCCTCAATAGTCGCCAAGGTGATGCGCGACCGCATGATGACCGGCTGCGGCTTGATGGATGCTCGCTATGGCTTCGAGGTCCACATGGGCTACGCCACGGTGCGCCACCGCACCGCGATCACCGCCCATGGCGCGGTCGCCCGCTGGCATCGCATCTCCTTCGCGCCGTTCCGCGTGCAAGGCGATGAAGCGATGGTCGCCGACCTCGAAGACGCCTCGGTTTTCTGACACTCGCGACATTTTTCAAGGTGCGGCGTGGCTTCACGCCGCGCGAAATCGGCTCCAATAAAAAAGCCGCCGGTGGTGCCGGCGGCTTCAGAAAGCTTGTTCAAGCCTGACTCAGTTGAGCTTCGACTTGACCTCGTTCAAGGAAGCCTTGAACAGATCGGCTCCGGCCTTGGCATCGACCTTGCCGGCGAGAACCACACGCGCCGCCTCGACGGCCAGGTCCACGGCGCTCGCCCGAACCTCGTTGACCGCATCGCGCTCGGCCTGGCCGATCTTCTGCTCAGCCATTGCGGCCCGGCGCGAAACATATTCCTCGGTCTTCTTGCGAGCCTCGGAGACCAGCAATTCGGCTTCGTGCTTGGCCGCTTCGACGATGTCGGCAGCGTCCTTCTCGGCTTCCTTGCGCTTGCGCTGGAATTCGGCGAGCAGCTGCTGAGCTTCCTCGCGCAGCCGGCGCGCGTCCTCCAGCTCGTTGCGAATGCGGTCCGCACGCGCGTCGAGCGACTTGGAGATCATCGCCGGAACCTTCACGTAGAGGATAACGGCCAAAAATATGAACAGGGCGACGGTGGCCCAGAATGTAGCATCCATGGCCTATTACTCCTGCGCCGCCTTGACGGCCGCCGCCACGTCGGCCTTGTCGACCTTGGCGCCAACCAGTTCCTGAACGATCGCGGCGGTGGTCTCTTCCGCGATGCCGCCCACTTCCTTCATCGCTGCGGACTTGATGCCGGCGATGCGGGCTTCGGCTTCGCCCAGCTTGCGCTCGAGATCGGCTTCGATCTTCTTGCGTTCGCTTTCGGCATCGGCCTTGGCGTTGTCGCGCGCTTCCTGGCCAATCGCGTTGGCCTTGGCCTTGGCTTCGGCAAGCTCCTGCTCGTAAGCAGCGACGGCTGCATCCGCCTCGCTTTTCATGAGGGCGGCCTGGTCAAGGTCCTGCGCAATACGATCGCGCCGAACTTCCAGGATGCCACCGACGCGCGGCAGCACCACCTTCTGCAGAAAGAGGTAGAAGAGGCCGAACGTAATCGCGAGCCACAGGATCTGCGACGGAAAATGCGTGGGATCAAACGGCGGGAAATTTCCGCCGGTCTCCGCATGCTCCAACAATGTTTCATTCGCCGCCGGAGCGGTTTCCTGCGCGAATGCCGGTGTCACGAACATCTGCTACCCCTGTTCACCCAACCGGCCACGAAAGCGTGGCCGGCGATATCGCTCTTGCTCGACGCTCTTAGGCGAAGAGCAGAAGAAGGGCGATGAGAAGCGAGAAGATGCCCAGAGCTTCCGTAACGGCGAAGCCGAACACCAGGCGGCCGAACTGGCCATCGGCAGCCGACGGGTTGCGCAGGGCGCCCGACAGGTAGTTGCCGAAGATGTTGCCGAGACCGAGGGCGGTTCCGGCCATACCGAAACAAGCCAGACCGGCGCCGATGTACTTTGCTGCTTCTGCTTCCATTTTCAAACTCCTTGGTGGAACTGTGGTGATCTTGTTTTCCGCGACGCCGTTTCTGGCGCCTGGTTGACTGTCAGTGGCCCGGATGTACCGCGTCGTTGAGGTACATGCAGGTCAGCACGGCGAAGACGTAGGCCTGGAGGAACGCCACCAGGAATTCCAGCGCGGTGATCGCGACCGTCATCATCAGCGGCAGGATGGAACCGGCGATCCCGACGGCGCCCAGCGCGCTGAGAGAGGTCACGAAGCCGGCGAAGACCTTCAGCGTGATGTGGCCTGCAAGCATGTTGGCGAAGAGACGGACCGAGAGGCTGACCGGACGGGAAAGGAACGAAATGATCTCGATCACCACCACGAGCGGTACGAGAATCGCGGGAATGCCGCTCGGGACGAAAAGCTTCAGGAACCCGAAACCATGCTTGGCAAAGCCGTAGACAACGACCGTGCCTATCACGAGTAGCGCCAGCGCGAAGGTGACGATGATGTGGCTGGTGACGGTGAAGAAGTAGGGGAACAGCCCCAGCAGGTTCGCAACCAGAACGAACATGAACAGCGAAAAGACAAGGGGGAAAAACCTCATCCCTTGCGACCCGGCCGCATCCCTCAGCATCGAGGCCACGAACTCGTAGGAAAGTTCCGAAATCGACTGCATCCGGCTCGGGATCAGGCCACGGCTGGTGGTCGTCAGAAACAGGAACGCGCCAGCGGCGACGACAGTCGCCACCATGAATGCGGAGGAGTTGGTGAAGGAGAAGTCATATCCGCCGACCTCGATCGGAATCAACTTCGAGATATGAAACTGATGGATCGGATCGTTGGACACGCGGCCCCCTTACGAAAGAATGCGCCCGTGGGCACAGTTGATCAGTCTTCCAGATCCTTGGTGCCCTTACCGGACCCCTTGAGACCTGCTTCGGCAATGACCCCCGAAGAGCGCAACACGTTCAGGACACCGGCGCCGAAACCGAGGAGCAAGAAGACAATCAAGCCCCACGGCGAAACTCCCGCCAGACGGTCGACCAGCCACCCGATGATCGCCCCGACCGCCACACCTGCGACAAACTCGCTGGACAGCTTCAGAGCTTCACCGTAGCCGGCATTACCGCCCGACTTTGCCGCCTGTTCCCTTTCGCTTTCGCCTTTCCGTCTTGCCGCAAGCGTTTCGGCAAGCTGGCGCCGGCGGCGCTCAAGGTCATCGTCACGGATCTGCGGCTTACCCTCATCACCAGGCCCGGTTCTTCCGGTTTCGTCTGGCCCGCTATTGTTGGCCATCGCAACCTCCTAGCCCGGATGAAGCTTCGCTGCTCATCCGCTTCAAAGTCGCCGGCAACATAGTTAGGCAGCCCATCTGCGTCAAGCCAGGGAGTGGAGGCACCTCCCATGTATTTTGGGCCGTAAAATCAAAGAGTTGGCCAACTGCGACAACCTGCCCGCGGGCAGCGCCCCGCCGTTACACCCGAATCCTTGTCAAATTCGGTCCAATAGCCCGCGGTTGGAAAAGCACGGCAGGGCTATGGCGGGGTTCAGATCCAGCCGCCGCCATAGGTGCGGTAGAAGATGTGAAGACCGATTCTCTTCATCTTCTGCATGGTGCGCGCCCAGCCGGGGCTCACATAGGCGGCGTAGTAGTGGGTGGAGGACGCTACCTCAGGAATGAAGATCTTCCCGGCGGTGACCGCCATCGCGATCTCCTCGGCAGTCTTGTAGTGCCTGGGGCTTGTCACGACCTTCTTGCGACCGTCGCACGCAAAGGAAAATTGGCAGCGGTTGAGCCAATTGTCGTTCTGGTAGACGACACCGCAGATCGTACTCGGATAGGCGGGGTTGCGCACCCGGTTGAGGATGACCTGCGCCACCGCAGCCTGGCCTTTCGCGCTCTCGCCCTGGGCCTCGAAATAGATGGCGGTTGCAAGGCACTTCTGCTCGGCCTTGCTGAACACGCTCGCCGGCAGCGGATTGCGCATCCAGTCGTGATCGCCTTCGGCGAGCGGCGGAATGAAGCGCCCGGCCTTCGGGTCTGGATCCTTGAGAAGGCTCGCGAATGGCGAGGTCTTGGCGTAGTCCGGTTCCGCCGGCGCATAGGCGGTGGCCAGAATGTCGGGCGTATCGTTGTTGACCAGGCTGGCGAGCATGGTCGGCACGCCGACCGGCTTCTTCTTTTCTTCCTTGGCGTGGAATGCCATGGCAATCGCCACTTCCTTGCCTTTGATCGGCGGCCTGACGAACGCCATTTTCGGACCGCCTTCGAGCACCGGCCGCGTGATGGCGCTGGTGCGGCGAAGCACCGAGCCCGCATTGAAGGCCTTGGGCGGCGCTGCGGGCGTCACGTCAACGATACGACCCTTCTTGTCGCGGCGGTTGATGCGCTCTTCGTCGGGAACCTCGTTTGCCGCCGCAGCCTTGCCGCGGAACGCAACCTTACCCAGGCCGGGCGCCGTCATGCCCGCGCCGGAGATGGCACCAGTCACGATATCGCCATCGGCAAAGGGCATCTCGACCGAGTGCGTCGAGCCGGCCACCGAATTCTGGATAAAGGAGTTCCAGCGCGCCCCCGGCGCCTCGGTTCCCGAGACCAGGCTGGCCATGTCCTGATAGGCCGTCGTGGTCGGAAAGCCGATCCAGATGCCCAGTCCGATCATCAGCGTGGGAAGAAACGAACGCTCTCTCCGGCCGGCGATGGCCGGTTGCAGCGTCGATAGACGTCGATGCACAGAAACTCTCCAGAACGCAACAGGTACCCTCTGGAGAGAAAAAATGATGCATTAACCTTGATGGATTGTTAACGCGGGAGCCACGGCGCGCGCCGGCCAGGATTGCCCAACCCAGCCGCGCGCGATGCCGCGACAAGTCGCAACAGTAAAATATCTGAAAATGGGGAACGGGCCGGATGCCGGCCCGCTGTAAGTCGGCCTAGCTGCGCTTGCTGGCGCGGCCGGCGAACGGATTTTCGGGGGCGCGCAGGACCATGCGGATCGGCACGCCCGGCATGTCGAAGGAATCGCGCAGATTGTTGACCAGGTACCGCACATAGGATTGCGGCATCGCCTCGGGCCGGGTGCATGACAGCACGAAGCCCGGCGGCCGGGCCTTGACCTGGGTAATGTACTTGATCTTGAGGCGGCGTCCCGCAACGGCCGGAGGCGGATGGTGGGCAAGAATGCCTTCTAGCCACCGGTTGAGCCGCCCGGTCGAAACGCGGCGGTTCCAGACCTGGTGCGTCTTCAGCACCGCGTCCATCAGCTTGTCGAGGCCGCGCCCCGTTTCCGCGGAAACAGGAACGGCCAGAAGCCCGCGGACCTGGGGAAGCAGTCGCGCGGTCTTCTCGCGCAGCTCGGCCAGGGTCTCCTGCGGGTTCTCGATGAGGTCCCACTTGTTGAAGGCCAGCACCAGCCCCCTGCCCTCGCGGATGATGAGATCCGCGATCTGCAGATCCTGCTTCTCGAAGGGGATCGTCGCGTCGAAGACGACGACCACGATCTCGGCGAAGCGAATCGCGCGCAGGCCGTCGGCAACCGACAGCTTCTCGAGCTTTTCCTGCACCTTGGCCTTGCGCCGCATGCCGGCGGTGTCGAAAAGCCGGATCTGGCGACCGCGCCACTCCCAGTCCACCGAGATCGAATCGCGCGTGATGCCGGCCTCGGGCCCGGTGAGCAGGCGCTCCTCGTCGATCAGCGCGTTGATCATCGTCGACTTGCCGGCATTGGGTCGTCCGACAACGGCGATACGCATCGGCTTGGTATCGTCATAGGCCGGTTCGGCATCGGGATCGGCGATGTCCTCACCGACCAGCACTTCGGCCAAGGGAAGCTCGCCGTCTTCTTCCTCGTCCTCGCCGAAGGCGCGGGCCTCGCCCAGCGCCTCGATGACGGCGTCGCGAAGGTCCGGCAGGCCCTGGCCATGCTCGGCCGAAATCGGGATGGGTTCGCCAAGACCCACTTCCCACGCCTCCAGCATGCCACCCTGGGCACCGCGCGCCTCGGCCTTGTTGGCCACGAGCACCACGGGCTTGCCAGAGCGGCGCACGATGTCGGCGAAGGCCTTGTCGTCGGGCATCAGGCCCGACTTCGCATCGACCACGAAGAAGACGAGATCGGCCTCTTCGATCGCGATTTCGGTCTGCGCCCGCATGCGGCCCTGCAGCGTGGCTGCCGGGGCGGTCTCGAAGCCGGCCGTGTCGATGACCTCGAAATTGAGGTCGTAGAGCTTGGCAGCGTGGGTGCGGCGGTCACGGGTCACGCCCGGCGTGTCGTCGACCAGCGCCAGCTTCTTTCCGACCAGGCGATTGAAAAGCGTGGACTTGCCGACGTTAGGCCGGCCGATGATGGCAACTTTGTAGCTCATCGGCCGCCATCAAGAAGCAGTGCCCGAACCGCGGATCAGTTCGGACATGATGGTGGCGCGCTCGCGCGCATTGCGAGGAGCGCCGTCGTCGGAGGCGATCTGCTCGAACAGCTTCAAGGCGTCGTCCGCCTTGCCTTCCTTCCAGGCGGCCAGACCGAGCACTTCGCGAGCGGAGCTGCGCAGCGGGTTGGTGTCGGCGGTCAGGTCCTCGGCGCGCTTGGCAACGTCAGCATAGGAGCCGTGGTCGACCAGCACATAGGCCGCGCGCAGACGCGCAATGTCGCGCAGCACGGCGGGGATGGCAGTATCTGCAGCCACCGCATCGAATTCCTTCACCGCGCTGTCGAAGTCGCCCTTGTCGACCAGAACGGTCGCGGCGCGCATGTGGGCCAGCACCGGATAAGCCCCGTAGCTGTCGGCTTCCATCGCCTTCAGCGCCGCCAGCGCCTCGTCGTTCTGGCCCGAATTCGCCAGCGTCAGCGCCTGGAGGAACTCGTCGCCGGACCGGCTGGCCTGGCGCTCGGTCCAGTATTCGTAGACAACGAAGGCGGCGGTCCCCAAAACAACCAGAATCGCTGCCACGATCAGCACGGGGCCGAAGCGTTTCCACAGCGCCCGCGCCCGGTCCTGGCGCATTTCCTCGTTGACTTCGCGGATGAAACTGTCGTCCGACATTCTATCAAACCATGTTTGCCCAGCGGGCGTTTCGAGCCAGCGTTGTAGCGATATTTCGCCGGCATGGAAGGGGGCGAGGCGGAAAATCCCGGATCGGCGCTCCGGACGCTGGCCCCGTTATCCATTTTGATACCACGTTCGCCCCCAACCGCGCCACATTTGGCGCATAGCCGGGGCGGCCCTGATTTCAGTTCCAGATTGTGTTCATGTCCGTAGCTGCCCGTGTTTTTGCGCTTACCTGCGCGTCCCTTTCTTCCGTATTGCCCGCCTATGCCAGCGAAGCCGCGCCGCAGCGCGCGCAATATGTGATCATTTCCTTCGACGGCGCACATGAATTGGCGCAGTGGCAGCGCAGCCGCACTCTCGCCGCGCGCACCGGCGCACGCTTCACCTATTTCCTGTCCTGCGTATTCGTGCTCAGTCGCGAAACCCGCAGCCAGTACCAGGCGCCCGGCAAATCGCCCGGCAGTTCCAATGTGGGCTTCGCGCAGTCCAGGGACGAGGTGCGGCAGCGGCTCGAGCAAATCCAGCTTGCGCGCGCCGAAGGCCACGAGATAGCCAGCCATGCTTGCGGCCATTTCGACGGCAAGGACTGGAGCAAGGCCGATTGGCTGCGCGAGTTCGGCTCCTTCACGCGGATCCTGCGCGACGCTTACAAGATCAACGGCATCGAGGGAGAGCCCGAGGGCTGGCGGCAGTTTGCCGAAACCGGCATATCGGGTTTTCGCGTGCCCTATCTTTCGCACAGCAAGGCGCTCTACTCGGCGCTTGCCGAAGCCAAGTTCGCCTATGATGCCAGCGGCGTTTCGCGCGGGCCGGCAGAACCCGAAACTGTGGACGGCATTACGCGCTTCGCATTGCCGCAGATACCGGAAGGGCCGAAGGGACGTCCCGTCATCGCGATGGACTACAATCTGTTCGTGCGCCATTCCGGCGGCATCGAGCGCAAGGATGCGGACGGCTCATTCGAAAACCGCGCCTACGAGGCGTTCCGCACCGCCTTCGACCGTGAATACAAAGGCGATCGCGTGCCGCTCGAAATGGGTTTCCACTTCACGCTGATGAATGGCGGCGCCTATTGGCGGGCGCTGGAGCGCTTTGCCGGCGAGGTCTGCGTGAAGGCCGACGTCAAATGCGTGAGCTATGCCGACTACCTGGCCGACCATCGCAAGACGGACGGAACAGGCACGGGAAGTGTCGGCGGCTGAGCCGCCGACACAGGTGCTTTCTCAATAGTGGTCCGTGGCGGCAACGCGGCCTTCCACATAGCGCTGGTCGATGCCCGGCAGCGGCTCGCCTTCCAGCGCCGCCTCGAAGGCTCTCAGACGCTTGTAGATGGAAAGCAGCTCGATGATCGTCGGCCAGGAGTTGACCAGGTACTGGAACGACGACGTCACCTGCGAAAACGCATTGCTGATCTGGTTCAACAGGCCCAGCGTGATCGTGCGGGCAACAAGCGACGGCACTATCAGGATAAGCGAGAACACGTTGTTGACCTGCAGGTACAGGTAGCGGAAGACGTTGAAATACACGTAGTGGAAGTACATGCGGAAATAGTTTCTCCGCACGTTGTCGAACAGCTCGGCCAGGGCGATCGGCTGCGCGCGTTCTATGTGGTCTTCGCCATAGACCAGTTCCTTGCGGTAGGCGGCTTCGACGCGCTGGTTGCGGAATTGAAGCCCCGGAAGCTTGACGCCGACTGCGGCGAGCAGAACCGTTCCGAAGATCGCCCAGGCGATGGCCGCCAGAACCAGCGGATGCGGCACGGCCCCGACGATCGGCAGCTCAGTGATGTGCGTCGAGAGACGGATCAGGAGCGGCGTGAAGGCGATGAGGGTCATGACCGAGTCGATCAGATTGCCGCCGAGGCTCTCCATGATCGTCGAAAACCGCATCGAATCTTCCTGAACACGCTGCGCGGCGCCTTCGATGTGGCGCAGCTTCTGCCAGTTCGCGACATAGAAATTGTTCATCGCCGTCCGCCAGCGGAAGACGTAGTGACTGACGAGGAACACCGTGAGCGCGCTGACGATGACAGCCACGCCCGCAATCCCCATGAAGGTCGCGACCTCCCAGTAGACCTCACTGGCCTGGGCCTCCACCTTACCGGAGATGATATTCTGGATCAGGTCCCAGAACGGCCCGTACCAATTGTTGATCGCGACGCTGACCTGCACCTGGAAGTAGGTGATGAACAGGATCAGCGCCGTGCCGAGGATCGACCAGCGCTGCCAGGGATGTGGCGAGAACCAGCTCCAGAAACCATAGAACAGCGCCACCGTGACGGCGAAGTAGACATAGAACCACAGGAACGGAGCCGACCAGAACGCGGAGACACCGATGATTGGCGGCGCATCCGGCGCCGCAGGAGGCAGGCCGAAAATGCCGCCCATGTTTTCTCCGCCAAAATACCACAGCAGCATGGCGAATGCTGCCCAGACGACTGCCGAAATGAAGAACAGCTTCGGCTTCGGAAAGAAGGATACGAACACGCGGGGGATTTCCTTGTGGCGCACATGGCGCGGTTGCGTTTGAGCGGCATGAAGTCACAGTTCTTCCAGAAAGAAAATGCCCTTCTGCCGATCATCGCCGCCGTCGAAAAGGATAAATGTGGCATTTTTGACGTTAGGGCAGGTGCGGCGACAAGCGCGTTTACCTTTCCGGCCGGCATGCCTACACATCCTAGCAGATAGTCGGAGCCAGATCGATGAATCAGACCGCAGTCGCAGTCGTGGGCCTCTATGCCGTGCTCAACGTGGCCATCCTGTTCTGGCTGGTGCTGGCAACGAGCCAGCTGCGGCGGCGCTACAAGGTCTGGATCGGCCATGGCGGCGTGGCCCATCTGGAGCGCGTGATGCGCGGCCACGCCAATGCCATCGAAAACATGCCGATGACGATGCTGCTGCTTCTCATCGCCGCGCTTCTGGGGACGGCCCCGCTCGCCCTGCATCTGCTGGGCGCCGGCTTCACCATCGGCCGCCTGCTGCATGCCTGGCACTTCATCGAGGAGAAGGGTGCGCGCTGGCAGCGCGAGATCGGCTTCGGCCTGAGCGGGCTTGCGACGATAGTGGCCATGGCCGCCTTGCTGGGCCACGCCTTCCGGCTCCTCCTCTGACGCTGGCCTAGCAGCAGGTCTCCCGCACGGCATTGCGCTCATCAAGGCACGCCTGACAGCCGCGATCGAAAGGCAGATCGCCGAGTTCGCGCTGCGACATTCCGCCCAGCGCCGGATGTGCCAGCGGATCGCGCGTCCACGCGACGATCTCGTGTGGCGGCGGCACGCGTGCATTCGCACCCGAATGCAGCTGAACGAATGAGAGAAACTTCATCTGTACTTCTCCATCGATCTGCAGTCGGCCCCTATTTTTATGCGTTTCCCTGCTTTGACAATCGACATTTCGACGAAGCGCATTTAGAAAATCTGTATGGCAAACCTCAACAGCGTCCATCTCAACGGGCTGCGCGCGGTGGAAGCCGTGGCGCGGTGCGGCTCGCTTCTCAAGGCGGCGGAAGAGCTCGGCGTTTCGCCCAGCGCTGTCAGCCAGCAGATCAACCGCACCGAACGGCAGGTCGGCCGCGCGCTGTTCGAACGTCGGTCCAGC
This sequence comes from Mesorhizobium sp. KR2-14, assembly GCF_040049255.1. Lineage (NCBI taxonomy): Bacteria > Pseudomonadati > Pseudomonadota > Alphaproteobacteria > Hyphomicrobiales > Phyllobacteriaceae > Mesorhizobium > Mesorhizobium sp. KR2-14. Next base: position 440,391 of record NZ_JBDZDR010000002.1, on the reverse strand, counting down.
GGCCTGGTGCCAACCGAGTTCGGCGCCCTGTTCACCGCGCGCCTCACGGCGGGGTTTCGCGAACTCGCCCAGGCGGTGGCGCTGGCCGACGATCGCAGCTCCAATACGCTGATCGTCTCGGTCGCACCTACCTTTGCCTCGCGCTGGCTGGTGCCGCGCCTCAGCCGCTTCTTCGCGCTTCATCCCGAAGTCCTGATCCGCATCGACGCCTCGACGCAGCTTGTCGACCTCGCGCATTCCGATGTGGATGTCGCCATCCGGCTCGGCACCGGAAAATGGCCGGGCGCCCGCGCGGAACTGCTGCTGCCGATGGAGATCTTTCCCGTCTGCTCGCCGCACACTGCCCGAAGGCTGAAATCCATCGACGACCTGGCAAAGGCGTGGATGATTTCCGACGAAAACACCATGATCTCTTGGGAGAGCTGGTTCGACGCCGCGGGTGTCGCGCCCGCCCTGCCCAAGCAGGGCGCCAGCTACTCAGATCCGCTGCTGTGCCTGGAATCGGTGATTGCCGGCCATGGCGTCATGCTGGCCTGGCAGTTCCTTGCCGCCGACGCACTGGCCGACGGCCGGCTCGTGGCCCCCTTCGGCATTTCGGCGCCAACCGGGCTCGGGCACTACCTTGTTACCGCCGATGGTCAGCGCGGCAGCCGCAAGGTCGATTGCTTCCGCAATTGGCTGAGCGCAGAAGTGAAGAGCTCGGTGGCAAATATGCGGCTGGCAAGCGCCAGGGACTTACCCGACGATAGTGTCAATCCGGCCCGTTCAGGAGTATGAGTCGCGGCCAGATGATCAAAGGAGCAGTTTCGCCATGACTTCCCACACGAGCGCAATCGCTGCAATCGATCCCGTCAAGCTCGACCGTCTGGCCGAGGTGGCGGTGAAGGTCGGCCTGGACCTGCAGCCGGGCCAGGATCTTGTGCTGACCGCGCCGATTTCGGCGCTGTCGCTGGTGCGCCGCATCGCCGAGCACGCCTACAAGGCAGGCGCTGGCATCGTGACCCCGATCTTTTCCGACGACGAGCTGACGCTGGCCCGCTACCGCCACGCGCAGGACGCCAGCTTCGACCGTGCCGAGGGCTGGCTCTACGAGGGCATGGCCAAGGCCTTTGCCGGCAATGCGGCACGGCTGGCCGTGCGCGGCGACAACCCGATGCTGCTGGCGGAAGAAGACCCGGCGAAGGTGTCGCGCTCCAACAAGGCGACCTCCACCGCCTACCGCCCAGCGCTGGAGAAGATCACCGGTTTCGACATCAACTGGAACATTGTTGCTTTCCCCACGCCTGCCTGGGCCAAGCTGGTGTTTCCGGGCGAGGCTGAGGATGTAGCCGTGGCCAAGCTGGCGGAGGCGATCTTCGCCGCCTCGCGCGTGGACAGGGAAGACCCCGTCGCCGCCTGGCAGGAGCACAACGCAGCACTTGCCCGCCGCACCTCCTGGCTCAACGACAAGGCCTTCCACGCCCTGCGCTTCCGCGGCCCCGGCACCGACCTGACGGTGGGCCTGGCGGACGGCCATAAATGGAACGGCGGCGCGGAGACGGCCAAGAACGGCATCACTTGCAACCCCAACATCCCGACCGAGGAAGTCTTCACCACGCCGCACGCCCATCGCGTCGAGGGCCATGTGACGAGCACCAAGCCGCTTTCCTATCAGGGCACGCTGATCGACCAGATCTCGGTGCGCTTCGAAGGCGGCCGCATCGTCGAGGCGAGTGCCGCACGTGGCGCTGATGTGCTGAACAAGGTTCTCGACACCGACGAAGGCGCACGGCGCCTGGGCGAAGTGGCGCTGGTGCCGCACTCCTCGCCGATCGCGCAGAGCGGGCTCCTGTTCTACAACACGCTGTTCGACGAGAACGCCGCCAGCCACATCGCGCTCGGCCAGTGCTATTCCACCTGCTTCACCGACAGCAATCTGACGCCGGCGGAAGTCGCGGCGCGCGGCGGCAACTCCAGCCTGATCCACATCGACTGGATGATCGGCTCCGGCGAGATCGACATCGACGGCCTCGACAAGGACGGCAATGCCGAACCGGTGATGCGCAAGGGCGAATGGGCCTGAGCCCGGCCTGTCCAACCAATAACTAAGGGCGGCGCGAGCCGCCCTTTTCATTGATCGACGGAACCCGTCGCCTCAACTGGCCAGCGCCTGCGCGTAAAGCTCCGGCTTGAAGCCCACGAGCAGCCGGCCGCCAAGGTCGAGCACCGGCCGCTTGACCATTGAGGGCTGGGCCAGCATCAGCGCCATTGCCTTCTCGGCGTCGAGATCCTGCCTGTCTGCCTCCGGCAGCTTGCGGAAAGTGGTTCCGGCACGGTTCAGCAGAACTTCCCAGCCCAGTTCATCGCACCAGCGCGCCAGGCGCTCGCGGTCGAGGCCTTCGGTCTTGTAGTCGTGAAACTCATGGTCGACACCATGGCTTTCCAGCCAGACGCGCGCCTTCTTCATCGTGTCGCAGTTCTTGATGCCATAGATCACGGGCTTCAATTCGGGGCACCTCGCTTCTTCAACAAGATCGACCGAAAGAAAGCCTGCGGCCTCCAGGAGGCAGCGCCACGGCTTGCTTCCGGCAAATCGATTCCAAGTTTGGCAAAGCTTTAGCAAGGCCGGCGAGGTGCGGCCAGCTGGCGGCCTTTCGGCCACCGCCAGGATCGGCTGCCGGCCTTGTGCCGGCAGCCCTCTGTTCGGAGCGATCCTTCGCTCAATCGATGTCGAAGGAAACGCCCTGCGCCAGCGGCAGCGCCTTCGAGTAGTTCACGGTGTTGGTGGCGCGGCGCATATAGGCCTTCCAGGCATCCGACCCGCTCTCGCGGCCCCCGCCGGTTTCCTTCTCGCCGCCGAACGCGCCGCCGATCTCGGCCCCCGAAGTGCCGATATTGACGTTGGCGATGCCGCAGTCGGAGCCGTCCGCTCCCAGGAAGCGCTCCGATTCCTGCAGGTCGCGCGTGAAGATCGACGACGACAGCCCCGCGCCCACCGCATTGTGCAACTCGAGCACTTCGTCGAAGTCGGAATATTTCATCACATAGAGGATGGGCGCGAAGGTTTCCTCCGTTACGGGCGAAACCTGCCTGGGCATTTCGACAAGCGCCGGGCGCACGTAATAGGCGTCCGCGTGCCCGTTTTCGACGCGCGCGCCGCCGGTCACCTTGCCGCCGTGGCCGACTGCTTCCTCGAGTGCCTTCTGCATGGCGTCGAACGCCGCCTTGTCGATCAGCGGACCGACCAGCGCACTGGTTTCGAGCGGATTGCCGACCGAAACGCTCTCATAGGCCTTCTTCAGGCGCGGCACGATCTGGTCGTAGACGCTCTCATGCACGAACAGGCGGCGCAGCGTGGTGCAGCGCTGGCCGGCGGTGCCCATGGCGCCGAAGGCGATGGCGCGCAGCGCCATGTCGAGGTCGGCGCTCGGGCACACGATGCCGGCATTATTGCCGCCCAGTTCGAGCACCGCACGCGCAAAGCGCTTGGCCAGGCGCGGCCCGACCTCTCGGCCCATGCGGGTGGAGCCGGTGGCGGAAACCAGCGGCACCTTCGGATGATCGACCAGCACCTCGCCGATTGCACGGTCGCCGATCAGCACCTGCAGCAGGCCCTCCGGCGCATCGCCGAAGCGCTTCAGCGCACGCTGGAAGATCGCCGCGCTGGCAAGCGCCGTCAGCGGCGTCTTCTCGGAAGGTTTCCAGACCACCGCATCGCCGCAGACCAGGGCCAGCGCCGCGTTCCACGACCAGACGGCGACCGGGAAGTTGAAGGCCGAGATGACGCCGACCACGCCCAGCGGATGCCAGGTTTCCATCATGCGATGGCCGGGACGCTCGGTTGCGATGGTCAGGCCGTAAAGCTGGCGCGAAAGACCGACTGCGAAGTCGCAGATGTCGATCATCTCCTGCACTTCGCCCAGTCCCTCCGAGCGGATCTTGCCGACCTCGATGGAAACCAGCCGGCCCAAATCTTCCTTGGCCGCGCGCAGTTCCTCGCCCAGCAGCCGCACCAGTTCGCCACGCCGCGGCGCCGGCACCAGCCGCCAGGCCTTGAACGCCTCATGCGCGGCTTCGATGGCCTTGGCCGTATCGGCAGGCGACATCTGCTTCAGCGCCGCGATCTTCTCGCCCGTCACCGGCGTGCGAACCTCAAGGTCGCCACCCGAGAGAACTTCCTGCGCCACGCCGAGTTTCGCCAGAAGCTCGGCCGTTTCCTTCCTGATATCCATGTCGAAATCCCTTATCTGTCCCATCTGGGCTCGCGCCCGGTCCGCCGTTTCAGATCATGCCGGCTTTCCCTGCCAGCATATCGTCATTCGCGGGCATTTTGTCATCGCTGCCGCAGTGCCAAAACCGTCGCCCAGTTTCTTACCGCTTTTGATGGCCTCGCGCTCTCAGCGCGCAGGCCCGTTCTTGCCGACCCTCGCACCTCTTTGCGGTATATCGCCGGGATCGCCGGCGCAAAAGGCCCGGCCCCGCAGTTCGCGCAGGTTGATGCGCAGCGCACACTATAATGGCTTAACGCCTGCTCCATTCATGCTATTGGCGCGTTGGTTGATGCGAGAATGGAATGATGTTTGCAAGATCACTGATCCCCGATTTGGGCAAGCTGCAGGCCTTTGAAAGCGCTGCGCGCCATGGCAGCTTCACGCTGGCCGCCAAGGAACTGAGCCTGACGCAAAGCGCCGTCAGCCGGCAGATCAAGGAACTGGAAACCCAACTCGGCGTCACACTTTTCGAGCGCATCAGGCAAAGGGTCGTTCTTTCCAGCACGGGGCAGAGTTTTCTGCCCGACGTGCGCAAATTGCTCGGCCAGACCGAGGAAGCGATGTTGCGCGCGATGACCGCGCCCAAGTCCTCCGCGCTCAACCTGGCCACCCTGCCAACCTTCGGCAGTCGCTGGCTGGTGCCGAGACTGCCGGACTTCCTGAGCCGCAATCCGGACGTCACCCTGAACGTTGTTTCGCGTTCCGAACCGTTCGACCTGGAAGACAACGCCTTCGATGCCGCGATCCACTACGGCCAGCCCGTATGGGCGAACGCGACTTGCCGCTACATCTGCCGCGAGGTGATCGTGCCGGTGGCAAGCCCGGCCTTTTTGGACGCCAGCATAAGCCGAGAAGGACCGGAGGCACTGGCAGCGGGGCCGCTGTTGCATCTCGCCACCCGCCCGAAGGCCTGGGCAAGCTGGTTCCAGACCGCGGGTGTGGAGACAGGCTCGGCCTTTGTGGGCCACCGGTTCGACCAGTTCACAATGTTGATCGAGGCAACGATTGCCGGCCTCGGGCTCGCCCTCCTTCCACGCTACCTGATAGAGCAGGAGCTAAAGGATGGAAGACTGCAGGTTGCGTTTGATCGCCCCTTGCCGACGGAAAACAATTATTACTTCGTCGTGCCACTCAAAAACCGGGCCAATTCGTTGGCTAACCTCCTGTTCGAGTGGATTTCCGGTCAGGTCGGAACCGCAATCCAGCGCTGATTTATTTGTTCGCCATAGAGATATGCATCTTCTGGAAGCGGAGACCGGAACGCGTTCGGTAGATTTACAACAAGTAAACACCCGCACTTACATCAATGCTTTGGTTTCCGCCCGCCGATCATTTTCCCATCGCTTTCAACATCCTGGCGGCCAATAAACCGAATTTGAACGATTGGCACATATTCGCTTGGGCAATCGAAAACCGGGCAGCGCCCCCACTCCCGGAAACGCTGATTTTTGAAGATCAGCAGCCTGAGAACAAGGAACTGCCATGTCCGACACCTCCGTTGCCACTGACGCCTCAATCGCCAGACGCCTCGCATTCGTCCGTTTCGACGCCGAGGCGCGCGAGGCTCTGAATGACGTGAGGCCCGCCCTCGAGGCAGCGCTTCCGTCTGCGATGGACAACTTCTACAGCCACATCTCCAAGTTCGAGGAGGCGCGGCAGTTCTTTGGTGCCGCCAGTCAGGACGGAAGCCAGAAAATGCAGGCCGCCGCGGGACGGCAGGTGAAGCACTGGAGCGCCATCGCCGCCGCGGATTTCGGCGACGCCTATGTCCAGTCTGCAAAGCGCATCGGGCGCATCCACGCCGACATCGGGCTCGAGCCCCGCTGGTATGTGGGCGGCTACACCGTCATCATCGACCAGCTCGTATCCGTGGTTCTCGAGCAACTCTGGCCCAAGGCCCTTGGCCTGCGTGCCCCGGGGTGCGAGCGGGCAAGTGATGCGCTGAGCGCGCTGCTCAAGGCATCGCTCTTCGACATGGAACTGGTGATTTCCACCTATCTTGAAGAATCCGAAAAGCGGCGCCTTGCTGCCGAGGTGGCTCGCGAACAGGCGGAGATGGAGCAACGCACCGCGCTTGCCGCCCTTGCGGAAGCGATCGACCAGCTCGCGAAGGGGCGTCTGGACTACCGGCTCGGCACGTTGGACGCCCCGAACTACGCTTCGATCCAGAGCGATTTCAATCGCGCCATGGAACATCTCGAGGAAGCCGTCGGCCGTATTCACGGAAACGCGGACGTGATCCGGGACGGCTCCACCAAGATCGTCCAGGCGGCCGATGATCTGGCGCGGCGAACGGAGCATCAGGCGGCAAGCCTGGAGGAAACGGCGGCGGCACTTGAAGAGATCTCGCAAGCCACCTCCCAGACTGCCAGCGGCGCGCTGAAGGCGGACGGCGTTGCGCAGGAGGCGAAGACCAGCGCACAATCCAGCAGCCAGGCCATGCGGGACATGGTCGTTGCCATGGCGGAAATCGACAGTTCGGCCAAGCAGATCAGCCAGATCGTCTCCTTGATCGATGACATCGCCTTCCAGACCAACCTGCTTGCGCTGAACGCCGGTGTGGAGGCCGCTCGCGCCGGCGATGCTGGCAGGGGCTTTGCGGTCGTCGCTTCCGAGGTGCGCAGCCTGGCGCAGCGTTCGGCGGATGCCGCACGCGAGATCAAGACGCTCATCGCATCGTCGGGCGAGCGCGTGTCAGCGGGCGTGAACCTGGTCGGCCAGACCGGCGAAGCCCTGGAAGTGCTGATCGGCAAGGTTTCGGAAATCAGCGTGCTGGTTGCCGAAATGGCGAATTCGGCCAAGGAGCAGTCGATCGGGCTGACGGGGATCAACGCTGCGGTTAACCAGCTTGACCAGGTCACGCAACAGAACGCCGCCATGGTCGAGGAATCCACCACGGCCTCCCATGCGCTTGCTCTGGAAGCCGAGAACCTTGCAACCAGCGTGTCCCATTTCCAGATCGCAGGGCGGATGGCCGATGCGGCCATGCCGGTCGTGTCTCACCAGCGGCGCGCCGCTCCCGCGCTCAAGGTGGTCCGCGCCGAAAAGGCGAAGGCCGTTGCCGTCGACGATGGGTGGAGCGAGTTCTGAGCGACCCCAAATCCAGCGCCCTTCCTGCGCCATTCGAGGCGGGAGGGACGCCCCCTAGGATAGCGACAGCTTCGTCGCTACATCCTTCAACAAGGCCAATGTCTGGGTGATGTCGGCCTGGGCGTTGTCCAGCCGCTGGATATAGGGGCAGGTCAGCACTGCGATCGCGTAGCCCTCCGGCGACAAGATCGGCACGGAAATATCGTCGACACCGCGAATCTGCTGGCTTTCGCCGATCCGGTGGCCGGCACTTCGATAGCCTACCAGCGCAGGCACCAGTCCGGCGAAGGCTTCGGCCATTCTGGTTCCCTGCCAGCGCGCTACGATTTCCGCCTCTGAATGCTCGTCCTGGAAGGCCAGCAGCGTCTGGCCGGACCCGGTCGTCAGCAGGTCGATATGGGCGCCAATGCGGATGCCGAACTCCCAGTTGCCGGGACAGCTGGCGTGAGCCACCACGATTGCCGCGTCGCGGTCGGCCACCACCAGATGGCATGACTGGCCGGCATCGCGAGCAAAGCCATCCATCAGCGGCAGGGCGCGCGCCACCAGCCGCCGCACCGGCGGGTGGCGGTGCGCCAGCACGAACAGCTTCATGGTCAGCGCATAGCGGTCGCCCTCGGGCGAGCGGCTGACATAGTCGCGCGCCACTAGCCTTTCGAGCATGCGGTAGACCTCACTCGGCCCCCGCCCCATGGCCTTCACGATCTCGGCGCGCGTGAGCCCGCTTGGCTGCTCGGAAAGTAGCTCAAGAATGTCCAGCCCCTTGTCGAGCGCCGGCGCGCGGTAGCGTTCGTCCTTGGCCGTCTCGTCTGACGTTTTGGCCGGCCGCTTCGGCATTGCTCCAAACCCTCCCGGTCAACCGGGCCTTGCGATTGCCCATTGCAGGGGCGATTTATTTATGAATAGTATGTTTGTATATAGACAGGATCGCAAGCAGTTTGCTGGGAGGAGGCAACGGTTATGCGACTGAGGGGCAAACGCATCTTCATTTCCGCAGCTGCCCAGGGCATTGGCCGTGCCAGCGCGCTTGCCTGTGCTGCCGAAGGGGCGCACGTCATCGCCACCGACATCAATGCCGAGGGGCTTGGCTCGCTTTCAGAGCAGAACAGCCTCATCGAGACCCATCACCTCGACGTGCGCGACAGCGCTGCCGTGGCGGAGTTCGCGCGCGGACCGGCTGCTTCTCTCGACGGGCTCTTCAATTGCGCCGGCTTCGTCCATCACGGCACGATCATGGAATGCGGCGAGGACGACTGGGATTTCAGCTTCGACCTCAACGTCAAGAGCATGTACCGCACCACCCGGGCTTTCCTGCCCGGCATGCTCGAGCGCGCCGAAATGAACGGCTCCGTCGCCATCCTCAACATGGCTTCCATGGCCTCTTCGATCAAAGGTTTCCCGAACCGCCTGGTCTACGGCGCCACAAAGGCTGCCGTCATCGGCTTCACCAAGGCCATGGCCGCCGACTATGTGCGCCGCGGCGTGCGCTGCAACGCGCTTTGCCCCGGCACGGTGGACACCCCATCGCTGCGCGGCCGCATCGCTGCGGCAGCCGACCCGGTGCAGGCCGAAAAGGACTTCATCGCCCGCCAGCCTATAGGCCGTCTCGCGACCGTCGACGATATAACGCCCTTGGTCGTCTACCTGCTTTCGGATGAATCCCGCTTCGTCACCGGCCAGGCCGTCCTGGTGGACGGCGGCGTCACCATATAGGCCAAGAGGGGCGGGCCATGATCGCAAGGATCGACGGCCACTGCCACTACTGGGCGCTCGAACGCGGCGACTACGGCTGGCTGACGCCGGACGCTCTCCATCTCGCGCCGATCCATCGCGACTTCGGCGCGGCCGAGATGCGCCCCCTGGCCAGCGCGGCAGGCGTCGGCCGCCGCATACTGGTTCAGGCCGCCCCCACCGAGGCCGAGACGCACTACCTGCTCGAACAGGGGCGGAAGGAAGATGCCGTTGCCGGCGTCGTGGGCTGGGTCGATCTTTCCGATCCGCGCAGCGTGGCCTCGCTCGAACGCTTTGCCCGCGACCCGCTATTCAAGGGCGTGCGCCCCATGCTGCAGGATCTCGACGATCCGCAATGGATCGCTACGCGCCCGCACCCAGAAACGGTGGCGGCCCTGAAGCGGCTCGGCCTGCGCTTCGACGCGCTGGTCATGCCGCAGCACCTTTCGGCCCTCATCCGTTTCGTCAATGCAAATCCGGATCTTCCGGTCATCATCGACCATGCGGCCAAGCCAGCCTTCACCGCCCCAGCCGGCGACCCGCGCCACGTCATGTGGGAACACGGCATGGCGCAACTCGCAACTCGGCGCCACGTCGTCTGCAAGCTCTCGGGCCTGCTCACCGAAATGCCCGCTGGCTGTCGCGCAACGCCCGAAGCAGCGGCTGCCTTTCTCCGGCCCACGGTCGACAAGCTGCTTGCCTGGTTCGGGCCCGAACGCATCGTCTGGGGGTCGGACTGGCCGGTCCTGACGCTCGCAGCCGGCTACGACTTCTGGAACGAGGTCACCGTGCAACTGCTCGACGGCCTCAGCGAGGCAGAGCGGGCCAGCATCCATGCCCACGCCGCGGAACGCTTCTACGGTCTTGACGGGGGCCGCGCATGAGCGCCCTCGTCCTCATGAAGGATATCCAGAAATCGTTCCCCGGCGTGCGCGCCCTGCACAATGCGCAGATCGAGCTGCGCGCGGGCGAGGTGCACGCGCTGATGGGGGAGAACGGTGCCGGCAAGTCCACGCTGATGAAGATCCTTGCGGGCATCTACCGGCGCGACAGCGGCGAAATCCTGCTCGACGGCAAGCCCGTGGAAATCGGCTCGCCGCGCCAGGCGCAAGACCTTGGCATCGGCATCATCCATCAGGAACTCAACCTGATGCCGCATCTGACCGCGGCGCAAAACATCTTCATCGGCCGCGAGCCGCGCAAGGCGGCGGGCCTACTGCTCGATGAGGCAAAGCTGAATGCGCAGGCCGCGCAGATCTTCGCCAGCATGCATCTGAAGCTCGATCCGCGCACCACGGTGGGCGGGCTCACCATCGCGCGCCAACAGATGGTCGAGATCGCCAAGGCGCTGTCGCACCGCTCGCGGGTGCTGATCATGGACGAGCCGACCGCGGCGCTGAACGACGCCGAGATCAAGGAGCTTTTCGCCATCATCGCCCGGCTGAAGGCCGAGGGCGTCGGCATCGTATACATCTCGCACAAGATGGACGAACTGAAGCGCGTTGCCGACCGCGTGACGGTCATGCGCGACGGCGAATATATCGGCACCCTGCCCGCGCGCGAGACCCCGGTCGAGAGGATCATCTCCATGATGGTCGGGCGCGCCTTGTCCGACGAGCGCCCGAGGCCCCCCGATCACTCCGCCACAACCGTGGTCCTCGAAGTTCGCGGCCTCAGCCGTGGCAAGGAAATTCGCAACGTCTCGTTCTCCGTCCGCAAGGGCGAAATCCTCGGCTTTGCCGGCCTGATGGGCGCCGGCCGGACCGAGGTCGCGCGCGCAATCTTCGGTGCCGACCGGCGCGACGGTGGCGAGATCTTTGTGCATGGGAAGAAGGTCGACATACGCAAGCCTCAGGACGCGGTGCGCGCCGGCATAGGCTACCTCTCCGAGGACAGAAAGCACTTCGGCCTCGCCACCGGCATGGACGTGCGCAACAACGTCGTGATGGCAAGCCTGGGCCGTTTCACTGGTCCGGGCGGGCTGCTCAAGGAAGCGGCCATGCACGACGCTGCCATGCGCTACATCGACCAGTTGGCCATCAAGACGCCGTCAGACCGGCAGGAGGCGCGCCTGCTCTCCGGCGGCAACCAGCAGAAGATCGTCATCGCCAAATGGCTGCTGCGCGACTGCGATGTGCTGATCTTCGACGAACCCACGCGCGGCATAGACGTCGGCGCCAAGAACGAGATCTATAAGCTGCTCAACGCGCTGGCAGATCAGGGCCGCGCCATCATCGTCATTTCCTCCGAGCTGCCCGAGATCCTGAGGCTGAGCCACCGCATCGCAGTGATGTGCGAAGGCAGGCTCACCGGTTTTCTGCCGCCGGGCTCGTCTCAGGAGGAGATCATGAACCTCGCCACCATGCGCGGCGAGGCCATTGAGCTCAGCGCATGAAGGAAGCGAAGCCGGCGAAGGGAGAGGCCAGATGAGTGCGACGACGTCCACCGCGAATATCCCGTCCGGCACAAGGTTTTCCGGCGCCCAGCACCGGCTGCTCGCCTTCGCCAGCCTGATCGCGCTGATCGTCGTCTTCAGCCTCGCCTCGCCCAATTTCATGCAGACCAGCAACATCATCGCCATCCTGCAGGCAACATCGGTCAATGGCGTGCTGGCCATCGCCGCCACGCTGGTCATCATCACCGGCGGCATCGACCTGTCCGTCGGCACGCTGATGACCTTTTGCGCCGTGAGCGCCGGCGTGGTGCTGACTTTCTGGGGCATGCCGCTGGGCCTCGGCGTGATAGCCGCCGTGATCGCCGGCGCGGTGAGCGGCATCATGTCCGGCACATTCGTGGCCAAGCTGAAAATCCCGCCCTTCATCGCCACGCTCGGCATGATGCTGATTCTCAAGGGCCTGTCGCTGGTCATCTCCGGCACGCGGCCGATCTACTTCAACGGCACGCCCGGCTTCACCCAGATCTCGCAAGGCTCGCTCATAGGTTCGCTTGTCCCTGCCCTGCCCATCCCCAACGGCGTGTTGATCCTGTTTCTGGTGGCCATCGCCGCAAGCTTCATACTTGAGCGCACGATCCTCGGCCGTTTCACCTTCGCGCTCGGTTCCAACGAGGAAGCGGTGCGCCTCTCCGGCGTCAACACCGATCGCTGGAAGATCGCCGTCTATGCGCTCGCGGGCAGCATCTGCGGCATCGCCGGGCTGCTGATCGCCTCGCGCCTCAACTCGGCGCAGCCGGCTCTCGGCCAGGGTTATGAGCTCGACGCCATCGCCGCGGTGGTCATCGGCGGCACGTCGCTCTCAGGTGGGCGCGGCACGATCATCGGCACCCTCATCGGCGCGCTGATCATCAGCGTTCTGGCGAACGGCCTGCGCATCCTTTCCGTCGCCCAGGAGTGGCAGACGGTGGTCACGGGCAGCATCATCATTCTCGCCGTCTACACCGACATTCTGCGGCGCAGCAGGCTTTGAGGAGGCGTGCCTCGCGCAGCCTTCCGGCCGCGCCAACAACCAGAAGAGAGCGAAAGCGCTCCGGGTAAGTTTCGATCAAAACGAACCAACGGAGGAAACCATGTTTAACAGACGCACCGTTCTCGGCGCCCTCAGCGCCATCGCCCTGCTGGGCAGCGGCTCGACCATGGCAATGGCCGAGGACATGTACATCCCGCTCATCTCCAAGGGCTTCCAGCACCAGTTCTGGCAGGCCGTGAAGGCAGGCGCAGACAAGGCCGCGGCCGATCTCGGCGTGACCGTCACGTTCGAGGGCCCGGATTCGGAATCGCAGGTCGACCGTCAGATCGACATGCTGGCCGCAGCCCTCGCCAAGAAGCCGGCGGCAATCGGCTTCGCCGCGCTCGACAGCCAGGCGGCCATCCCGCTGCTGCAGCAGGCGAAGGATGCAAACATCCCCGTCGTCGCCTTCGACTCCGGCGTCGACAGCGACATCCCCGTTGCCACCGCCTCGACCGACAATCTCGCCGCGGCGGCCCTTGCCGCCGACAAGATGTCCGAGCTGATCGGGGGCGAAGGCAAGGTGGCCCTGGTGGTGCATGACCAGACCAGCCGCACCGGCATCGACCGCCGCGACGGCTTCGTCAACCGCATCAAGGAAGCTCATCCGAAGATCGAGATCGTGGCCATCGAATATGGCGAGGGCGACCATCTGAAGTCGACCGAGATCACCAAGGCGATCCTGCAGGCCAACCCGGACCTGAAGGGCATGTTCGGCGCCAATGAAGGCTCGGCCATCGGCGTCGTCAACGGCGCCAAGGAACTGGGCCGCAAGGTGGTGATCATCGGCTACGATTCCGGCACCCAGCAGAAGCAGGCCATCCGCGACGGCGAAATGGCCGGCGCCATCACCCAGAACCCGGTCGGCATCGGCTACAGGACCGTCGAAGCTGCGGTCAAGGCGGCCAAGGGGGAAGCCGTCGAAAAGCACATCGACACCGGCTTCTACTATTACGACAAGTCGAGCATGGACCAGCCGGAGATCGCGGCGGTTCTCTACGACTGATCCAGTCCCTGCAAGCCGGAGGCGGCGTCCGCCTCCGGCTTGCATAATGCGACTGCCAAACGCTCCGCGTGACTTTTCAGGAATCCCGACCATGACCAGCATCATCGAAATGCGGGTGCTCGACCTGCGCTTCCCCACCTCGCAGCATCTCGACGGCTCCGACGCGATGAACCCGGACCCCGACTATTCGGCGGCCTATGTCATCCTCGAGACCGACACGCCCGGCATCGAAGGCCATGGGCTGACCTTCACCATCGGCCGCGGTAACGAGATCTGCTGCGCGGCGATCGAGGCCATGCGCCACCTCGTCGTGGGGCTCGACATGGACAAGGTCACGGCCGACATGGGCGCCTTCTGGCGCCATGTCACTTCGGACAGCCAGCTGCGCTGGATCGGGCCTGACAAGGGCGCGATCCACCTCGCCACCGGCGCGATCGTCAACGCGGTGTGGGACATCTGGGCCAAGATGGCAGGCAAGCCGGTCTGGCGGCTGGTTGCAGACATGTCGCCCGAGGAACTCGTGCGCTGCATCGACTTCCGCTACATCACCGACTGCATCACGCCCGGCGAAGCGCTCGCCATGCTGCGCGACAAGGCGGCCGGCAAAGCCGAGCGCATCGCCATTCTCGAGCGCGAGGGTTATCCCTGCTACACGACCTCCGCCGGCTGGCTGGGCTATGAGGACGAAAAGCTGCGCCGCCTCTGCCGCGAGGCAGCCGAGGCGGGCTTCAACCACGTCAAGCTCAAGGTCGGCCGCGACAAGGCCGACGACATCAGGCGCCTGCGCATCGCCCGCGAGGTGCTGGGCCCCGAACGCCAGTTGATGATCGACGCCAACCAGGTGTGGGAAGTCGACCAGGCCATCGAGTGGGTGCGCGACCTCGCTTTCGCCCGGCCCTGGTTCATCGAGGAGCCGACCAGCCCGGACGACGTCGAGGGCCACCGCAAGATCCGCGACGGTGTGGCGCCTGTGCAGGTGGCGACCGGCGAGATGTGCCAGAACCGCATCATGTTCAAGCAGTTCATCATGCGGGGCGCCATCGACGTGGTGCAGATCGACGCCTGCCGGCTCGGCGGCGTCAACGAGATCCTGGCCGTGCTGCTGATGGCCGCGAAATACGACCTGCTTGTCTGCCCGCACGCCGGCGGTGTCGGCCTGTGCGAATACGTCCAGCACCTGTCGATGATCGACTATGTCTGCATTGCCGGCACGCGCGAGGGCCGCGTGGTCGAATATGTCGACCACCTGCACGAGCACTTCAAGGAGCCGTGCATCGTGCGCAACGCCGCCTACATGCCTCCCACTGCGCCCGGCTTCTCGGTGGAGATGAAGCCCGACACGTTGGAAAACTATCAATTCCGGGACTGACGGGGACGGTTATGGATCTGGGCTTGAAGGACAAGGTCGTCATCGTCACCGGCGGCGCCGCCGGCATCGGAGGCGCGGTCACACTCGGCCTTGCTGCCGAGGGCGCAATCCCGGTCGTGTTCGGCCGCAGCCCGATGGCCGAGGATTTCGACACGCGGCTGCGAGAGTTGGCGCCACGGGCAAAATTCATTCAGGTCGAGTTGATGAACGATGCAGAGATCGAGGCAGCGGTGAAGGCAACCTCGGCCGCCTATGGCCGCATCGACGGGCTGGTCAACAACGCCGGCGTCAATGACGGCATCGGCCTGGATGCCGGGCCCGAGGCGTTTCGTCAGTCTCTCGAGCGCAACCTTATCCACTACTACACCACCGCCCATCACTGCCTGCCGTGGCTGAAGGCTTCGCGTGGCGCCATCGTCAACGTCTCGTCCAAGACCGCACTGACCGGTCAGGGCAATACCAGCGGCTACACCGCCGCAAAGGGCGGGCAACTGTCCTTGACGCGCGAATGGGCGGCGGCCCTGCGCGACCACGGCATTCGCGTCAACGCAGTCATCCCGGCCGAGGTGATGACGCCGCTTTATGAGAAGTGGCTGAGAACCTTCGACGATCCGAACGCGCGGCTTGAGGAAATCACCCGCCGTATACCGCTCGGCCAGCGCATGACGACGGCCGAGGAGATCGCCGACACTGTGATCTTCCTGCTCTCCGAGCGCGCCAGCCACACCACGGGTCAGTGGCTGTTCGTCGACGGCGGCTATACGCATCTCGATCGCGCGCTGGACTGACCAGCCGCCGGAGGCCGCGCTACCCCTTCCGCTCCTGCAAGATATTTCCGCCGTCCACCACCAGCACCGAGCCGTTGACGTAGCTCGCCGCGTCGGAAGCCAGGAATACCACCGCCGCGGCAACTTCGTCCGGCGTTCCCGCCCGGCCCGGCGGCGTGCGGCGCGCGGCTTCCAGTTCTTCCGGCGTCGAGGCGCCGGTTTCGATCCAGCCCGGCGCGACGGCATTGACGGTGACACCCTGTCGCGCGACCTCCAGGGCAAGCGCATGGGTCAAGCCCACCATTCCGGCCTTCGCGGCGGAGTAGGCCGATTCTCCCTCGTTGGAGACGTAGGGGCCCGTGACAGATGCGATGTTGACCACGCGGCCGTGTCCCTTCTCGACCATCCGCGGCAGGAACGCCTGGGTGACGAGAAACGCCGTCTTTAGGCTGACGTCGATCCCACGATCCCAGTCGTTCTCCGTCAGTTCCAGGAAGCGCTTCTGCACTGCCGGCTGCGCGGCGGTTCCCATCCCGGCATTGTTGACCAGTATGTCGACGTCACCGATTTCGGCATGAAGACGCGCAACCTGCACTGCGTCCGTCAGATCGGCCGCCGCCGCCTTGACCGCGATACCTTCGGCCTCAAGCTCCGCGGCACGCTCGAAAATGCGGTCGGAAGACGAGGTGATGGCAACTGACAGCCCTGATCTTGCCAATGCACGCGCAATGGCCATGCCGATCCCGTCGGGCGCGCCTGCCCCCGTCACCAGCGCGGTCGTGGATTTCGATGACACGGTAAGTCCCCTCTTTGTTTTCAGCCGCTGCAACGCGGTTCAGTAGCCTGCGGTCACGCCGAAATCGATCGGAAGCGCGGTGCCGGTGATGGGTGCAGCACCCGGCTGGCACAGGAAATGGATGAGCGAGGCGACTTCCTCGGCCTTGATGAAACGGGCGCTGTCGCCCTGCGGGTAATGGGAAAGCAGCCTGCGCTTATAGCCTTCCGGATCGCCGTCGCCATAGGCCGTTGCCTGAAACTCGATCATCGGCGTTGCGACATCCGCCGGGCAGACCGCATTGACCCGGACCCCGTGCGGCGCGAGTTCAAGAGACAGCGCCTTCGACAGCAGGACCAGCCCGCCCTTGGAGGCGCAGTAAACCGCCGCGCCGTTGTTGCCGACCAGGCCCGCATCGGATGCGATGTTCACTATCGCCCCGCGTGACGCGATGAGATGAGGGGTCGCCGCGGAACTCAGGAAAAAAGCGCCTTTGAGATTGATGTCGAGCACACGGTCCCAGTCCGGTTCGCTGACCTGCGTGGAAGGCCCCTCTAGCCAGACGCCGGCCGCGTTCACCAGCACGTCGATGCCGCCGCCCCACTCCACGGCGGTTTCAACTGCTTCCCGGCACGCGGCGACGGAACGGATGTCAAAAGCTATTGTCAGGGCCTCGCCGCCCGCGGCCTCAATCCGCTCCTTGGCGTCGGCAAGGCGCGGCCCTTCAAGGTCGGCGACGACGATGCGGTCGCCATCGGCTGCAAAGCGCAGCGCGGCCGCAATGCCCATGCCGCCCGCTCCGCCGGCGATCATGACAGTTCTGCGCGACATCAGGCACCTCCCCTTCAAATGCAGAGTTGGGGCGCGCCATGCGCATCCCCCGCACCGGATAGCGTAACCTCGCCGAAGCAGCAACGGCGGAACCCTTCACCGACTTTTGAGTTTGCGTACGGGTGGGATGATCTGAAATTCACAAGGAGGACGTCATGCGACACATTTTTAGGATCGCTTTAGCGGCGGCAGCTCTGATCGGTGGTGCAGGACTGGCGGCGGCGCAAGACGTGGTTATCCAACCGCAGCAGCAAACCGTGATCAGGGAATACGTACACAAAAATCCCCTGGCCTCGATCAGTCTGCTGGGACTGGAACTGAATGTGGGATCGACGGTTCCCGACGAAGTGGAACTGCACCGGATCGACGTTCCGGATGTCCGCTACCAATATGTGGTCATCAATGACCATACCGTCCTGGTGGACCCGGATACGCGTCGGATCATCGAGGTTGTGCGCTAGCATCGTCGACATGCTTTTCCGGCCCGCCGCATCGTTTCGGCGGGCTGCCCACGACGAGCGGCGCAGCCTCGAGGCCCTTCACGGTTCCCGTAGAGAAGGTGAACGCTACCTGCAGGTTCTTGACATTGCTCCGGTCGATCTCTGTGAGTTCGCTGTATCGCGTCGAGGCATAGTTCTTTGCCGGCATAAGCCACTGGCCGTCGTCGGGCGGAGCCGCGGCACTCGGCGGCTTGATCGCGCCCTCGGCTGATGCGCTGGTTGGCGCGGCGAAACCTGCAGCGACAACGAGCAACATGCACGCTGCAGTGAGAATAGAATGCCCGGGGGTGGCTTCACCTGCCGCCCAGCGGTAGCGCTGCGCTCGTCCCTGGCGACCAGTCGCAGTGCGACCACTCTCCCGGGAGGTTCCATTCATCGCAGCACCTCTGCCAAACCGCCCCAACGTTGCACGGATGACATTGTTCCGCGCGTGAAGCCACGGCTTGGCCCATCGGCATCCGCGATGGCGAAGCGGGAACAATTGAACGTTTGGCCGATTTGCCACGCATGGCAGGCAAAGCTGTAAGAACCGCGATAACAGAAGTTGGCACCCTGCTCGCCAGGCCCTGGGCCTTCATAGTGTTCGGCCTGTACACTGTTGCGTGGCTGGCACTCGATCGTTCGTCGCTGGGCTGGCACGGCGTGGCGACACTGGCGACGTGGGCGATGACGCTATTCATTCAGCGCGCCGAGCACCGCGACACGCAGGCCATCCACGCCAAGCTCGACGAGCTGCTGCGGACTGCCGGCCGAGAAAAGCTGACCACTCTCGATGAAGAAGAACCAGAGGAAATCGAAGACCGACGCGAGCGGGACCGGGGAGATGACGCTCAAGCGAGTTGAGGTGCGGCCCGGGCGGGCGATTGACGCCCGCGGGCCTTTCTTGGTCAAGACGGATATTCGGCGCCGTAGTAACCGTGGATACGCCGGCTGTTTTCGTCAGACCAGTCGTAGCCTCGGTTGGGGTCGTATTTCGGCCCGTTCTGGATCTGCTCCTTGGTGAGCCGGATCCGGAAGCCGTCCAGACCCTCGTCATAGGTCAAGCTGGACCATGGGATGGGGTAATATTCGCTGCCAAGCCCCCAAAGGCCGCCGAAGCTGAGGACCGCGCAGGCCACCCGGCCATCCCGCTTTGTCAGGACCAGCCGTTCCACCTTGCCTACATTCTCGTCGCCGGCATCGTACACGGTTGTGCCGATGACGTCGTCACTGTCGACCAGATTGAAGCGGGTGTCGGTTTGCATGATTGCCTCCTAATGATTTCGCCAGGGGACCCCGCGCAGATCAATGCGGGGTGGGAAAAGTTGCGGTGCGAACCGCTAGCGGTCGTTTTTATGGCTCTGTTGCCCGGCCTTCACATGCTGCTCATGTGAGCCGCCGCGCTCGCCCTGGCCGTCTCGACGGTCGCTTTCCCGTTCACCGGCGTGGCGCGTCCTGTCGTCGTTCTTGTGGCTCTGCTGGCCAGCTTTCACGTGCTGCTCGTGAGTACCGCCACGGTTGGGCATTTTGCTCCTCCTTTATTGTCCGAGGCCGGTGTGTGGCCTCACCGAACCAATCCGAGGCGGAGGACATGGTTCCAAAATATTTTGGGAGCTTGTCCGCAATGCAGGGGAATGCTTCGCCGCCTCAGCCACCCACCGAATGGCGGGAACATTTACGTTCCAGTGGGGTTAGGAGTCGTATTCGCCAACGCGATAGGACCACGGCGATGAGCGAGATTCAGGATATCAAAGACCAGGCCTTGCGAAACGCAGAGCAACAGAAAGATGCCGGTGCGGATCGCATTGGCGGCGTCGCCAAGGTGGCGCACGGTGTGGCTCGCGAACTCGAAGACGAGTTTCCATTAGGTGCCGCCTACGTCCACGAGGCCGCAGCGCAGCTCGAAGCTGGCGCAACGAAACTCCGGGAAAGCAGGATCGAAGATCTGGTCAAGGGCGTCGGAAGAATGGCGCGAACGCAACCTGCCGTCTTTTTCGGCGGGGCGATGCTGGCTGGCGTGCTTCTGTCCCGCTTCCTGAAGAGCTCGTCTCACAGGCGCGGCGCTCGACACTGAGTGAAAAGAGGAACGAAATGGCACACTATAGCCGCACGATTCCAGACATTTTCACAGACGTAGTATCTCTGGCTGCGACACTGGTTCGCAAGGAAAGCCAGCTCGCCCGTACCGAGATTTCGGAAAACATCGGCCGCGTCGGGGCCGGCATTGGCCTGCTGACCGGCGGGGCGGTCCTGATGATCCCGGCTCTGGTTATCCTGCTGCAGGCTGCGGTGGAATGGGTGAGCAGAACTTATGCCATCACGCCCGCGTTGTCGGCCTTGATCCTGGGCGGCATTGTCTTTGTGATCGGGCTCATCCTGCTGCTGGTCGGCGTCAATCGGCTCAAGGTCAGGACCATGGTGCCCGATCGCACCATCCGCCAGATCCAGCAGGATGCAAACGTGGCACAAGAGCAGATGAGGCCGCAAGATGCCGTCCACTGATCAACTTGAGCACGAAGTAGAGCGTGTTCGCTCCCAACTCGTCGACGCGCTGGATGAATTCCGCGCCAACCTTTCCCCGGGGCAGGTCCTGGACCAGCTCACAGAATATGCCGGTGAAGGAGATGCCGGGGAGTTCTACCGCCGGCTGCGCCACCAGATGGGGCAAAATCCGGTGCCGATGGTTTTGGTCGGGACCGGCGTTGCCTGGATGATGCTTTCCAGCGTCCTGGGCAGTTCCACCCGCATGGAGACCTCGAGGCGCCAAGGGGCGATGGGCGACGAGCTGGCCGAAAAGGCAGGCTCGGCCGCCGACACCGTCAGGGAAGCCGGGCAGGCTACAGTCGATATAGCCGGCCGGATGGGCGACGCGGCTAGCGCAAGCGCAAGATCCGCCGGTAACGCCATTCGGGAAGGTGCAGCAAGCGCAAGCGACCGCCTGGGAGCGGCGGCGGGAGCGGCGGGCGACGCTGTGAGCAAAGCCGGCTCTTCCGCCTACGATGTCGTGGCGGGCACCACCAGCCGAACCGCCTCGGCTGTCGGAGAGTCGGCGCGGCATCTCGGCAGCAGCGCCACTTCGGGCGCGAGGAGTTTTATCGATTTCTGCCGTAGTGAACCGCTCGTATTGGCAAGCATGGGCGTCGCCATCGGGGCAGTCCTCGGGGCGCTTATGCCGCCCACCCAAACCGAAGACTATCTGATGGGCGACCAAAGCGATCGCCTGAAGGAAAATCTCGGCGAAATGGCAGAAACCGGGGAGCGCGGGAAGGCCGACAAGCCGGCAGGGGCTGAGTCCGGTGGTGCGGAGGCGGCTCGTGGCTCGAAAAGGGAAACGAAACGGGCCGCCGCAATGGAGGCTGGCAGCCACCGAGCTTCGGGCACGCGGAAGAAACGCAGCCAAGCAAATACATGAGTGGCGGCTCGATCCACCGGCCTTCGGCCGCCCGGCCTGCGAGCGTTCCGCTCTTGCTTTCCGGACTGGCGCTAGCCCTTCTGTTTCTTGGATTTCACAGGCCCCGCCATCAGGCCCCCGCCAAAGAGGATGGTGCCTCGCACAACCCTGACCAGCACAGCAAGGAACCGGTCCGCACCAGCGCGCTACGGCGATGGACGGAAGTATTGCGGCAGACCCTGCGCAATGTGTCGCGCCATCGGGTCCTCGCCAATGCCGCCGGCGTCGCCTTCTACGCGATCCTCGCGGTCTTTCCCGCCCTGGCTGCGTTGGTGGCGATCTATGGGCTCTTTGCCGATCCACAAGCGATAGGAAATCACCTGGCGCTGGTCGCGGGCGTGTTCCCGGAGGGTGCCATCGACGTGATGAAGGATCAATTGGCGCGCGTGGCGTCGCAGGGCAGCAGAACCCTCGGCTTTGCGTTCGCCTTGGGCCTGCTGGTTTCGCTGTGGAGCGCGAACGCCGGCATCAAGGCGCTCTTCGATGCGTTAAATGTGGTCTATGGCCAGCAAGAGAAACGAAGCTTCGTCTGGCTCAACGTCGTCTCCCTGATCTTCACCCTCGGCGCCATAGGGCTCGTCCTGCTGGCGTTGTGCGCAGTGGCGGTCGTACCGCTTGTTCTTGCGTTCGTAGGATTGAGTGAAGTTGCAGACGTGCTGCTGCGGATTGCCAGGTGGCCCGCCCTTCTGATCGTAACGGCATTCGGGCTGGCCCTGCTCTACCGCTATGGGCCGAGCCGTGGCGAGGCTCACATACGCCCTTTGACCTGGGGTAGCGGCTTTGCGGCTCTGGGCTGGCTGGCGGTGTCGATCCTGTTCTCCTGGTATGCCGCGAATTTCGGCCACTACAATCAGACCTACGGCTCCCTGGGCGCGATCATCGGCTTCATGGTGTGGATCTGGATTTCCGCGATCGTCATCCTGGTGGGTGGCGAAATCGACGTAGCGCTCGAACGCCATCCCACATGAGGCCGGGTCATCGCGCGGCTGCGGAGCGGGCGGTGCGGAGCCCCTTCGGGAACCCGCTGCGATCGCCATAATCTCGCCAGCCGTTCTCTCGCCGATGCCGGGCGGTGACGCTTCTGGCAGCGAGAATATCGAGGGCAGCGATGCCAATCACCATCGCCAGCGCAAGATTGGCGTTTTCTCGCCTCGGATTAGTTGAGCGCAGGCCACCCGAGAGTGCCGCGATGTCGATCACGTCGCCGATCACCCTGCTCCAGAGCCCGATCTCCTTGTTGATTGACAGCGAGAGGACGCCGCTTGCGATCTCTCGTGCGCCGCAGGCGCGAACCATCCCCTCCCGCCCTCTCATCCCGAGCGAACGGGACAGCTGGCTGGACGCGAGGAGTTCGACAATGCCCAGCCCGATGCTGAGCCAGCCGAGCGCGCGGGCCAAGCGGTCTGATGGCCCCATTGAGCTCGGGCCAGAGTGCAGGATCTTCGGGTCGCCTTCCGGGCGGCTGAAATTGGCAAGGAAACTCATTGCTCGCCTCGACTTTATGGTTTGATGACAACCTTGATGCAGCTGTCCTGCTTGTCGCGGAACACCTTGTACATGTCGGGGCCATCCTCGAGCCCGACCGTGTGGGTAATGACGAAGGAAGGATCGATCTGGCCTTCCTCTATCCTGCGCAGCAGGTCGTCGGTCCAACGGTTCACATGGGTCTGCCCCATGCGGAACGTCAGACCCTTGTTCATGGCAATCCCCATCGGGAACTTGTCCACCAGCCCGACATAGACGCCGGGAACTGAGATGATCCCTCCGGGCCGGCACACATAGATCATTTCCCGCAACACATGCGGCCGGTCGTTTTCCAGGAGCAGCATTTGCTTGGCGCGGTCGTAAAGCGTGTCGGGCTGCCCGAGCGAGACATGGCTTTCAGTGCCGGTGGCATCGATGCATTTTTCAGGCCCGCGTCCCGATGTAAGCTCCTCGAGCCTTTCCAACACGCTTTCCTCCTCGAAATTGATCGTGGTGGCACCGCCTGCTTCCGCCATCGAAAGGCGCTCGGGCAGGTAATCGATCGCGATCACCTGATCGGCGCCAAGCAGGATGGCGCTGCGGATCGCCATCTGGCCAACGGGGCCGCAGCCCCAGACGGCAATCGTATCGGTTGGCTCGATGTCGCACTGGACGGCCGCCTGCCAGCCTGTCGGGAATATGTCGCCCAGGAACAGCACCTGCTCGTCGCTCAGCCCGTCGGGCACCTTGATGTGAGTGGTGTCGGCAAAGGGAACCCGCAAGAACTCGGCCTGTCCGCCGGGATAGCCGCCAGTCAGATGCGAGTAGCCGAACAGCCCTGCGGTTGCGTGGCCGAATGCCTTCTCGGCAAGGTCCCTGTTTCTGTTCGAGCGCTCGCACAGTGAATAGTTCTGCCGCTTGCACTGGTCGCATTCGCCGCAGATGATGGTGAAAGGCACCACGATGCGTTCGCCCTTCTTCAGCCTGCCGTCCATTCCGGACCCGACCTCCACGACCTCGCCCATCGCCTCATGGCCCATGATGTCGCCCGGCAGCATTGCCGGAATGAGATTGTGGAACAGATGCAGGTCCGAACCGCAGATGGCGCAGCTGGTGACCTTGATTATGGCGTCGCGCGGTTCTCTGATTTCAGGATCCGAGACGGTGTCGCAGCGGATATCCTCCTTGCCGTGCCAAACAAGCGCTCGCATGCGCGCCTCCATTCGGCGGCTGAGCCGGCGTCTCTGAAGCGTCACGGGTCGCCAGAAGCCGCTTTGTTCGTGCTGCTGTCCGAACAACGGCGGGGCCAACCTGTTCCACAGATCCGCGCGAAAGTTGACCCCGGCCACTCTCGAGTTCCCGGCTGCAGTCACTCGGGCGTATCCGGCGGAACCATGGCGTCCGCTGGCTGTTGATTTCGGTTTGGTAGCGACATGGTCCGGTTGCACATGCGTGGCCATGGCCGCTGTCGCCTGCGAGTTGGAAATGACAACACCGGCCCAACCCAGTCCGCACGTTCAGCCCAAAGCCCGTCTGCTGGCTGTGCTCGGGCCAGGTCTGATCACCGGCGCCTCGGACGACGACCCAAGCGGAATAGCGACCTATTCACAGACGGGCGCCCAGTTCGGATATCTCCCCACCTGGTCTCTTCTATTCTCGTATCCACTGATGGTAGCGGTCCAGATAATCAGCGCGCGCCTTGGCCGCACGACAGGTCTTGGCATCGCCGGCAACCTCAGGAAGTTCTACCCGAACTCCGTGGTCTATGCGTGCGTGGCGCTGCTGCTGGTGGCGAATGTCATCAATGTCGGAGCGGATATCGGTGCCATGGCCGATGCGGTGCGCGTTCTGGTCGGCGGCCCGCAGATCGCATATGTGCTGGCGTTCGGCATCATCTGTGTCGCGATGCAGGTCTATCTGTCCTACAAGCCATATGTCAGCGTTTTGAAATGGCTGACGCTCGCTCTGTTTGCCTACATCGCGACGCTCTTCTTCGTCCAGGTCGGCTGGTCCTCGTTGGCCCGAAGCTTCTTTATCCCGCATCTCTCGCTCAGCAAGGACTACCTCACGGCGATCGTTGCCATTCTTGGCACAACGATCAGCCCATACCTCTTCTTCTGGCAATCTTCGCAAGAGGTGGAGGATATCCAGGCTGTTCCAGAGAGGAAGGCGCTGGCGTCCGCGCCGGAACAGGCCGAGGAAGCCGAAGCCAGGATAAGCCTGGATACCTTCGTCGGCATGGGCTTTTCGAATATCGTTGCCCTGGCGATCATGGTCACGGCTGCAGCGACGCTCCATGCCAGCGGCATCACCCAGATCGAAACCTCCGCCCAGGCAGCAGAAGCGCTGAAGCCCCTTGCCGGCGTCATGGCTGGAACGATATTTGCGCTTGGCATCGTTGGCACCGGACTGTTGGCGGTTCCCGTCCTTGCAGGGTCAGCTGCCTATGCCGTCGGCGAGACACTGCGATGGCCGACAGGTCTGGACCGGAAACCGGGGCAAGCGAAAGCCTTCTACGCCACGATTGTGATCGCAACCTTGATAGGGGTCGGTTTGAATTTCAGCCCGATCAATCCAATCAGGGCCCTGTATTGGAGCGCGGTTATCAACGGCGTCGTGGCCGTCCCGATCATGGCCATGATGATGCTCATGGCAGCACAGTCTCGCGTCATGGGTCAGCGCGCGATTGGCGGCCGCCTCCTCGCATTCGGATGGCTTTCGACGGCAGTAATGGCAGTCACGGCCGGCGCCATGATCGTGACGCTGGTGTTCTAGCCGCAACCGACGCGCGGCCTCCGCCACGGATTTGTTTTTTGCCTTGCGGCCTCTGGAGTTTTGCCCAAGCCGCACCATTTCTCACTCGCGACGTTTAGTGGTTTCGGGGCATTTGCCACCAAGCGTTCCGGCCAGACTGGAGGCGTCGATGCGGAGGCACCTTTCCCTCCACCCCGAGTGCTCGTATGATTTTTCCCCCGAGGTTCTGGACACCCTCGATGCTCTGGTCCAGCGCGCAGTAGAAGCGCTGCACAGCGATGATCCGGCCGATCGCAACGAAGTGGCGGCAAGAATCCTGTCGCTATATACGATCGGCGGCCGAAGCCTCGAGGAGATATTGGACCTGACGATCCGCCTGCACCGGGAGGGTTATACGCCGGGCGGCCGGCGCTCGGACAGCCCGGCGCCGAAGCGGATCCGAACCGAGCGGCAGCGCCGTCACCTGAAGGAAGAAGACGAATAGAGCCTCTCAGGCTCGGCCGAGGCAGCGCCAGTTCGCCTGCACCGCCACGCTCTTGAGCGCAGAGGCCAGTTCGGCCTCGTCCCTCATGCCTTCCTGAAGTTTGCGAGTAAGGAAGCGCGCCGCCTCCGCGGCATTCGGCGAGAAGTTGAAGCCGGCTTCGGCGAGTACGCGTCTGAGCATGGCCATGTCGTTGCCGGTGAGAGACAAGTGGCTGAGTGGCATATGTGAGGTCCTGGATTGATCACGAACCGTTCAAAACCGCTCTCGGCGATCAAGGTTCCGTGACAGACCAGAGAAAATTTGGCACGCCGGCGTGTGGGCGTGCGCCACAAAGACCGCGCTGAACCGCCTGGTGCCGGTTCAGCGCGGCAGTCGGGAGACGCGACGTTGGGAAAAAGCGGCTAATCACTTAGCAGCGGGAAGACGGTGCCAGAAGTTTTCCACTGGCACCAGTCGGGCAAAACCCGTGGGATGCTCCGACCCGCTCAGTCGATGCCGCCTGCCGGTGCGTCCTTGTCGCCGGCGTCTTCGGGCGTCACGTCCAGAACTGCCGCATGCATGGTGATCTCGGCCTGGCCGGGCTTGCAATCGGTCATGCAGGGCTCGGACTTGTCGGCATAATGAGGTTCCTCCAGCCGATCGTCGTCGATGAAGTTTTCCTCGTTGGGCAGCTTGATCGACGTGAAATTTTCCTTCGACAGCTCGAACTCCTCGTCGTCGACGAGATCGTTGAGGTAGAGCAGATAGGCCGTCAGCGCGTAGACGTCGTCGTCCGACAGCGAACGTGCATTGCCGAAGGGCATGGCCCGGCGCACATAGTCGTAGACGGTCGACAGATAGGGCCAATAGGAGCCGATGGTCTTTTCCGGCCGCTCGGCTTCCAGCGTGCCCTGCCCGCCTGCCAGTACCGGCCAGCGGTCGATGGCCTCGCCGAAGTCGCCGTGGCAGGAAGCGCAGTTCTCGTCGTAGATGGCCATGCCTTCCGAGACGGTGCCGCGGCCTTCCGGCAGGCCCTGCCCGTCGGGGCGCACGTCGATGTCCCAGGCTGCAACCTCTTCCGGCGTGGCGACGCGGCCGATGCCGAGCTTGCCGCCAGCGGCAGCATCGGAAGCCTGCGCCGTTGCTCCGAGACAGGCCGTGCCGAGCAGCAGCCCTGCGGCGAAACCGAGTTTAAGAAATCTCGACATTCTCGATCACTCCGTCGGTGCCGACATGCCAGGTCTGGATGCCATTGTTGTGGTAGATGGAATTGGGGCCGCGCACCGCGCGCAGCTCCTGCTTGGTCGGCTGCACGAAGCCCTTGTCGTCGATGGCACGCGACTGCAGAAAGAGTTCAGAGCCGTCCCAGTCGAACTCGTAATAGAAGCGGTGCAGTGCCATGGGCAGGCTCGGCCCGTCGATGCGCGCCGGGTGCCAATTGCGACCGCCATCGGTGGAGACGTCGACCCGGCTGATGGTGCCGTTGCCCGACCAGGCGAGGCCCGAAAGCACCAGCGGGCCCTTTCCGTGGGTAATCGGCGCCTGCGGGCTCGGATTGGTGATGACCGACTTCACGTCCATCACCCAGGTGAAGCGCCGCGCCTTGCCGTTCGCAAGCAGGTCCGTGTACTTCGAGGTTTCCTCGCGATGCTGCCAGGGCTGGTCGCCGACTTCGAGGCGGCGCAGCCACTTGACCCACATGTTGCCTTCCCAGCCTGGCACCACGAGGCGAACCGGATAGCCTTGCTCGGGGCGCAGTGCCTCGCCGTTCATGGCAAAGGCGACCATGCAGTCGTCCAGCGCCTTTTCCATCGGGATCGAGCGCGTCATGGCGGAAGCGTCAGCGCCTTCGGCCAGAAGCCATTTGCCCTCCGGTTTCACCCCGGCTTCCTCGAGCAGATATTTCAGCCGCACGCCGGTATATACGACGCAATGGATCATGCCGTGAGTGAACTGGCAGCCATTGAGCTGCGCACCGCGCCATTCCATGCCGGTATTGGCTGCGCATTCCAGGAAATAGACCCGGTTCTCGCGCGGAAAGCGCTTCAGGTCGGCCATGGTGAAAACCAGCGACCGCTCGACCAGACCATTGATCATCAGCCGGTGCGAGCCCGGTTCGATCTCGGCGATGCCGGCATGGTGGCGCTCGAAGCACAGGCCGTTCGGCGTGATGATGCCGTCCAGTTCATGCAACGGCGTGAAGTTGATCGACGAGATTGAATCCGAGGTCAGCCACGGCACGTTCTTGCGCACCACATGGGCCTCGAACTGGGACGGCTGGCCATAGGGACGCGCGTCGACGCCGTCACCCGGATAGCGGTTCCAGTCCTGAATCTCGGTGATGACCTCCTCGCTCTCGGTGGCACGGGCCACTCCGGCGCCGGCCAGCGCGGCCGCGCCCATCAGCCCCCCGGTAAGGAAACTGCGCCGGGAGGGAGACAGCTTGCTCTGCCGCTCAGCCATGATGACCTCCATAAATCTTCATGATTAATTCTAACATATGAATTTTTCTATGTATACGGCAACAGGACAGCCGGCGCAAAGCCGGCTCTCCTGTCCACATGCAGATCAGACGACCACCTTGACCGTCCGCTCATCCGGCACGGAGACCGTGCCCTGGCGGGTGATGTAGCTCTCCATCAGGTCGTAGATGGCGGGCCCTTCGGTGCCTTCGCTGACGGAAGCCCAGCCGCCGACGACATAGCTGCGCGACGGGTCGATAGGCTCGCCGGTCGCAGCCAGTTTCATGTCGGAGATGCGGCTACCGATCTTCTCGTTGACCGTGCAGGTATAGGTCATTCCGCCGACGCGGACCATGTCGCCGCCCTGCTGCAGGAAGGGATCGGGGTTGAACAGGTTGTCGCAGACATCCTCCAGCACTTCCTTGAGCTGGGCTCCTGTCATCTCGTTGCGGTAGACGGCCGGATAGCTCATCGAGGTCTCGGTGTAGAGATCGTCGATGGTGATGTCCTGGCTCGGCAACAGCGTCGTGCCCCAGCGGAAGCCGGGCGAGAGGGCGATCTGGGTGTCGCGCTCCTCCATGATGCCGCGACAGATGAGGTCATCCCAGGTGCCATTGAAGTTGCCGCGGCGATAGAGCAGCGTGTCGGTCTTGCCGATGACCCGCGCCAGTTCGTCCTTGTAGGGCGCGCGCATTTCCTCGATCTTCGCCGCCATTTCGGCGTCGGGCGCAATCACGTCGGAAAAGACCGGGATCAGCTTCGAGCTGTAGCCCGTCACCTTGCCATTGGACACTTCAAGATCGACGCGGCCCAGATATTTGCCGTGCGATCCGGACGACATGATCAGCGTGTCCTCGACCTGCAAGGCCACAGGCACGGCGTCATGGGTGTGGCCGGTGAGGATAACGTCGATGCCCTTGACCACGCTGCACAGCTTGCGGTCGACGTCGAAGCCGTTGTGCGAGATCAGCACCACGATCTCGGCGCCTGCCTCGCGCGCTGCGTCCACATTGGCCTGCAAGACGTCGGGGCGAATGCCGAACGACCATTTCGGGAACATCCAGCGCGGATTGGCGATTGGCGTGTAGGGCATGGCCTGGCCGATCACCGCCACCTGCACGCCGCCCTTCTCGAACATGGCGGTGTTGTCGAAGGCCGGCTCGTCCCACTCGGCATCGAATATGTTCGAAGCCAGGAACGGATAACCCATGCTCTCGATGATCTCGAGGAAGCGTTCCTCGCCGAAGGTGAATTCCCAGTGCCCGGTCATGGCATCGGGTTTCAGCAGCTTCATGCACTCGACCATGTCCTGGCCATTGGTCTTGAGCGAAGTGTAGGAACCCTGCCAGGTATCGCCGCCGTCGAGGAACAGCACCTTGTCGTCGCCGCGCTCGGCACGGATCGCCTTGACGAGCGTGGCCGTGCGGTCGAGGCCGCCGAGGCGGCCATAGCTGCGGGCTAGGTCGACATAGTCGACGAAGGTGTGGGCATAAGCGAGCGGGCTGCCCCGGTCGATGCCGAATTCCTTCAGGAAGGATTCGCCGACCAGATGCGGCGGAATGCCGGCATAGGCGCCGACGCCGATATTGGTGTCCGGCGGCCGGAAATAGACAGGCATGAGCTGGGCATGCACGTCGGTGAAGTGCAGCAGGGTCACCTGCCCCTTGGCATCGAAGCTCAGCAGATCGTCCTGGGTAAGCTTCTGCTGGGCCAGCGCGCGGGTGGGATTGGCCAGATATCCAGCCGCGCCAAGCGCAATGCCGGCATTGGCCGCAAACTGCAGGAAATCCCTACGGGTATAACTCATGCTCGCCTCTTCGGAGCGCTCTCGCCTTCATCAGAAGTGCAAGCGACGCTCAATCTTCCTGTTTGTCCGCCGTTTCGAACGGAAAACCGGCCCTCCTCTCCCGGATTCGCTCTCGGAACGCCGAAACGTCAATTACCCGCCGGGCGGAGAACCGCCCGGCTACATTTCAAATTGCCGCGCCTGCTATTGCCTCACGGCCGGGGTCTCTACCGAAAGCCCGGTGCCCCGCCAGGTCACATAGACCTCCAGCGCCATCAGCTCGTCGGAAAAGGCCTTGGGCATTTCCGCTCGCGTGTCGCGGATGCAGCCGCGGAAGCGGTTGTGCAGCGAAACCATGCCAGCCGTGTTGAAGCGGTATGTCGGGAAGCCGTTGGCCTGCCCCTGGCTGAGGTGATCGGCGCGGATATACTTGCCCATCGCGCCCTCGTGGCAGGAGGCGCAAGCGAGATTGAGCTGGCCGGTGCGGGTGTAGTAGGACTGCTTGCCCTTCTCCCACCAGCTCTGCATCTCGCCCTCGCCCAGATCCAGCTTGACCGGAATGCCCAGCGACTGGTGCTTGATGAAGGATGTCAGGGCCACCTGGTCGGCATCGTCGAACTTGTAGGGCTCCGCCCCCATGTTCTCGACGCGGCACTTGTCAATCTGCAACTCGACATTGATCGGCTTGCCGGACGCCGCATCCCATTTGGGGTAGCGAGCGCCCACGCCCTTCATCGATTCGGCAGCGTCGTCGTGGCAGGAGGCACAGGACTTGCCCATGGTTCCGTCCACAGCCTCCCAGATGTCGGCGCCGCGTTCGACGGCCAGCATGCCGGGATTGGCGAAGGAGTCGGCCTCCGTGGCGCGGGTCTCCGCCTCGCGGAACAGCCAGCCCGACAGAACCTCGTCGAAAGGATGCCCCTCGGGCGCCGGCGCTCGGGTGATGATCTCCACGCCGTCGATCTCGAGCGCCTCGTCGACCGGATCGGCGATCGAAACGTTTGCGGTCAGAGCCACAACACCTGCACACAACGCGGACAATGCCGCGGTCGATAGTCTGCTCACCTTGTCCTCCCCCGATGGCGCGGCATCAGGCCGCGCTGGTTCAGGCTACTTCGATCTGATGTTCGTCGATGTAGACGGACCCGTCGTCGTCAGTCCACGTCAGCTTGAAGGTCCCGCTTTCATTGACCTTGGCGCTGAACTCGAAATAGGGATTGGCCGAGATCGCCGGATCGATGTCGCATGAGAACACCGGCTGCCCGTTGAATTCGCAAGCGAACTTGTTGATGATCTTGCGCGGGATCGTGTTGCCATCCTTGTCCTTGCGCTGACCCGATTCCATCTCATGGCTGATCAGGGTCTTGAGCACGACGATCTCGCCGGCCTTGGCCTTCTTCGGGATCTTCACGCGAGGCTTGGGAGCTGCAGACATTTCACTTCCTTCAAATTGGAACGAACAAAATAGAACCGGGCGAGACAGCGGGGCGGATCAGCCGCCGCAGCCGCCGATGGTCACCTTGACTTCCTTCTTGTCCATGTAGACCGAACCATCGGCCATCTTGGCGACGGCGATGACGTTCTGGGTCTTGGCCAGCCGCATACGGGTGGTGGCAGCAGCCGAACCGCTCAGCGCGGTGAAGCTGAACTTCGCCACATCCGGGCTCGGGTTGCCGTCGGCAAGGATCAGCACCTGGTCGACCATGTCGTCGCCTTCCATGGCGCTCTCCACCTCGACCGAGATCGGAACCGTGTTGCCGTTCTCGGCGATTTCCGGCGCGGTAAGCGTGATCTTGCCGCTTTGCGGCTCCTTTCCGCCGGTGAAGTCCGCGATCAGCTTGCTGACTTCCTCAGGCGCCGCCACCGCCCGACCGGGCAGGATATGCAACGCGGGAACGACGGCCGCACCTGCGACCAGCGCGAGTACATGACGCCTGTTGAGTGCCATGCTTGTCTCCTTTTTACCTATTCCTTGAGTGTTGCCAGATAGGCGACCACGTCCTCGACCTGCTGTGCGGTCAATATCGTCTTGCCGACGAGGTCCTTGCGGACATCGATGCCGACATTGAGGCTGTAGAAGCCCGGCATCATGGTCTCGTCGCTGAATACCTGCTTGGCGTCCACGACTATGGCGCGCAGCTCCGCCTCGCTCCAGCGATCAGCCACGCCGTCAAGCGAGGGAGCGACATCACCATGGAACTGCTCGCTGGCCAGCGCCGTCACCACATGGCAGGCAAGGCAATTGCCCAGACCGCGATTGGCAAGCGTCTTGGCGCCCTCTTCCGGATTGCCCGGAACGCCGGTCAAAGATGCCGTGACAGCCATGTCCTCGAACCGGACATCAGCCGGCGCCACCTCGGCCGCCTGAGCGAGCCCGGCGCTGGCAAATACTGCTAATGCAACGATTGCGGTGAGTGTCCGCCCCATTCGGCCCTCCTCCAACCTGCGGTTTGCACGAGTGAACCGCCTCTCAAGCCAACGATAGTCCGCACCATGCGTGCAATCAATCAAAAAATATGAATTTGTGCATATATCACTCATCATCCCCAAGTTTACCGGCTGCTCTCAGTTCGTTGATGATGCGGGCGTGGTATTGCTGGAAGTGCTCGTCGCGCTCGTAGCCCTTTTCCTTCACCCAGCGGAACATGTTGAGGAAGGTCCACTTTCCGAAGGCGCCGGGCATGGTGGCGACGGCGGCCTCGGCCACCGTCTTGCCCTCGGGCGCCGCCTCCGGCAGGAACACGATCGTGGGGGTGAACACATAGCCCCATTTGCGGGCGGCGGTCTTCTCGGTCAGCGTCTCGCCATTGAGATCGGTGACCTCCTCGTCGCCAAACATGTTGTACTGCACGACCATGAAGTTCTGGCTGATGTAATCGCGCACCTCCGGATCCGAGAGGATCTTCTCGTGCATCTGGGCGCAGTAGATGCAGCCTCGCTGCTCGAAGACGATGGCAAGGCGCTTGCCCTCGCTTCTGGCCTGCGCGATGTCGTCGCTGACGTCGCGGAAGGTCATGGCAAACCAGCTTTCCTTGTGCAGCCCATCCTCTCCCACTTCCGCAGCAGCGAGCGTCTGGGCAAATGCGAGCGCCATCAACAGGGTGAATGCGCGTGCCAGCAGCTTGTGCATGGATACTCCTCCTAACCGATGGCCTGGAACGCCGGGAAGGTTTCCAGAAGCCAATATGAGATGGCCGACATCTGGCCGGTGATGAACAGCATCCCGGTGACCACCAGCAAGCCGCCCATGGCCATTTCGATCTTGCGCATGTGCTTCTTGAAGCGGGCCGCCCAGCCGAGGAAACGGCTGGCAAAAGCGGCGGCGAGGATGAAGGGAATGCCGATGCCAAGTGAATAGGCGCCAAGCAACGCGGCCCCGCGCAGCGCAGTGCCCTCGCTGCCCGCGATGAACAGGATCGCGGCCAGCACAGGCCCGACGCAGGGCGTCCAGCCGAAGGCGAAGGCGAGGCCCATGACATAGGCGCCAAGCGGACCGGCGGGCTTGCGGTCCACCTGCACGCGCGCCTCGCGGTAGAGCATGCCGATGCGGAAGACGCCGAGGAAGTGCAGCCCCATGGCGATGATGAGGATGCCGGCTATGATCGCCAGCGCATCGAAATATTGCGCAATGGTCTTGCCGACGACGCTTGCCGTGGCGCCGAGCGCGATGAACACGGTTGCGAAGCCGAGAACGAAGGCGATCGCAGCGACAATCACCCGGCGGCGCTGCTCAGCACCGGGCGTCTCGCTTTTCAGCTCGTCGAAGCTGATGCCGGCCAACCAGGCCAGATAGGGCGGCACGATGGGCAGGACGCAGGGAGACACGAATGACAGCAACCCCGCGACAAGCGCCCCACCCAGGCTTACATCCAGCATTTCCCCTTCCCCACTTTTCGATTCAGCCCAAAGGCGGACATTGAATTCATACAATTCTATATTTCTATGTTATACAAGAGCGGAAAGGTTGCGGGAGTGTTGATGATGACCGGTTTCAAGACGGGGCTGCTTGCGCTTCTGGCCCTGCTCGCGGCGCCTTCAGCCTTATCCGCTGCCGAACTGCTGATGCTGGAACAGCCGGGATGCGCCTGGTGCGCCCGCTTCAACGCCGAGATCGCCCCCGCCTGGCCCAAGACCGACGAAGGCCGCCGCGCACCGCTCAGACGCGTCGATATCACCGAGGCATGGCCGGACGACCTGAAAGACGTGGCCCGGGAGCGCTTCACCCCCACCTTCGTGCTGATGGAGGACGGCCAGGAGATCGGCCGTATCCGAGGCTATGTCGGCGACGAATTTTTCTGGTATCGTATCGGAGAATTGATCGCGCAGTTGCCGAACAAGCAGCCTATGCAGTAACAGGCGCCTTCAAATGGATTTTGCGCCAACTTCTATTCCGGGATCATCATCGCGACATGAGCTTACCGAAGATCCAAGACGTCCAGACGCCGGAAGACTTCAACCAGTTGCTCGAACAGGCCCGCGTGGCCAGCGAGTTATTGAAAGCGCTTGCCCATGAAGGCCGGTTGCTGATCCTCTGCCTTCTGGCGGAAGGCGAGAAGTCGGTTTCGGAGCTGGAAGAAGCCATGCATC
This sequence comes from Mesorhizobium sp. KR2-14, assembly GCF_040049255.1. Lineage (NCBI taxonomy): Bacteria > Pseudomonadati > Pseudomonadota > Alphaproteobacteria > Hyphomicrobiales > Phyllobacteriaceae > Mesorhizobium > Mesorhizobium sp. KR2-14. The sequence goes on along the minus strand of NZ_JBDZDR010000002.1, from coordinate 405,662 downwards.
TACCGCAGGCTGCCGTATCGCAGCAGCTTGCCCGGCTTCGCTTCGACCGGCTGGTCACCACCCGCCGCGAGGGCCGGGTGATCTATTATTCCATCGCCAGCGAGGAAGTATCCTCGGTCATCGAAACACTCTACAAGCTGTTTTGCGCGCCCGTGCGGCGCCCCAAGAGCGAGTAGCGGGCGAACCGTCGCGAGGGAGCAACGCACAGCCGGCGCTGCGAGAGGGGCCGGTCCGCCTTCCGGTGAAGCGGCTTCAGACCAGACGGAGGAAGCATGAACATCGCCACCCATCCGTGGTTCCTTGCCCTTGTCGGCCTCGGCGCCGGTGTCGTGCTCGGCTTCGTGGCCCGCGCCAATCATTTCTGCACAATGTCGGCGCTCGAGCGGATGTGGTATGCCGACGACAGCCGCGGCGTGCGCACCTGGATGCTGGCGGCCGCGACCGCCCTGCTCGCCACCCAATCACTTCAGGCGGCCGGCATGGTCGACACGGCGTCGAGCTTCTACATTCATTCCAGCTTCGCATGGATCGGCGCCATTGCCGGCGGCATCGCCTTCGGTCTGGGCATGGCGCTGGTGGGCACATGCAGCTTCGGCGCGCTGGTAAGGCTTGGCGGCGGCAGCCTGCGCTCGCTTGTCGTCCTGGTCGTTCTCGGCCTGGCCGCCATGTCGGCGCAGAAAGGCCTGGTCGCCCAGGCACGCGTGGCGCTTTCGGACAATTTTGCCATCGACCTTTCGGACAAGGGCGGCCAGTCCCTCGGCGCGCTGGTGTCTTACTGGACTGGTCGTGATCTGTCATTCGCCGTCGCACTTGCCGCAGGGCTTGGCCTCCTAGCCTGGGTTTTCCGCAACCGTCCCTATCGCGTGCAAACGGGCTCCATCCTGACGGGGATAGTCATCGGCCTGATCATCACCTTCGGGTGGTGGGCGACGAGCTACGCGACCCAGCATTCCTTCGAGGTGATACAGATCGAGGCGGGCTCCTTCGTCGTGCCGGTGGCCGACACCATCCTGCACGCCATCACCTTCACCGGCGTGGTGCCCGACTACGGGGTCGGGCTGGTGCTGGGCGTTATCGTCGGAGCGGCGCTCTGCGCGGCCTGGAAACGTGATGTGCGCTGGGAGGCGTGTGACGACGCCCGCGAGCTTGGCCGGCATCTGGCCGGCAGCACGCTCATGGGATTTGGCGGTGTCTTCGCCATGGGGTGCACCATCGGCCAGGGGGTCACCGGCATTTCAGCACTCGCCATATCGGCGCCCCTGGTGCTGGCTTCGATTTTCCTGGGTGCGCGGCTGGGGCTTGCCTATCTCATCGAAGGCTCGCCCCTCGGCGCATTTCGTCCCTCGGCGCGACAGCCGGCGGAATAGCTCAGGCGGGCACGTAGACGAAACCGTCGCCGCGCCGCTCCACCATGCCCGCCGCCGGATGCGGAAAATGAAAGCCGATTGCCCCCACTCGGTCCGTCGCCAGGCGATCAAGCAAGGCAAGCCGCGTCTTGACGCCCTGCTGCGGATCCTGGTCGCTCGCCGTCGGCCAGTCCGGCCGCGCGAAGGACACAGTCGCATTGGAAATGGCATCGCCGACGATCATCACCGGCTCCGTCCCGTGCACCAGGAAGGACATGTGGCCGGGCGTGTGGCCCGGGCTATCCACCGCCTCGACGCCCGGCAGCACTTCATCGCTGTCCTTAATGAAGTTCACCCTGCCGTCCAGCGCCGCGAAACGGCTCTGGGCGCCGACCACGAAGGTCTGGCGGTCCTCCGGCATTTGCGACATGGCATCCGGTGACGACCAGAAATCCCATTCCTTCTGGCCGATGTGATACTGCGCATCGGCGAACACCAGCTCGTCGAAATCGTCGGTGAGGCCCCACAAGTGGTCGGGATGGGCATGAGTGATGACCACGTCGGTCACGTCGCCGGGAGCGACGCCGGCGACCTCAAGCGATTCCAGCAGCTTGCCGGTGCTCGACATGAAGTTCGGACCGGCGCCCACGTCGAAAATGGCGAGCCGATCGCCCGTACGTACCAGGGTCACGTTGCAGTCGGGCCGCATCGCGTCAGTGGGCTGGCCACTGCCTTCCAACAACTTCACAAGCTCGTCCTGCGGCGCATCCGGAAAGACGAAACCCAGCGGCAGCGTCATCATGCCGTCGCTGACCACGGTAAGCTCGGCGCTACCGGTGGACAGCGTTTGCGACCATGCCGTGCTGATCGGCGCGAACAAGGCTCCGCCAAACGCAGCAGCCGTCCCGCCAAGGAATGTCCTGCGGCTCACTCCCCCGCTTCTGTTCAACTTGCCTGACATTGCAGCCCTCTCTTCTATGCAAACATTTTGTTTTTTGCATATCTCGACAATGCAGGCTAGCCTTTGCAAGCGAAATGACGTTTCGTGCAACGCTCACCGGATGCCATGTCAAGGAGAACGCCATGCTCAAGCTGAAACCCGTCTCCGCCGCGCTGGCCGCAATCGGCCTGAGTTGCGCCCTCTTGAGCCTGCCTGCGAGAGCGCAGGATGGCGTTCATACCGTCACGTCCGACAGTCCGTTCGAGCAAGTCATGACCGATCTGGAGGACGCGATCGTCAATCGCGGTCTTGTCGTGGACCATCGCGGCCGTGTCGGCGACATGCTGGAGCGCACAGCCGCCGATGTTGGCGGCGCCAGGCTCTACCGCAAGGCGGAGTTCCTGCAGTTCTGCTCTGCCGTCATGTCTCGCAAGGCCATGGAAGCCGACATCCGCAATATCGCCTATTGTCCCTATGTCATCTTCGCCTATGAGGCGGAGGCCAAGCCGGGCGAGGTCACCCTTGGCTTCCGAGAGTTGCCGGCGGGGCCGGGCCGTGACGGGGTCAATGCGCTGCTTGCCGAAATCGTCGAACAAGCCGCGGATGGGCTTTGAAGACAGCGCTGGCTTGACCACACATCGAATAATTGAAATGTATGCATGTGGAAGCGCGACTCCCATGCGCCCCACATCGTTGTTTTTCCTGGAGGAAAATCCTTGAAGATATTCTATGCCGCTGCGGTGGCCATCGGTCTTGCGCTGCCTGTGTCCGCGTTTGCCGCAGATCATGAAGTGAAGATGCTCAACAAGGGAGCGGACGGCACCGCGATGGTGTTTGAGCCGATGGTGGTCAAGGCTGCTCCCGGCGACACCATCACCTTCGTGCCGACCGACAAGAGCCACAATTCGGCCAGCATGAAGGACGGCCTTCCGGAAGGCGCTGAGGCCTGGAAGGGCAAGACCAACGAGCAGATCACGATTACCGTGTCCGACGAGGGCGTCTACATGTACCAGTGCACTCCGCATCTGGGCATGGGCATGATCGGCGCCATCGTCGTCGGCGAGCCGACCAACCTGGAAGCGGTCAAGGGCCTGAAATATCCGGGCAAGGCGAAGAACACGGCTGAAAAGATCTTCGCGGAGATCGAATCCGGCTCCTGACGGCAGCGTTACGTCAAACCCGGCCGAATAGAGCCGGGTAGTCAGTCCGCACCGGATTTCATGCAGCGGCAGCGACGGCTTTCCCCTCAGCCGTCGCAGTCAGACCGCAGATGAAAGCAGCTTCACCCGGCTGAATGGAGGCGGCAGGCCCCGATCGCGGATGGCTGCATCGACAGCCACCAGAATTGCATCTCGGCAATCGATGTCGTCGACGAAGCTCGGCACCCAATAGCGAACAGCATATCTCACACCCTCGGTGTCGTAGGAGAGAGCGCGCGCATCTGGCTTCGGCGACGTCATGATGATCGGCGTCGACGCGGCCGCGGCAGCGAGAAGTTCCTTGCCCTGGTCAACCCGTATGTCATGCCCGAGCACGATCTCCAGCGTCGCGCGATAGTGCTTCCGCGGCGCACTGTAGTTGATCAGTTTCTGGCGTGAGATCTGGCTGTTTGGCAGGATCATGTAAGTGTCGTTGCGCGTCTGAAGACGTGTGGTGCGCCACCCGATTTCGATTACCCGACCACGGATCGCACCGTCTATCTCGATCCAGTCTCCTATCCTGAACGGGGCCTCCAGACCCAGGGCGACCCCGGACAGCACGTCGGCAAGCACATTGCGAATGGCAAAGCCGAGAATGGCAATGATCAGGCCCGAACTGGCGAGAGCGCCACCCGCCGATTGCCCCAGCAGCATCGCCACGGTTGCAATCGTCGCCGCCAGAAACAGGGCGGCCGTGATGAGGTCTCGAAGAAGCTTCGGCATTTTTCGGCGGCCGTTTCCGGCTCTTATCAGACCTGCTCCGATGATACGCGCCAAAAGCCACGCGCCGGAATAGTACGCAGCGGCCGTGCTCAGTTGCCGAACCGCGTTCGGGTCGGCGTCCGGTGCCAGCTTCTGGAAAGCCAGACCGTGAAAGACGTAGGCTGCAACCGACAAGGTGACGAAGAGGGCCGGCCAGAAGAACCGAAGGAAATGCGAGCGCTGTGCCAAATTTACTTGTCCAAATTCTCCACTGCTCCGCCTGCGGCAGAGGAGGATATCAAAATTTCCCGTGTATGGCGGGATCGACCGGCGCTGAAGCGTCTAGTGCTCGGGAGCAGCCGTCAGCAGGGCGGTCTCTCTGGAGTGCACAAGTGCGAGATATCGTCCGAACTGTGCCAGAACGTCGTCGATGATCTGCTCTTGCGACATTCCCATGATGTCATAGCCCCGGCTGCCGTCCGAGAAAAATGTGCGCGCCTCATAACGCAACCCCATCTTGACGGCCTCGAATGCGGTGAATGCCGGCAATTTATGTTCGCGTATCTGCACGCCGTAGACAAAGTCGCGAAAGCCTTCCGCCGGGACCGTCAGTGAAATGGCCCCGGTCTCGTCGTCGCGGCCAACAAAGGCAGTGCGCGAACGCAGTGCCAACTCGTCCGCTACCGCAATGAGAGCGGGCAGAGCAGCCTTCTCCAGGAAACGGTCGATATCCTTCCTGTCGGGCGCACTGAGCACCAAGGCCAGCCGCCTTTGCCATGTCAATCCAGATGCGGGATGGGCTTGAGGAACGCCGCTCAGCAGCGTCCTGCTTTGGGCAATGTCAGCGTTCATACCCTGGAACAGTGACCAAACAAGGGCCAGCATCACCAGCGAGAAGGGCAACGCTGTCGATATGGTGGCGGATTGCAACGCAGATAGCCCTCCTGCAGCAAGCAGAACGGCTGCAACGGCCCCGCCGAGCGCACACCAGAAAATGCGCTGCAGGGAATTGGTTTCGGTTTCGCCGCCCGCGGCTATCGTATCGATGACCAGCGAGCCCGAGTCCGACGAGGTCACAAAGAAGATGGCGACGAGTGCCACGGTAAGCGTCGAGGTGACGACAGGGAACGGCAAATACTGGAAGAACTGAAACAAGGCGACCGATAGATCGGCTTCGACGGCTCGGGCAAGCGCTCCGTTCGCCTTCGTGGTGTCGAGATACATGGCGGTGTTGCCGAAGACGGTCATCCAGAAGAATGTGAACCCGGCCGGTATGAAGAGAACTGCGGCCACGAATTCCCGAACCGTGCGGCCGCGCGATATGCGGGCGATGAACATGCCGACGAAGGGCGACCAGGAAATCCACCAGGCCCAATAGAACAGCGTCCAGCGATCGATCCACGGTCGCGGTTCATAGGCGTAGATATTGAAGGTGCGCAAAAGGAGAGTGTCGAGATAGAGGCCGATATTCTGTACGAAATCGCGCATCAGAAGCCTGGTCGGTCCGACCACCAGCACAAACAGCATCAACAGCAGCGCCAGCGCGAGATTTACCTCGCTTAGGATGCGCACGCCCCTTTCGACGCCGCTCACGGCAGACATGGTTGCCATGGCGGTCACGACGACGACGAGAAGAAGCTGGACATAGATCGATACCGGGACGCCCAGCAGGTAGTTCAAGCCCGCATTGATCTGAAGAACGCCGAAGCCAAGCGAAGTCGCCAGCCCGAACAGCGTTCCGCAGATCGCGAAGATATCCACCGCATGGCCGATCGGCCCGTTGATACGGTTCTTCAGCAGCGGGTAGAGACCGGATCGGATGGTCAACGGCAGGTTGTAGCGATGGCCAAAATAGGCCAGGGACAATCCTACCACGGCGTAGATCGCCCAGGCGTGGATCCCCCAGTGGAAAAAGGTGACGCTCATCGCCTGGCGCTGCGCCGCAATCGACAGCGGGACAGCTTCCGGGGGCGCCGCAAAGTGCGTCATCGGTTCCCCTACCGCGAAATACATCAGGCCGATGCCCATACCAGCGGCAAACAACATTGCCACCCATGAGAGAAAGGGGAAATCCGGCTCTGAATCGTCGGGCCCCAGCTTCAGGTCGCCATAACGGCCGAACGCCAGAAGTATCATCGAGAACAGAAAAACGCCGACGGCGAGAAGGTATAGCCATCCGAAACTGGACAGTATGGCCGTCTGCATTTCGCGGAAAAGCACTTCCGCGTGCCCCGGAACGATCGTGCCAATTCCCACGAATAAAGCGATGATAGCCACTGATCCGAAAAACACCGGCGGATTGATGACGAATTTGGGCACGATCCGCCCTCCTCGCTTGCCTGGTCGCGACTATGCGCCAAGCGCGCCCGGAATTCCGGCTGCAGCACTTATGATGCCCGATAGCGGCATTGCTCCATCCGCTATTCCGCCGGTGTGGAGAAAGGTTCGCGGCCGCGCGGCCCCTCGGACTTGCCCTGATGCAGTTCCTTTTCGAGCCAGAGGCTGTGATGCTCCTTCGCCCAATTTACGTCGACCGTGCCGCTGCCCATCGCCTCGAATGCGCCCTCCATGCCGATCGTGCCGATGTAGATGTGAGCGAGCATGATCGCGAAGAACAGCACCGCGACGACCGCATGGACAACGTGCGCCGTGTGCATTTCGCCGATGCCGGTGCCGTAGAAGGGGAAGATCAGCACATAGCCGCTGATCGCCACCGCCGCGCCGCCCAGCACGACGATCCAGTAGATGGCCTTCTGCCCGGCATTGAACCGATCGGCTGGCGGGTGGTCATGGCCGATGATGCCGCCGCCGCGTTTCAACCACTCGATGTCAGTCCGATTTGGAATGTTTCCGCCCAGCCACATCAGGAAAATCAGCACCACGCCGATGGTGAAGGGAAAGCTGAGATAGTTGTGCGTGTATTTGGCCCACTCCGAGAATGTCGAGAAGGCATCCGGGCCCATCAGCGGCATCAGCAATTTCTTGCCGAAGGTGATGTTGAGGCCGGAAAGCCCGAGTATGATGAAGCAGGTCGCCGTCATCCAGTGCACGAAACGCTCGAAGCCGTTGAAGCGCACGATGGTCCGCCCCGAGCGGCCGCTTTCCAGCCGCACCATGCCGCGCGTCAGATAGAACGCGACCAGGACCACCAGCATGCCGATTATCGCGATGGCTGCGATCCAGCGCAGCGCTATTTCGTGGAAGGCGCGCCACTCCTTGCCGCCCGGCTGGATAAGCACCGCAGCCCTGCTGTCGGGTATGCTGATGCGTCCGGTGATGCGCGGCTCCTGCTGCAGAAGCTGTTGCTGGGTCACGCCTTCCGCAGTTGGATTGACGATCGTGGCCGCGGGCTGCTGGGTCTGCTCCTGTGCACTGGCGGGAGTGGAAACGGCCGTCAGCACCGCGAGAACGCAAGCGCCTGCGACACTGCGAATTCCGGCGGAAAGACTGCTCATGTCTCATCCTCCCTTGCTCATGGCCGGCGGCCTTGACGTGCTGACGTCCTCGCCATAGGCCGTCTTCCAGCCCCATGCACCTGAACTGTAGCCACGCTGCTCCACCCGCTCGCGGAAAATCTCCTCGATGACGTCGCCGTCGCCGGCCAGCAGCGACTTGGTCGCGCACATCTCGGCGCAGAGCGGCAGCTTGCCTTCCGCGAGACGATTGGCACCGTATTTCTCGTATTCCTCCTTGCTGCCGTCCGCCTCCGGCCCGCCGGCGCAGAAGGTGCATTTGTCCATCTTGCCGCGTGAGCCGAAATTGCCGAGCCGCGGATATTGCGGCGCGCCAAAGGGACAAGCATAGAAGCAATAGCCGCAGCCGATGCACTGGTCCTTGGAGTGCAGCACCACGCCGTCATCGGTGGTGTAGATGCAGTTGACGGGGCAGACCGCCATGCAAGGCGCGTCCGTGCAATGCATGCAGGCCATGGTCACCGAGCGTTCACCCGGCAGCCCGTCATTGATGGTCACCACCCGGCGTCTGTTGATGCCCCACGGCACCTCATGCTCGTTCTTGCAGGCGGTGACGCAGGCATTGCATTCGATGCAGCGCTCGGCATCGCAGAGAAACTTCATCCGTGCCATTGTCGCCTCCTTACGCCGCCGTGATCTGGCAGAGCGTGACCTTGGGTTCCTGCATGCCGGTGGCCGGGTCGTAGCCATAGCTGGTTATGGTATTGGCGCTTTCGCCAAGCACGATCGGGTCGGCGCCCTCGGGATAGTTTGCGCGCAAATCCTCGCCGCCGAACCAGCCGCCGAAATGGAAGGGCATCCAGGCCACGCCCTTGCCCACGCGTTCCGTCACCAGTGCGCGCATCCTGGCCTTCGAGCCGTTCTCGGTGCCGGTAACCCAGACCCAGGCGCCGTCGACGATGCCGCGCTCGCCTGCGTCGCCGGGATTGATCTCGATGAACATGTCCTGCTGCAGTTCGGCGAGCCACGGATTGGAGCGTGTTTCCTCGCCGCCGCCCTCGAACTCGACCAGCCGGCCGGTGGAGAGGATGAGCGGGAACTGCTTGGCCACTCCCCTGTCTACCGCCGATTTCTGCACCGAAAAGCCGATATTGGGCAGGCGGAACTGAACCTCGTCCTCCCGCGTGGGATATTTGGCCACCAGATCGACCCGCGGCGTGTAGATCGGCTCGCGGTGGACCGGTATCGGGTCCGGCACGCCGAAGGCATTCATGCGTGCCCGCGCATTGCCATAGGGCAGGCAGCCATGCTTCATCGCAACGCGCTGGATGCCGCCGGAAAGGTCGGTCGACCACGAAACCGCATCGGCCTTGTCGGCGCCGATCTTCTCGATGGTGGCGACCTCGTCGGGCGTCAGGTCATGATCCCAGCCGAGCTTCTTCAACACGCCATAGGTGAATTCCGGATAGCCGTCCTGGATTTCAGAACCCTGCGAATAAGAGCCGGAGGCCAACAGGTTGACGCCATCGCGCTCGACGCCGAAGCGCGCCCGGAACGTGCCGCCGCCGTCCATCACATGCAGGCCGGTGTTGTAGAGCAGCGCCGTACCGGGATGCTTCAGTTCGGGCTTGCCCCAGCACGGCCATGGCAGGCCGTAATAATCGCCTTTCGCCGGGCCATCCTTGGCCCGCAGCGTCACCAGGTCGAAGTCCTTCTGGTTGGCCATGTGCAGCTTCAGCCGCTCGGGCGATTGCCCGCAATAGCCGGTGCTCCAGCTGCCGCGGTTCATCTCGCGCAATATGTCCTCGGCCTCGGGAAGGTTGTTCTCGACCTTGATGTTCTTGAACATCTTGTCGGCAAAACCGAGCTTCTGGGCGATCAGATACATGATCTCCAGATCGTCCTTGGCCTCGAAGCTGGGCTTCACGATCTGCTCGCCCCATTGCAGGGAACGGTTGGAGGCGACGCGCGAGCCCTTGGCCTCGAACTGCGTGCAGGCCGGCAGCAGCCAGGTGTCGCCCTTGCGCCCGGCCTTGAGCGCCAGCGAAGCCCAGGTGGTGGGATGCGGATCAGCCACCACCAGGAGGTCGAGCTTGGCCAGAGCCTTCAGCGATTCAGGAATGCGGGTGATGCTGTTGGAGGCGTGCCCCTGCACGATCATCGCCCGCACATTGTCCTTCTGGTGCACCTGATCCTTTGGCAGGAGCACGGCATCGAACCAGCGGGTCAGCGGGATGCCCGGCGCTTCCATGATCTCCTTGTTGTCGAAGCGCGACACGAACCACTCGTAATCGACCTCCCACACACGCGACCAGTGCTTCCAGGCGGTGTCCTTCAGCCCGTAATAGAAAGGCAGCGTCACGATATCGAGGCCGACATCGGTGGCGCCCTGCACATTGTCATGCCCGCGCAGGATGTTGGCGCCGGTGCCGGGCTTGCCGACATTGCCGGTGAGCAGAAGCAGGATGCAGCTGGTGCGCACATTGGCGGTGCCGACAGTGTGCTGGGTCTGGCCCATGCACCAGATCAGGGTCGCGGGCTTTTCGGTGGCAAACAGCCTGGCGATATGCTCCACCTGCGCGCCCGGCACGCCGGTGACGCGCTCGACCTCATCTGGCGGCCATTTTTCGATTTCCTTGCGGACGTCGTCATAGCCGTAGACGCGGCTCTGGATGAACTCCTTGTCCTCCCAGCCGTTCTTCACGATGTGCCACATCAGCCCGTAGAGGAAGGGAATGTCGGTTCCCGGCCGCAGCCGCACATAGTCGGTGGCATGGGCGGCGGTGCGCGTCATGCGCGGATCGACCACGATCATGTTGGCGTTGTTGAGCTCCTTGCCCTCCAGCATGTGCTGCATGGCCACGGGATGCGCCTCGGCCGCATTGCTGCCGACATAAAGCAACGTCTTGGCGTTGCGCATGTCGTTGATGCTGTTGGTCATGGCGCCGTAGCCCCAGGTATTGGCGACGCCGGTGACGGTGGTGGAGTGGCAGATGCGGGCCTGGTGGTCGGTATTGTTGGTGCCCCAGAAAGCGCCGAGCTTGCGGAACAGATAGGCGCCTTCATTGGTGAACTTGGCCGAGCCCAGCCAGTAGACGGAATCCGCCCCCGACGTACCGCGAATTTGCGTGATCCTGTCGCAGATGGCGTTGACAGCCTCGTCCCAGCTCGCCCGCTTCCACTCGCCATCGACGAGCTTCAGCGGATATTTCAGCCGCCGCTCGCTGTGCACCAGTTCGCGCACGGACGCGCCCTTGGCGCAGTGCGAGCCGCGATTGATCGGGCTGTTGAAGCTGGGCTCCTGGCCGATCCAGACGCCGTTGGAAACCTCGGCAGTGACCGTGCAGCCGACCGCGCAATGGGTGCACACGCTCTTGCGGATCTCGACGGCGGCGCCGGGTTCCGGCGGCGGGCCCGCCTTGGCCTTGCGCATGTTGGCAAGTGGCAAGGCGCCGACGGCGGCAAGGCCGGCGGCGGCGAGCCCGGAACGGCGCAGGAAGCTGCGGCGGTCGAGCCGGCCCAGCCCCTGCCCTTCGGTAAAGGAGGCCAGATGGGTCTGGCGGGCGGGACGATCCGAACGCTTGATGAGCATGTCACCCTCCCTTGCCCGGATAGCGATTGACCCGATAGTAGGTCTTCACGTGCTCGGTTTCCCGGTAGCGGGACTTTACCCGCTCGTCGCGGCTTTCGCTGTCGGCGCGGGCCTCGGCGCCGAGCGTGGGAACCGCCGCCAGAGGAGACAGGCCAAGCGCCCGCAGGAAATCGCGCCGCTTCACACCATGCTCGTTCCCGGATGCCATATCGCTTCCTCCGCTCTGTCTTCCCTGCGTCACGCCGGCAAGGCGAATGCCTCCGTCTCTATTTCGATGAACAGGCCGCCCACGCTGCCGAGTTGACGGTAGAACTCGCAATCGGCCGCACGCTCCAGATCCGCAAAGAAGCGGCCGAACCACGGCTTCAGATGCGTGTCGAAAAACGCCGCCTGCTGCGCCGGATCGATCGCGCCGTAGGCTTCCGTGGCGAAGCCGGCCATGACCTCGCACAGCAAACCGGCATGATCTTCCGGCTGGCCAAGTCCTGAAGCCGGCTCGATGCCCAGCCGGCGCAGGTCGCCGCGCAGCCGCGCCAGCGGCCGCTCGTTGAGGAACCCGGTGAAGTAGTAGGAGGCGTAGGGCAGAAGCTCGCTGCGGCCGACGCCGAGGAACAGGCGGAAATGCTCCCGCTCGAGCGCGTCCGGATCAGCCTCGCGTGCGGCAGCGGCGAGTGCTGCGTGCGCACGGCCGAGCCGGGTACCGTCGCCTTCTATAGCGGCAAGACGCGACAGCAACTCGCTGTCCGGCGGGGCGAGAAGCAAAACGGCCAGCAGCGCATATTCCCGGGCGCGCGCGCGGTCCACCTCGTCGACTTCAACGGACGCCGTCCACGACGACTCGTCCTCTCCTCTTTGGATCGGCAAGTGCCGCAATACGGTCGGGGCGGCTCGCGCTGCTACAGGCGCGCTCATTGCGTGGCCCTGGGGCGCGGCGCAAACGTCAGGTCTTGCGACGCAAGTTCGACCGCTGGCACGGCTTCGGATTCAACAAAGTGGAAATTCTGCACGCGCATTTCTCCACCACGTCACAGTGGCGGGGCGCCTTCGGTAACATGCGGCACACCCGCATCTGCCTGAAAGGGGAGCGTCTACTGAAAAGCTTGAAACGTCAACCACCTGGGGTAAGACTTTCGATCGGGTGTCTGGCACGCAAGGAGCGGTAGGTTGAGCAACCCGATGCCGCATCTCAGCATCCCGGCAGGGATCGTGGTAGAACGGCGCAGCGCGGCTTCTCCGTGGATCGATTTCACGTGGCGGCCCGTCTCGTTGCTGGCCGGCGCGCCGGAGGCCGAGCCCTGGACCTGCCTTGGCGACGATGGAACGACCGCCACCTTCTATGCAGGTGCGGTCACCCTGCACCTCTACAAGACGGAAGCCGGTCACTACCGCGACAACCTGACCTCGCCCCAGCCCTCCGCGTGGGTGGCAATCGTCGAGACCGGCGGCACGCCGCCTTGCGCCATCGTGGGCGCCACCGTCGATCCCGCCGAGGGCGAGGCCATGACCGAACCCGGCACGATGGTGGAAGCAGTGCCGCTGCCGCAGGCCATTGTCCGCGAAATCGCGGAGTTCGTGGCGCGCCACCCGATCCAGGACAGCTTCGTCAAACGCAAGCGCGACCGTGCCGACCCGGAATCGCTGGCACGTCGATCTCCTATCCACGAGGCGAGCGATGACCGATCATGAAGGCATTTTCGCACGCTGGTCGCGTCTGAAGCGGCAGGCTGCGGAGGAGACGCCCCAAACCGGCGAACCCGAAAGCACCAAAGCCGAGGACGAGGCCATGCAGGCCGCTGATGTTGCGGCAACCGAGGAGGCAAGCGTCGACCTTTCGCAACTGCCATCACTCGATGCCATCGATGCAACGACCGATCTTCGCGCGTTTCTTGCAGCGGGCGTTCCCTCCGAACTGCGCAACGCGGCCTTGCGCAAGGCGTGGTCGGCCGATCCTGCGATCCGCGATTTCATCGGCCCGAACGAGAATTTCTGGGATCACACCACAGGTCGTGTTGCCGGCTTCGGTATGCTGAAACCGGCAACGGCCCGACGGCTCATGGCTCAGGTTCTGGGAGACGATGAGCCAGCGGAGGCGCGGATGGAAACCACGGCCACCCCAGCGCAGCAGCCGGTCGCCCCCCAGCCCGATCGCACGGCACCGCCTGTGGAAGCGGAGTCCGTCGAAGTCCCGCCACCAGACGACAACTCCGAGGCTTCAGCGAAAGCGGAGAAAAACGAGCCCGGCGTTCGCCGCCATGGCGGAGCCTTTCCACGCTTCAAGGGAGATTGAAAGCACTGCCATTCCGACGACTTGGCGTGATGGCCCGGGGTTAGCCCCCGAAAGTCAGCTTCCGTGGTGGCCATCCTTGTCGGCCTCCCGCGCCCGCAGGAAATCGTCGGTAGTAAGAATTGGCCGCCGCTGCGGCGCGTTCGGATCGAAGCCTTCGTGCACCATTGCCGTGGCGCGGCAATTCTCGCACATTCGCACCAGATCGACGTGGCCGGCATTGGCGCCCCGGTACATCCAGTGCTTTTCCTCCAGCTTCGCCACAATGCGCTCGATGGTGCTTTTGGTCCCGAAGGGCGCGCCGCAGGAAATGCACAGGAACGGCTCTTCTTCCTTGAGTGTGCGGCTGGACGCCCCCCAGGCAGCGAAGTCGAGGCGCGGATCGAGCGTGATGGCGTCTTCCGGACAGGTCGCCTCGCACAGCCCGCATTGCACGCAGGCAATCTCGGCAAAACGCAGCATCGGGCGCTCCGGCTCGGCCGAAAGTGCCCCGGTCGGGCACGCCGTGACGCAGGCATGACAGAGGGTGCAGCGATCGACGTCGAGATTGACGCTGCCGAACGGCGCCCCACGCGGCAGGGCGATGCGCTCGACCGGCGCGGGCGCGACACGATGCAGTTCGCTCAACGCCGTTTCCATCAGGCTGCGGCGGCCGCCAAGCGGCATGAACGAGGATGGGGTGGCGGCTTCCACACCAGCGGAAGCCGCGTCAAGCTCGGTGCGCAGGCGAAATGGATCGTCTGTCTGGATGATGCGCACGGCGTCTTCTCCGAAGCCCAGCGCGGCGGCCGCAGCTCCGGTCCACGCCGCCACCTGCCACAAGCCGGCAATGTCATGGCGCGGTCGTTCGCGCGTCAGGAAGACGACACCAGCACCGCCATAGGCGAAGACCGCTGCGATGCTCTCGGGGCCGACTTGGGTCACCTCGTTGACGAGGAATGGAATTACGTTGGCCGGCAGGCCGTCGCCATGGCGGGCGAGCGCGTCGATCAGCGGCTCGCCATGGTCGCCGTCGTGGAACAGTATCCTCGCCTGCCTGCCGCCTGCGGCGCGGTAGGCTGAAAGCATGGTGCGCAGGCGGCCCATCTGCTGTTCCGGCCCCGGCGTGGCGTAGGTGGCGGCGCCCGTGGGGCAAGCCGTCGCGCAAAATCCGCAGCCGCCGCAGATCGCCGGATCGATGGCGACCGCGTCGCTGTTCGGCGTGATGGCGCCGGTCGGACACAAATCGAGGCAACGACGGCAGCCGGTGATGCCGGAGCGGGAATGAGCACAAAGCGATTCATCGAAGCGGATGAAGATCGGCTTGTCGAAAGTGCCGACCAGACCGCCAGCCTCGAAAATCGCTTTTTCCACCGCGACAGGGTCGCGAGGGTCGGCGCGCAGATAGCCCGGCCTGAGCTCAGGCGCGGAGAAAAGCGGCGCATTGCCGGTGAGGTCGAGAATGAGATCGCAGTTCGACACCGCGCCGTCGCGCGGCACGCCGAATTGGAGCACATCGCGAGACGAAGCGACCGGCAGGGCAAGGCCGTCTATCGTCAGTTCGAAGGCACCGAGATGCCCGCGCGCGGTGCGGATGTCGCCCTTGAGCACAGGAAACTCATCCACACGGCTTGGCACCACATTTTCCGGCCGGGTGAGCAGCACGGTGATGTCGAGCCGATCGGCAAGCCTGCGGCCGGCCTCTATCGCCACCTCATCGCGACCGTAGACGAGGATGACGCCGTCGCTTTCGAAAGTGACCGGTACGATCGGATGTTCCGGTTCGGCAGCGGCGAGCAAGGCGGCCGCCTTCGGCCCTGCGGCTTCCGCATCCTTCGACCAGCCGCCGTTCTCGCGGATATTGGCGAAGATCAGATCGACGAAAGAGGCTTCGGCGGCCACCTCGGCAAACAGCGGCGCCTTCTGCGTGCAGGCCACCGTGACGGGTTCGCCCCGCGCGATCGCCTCGCGGAACAGCGGCAACTGGGCGCCGCACAGATGATCCGCCTGGGTAATGCCGCAGGAGCCGCAGCCCCGCGCGATCGCCTCCCGATCGAGCGGCATCGATTTTTCGCAGGTGCAGATCATGAGATGCGGTTTCACATCGCGCATTCCGCTCTCCCCGCTTTCGCGCCGGCCTGTGGTCACCTTACATCCAATTGGGAACCAAACCAGACGGGAAAACGTCGAAGACGTCCGGCTGCGCAGTCATCGTCTTGCGCAAACAGCACCAGGTCCGCTCCGGATCAGCGGTGGCCTATGAGGTTGTGGCCCGGATCGCCGACGCGGGTGCCGGACGTTGCAAACGCCTTGTAGACCGGTTCCTGGATTGCAGCGAGCGCGAAAGAAGCCGCAACGGCAAGGATGATCAACGCGATCACGGCTGAGACGAAGGCTTTCATGACGTGTTCCCTTCATGTGCCCGTCGCCAACTATGGCTCAGGCGCGCGGCAAATCAAGAACACGTTTTTTTCTGACACCCGTCGTTGAGCGCACCAGGCCTTTGCTCAAACATCGCTTGAGCGAGATCAAGGCGCAGCCGGCCCGTCGGTGCCACAAGTTTGGGCTCCCCCTTGTCCGGAGCCATGCATGAAAGCCAAGGACATCATGACGACGCGGATCGTGACCGTTTGTCCGGGCCACAGCATCAGGCACGCCGCGCAGACCATGCTCGACAAGGGGGTGAGCGGGCTGCCGGTGATCGACGACGACGCACGTCTCGTCGGCATCATCAGCGAGGGGGATCTCATGCGCAGGGCCGAGTTCGGCATCCGGCCCGCCTCGGCTGCCACGATCCCCTCCTCGGAACAACGCGCCCGCGCCTATGTGAAAAGCCACGGCATGAGTGTCGGCGACGTCATGAGCAGCAATGTCGTGACGGTCGACGAAGAGGCTCCTGTCAGCCGCATCGCCGCCCTGATGGAAGAACATCGCATCAAGCGCGTGCCCGTGACGTGGGCGGGAATGCTTGTCGGCATCGTCAGCCGCAGGGACCTCATGCGCGCAATCGTCACCGCCAGTCTCGATGAAATCGCACCGGGCGATGCCGCCCTGCGCCGCAGCGTCATGGCCAGGATCGGGGAAGATGCGGGCCTGGAGACCGCGAGGCTGAACGTCACCGTAGCCAACGGGATTGTCCACTTCTGGGGAAATATCGATTCCGAGAGCCAGCGGGACGCGGCGCGCGTGGTGGCGGAAGGCATGCGCGGGGTGGCGGGTGTGGTCGACCATATGCATCTGCGCCGGCACGAGAGCGCGCATGACGAAACTGGCGGGACAACATCGGCGGCCGAGCCATGGCGGCGATCCTGACACTGACGCTCAACCCGGCGATCGACATTTCCAGCGAGACCCAGGTGGTGCGCCCCACCCGCAAGATCCGGACCTCACGGACCCGATACGATCCCGGCGGCGGCGGCATCAACGTCGCACGCGTCATCACAGCACTCGGCGGAGATGCCGAAACCCTGTTTCTCGCTGGCGGAGAGTTGGGGGCGCTCTTCGACAGCCTGCTGGAAAAGGAGGGCATCCGGCGCCACATGGTGCCCATCGCCAATCGAACGCGGATCAGCTTCATGGTGCGGGAACTCGGAACCGGCCTGGAATACCGCTTCGTGCCTGAAGGGCCGGTAGTCCATGCCAGGGAACTCGAGCACTGCCTGGACCTGATTGCGTCCGACAGGAGCGATTATGTCGTGGCCAGCGGCAGCCTGCCTGCCGGGGCACCGCCCGACATCTATGCGCGAATGGCAAGATCAGTGGCGGCGCGTGGCGGCAGGTTCGTGCTTGATACCTCCGGCCCTGCGCTCGGCACCACGCTCGAGCAGTCGCGCGTCTATCTTGTGAAACCAAGCTCCGGCGAATTCGAGCATCTCATCGGCAGGAAGCTGGATGAAAACGAGGTGATGCAGGCCGCAAGCGAGATCGTCGCCCGGGGTTCTGCCGAACTGGTGGCGGTGACGATGGGGGCGGACGGCGCGATCCTGGCAAGCAAGGAGGGGGTGCTGCGCCTGCCGGCCATACACGTTCGCGTCCGCTCTGCCGTCGGCGCAGGCGACAGCTTCCTGAGCGCAATGATCTGGGCGCTTTCGCAGGGCCGGCCGCCTATCGAGGCTTTCCGGCTCGGCATCGCGGCCGGGGCCGCCGCCGTGATGCGCCCCGGCACCGAGCTTTGCCGGCGTGAGGATGTGTTCAGGCTCTATCAGGCGGGAAGCGCGATGGCCCCGGAGTCGCAGCAGCTTCACGGCGGTATCCTTGCCTGATCACTGCCGGTCGAGTTCGTCAGGAGCCGGGTGGTACGCGCATGGACAAGGCCACCGCCGTGCCGCGCAGGCCAGCATCGATCGACCTGACGACATAGATCGGGATCGGGGCGAGATAGGATGCCAGGCGCCCCTTGTCCTGGAACGCCTGGTTGAATGCTGCTGCTCGAGACGCGTTTCCCGCCTGGTCGGCGAAGATGTTCGGCGCCATGCTGCCGGCGAGATAGACCCCTCCCCGTGCGCCATAGACCAGCGCCATATCTCCTGCAAAGCGGCCGAGCCACATGGCGAGATAGCCGACGGCATCTTCGGCGAGGCGGTCTTCACCAGCCAGCGCACGCTCAATGATCTCGCCGGCCGAAAGCTTGGCATCCACGCCCCTCGTCTCACCCAGCACGCGGAAGATGGCTTCAAGCCCGGGAGCAGAAATCAGGCGCTCGGCGGATACGTGGCCCTTGCCCTTCCGGATACCTTCGACGAGCAGCAGTTCCTCGGCATCCTTCACCGCAAACGACACATGCCCGCCTTCTCCCGGCAGCGAAATCCATCCGCCTGGAGATGGTGCCAGCGCGGCGACGCCCAGGCCGGCTCCCGGCCCCAGAACCACCTTGGTCGCGCGGTCGACCGGCTCGCCGCCGCCAATCCTGTGAAGGTCGTGCGCGCCCAGATACGGCAAGGAAAGCGCCAGCGCCTCGAAGTCGTTGAGGAGATGGACATGCGTCGCGCCGGTCTCGGCCCGCAACTCCTCGCGCGTGAAAGACCAGGGAAGATTGGTGAGATTGACCACGCCGTCGGTAACCGGACCGGCCACCGCGAAACCCGCCATCGTCGGGCGGTAGGGAATGGAGGCCAAATAGGCCTCTATCGCGGCCTGCAGCGACGGGAACATGTCGCAACGCAGCGCGACGAAAAGCGTGATCGTCAACTCCTCGACATCGGTAATGGCGAACCGAACCTCGGTGCCATCGATCTCGCCAACAAGCGCCATGCGCGGATTGACCGTCATGGATATGACTCTCTCTCCAATGCCCCTGCAATGCTTCCTCGACCTGACCGACGCTGTCCTTGATTTGAATCAGATCGCAGGATGGCTGCTGGATTTTGACCGGGATCAATGAGGTCCCGGCACGGAAGCGGCAGGTTGCCGCTTTGGATTACTGGAGGATCGCATGGGCAACCGGCCCGAAAGCGGCTTGCCACACTCTCGTGACAAACCCGCCATGCCGGACGCCGCCGGAAACAGCGCACCCGCCGGCCATCCCCTTCTGGCAACGCTGTGGTTTGATGAGATCCGGCGCGGCGACGTGGCGCGCGTGGGCGGCAAGAACGCCTCTCTCGGCGAGATGACGCAGGCACTGGCGGCCGACGGCATCCGCGTACCTCCGGGCTATGCCACCAGTGCGGAAGCCTATCGGGACTTCATCGCCTTCAATGGGCTGGAGGAGCGGATCGCCTCCTGCCTCGATGACCTCGCGGCCGGCAAGGCCAGCCTCGCGGAGACCGGCTCTGCGATCCGGCGCCTAGTCCTGCACGGGCAATGGCCGGAAGCTACGGCCACGGCAATCATCACCGCCTATCGTGAACTTTGCAGGCGCACCGGAAAGGCCGACCTGGACACCGCCGTGCGCTCGAGCGCCACGGCCGAAGACCTGCCCGACGCCAGCTTCGCCGGCCAGCAGGAAACTTTCCTCAACGTGCGCGGCGAACAGGCCGTCCTGAATGCATGCCGGCGCTGCTATGCCTCGCTGTTCACCGACCGCGCGATAAGCTACCGCCAGGCCAAGGGTTTCGACCAGACGAGCATCGCCCTGTCGGTGGGGGTACAGCAGATGGTCCGCTCCGATCTGGGCGGTGCCGGGGTGATGTTCTCGATCGATACCGAAACCGGCTTCAAGGACCTGGTCGTGATCAACGCCGCCTGGGGGCTGGGCGAGAACGTGGTTCAGGGCACCGTCGACCCTGACGAATATCAGGTCTTCAAGCCGCTCCTTTCGGACAGCTCGCTGGTGCCGATCACCGCCAAGTCACGCGGCGAGAAAGCCTGGAAGCTGATCTATGCCGATGCCGACGGCCCGACGCGCAATGTGCCGACTTCGAAGGCCGAGCGGCGGGCATTCGTGCTCTCGGATACCGAAATCCTGGACCTCGCCAGATGGGCGGTGCTGATCGAGGACCATTATGGCTGCCCGATGGACATGGAATGGGCAAAGGACGGCGAGACGGGCGAGATGTTCATTGTCCAGGCCCGGCCGGAGACGGTCCAGTCGCGGCGGGAGGCGAGTTCGTTCAAGTCGTACCGGATCGTCGACAGGGGGCGCCAACTGGCCAAGGGGCTCGCCATCGGAGACGCCATCGTTGCCGGGCGCGTTTGCCTGATCGAGGAACTGAGCGACATCGATCGTTTCGTCGACGGCTCGATCCTCGTCACCCCGAACACCGACCCTGACTGGGTGCCGATCATGAAGCGCGCGACGGCAATCGTCACCGATCACGGCGGACGCACCTCGCATGCGGCCATCGTAAGCCGCGAGCTCGGTCTGCCGGCAATCGTGGGCACGGCCAACGCCACCGAGGTGCTGCACAACGAGCAGGAAGTGACCGTGTCCTGTGCGGAAGGCGACCAAGGCTTCGTCTACGCCGGCAAGGTAAAGTTCGAAACCGAAACGGTGGACGTGGCCGACCTGCCGCAGACCCGCACCGGGGTGATGCTCAACCTCGCCAATCCCGCCGCCGCGCTGCGCTGGTGGCGGCTGCCGGCCGACGGCGTCGGCCTCGCCCGCATCGAATTCGTCGTCGCCAACCACATCCGCATCCATCCAATGGCGTTGGTGCACCACGCCACGCTGAAGGACGAGGCCGCGCAACGGAAGATCGCCGAGCTGACGGCGGGCTATGCCGACAAGACCGAATATTTCGTGGACCGGCTCTCGCGCGGCCTCGCGCGCATCGCCGCGGCCGCCTATCCCAAGCCGGTCATCGTGCGCATGAGCGACTTCAAGACCAACGAATATGCGAGCCTCGTCGGCGGCGCCGAGTTCGAGCCGCGCGAGAGCAATCCGATGATCGGATTTCGGGGCGCCTCGCGCTACTACTCGCCGCGCTACCGTGACGGCTTTGCCCTTGAATGCCGTTCAATCAGGCGCCTGCGCGAGGAGATGGGTTTCAGGAACGTGGTCGTCATGATCCCGTTCTGCCGGTCGGTGTCGGAGGCCGACCGCGTGCTTGAAGTCATGGCCGAGAACGGGCTGAAGCGCGGTGTGGACGGTCTTCAGGTCTTCATCATGTGCGAGATCCCGTCGAACGTGATCCTCGCCAGGGAGTTCGCGCAGCGCTTCGACGGTTTCTCGATCGGCTCCAACGACCTGACGCAGCTGACCCTTGGCGTCGACCGCGATTCACATGAGCTTGCAGACCTGTTCGACGAGCGGGACGCCGCCGTCAAATGGATGATCGCCAGGGTCATCGCCGAGGCCCGCGAAGCGGGCGCGAAGATCGGGTTGTGTGGGCAGGCACCGAGTGACGATCCCGAGTTCGCGGAGTTCCTGGTCGCATGCGGGATCGACACGATTTCCGTGAGTCCCGACAGCTTCATCGCCGTGAAGCGAAAGGTTGCCGCCGCCGAAGCCCGTACCGGGCCTTGACTGCACAGCCACAGCCCCCTTGGATCGCTGCCGCTAGCCACGCCGCGCGGTCTGAGGCCACAAGCTTCTGAGGGCGACGGGCATCTGGTCGATGATCTTCGCCACCTCCCCCGGGTCGACTTCCTCGAAGATAACCTCGAAAATTCCGTGCGCGGCGGTGTGGGCATCGATCGGGAATTTCGGCGGCAAATCCCTCGCGACATGCTCGCAGAACTCATCGAGGGTATGATCCAGCTTCGGCTTCTCAGCCATGTGCCATCCTTCGAAGTACAGTCCACGGATCACCATTGGCAATTGCGCGCCGAAGTGGACCGCCATTTCCGGCGTCAGCCTGTCACGCAAGGCATGCAGCGTTGCGCGAAGCGCGCTGTAGGCGTGGCGCCGGTCGTCGAAGTGAAGCTTTTCCGCTGCAGTCTTGAGCCAGATATTACCTTCCTGCACGGTGTGATCAAAGGTGGGGTGCCCGCTACTCATCGGCCAGCTCCATGAAAAAGCATCGTTCGCTGCCTGTCAGGCTCGCGTCTTTGACATGTTAAGCGCCAGATGCGTGATTTCTCATTGACGCGCGTCAATGAAGCCGCAGGCAATGCAGCCGGGTTGACGCTCATCAATGCCCAGCCGCAGCCATGGGGCAAAATGCGGCGAGCATCTTTCATGGGTGATCGGCCATGCCGGTCCACAATGCCGACATCGCCAGGCTTTTCGATCATCTGGCCGACCTTCTGGAGATCGAGGGGGCGAACCCGTTTCGGATACGTGCCTATCGCCGGGCGGCACAGACGATCGAGGACTTGCCCGAGAGCATCGCGAAAATGGCAACCGAGGGCCGCGATCTCTCGGAGCTTCCCGGTATAGGCGAGGACCTGGCGGGCAAGATTGCCGAGATCGTCACCACAGGCCATCTGAAGGTTCTTGAGGAGATCGAGACCCGCACCCCCGACGAGCTTGCGATGCTTGCGACCCTTCCCGGGCTGGGGCCGAAGCGAGTGAAAGCGCTGCATGCAGTGCTCGGCATCAAGTCCATGGACGACCTGGCCAGGGCTGCGGCTGCCGGCCGCATCCGCGACCTGCGAGGGTTCAGCGAGGCGGCAGAATTGAAGCTGCTCGAGGCCATCGGCAAACAACGGGTTGCGGTGCAGCGTTTCAAGATATCGGTGGCGGAAGATTTCGCGCGCGGGCTTGCTGAATATCTCCGGTCCGCACCGGGCGTGCAGCAGATCGTGGTGGCTGGCAGCTTTCGGCGTCGCCGCGAGACCGTCGGCGATCTCGACATACTGGTGACAGCCGAAGACGGGCCGGCGGTAATCGAGCATTTCGTCAGATATGACGAGGTGGACAAGATACTGGCAAAAGGCCCCACCCGCTCAACCGTCGTGCTCAAGGCCGGGGTGCAGGTGGATGTGCGCGTGGTTCCCGAAGAAAGCTATGGCGCGGCGCTGCACTATTTTACCGGCTCCAAGGCCCACAACATCGCAATCCGCAAACTGGCTCAGGACAAGGGCCTCAAGCTCAACGAGTATGGTATCTTTCGCGGCGAAAGCCGGGTGGGAGGAAGCACCGAAGAGCAGGTGTTCGCTGCAGTGGGGCTTCCCTACATCGTGCCGGAACTGCGGGAGAACCGCGGCGAAATCGAAGCCGCGCGCGCAGGCCGATTGCCTCGACTGATCGAAGTCGGCGACATCCGTGGCGAACTTCACGCGCACACGAAGGCATCGGACGGCAAGAACAGCCTGGTCGAGATGGTCGAGGCCGCCCGGGTGCTGGGCTATGAATACATCGCCATCACCGACCACTCGCGCCATGTCACGGTTGCCCATGGGCTGGACGAGCAGCGCCTGGCAGCGCAGCTCGACGAGATCGACCGGCTGAACGATCTCATCGATGGCATCCGCATTCTGAAGTCTTCGGAGGTGGACATTCTCGCCACCGGCGAGCTGGATTTTCCCGACCGGATCCTGAAGCGGCTCGATCTCACGGTTTGCGCGGTCCACTACAAGTTCGAGCTCGACATCAAGGCGCAGACGGAACGCATCATTCGCGCCATGGACAACCGCCATTTCAATATCCTGGCGCACCCGACCGGCCGGCTGCTGGGTGAGCGGCCGGGCTATGCGCTGGACCTCGAGCGCGTGATGGTCGCCGCCAAGGAACGCGGCTGCTTCCTCGAGGTCAATGCCCACCCCGCGCGTCTCGACCTCGACGACGTGCACTGCCGCGCGGCCAAGGAGCTTGGACTGAAGATCGCGATCTCGACGGATGCGCATTCGACTATCGGGCTCGGAGCCATGCGCTTCGGCGTCGATCAGGCCCGCCGCGGCTGGCTGGAGCCGGCCGACGTGCTGAACACTCGGCCATGGGCTGAACTCAAACAGCTTCTGGCTCGCTGATCGGCCACTCCCATGCCTCGTCATCATTGGGCGAGATATCTGGCCACGCCATCGAGGGTGAAGAGCTTGGGATAGTCGGCCTCTGGAATGTCTATGCCGGTGCGCTGGTGCAGGGCGACGACGAAGTTGAGAAAATCCATTGAATCGATGTCGAGCCCTTCGCGGATATCCTGTCCGCCGGCAAGCGAGGCGGGCTCGGTGTCGGGCGCGATGTCGGCCAATATGCCGATGGCGATCTGTCGGATTTCTGCTTCGGTCATAATCTGTCGGGGTCCAGCAGCAGGCGCTCGATGGCGGCGATGAACAGTCCTCCGATGTGACCGTCGCTGGCCCTGTGGTCGGCTCCCAGCGAGGCGACCAGCAGGGGCCGCACAGTCACCTGGCCGTCGACCACCCACGGGCGCTCCGCAATGCGGCCGAAACCCGCTATCGCCACCTGCGGCGGGTAGATGACCGGCGTGACGGAATCGACGCCACGGTCGCCCAGGCTGGTGACGGTGAAGGAGGGATCGGTCATCTCGGAGCTGCGCAGGCCGCCAGCCCGAGCCCGGCCGACAAGGTCGCGCAGGGCTTCCATCAGTTCGGGCAGTTTCATCCTGTCGACATCGTGGATTGCGGGTGCGATGAGCCCGCCGCCCCGCAAGGCGATCGCCCAGCCGATGTGAACCCCGCCGCTCGGCCTGAAATGGCCATCGATCCAAAAGCCGTTGAGCCGCGGCACCTCGCCCAGCGCCAGAGCCGTTGCCTTGAGGAGCAGCACCGCCGGCAGCAGGCGCCGCTCGGGCGGCAACTGACCGTTGAACTTTTCGAGCCAGGCCAGCGCGGGGCCCATGTCGATGGTGGTGCTGAGGTAGTAGTGCGGGATTTCGCGTTTCGAGAGCGACATGGCCGCTGCAATGCCCTCACGCATCTGCTCGGGGTCGAACCCGCGACGCGGCTTGGCTGGCGGCGGGGAGACGGCAGGCTTGACTGGCGGCGGCGCCGCCTCGACATCGGCAAGCGTCACCGAACCGTCGATGCCGGTGCCCTCAAGCTGCTCCGGATCGATCCCGAGCTCGGCCGCGCGGCGTCGTGCGGCGGGGGTTACCTTGGGACGCTGGCCCACGGCAGGTGCAGGTGGCGCCGGAGGCTGCGGCGCCATCCTCGCAACCTCGGGCACGGGAGGCATGGCGAATGCCGGCTCAGGAGCCTTTGCGGCGACGGGCGCGGGTGCACGAGCCGGCTGGGATGACGGGGCAACAGCAGGCGCTTCGTTCGGCCGCGTGAAGCGGGCAAGAAGCCCGCCGACCGGAACGACGTCGCCGGCCGCGGCACAGAGCTCCGAGATTTCCCCGTCTTCGAAGATGTCGATCTCGAAGGCCCCCTTGTGGGTCTCCACGACCGCGATGACGTCACCCTTCCTGACCCGGCTACCGGCCTTGACGACCCATTCGACGAGCTTGCCGCTCTGCATGTCGGCGCCGAGCGATGGCATGACGAATTCGCTCATCGCGGCCTCACCAGGCTGCGTACGGTCTCGACGATTGCGGGTATCTGCGGCAGCGCCGCTTCTTCCAGGTGGCGGGCATAGGGGATCGGCACTTCGCGGCTGCAGATCCGCCGGATCGGCGCGTCCAGCTCGAAGAAGAGGTCTTCGCAGAGGCGCGCCGCGATCTCGGCCGAGATCGAACCGCTTTTCCAGCCCTCGTCGACGATGACGCAGCGCCGGGTGCGGGCGACCGAGCCGAAGATCGTGTCGTTGTCGAGCGGGCGCAGGACGCGCAGGTCCACCACTTCCGCCTCTATGCCCTCGCTGGCAAGCGTCTCGGCCGCGGCCAGTGACTTGGGCAGGCCGTTGCCATAGGTAAGCACGCTGACGTCGCGACCGGGGCGGCGGACCTTGGCCGTGCCGATGTCCACCGACTGGATCGACGGATCGAGATCGCCCTCGGCATTGTAGAGCACGACATGCTCGAAGATCAGCACCGGGTTGGGGTCGGCCAGCGCCGCCTTGAGCATGTAGCGCGCGTCCTCCACGGTTGCGGGCGCCAGCACCCTGAGGCCCGGAATATGCGCGTACCAGCCCTCCAGGCTGTGCGAATGCTGGGCTGCAAGCTGCAGCCCGGCGCCCGTCGCCATGCGGATGACCAGCGGCACCGCGAATTGCCCGCCCGACATATGCGCGAACGTGGCGGCATTGTTGAGGATCTGGTCGAGCGCAAGCAGGCTGAAATTGCAGGTCATGATCTCCACGATCGGCCGCATGCCCGCAATTGCCGCCCCGATACCTGCGCCGACAAAGGCGCTCTCGGCCAGGGGCGTGTCGCGGATGCGGTTTGGCCCGAATTCGGCGAGCAGCCCCTTGCTGACGGCGTAGCAGCCACCATAGAGGCCCACGTCCTCGCCCATCAGGAAGGTGCGCGGATCGCTGGTCAGCGCCTCCCGGATCGCCTGCCGGTGCGCCTCGCGGTAGGTCATGCGGACAGGCTGAGCGCCGGCATCGTTCATTGCGGCACCTCGTCCATCACCACGAAGCGTTCCAGCTCTCCGACGTCCTCCGGCCGCCCGGCCTCGGCGAAGGCGACGGACGCCTCCACCTCCGCGTCCACCTCGTGCTCGATGCGTTCGAACTCGGCCTCCGACATCATGTGGGTCTCTTCCAGCCAGAGCCGCATGCGCGGGATGGGGTCCTTCTCCTTCCACCGCGCGATCTCTTCCCTGGTGCGGTAGAGCTGCGCGTCGAACATGGAATGAGCGCGGAAGCGATAGGTGTGGCATTCGAGGAAGGCAGGGCCGTTGCCGGCACGGATCTTCTCGATAGCCCGCCGGGCCGCCGCCTCGACGGCGATCGGGTTCATGCCGTCCGCGCTTTCGCTGGGCATGCGATAGGCCTGCGCCTTGCGGAAGATGTCCGTCTCGGCCTCCGCCAGTTCCAGCGGCATGCCCATGGCGTAGAGATTGTTCTCGCACACGAACAAGACGGGCAATTGCCAGAGTTCGGCAAGGTTCATGCTTTCGTGGAACTCGCCTTCGCCGGCAGCACCCTCGCCGAAGAAGCAGGCGGTGACGGCACCGGGGCGAAGCTCCTTGTCGGCCAGCGCAAGGCCCACGGCCAGCGGCAGGCCGCCGCCGACAATGGCGTTGCCGCCATAGAAGCGCTTCGTCCGGTCGAAGAAGTGCATAGAGCCGCCCCTGCCCCGGCAGCAGCCTTCTTCATTCCCGTACATTTCGGCCATCAAAGGCCCCATGGATATCCCCCGGGCAATCGCGTGGCCGTGCTCGCGGTAGGTGGCGACGATCGCATCGCGTTCTTCCAGCACCTGCATGACGCCGACCGCCACAGCCTCCTCGCCGTCGTAGAGGTGCAGGAAACCGCGGATCTTCTGTGCCTGGTAAAGCTCGGCGCATTTGGCCTCGAACACGCGTATGCGCAGCATCTCGCGGAAGAGGTGCTGGCCATGCTGGCGGTCGAGATGCAGCCTTTCGTTCATTTCTCGTCGCTTTCGAGCGTCGACAGGTCTCCCTCGGGCAGGCCGAGTTCGCGCGCCTTCAACAGCCTGCGCATGATCTTGCCCGAGCGGGTCTTGGGCAGGTTGGATCGGAAGTCGATTTCCTTGGGCGCTACGGCGGCGCCGAGACGCTTGCGGCCGTGGCCGAGCAATTGCTTGCGCAACTCCTCGCTCGGCTCGAAGCCGGGCTTTAGCGCGATGAAGGCTTTGACCACTTCGCCCACCGTGGGATCGGGGATGCCGATGACCGCAGCTTCGGCCACCGCAGGGTGCTCCATCAGGGTGCTCTCCACCTCGAAGGGGCCGATGCGATGGCCCGCCGACTTGATGACGTCGTCCGAGCGGCCGACGAACCAGAAATAGCCGTCGGAATCGCGCCGGGCGAGGTCGCCGGTAAGGTACCAGTCGCCAGCAAAGCACTTGCGATAGCGTTCCTCTTCGTGGAGATAGCCGCGCATCATCGAGGGCCAGCCCTTGCGGAGCGCCAGTTCGCCCTCCTGCATTGGCGCCTCGATCACTTCGACGCCGCCGCCTTCAACTCGCCGGACGATGGCGGCCTCGATGCCCGGAAGCGGCACGCCCATCGAACCGGGCTTGATGTCGAGCGCAAGCAGGTTGGCGATCATGATGCCGCCGGTCTCGGTCTGCCACCAATTGTCGTGGAAGGGCATGCCGAAGGCTTCCTGTCCCCAGATCACGGCCTCGGGGTTCAGCGGCTCGCCGACGCTTGCCATGAAGCGCAGCGCCGACAGGTCGTAGTCTTTCACCGCCTCTGCACATAGACGCATCATCATGCGGATCGCGGTCGGCGCCGTATACCAGACGCTGACGCATTCGTTCTGCAGCACCGAATACCAGCTCTGAGCGTCGAATTCGGCCTCGACGACGACATTGGTCACGCCGTTGGTCAGCGGCGCGAGGATGCCGTAGCTGGTGCCGGTCACCCAGCCAGGATCGGCGGTGCACCAGAAGATGTCGTCCTCGTGCAGGTCGAGCGCATATATGCCAGTGACGTGGTGGGCGACCACCGCCGCATGCACATGGACTGCGCCCTTCGGCCTGCCGGTGGTTCCGCTGGTGAAATGAAGAAGCGCCATCTCCTCCGGGTCGGTCGGGGCGATGGTGAAGTCGGCCGAAGCGGTCTCGACCAGCGACAGCCACGAATGCAGTCCGGCGCCTTCGACGACCTCCTCGCCCACGAGGATGGCATGCGAAAGGCCGGGAAGGCTTGCGCGCACGCTCTCCACCTTGCGGCGATAGAGGGCGGGGGTGGTGACGAGCACCCTGCCCTCGCCCATCTCGACACGGGTGGCGATGGGCTCCGGGCCGAAGGCGGAAAAGAGCGGCGAGACGACACAGCGCGCCTTAAGCGCCCCCAGCACCGCGACGTATAGCTCGGGCAGGCGTCCCATCAGGACGAAGACGCGCTCGCCGGGACGCACGCCAAGGGAATGCAGCGCATTGGCGAAGCGGTTGGTTGCCTCGGCCAGGTCGCGATAGGTGAGTTCCCGGCGCTCGCCTGCCTTGCCCAGCCAGCGTATCGCGACCTTGCCCGCTCTGGGCCCCGCCGCATGCCTGTCGACCGCCTCGTGGGCGATGTTGTAGCCCTTGCCGCCCTGCAGCCCGTCGAGCAGCTTCCAGGCCTGCGCCCAGTCGAAGCGTGCGTATTCACGCTGATAGTCGATCAGGTTGGGCGTTTTCGGGAACAGGGCGGGCCGTTTCACGATCCGGCTGCCTGACGGTTCGGTCAGATGCGCGGACTTCGTCATCATCAAACTGACGCCTGGGCCAAATGCCATAT
This sequence comes from Mesorhizobium sp. KR2-14, assembly GCF_040049255.1. Taxonomy (NCBI): domain Bacteria; kingdom Pseudomonadati; phylum Pseudomonadota; class Alphaproteobacteria; order Hyphomicrobiales; family Phyllobacteriaceae; genus Mesorhizobium; species Mesorhizobium sp. KR2-14. The sequence continues at coordinate 376,628 of NZ_JBDZDR010000002.1, read as the reverse complement.
TTGACATCGCAGTTAGCGCGACATGGGTCGAGGTCAACTCGCCAGACCGGGACGCCTTCCATCACCGAAAAAATTTAGGTGTCTCTGAGCCGGCCAGACGAGCCGCGCACATCGCCGCGAACTGGACGGGGCGGCTGCCAAGGCGCAAAGTTCGCTCTAGATCAACTAAAGCAGGGTCGCGGGTGCCGGTTCGGAACCCCCGGCCACTGGCTCGACGAGGCAGCGTTGGCCTCGCCGCGACACTCCTGAAATCAAGGCGGCGTTTTGCGGGATCGAGATGCATCAAGAGGACAAGGCAACCGGCCAGAACAAGCCGGCGGCGCCTGAAACCGAGGAATTCAAGACGTCGGAGACACACGAGCCGACGCCTTCCGCGCTTCCGGCACCGCCCGCCTCCCGTCCCCCGGCAACGATCCAGAAAGCGAGACCACGGCGGCGTTGGCGCAGGATCCTGCTGATCCTGGCAATTTTAGCCGGCGGCGCCGGGGGTGGCTTTTACTGGTGGCAGCACTCCCAATCCCAGTTGCCCGCCGGGATAGCCTGGGGCAACGGCCGGATCGAAGCCGACGAGATCGACATCGACACCAAATTTGCCGGCCGTATCGCCGAAATGCTCGCCGACGAGGGAGACATGGTCAAGGCCGGGCAGGTTGTCGCCCGCATGGACACGCAAGACCTGAAGGCCTCGCTGAAGCGCTCCCAGGCGCTCGTTCAGCAGGCCCAGCGGGCCATTGACGAGGCCAACGCCAACGTCGTTCAGCAGACCACCCAGGTGCGACTGGCCGAGCAGGAACTCGATCGTACGGCGCCGCTGGTGAGGAAAGGTTTTGCCACCAACGAATTGCTCGATCAGCGCCGCCAGCAGCTCGACGGCGCGAAGGCTGCCCTGACTGCCGCACAGTCGAGGGTCATCCAGGCCCAGAGAGCCCTCGATGCGGCCACGCACGAAGTGGAGCTTTACACCGTCAACATTGCCGACAACACGCTCGTTGCACCGCGCGACGGTCGCATACAATACCGCGTCGCCAATATCGGCGAGGTGCTTCCTGCCGGCGGCAAGGTTTTCACCATGCTGGACATTTCCTATGTCTACATGGACATCTACCTGCCGACCGCCGAGGCTGGCAGGGCGAAAGTGGGCGACGATTCCCGTATCGTGCTCGACGCTTATCCGACCATCGCCATACCGGCCAAGGTATCCTTCGTCGCGACCCAGGCCCAATTCACGCCCAAGACGGTGGAGACGCGGAGCGAGCGCGACAAGCTCATGTTTCGGGTCCGGGTCAAGATCGATCCCGATTTGCTGCGCGCACACGCCGAGCAGGTGCGCAGCGGGCTGCCGGGTCTCGCCTATGTCAAGCTTGATCCGCAACTTGCATGGCCGCCCCAGCTGCAGGGAAATGTTCCGAAATGATCCGGCTCGAACAGCCAGTGGCACGTCTGGAAGCGCTGACGCAGCAATACGGCCGAGTCGTCGCGCTCGACAACGTCACGGTCGATCTTCCAGCCGGATGCATGGCGGGGTTCATCGGCCCGGACGGTGTGGGTAAGTCGACCCTGCTCAGCATCGTGGCAGGCGCCCGCAAGGTGCAGTCCGGAAATGTCTTCGTGCTCGACGGCGACATGACCGACGCCAGGCATCGCGCCGCCGTCTGCCCGCGCATCGCCTACATGCCGCAAGGCCTCGGCAAGAATCTCTACCCAGACCTCAGCGTTCGCGAGAACATCGAGTTCTTCGGACGGCTCTTCGGCCAATCGCGTTCCGAGCGGGACTGGCGGATAGCCGAGTTGCTGGAAAGTACCGGGCTCGCTCCCTTTTCGGAGCGCGCTGCAAAGAAGCTGTCTGGGGGCATGCGGCAGAAGCTGGGGCTCTGCTGCTCGCTGATCCACGATCCGGACCTTCTGATCCTCGACGAACCGACCACCGGCGTCGACCCGCTGTCGCGGCGCCAGTTCTGGGAACTGATCGACCGCATGCGCTCGCGCCGCCAGGGCATGAGCGTGCTGGTGGCCACGGCCTACATGGAGGAGGCCGAGCGCTTCGACTGGCTGGCGGCCATGAACGATGGAAGAGTGCTGGCCACCGGCTCTCCCGCCGAACTCAAGGCCGTTACCGGGGTGACTTCCGTCGAGGAGGCCTTCATTGCGCTCCTGCCCGAAGAGCAGCGCGCCGGTCACCACGCGCTGCACATCCCGCCCCGCCGGAAGTTCGACGCCGAGCCGGTGATCACCGCGCGCGGCCTCACATGCCGCTTCGGCGATTTCACCGCGGTCGACCATGTCAGCTTCACCATCGAGCGCGGCGAAATCTTCGGATTCGTGGGCTCGAACGGCTGCGGCAAGACCACGACCATGAAGATGCTGACGGGTCTGCTGCCCCCAAGCGAAGGCGAGGCGCTGCTGTTCGGCAAACCGCTCGACGCCAGAGATATGAGTTCACGCTACCGCGTCGGCTATATGTCGCAGTCGTTTTCGCTCTATGCCGAACTGACGGTTGCCCAGAACCTCACCCTGCACGCGCGGCTCTTCCATCTTCCGGTCCGCCGGGCCAGGGAGCGAATAGCCGATCTGGTCGCGCGTTTCGGCCTCTATGAATATCAGGATCAGCTCGCAGCCTCGCTTCCGCTCGGGATACGGCAGCGCCTGTCGCTCGCCGTCGCGATCGTCCATGAGCCTGAGATGCTTATCCTCGACGAGCCGACCTCCGGCGTCGATCCGCTGGCGCGCGACCGCTTCTGGGAACTGCTCGTGGAGCTTTCACGAAACGAGGGCGTGACCATCTTCGTGTCCACCCACTTCATGAACGAGGCGGAGCGATGCGACCGGATTTCGCTCATGGATTCAGGTCGTGTGCTGGCGACGGACACCCCGGCAGGCCTTGTCCGGTCCCGCCACGCGGCAAATCTCGAAGACGCTTTCATCGGCTTCCTTGAGGAAGCGACCGGCACCGTCGCGCCGGCCGGTCGGGAAATCAGCGCCGCGGCCGCGCCGCAGGGCTCCGCGCCTTCGCCACCTGCCGAGCAAACGGGTTTCAGCCTGCGGCGCCTGCTGGCCTACACGATCCGCGAGACGCTGGAACTGCTGCGCGATCCCATCCGGCTCGGCTTCAGCCTCTTCGGCACCGCGCTGCTGATGCTGGTGTTCGGCTTCGGAATTTCGACCGACGTCAACAATCTCACCTTTGCCGTGCTCGACCGGGACCAGAGCCATGAGAGCCGCGCCTATCTCGAGGAACTGAGGGGGTCGACCTATTTCGTCGAAAAGCTGCCCCTGGCCAACTACGCCGAGCTCGACAGGCGTCTCAAGAGCGGGGACATCAAGGCCGCCATCGAAATTCCTCCTGATTTCGGCAAGGACATCAAGCGCGGACGCCCAACCTGGGTCGGTGCTTGGGTGGACGGCGCAATGCCTTATCGCGCGGAAACGATCCGCGGCTACCTGCAAGGCATGCACCAGCTGTATCTGACCGACCCGATAATCAAGACGACCGCTCCGTCCACCGGACCGCCGCCCGACATAGAGATCAGGTTCAAGTACAATCAGGACTTCAACAGCATCTACGCGATGGTGCCCTCCAGCATATCCATGCTCCTGGCCCTTTTCCCCGCGATCCTGATGGCGCTGGCGATCGTTCGCGAAAAGGAGCTGGGGTCCATCACCAACCTTTACGTCACCCCGGTGACGCGCATCGAGTTCCTCGTCGGCAAGCAGCTTCCCTACATCGCCGTCGCCATGGCCAACTTCTGCCTGATGTTCCTGATGGCGCTGTTCGTATTCCAGGTCCCCCTCAAGGGCAGCTTTCCGACACTCCTATTGGGCGTCTTGATCTATGTCAGCGCCACGACCGCCTATGGAATGCTGATTTCCGCCTTCACGCGCACGCAGATCGCCGCGCTGTTCGGCACGGCCATCCTGACCGTCCTGCCGGCCACCCAGTTCGCGGGCATGATGACGCCGGTCTCGTCGCTGTCGGGCCTCGGATATTTCATGGGGCGCATATTCCCCATGACCTATTTCCTGCCGATCAGCGTCGGCACCTTCACCAAGGGGCTCAACTTTTCCGACTTGAAGATGAACATTCTGGTGCTCGCCATCTTCGTGCCGGTCCTCATCTCGCTCAGCCTGCTGCTGCTGCGCAAGCAGGAGCGCTAGGAGGCCGGGATGCGCAAGGTGTCGAACATCTTCTGGCTGGGGCTCAAGGAGTTGCGCAGCTTCTTCCATGACTTCGTGCTCCTGGGGCTCGTCATCTACGCGTTCTCCATAGCCGTCATGAGCCAGGCCCAGAGCTATTCGCAGGAACTGCACAATGCCTCCATCGGTGTCGTGGACGAGGACCAGTCCCAGTTGTCGCGACGCATCGTCCATGCGTTCCTGCCGCCCTATTTCCAACCGCCCCAGCCGATCGCCGAGCGCGACGTCGTTCCGCTGATGAACAGCGGCCGATACACTTTCGTGATCGACATTCCGCCTAATTTCGAGCGGGACGTGCTGGCCCGGCGAAACCCTTCGCTACAGGTCAATGTCGACGCAACGGCCATGGTGCAGGCGGGGCTTGGATCCGGCTATGCGCAGCAGATCATCATGAAGGAGATCCAGGATTTCCTCTCGCATTCGGAAGGGGCGCCGCCGTCGCCGGTCAATCTCGATGTGCGGATCGCGTTCAATCCCAATATCAACACCGCATGGTTCACCAGCGTCATGGCGATCATCAACAACGTCACCATGCTGGCCATCGTGCTTTCCGGCGCGGCGATCATCCGCGAGCGCGAGCACGGCACCATGGACCATCTGCTGGTGATGCCACTGACGCCGTTCGAGATCGCCATGTCGAAAGTCTGGGCAAACGGGCTGGTGATCACCATCGCGGCGGGGCTGTCGCTCACGCTGGTCGTGCGCACGCTGCTCAGGATACCCATCGCCGGCTCCGTGCCGCTATTCATGTCCGGCGTGGCGATCTACCTGTTCTTCGCGACCGCCATCGGCATTTTCCTGGGCACGGTTGCGCGCTCCATGCCGCAACTCGGCCTGCTCTACATGCTGGTCTATATGCCAATGATGATGCTGTCGGGCAGCAATACCCCGCTTGAGAGCATGCCCTATTGGCTGGCGACAATTATGCAGATCTCGCCTTCGACCCATTTCGTTTCGTTCGCGCAGTCGATCCTCTATCGCGGCGCTGGGATCGACGTGGTCTGGCGGGAGTTCCTGGCGGTCGCGTTGATCGGCGGTGTATTCTTCGGCCTCGCCATCATGCGCTTCCGCTCGATCGCGTCACAGGCGAGCTAAGGACGATCTGCCGATCGTCCTCGAGGTCTATTTCCGCCCATCACTCCGTATCCGAGCGCATCTTCGGATACGCTCGGATGAGCTTGCATCACTCCCACTCGATCGTGCCGGGCGGCTTGGAGGTTACGTCGTAGACGACGCGGTTGATGCCGCGCACCTCGTTGATGATGCGAGTCGCCGCGCGGCCGAGGAATTCCATGTCGTAGTGGTAGAAATCGGCGGTCATGCCGTCGATGGAGGTCACGGCGCGCAGCGCGCAGACGAATTCGTAGGTGCGGCCGTCGCCCATCACGCCGACCGTCTGCACCGGCAAAAGCACCGCGAAAGCCTGCCATATGGCGTCGTAGAGACCGGCCTTGCGGATCTCATCGAGATAGATCGCGTCGGCTTCGCGCAGAATTTCCAACTTCTCGCGCGTGATGCCGCCGGGGCAGCGGATGGCGAGGCCCGGTCCCGGGAACGGATGGCGGCCGATGAAGTGCTCGGGCAGACCAAGTTCCTTGCCCAGCACCCGCACCTCGTCCTTGAACAGTTCGCGCAGCGGCTCGACCAGCTTCATGTGCATGCGCTCGGGCAGGCCGCCGACATTGTGGTGCGACTTGATCGTCACCGACGGGCCGCCGGTGAAGGAGACGCTTTCGATGACGTCGGGATAGAGCGTGCCCTGCGCAAGGAAGTCGGCGCCGCCGAGCTTCTTGGCCTCTTCCTCGAAGACCTCGATGAACAGGCGGCCGATGGTCTTGCGCTTCTTCTCCGGGTCGGTCTCGCCTTCAAGGGCCGAGATGAAGCGGTCGGAGGCATCGACCAGGATCAGCGGCAGGTTGTAGTGCTCGCGGAACATGGCAACCACGTCGGCCGCCTCATTCTTGCGCATCAGGCCGTGGTCAACGAGGATGCAGGTGAGCTGCTCGCCGACGGCCTCATGGATGAGAAGGGCCGCGACCGAGGAATCGACGCCGCCGGAAAGCGCGCAGATGACCTTGCCGTCGCCGACCTGCTCCCGGATCGCCTGCACTGCGTGCTCGCGATAGGCGCGCATGGTCCAGTCGCCCGTGATGCCGGCGATCTTGTGGACGAAGTTGGCCAGCAGCTTGGCGCCGTCGGGCGTGTGCACCACCTCGGGGTGGAACTGCACGGCATAGAATTTTCGCGACTCGTCGGCAATTGCCGCAAACGGCGCGCCGGCCGAGGTGCCGACCACGCGGAAGCCCGCCGGGATTTCGGTGACCCGGTCGCCGTGGCTCATCCACACCTGGTGGCGGGTGCCCTTGGCCCAGACACCATCGAACAGGGCGCACTCGTCCTCGATCTCGAGGAAGGCGCGGCCGAATTCGCGATGATGCCCGGCCTCGACCTTGCCGCCGAGTTGGGCGCACATGGTCTGTTCGCCATAGCAGATGCCCAGGACGGGGATGCCGGCGGTGAAGATCGCCTCAGGCGCGCGCGGGCTGCCGATGTCGATGGTGGAATGCGGGCTGCCGGAAAGGATCACCGCGCGGGGCTTGATTGCGTCGAACGCCGCCGCGGCAGACTGGAACGGAACGACTTCCGAGTAAACGCCAGCTTCTCGGACGCGGCGCGCAATGAGCTGCGTGACCTGGCTGCCGAAGTCGATGATAAGGACGGTGTCGGGGTGGTGGCTGGTTGTCATGGCGAGCATTTAGAGAAAACCGCGAGTCGAAGCAATGGGGCGGCGCCCGTCATCGACAGCCGTGTGGGAAAATCCCGGCTGTTTTGAAGCCCGTTCTTATCGAAGGCGCGTTCAAAACCGCAAGACGCCTTCCGAAAGGGCGTCGGAAAGCCTGTTCACCGCCCGCGCCAGGCGCTCATCGATGACGTGAAGATATTCGGTCCAGTCGCCGACATGCCGAAGCTCGGCGGCGCCGTCTGAAATGCCCCGAAGCCCGATCAGCGGCAGGCCGAACAACTGGCAGGCGCGCAGCACCGCAAAGGTCTCCATGTCGACCATGTCGGCCTCGACCGCATCGTAGGCGGCGCCCGAAACGATAGCCGCGCCGGTCGAAAGCGTGGCCTGCGGAATGCCGGGTATGCGCAGCGGCAGCGGCACCGTCACGGGCAGCTCCAGAAACGGCGTCGCGCCCTTGGCGAACCCAAGCGCGGTGGCATCCATGTCGCGATAGGATACCGAAACCGCCTGGTAGATTTCCGCCTGTTCCAGTGTGCGGCTGCCGGCCGAGCCCAGCGACACGACCAGGTCGGGCAGCGCGCCCTCGACCTTCAGCCGGCCCAGTTCCGCGCCCAGCATAACGCCGGCCTCGACCGGTCCCACGCCCGTCATGAGGGGCACAAAGAGTTTTTGCAGGTGCGGGCCGTATTCGGCCTCCGCCGCCATCACGAACAGCACGAGTTTTCCGCCGATGCTGGTGAGTGCCATCGCTCAGCCCTCGATACCGTCGCGGCCCAGCACCGCCATCATGGTGCCGGTCATGGTGGCGACGAGCCTGGCCTCACCGTCCGCCGCGAATGCATAGGCCTGGCCATCGGCCACCACGATGGTGCGGCCAGGCTTGGTGACCGAACCGCGGAACAGGAAGCGCTCCCCCTTGCCCGGCGCCAGCAGATTGACCTTGAACTCGATCGTCAGCACCGACGCCTCTTCCGGCATAACGGAATAGGCGGCATAGCCGCAGGCCGAATCCAGCGCCGCTGAAATGATGCCTGCGTGCAAGAACCCATGCTGCTGGGTCAGCGCGTCGGAATAGGGCATCTCGATTTCTACCGTGCCCGGGCGCACCAGGGTCAGTGCCGCGCCTATCGTGGCCATGGCTTGCTGGCGGGCGAAGGATGCCCTCACCCGCTCCTCGAAATTCGGTGAGGGTTCAATGCGTTCGACCATCATCCGCGCCTTGCTGCTTGTGCGCAATTTATCGCAAACGCCCGCGCCCTCGGCAATCGGTAATGCTGCGGCGCAACAAAGCCAGGCCCGCAATCAATTGAGCCACCAAAGCGCCCCGTTGAGCAAGGCCGCGAAGGCAACCCACAGCGCATATGGAACGAACAGCCAGGCCGCCACCCGGTCGCGCGGCCAGCTCAGCTTGATGAAGGCGAGAATGGAGGCCAGCAGTGCGGCGATGACGACGAACGCGGCTCCAATCATGTGGCCGCCGAAGAATATAGGCGACCAAAGAAAATTGAGCGCAAGCTGTACGGCCCAAGCCTGCATGGGCGGCCCAGATGGGGCTCTCATCCAGCTGCGCCAGCCGGCAACGGCGATAAGGACGTAAAGCGTCGACCAGACCGGGGCGAAAACCCAGTTCGGCGGATTGAATGAAGGCTTGGCCAAGCCTGCGTACCACTCGCCCGGCAGCGTGGCGAGGCCGATCGCCGTTCCACCACCCAGGACGACGACAAGAAACAGTGCCAGAGCCAGGTAGGCACGCATCCTTCAGCCCTCCGTTTCGTCGCGCAATTGTTCCGGCGAAGCGCGCGGGAATCAAGAGCTCGAAAGCGCCGCCTAGCCTGCCCGGCGAAGCGCGGCGAAGAAGAAGCCGTCCGTATTGCTGCGCGCAGGCGACATCAGGATGCCGCGAGCGCGATCAATGCGAGCGCATTCGGTTTTGCCGGCGAAATGGTGGTCCCACAGTTCGGAATGGTCGACGGGTGCGAACCCCTCCTCCCGCTGCAGAAATGCATCGATCTGGTCGCGGTTCTCGCTCTCGAAAACGGAACAGGTGACATAGACGAGCAAGCCGCCCGGCTTCACCGCGTCCTTTACCGTGTCGAGGATTGTGGCCTGTTCGGCGCGGCGCACGTCGAGCTGCTTTTGCGTCAGCCGCCATTTGGCGTCGGGCCGCCGGCGCCAGGTACCGCTGCCGGTGCAGGGCGCATCGATCAGCACGATGTCCATCTTGTCCCGCAAGGCGTCGATTTCGGCCGCCTTGGTGACCACCTGCACATTGCGGCAATCCGACCGGCGTAGGCGCTCGTAGATAGGCGCCAGACGCCCCTTTTCGGCATCGTGTGCAAAGATCTGGCCGCGGTTTTCCATGGCCGCCGAGAGGGCAAGCGTCTTGCCCCCGGCGCCGGCACAATAGTCCAGGACCTGCATGCCCGGCGCCGCACCGGCCAATTCGGCGGCGATCTGGGAGCCTTCGTCCTGGACCTCGAACCAGCCCTGGTGAAAGGCGGGCTCCGACTGCACGTTGGGATGACGGCCGTTTTCGTTGGGGGCGATGCGTATGCCATCGGCAGCCAGCGCAGATGGAGCGGCGTCCATTTCGGCCAGTTCCTTGAGCACCTGGTCGCGCCGGGCCTTGAGCGTGTTGACGCGAAGGTCGAGCGGCGGCCGACGTGCAAGTGCTGCGCCTTCCGCAATCCATTCCTCGCCAAAAGCGCCCTGCAGCAGAGGCGCGCACCAGTCCGGGCAGTCGGCACGAACCACATCGGGCGCCTGGGCCAGATCGCGCGTGGCTATTGCAGCCAGTTCGCCCGCATCCAGAAGCGGCGGCGCGAACTTGTCGCCGTCCAGGGTGGCGTTGAGTGCCTCCGGGGTCTGGTGAGTTTCCAGAAGGACGGCGCCGAAGGCCACGGCGCGCGCCGTATCGTCCCCGAGCAGCCAGCCGGCCGAGCGTTTGCGGCGAAGACCGTCGTAGACGATGTTGCCGATCGCGGCACGATCCCCTGCTCCGGCGAAGCGGTGGGCCAGCCCCCAATCCTTCAGCGCATCCGCAGCCGGCCGCTGCCTCCGCTCAATCTCGTCGAGCACTTCGATGGCCGCGGCCAACCTTCCGCCAAGTCGCATGTCTGGTGATCCCTATTTCGGCTTACCCGAGGAAGGGCCTGACTAGCGCCCGTGAGCGGCGTGCACAAGCGCCGCATCAAAATAATCAGGCGTCCGCTGTGGGCTCAAACCTAAACATTCCGTGAACTCGGAACGGCCCGCCACGCCCGCGAATTGTATCGCTTGTTTAGCCGATCGAGGCGCAAAATGAAAAACCTTGTCCTTGCCTCCATTATTGCCGTAACAGCTGCCCTCCCGTTTGGTACCTCGGCCCAGGCGACGGGCGCAACGATCAGCAACGTGCAATATGTCTATCCCGGATGGCGCCACCGTTACTACGGGCGTTACTATGGGCCCAATCGCTGGCACCGGTATTGCCATTTCGAGACGATACGCCACCACCGTTACGGCAGGTGGTGGGTCGAAAGAGTGCGCGTCTGCCCGTAAACCAAGTTCGAACTGTCTCGACCGGTGCCTGCCGGCCGGGGCGCTCCCAACAACGAAAATCTGAGCCGATACTCGGGCACCGCTGGTTCAGCGGTCCGACGGCGAGGCATGCAGCCCTGAATGAGGCTTCCGTTGAAAGTATCAGCCCAACCAACAGCTAGGCCACGAACATGAAGAACCTGCTCGTCGCTGCCATCCTCATCGCTACATCAGCGATGTCGTTTGGGGCTCCCGCTCAAGCCGCAGCAACCGTAACCACCTATGGCCGCCACTATCACGCTGGACCGCGCTGCTACACCAAATCGGTCAAGCATTATCGCAACGGCCGGGTCTGGTATGAGAAAACACGGGTTTGCCGTTGAGGCCGGCGCACACCTCGGCTCCCCCGCTGAGACGTAGACTTCTTCAACTGCAACAGGACCGGCTGCTGCCTGCGCCGGTTCTTACGCTTCGCCACTGAGCGAAGTGCCGATCACACAGGAACACGCACATGAAGACCCTCCTGCTTGCCTCGATCATCACCGCAGCGGCTGCGCTTTCCTACGGCCTGCCCGCCCACGCCGCCACCGCCACGGAAACCACGACGAGCCGCCCCTTGCCGCCCGCCCATCGCATGCACAGCCCGCACCGTATGGACCGCCCGTGCTCCTATCGCACGGTGAGGCGCCATCGGCACGGTCAGGTGGTGATGGAAAGAGTAAAAACCTGCCACTGACTGCTCGGCTCGCAGTGCGCGGCTGAACAGCCAGTTCCGCAGCCGCGCCGAAGCATCCCGTGCCTTGCGCCCAAGCCTCAAAACGAGTGCTTGAAGCCGACCGCCAGGTTGATCTTGTCCCCGGAAAGCTCGTCGTAGGGCGGGGTGTTCGTGGCTAGCTTTTTCCAGGCATAGCCGACATTCATGAACAGCGATTTGGAGCTGTTCACCTCGTAGGTGAGGCCGGTGGACACCTTGGGGGTCACCCAGGTTGCATCGAAACCGTTGCGATAGCGAAGATTGAAGGCGTTCCAGGTCAGCTTGGGCGTCATTTTCAGGTCGCCGGCGAGATAGATGACGTAGTAGCCGATGTCGGCGTTGGTGTCCGCGCCCTGGATGATGCCGGTTTGCTGCCAGGTGTAGCCGGCGCCGCCGCTGGGCGTCAGCGAAAAGTCATCGGTCAGCTTCCATCTGTAGCCGACCGTCGCCTCCGCGTAATACTGCGAGCCGCCGCTGGCCTTGATCGAATGTTGAAACGAGACACCGCCGAGGAAGCCTTCCTCGAACCGATATGACAGGCCCGCCTTGTAGTAGATATTGTTCAGGCTCCCCGCGTGATTGCTGCCATTGTTGATCGCGTAGATTTCAGGGCTGAGCTCCAAGCTGAACGTCCACGGCTTGGGGGCGGCCGCGGGGGCCTTCTCTTGCGCATGCTGCGACGAAAGCTCGTCAGCGAGTGCGGGGCCGCTGGCAAAGCAGACTACGACTGCCGCCAACAATGCCGTGCGGTTGCAAGCCGCCCTTGCGAACACGTAGCACCTATCAGCAACGTACATGAAAGCCCCGCCGATCTGCTGGTTTGAACCGAATTCCCCCTGGTATTCGCACTATCACTTGGCAAGCTCTTCGCCCTGAGGACCTGGAACGAAGCTTTGCGCACAACCGACAATTCAAATTTCAATCGCAATTGATAGCGGCACTCGCCGTCGGCGGCAAATTACATTTTCGGATGAAAAGAAGACAGGCCGGAACGCTCCGCGCCTGTCCTTTTCCGAAACCGGATTCAGCCTGCCCTATTCGGCGGCTTCCTGCGGGGTCTTTTCCGTCACCGAGATCGCCGGCCGCTCCTTGCCGTCGGCGGCCGACAGCGCGCGGCGCACGCCGTTGCCATAGTCCGGATGGACCTTGTCGAAATGCGCGAGCTGGCGCTCGACGATGAACTCCGGCACGCCCTTCATCGCCGCGGCGATGTTGGAGAACAGCCGGTTCTTCTGGCCCTCGTCGAACAGGTTGAAGAGAGCGCGCGGCTGGCTGTAGTCGTCGTTGCCGATGCGGTGGTTGTAGCGGTCGGCATCGCCGGAGATCTTCAGCGGCGGCTCCTTGGCGGAGGGCTGCTCGACCGGACCGCCGAAGGAATTCGGCTCGTAATAGGCATCCGGATTGCCGGTCTTGATGCCGCCGAACGTGTTCATCTGTCCATCGCGATGGTAGTGGTGGACCTCCTTCTTCGGCCGGTTGACCGGGATCGTCTCGTAATGGGTGCCGAGACGGTGACGATGAGCGTCGGCATAGGAGAAGATGCGCGCCTGCAGCATCTTGTCGGGCGAGAAGCTGATGCCCGGCACGATGTTCGACGGCGAGAAGGCCGCGTTCTCGATCTCGGCGAAATAGTTCTCCGGATTGCGGTTCAGTTCCATGATGCCGATGTCGATCGGCGGATAGTCGGCATGCGGCCAGACCTTGGTCAGGTCGAACGGATTATACGGGGTCTTTTCCGCATCCAGTTCGGGCATGATCTGGACCTGGACCTTCCACCTGGGGAATTCGCCACGCTCGAGCGCATTGTACAGGTCTTCCTGCGTCGACTCGCGCGTCTTGCCGATGACCTTCTCGGCTTCCTCGTTGGTCCAGTGCTTGTGGCCCTGCATGGTCTTGAAGTGGAACTTCACCCAGTAGCGCTCGCCGGCATCGTTCCACAGCGAATAGGTGTGGGAGCCGTAGCCATTGATGTGGCGCACGTCGGTCGGCAGTCCGCGATCCGACATCAGGATTGTCACCTGATGCAGGCTTTCGGGGCTCAGCGACCAGAAGTCCCACATGGCCGTGGGCGAACGCAGATTGGTCTTGGGGTGGCGCTTCTGCGTGTGGATGAAGTCCGGGAACTTGACCGGATCGCGCACGAAGAAGACCGGCGTGTTGTTGCCGACCAGGTCCCAGTTGCCGTCCTCGGTGTAGAATTTCAGCGCAAAGCCGCGCACGTCGCGCTCGGCATCGGCTGCCCCCTGCTCGCCGGCGACGGTGGAGAAACGCGCGATCATCGGCGTCTCGGCGCCGGGCTGAAGCACCTTGGCCTTGGTGTATTTCGAGATGTCGCCGGTGATCTTGAGGACGCCATGCGCGCCCCAGCCCTTGGCATGAACCGGGCGCTCCGGAATGCGCTCGCGGTTCTGGTGCGCCAGCTTCTCGATGAGCTGGTAGTCCTGCAGCAGCACCGGGCCGCGTTCGCCGGCGGTGATCGAGTTCTGGTTGTCCGGAATGGGCGCCCCGGCGGAAGTGGTCATTGTGGGCTTGGTCATCGCGTCAGCCTCCTTATCAAGCAAGGTTTGATCGATTTCTGTCCTTGGGCGGCTCGCCGCGCGAACCACAGTCTGGAACACTTCCAGACTAGGCCGCGCGATCCATAAAAACAAATTGCCTTTTCTACTCAGATCGATAACATTTCCCTATGATAACACTTACCGTACGCCAGATGCAGTATTTCGACGCCCTAGCGCAGACGCTGCATTTCGGCCGCGCCGCCGAACTGGCCGGCGTAACGCAGCCTGCGCTTTCGGCCCAGATCGCGGAAATGGAAGAGAAGCTCGGCTGCCAACTGTTCGAGCGCGGCGGCAAGATGGTGCGCATGACCGAGGAAGCGCACATGCTGCGGCCGCGCATCGAGGCGATCCTGATCGGCATACGCGATGTGGAGAGCATCGCCCGCCGAGGCCGCTCGGCAATGGAGGGCCGGTTCCGACTCGGCATCATTCCGACGATCGCGCCCTACCTGCTGCCCCATGTGTTGCCCGTCCTGAAGGAACGCTTTCCGGCACTCGTGCTGGAATTGCGCGAGGCGGTGACGGCAACGTTGGCCGAGGAAACGGCAGCGGGACGCCTGGACGGCTTCATCGCCGCTTTGCCGCTTGATTATCCGGGGCTGGTCGCCGACGAATTGTTCCGCGACCGCTTCTTTCTCGCCGTCTCGCAGGACGATCCCGGCTTTGCCGCGCCGCCGGTTGCGCCCGACAGCCCGGCGCTGGAGCGGCTGATGCTGCTGGAGGAAGGCCACTGCATGCGCGAGCAGGCGCTGGCGGTGTGCCACTCCGTCAAGCCTGTGGCCATGGCCAGCTACGGCGCAACCAGCCTGACGACGCTATTGCAGATGGTGGCGCACGGGCTGGGCGTCACGCTCATTCCCGAAATGGCGATGAGTGCCGCGCGGGGCATTCGCGACCTGAAGGTCGTGCCCTTCATGGAGCCCGTGCCCTCGCGCAGCGTGTGTCTGGCCTGGCGGCGCAACAGCCTGCGTCACGACGAGTGCCTGGAACTGGCCAAGATCGTGCGCGGCCTGAGCGACGTGATCCTGCCCCAGCGCGATTGAACGGGTCAGCGCGTAGCTGCCGCTACCGCCTCCGCGATCGATACCAGCGCGCCTTCGTCATTGACGCTGCGCGACTTGCGCGAGGCGACGAGGCACGCCTGCGAGCGCAGGATGACGCCGTCGTTCAGGATCTTCAGGTGGTTGGCGCGCAGCGTGGAGCCGGTGGTGGTGATGTCCACGATCACGTCGGCCGAGCCGGCGGCCGGCGCACCCTCGGTCGCGCCGAGGCTTTCCACGATGCGATAGACCTGGATGCCGTGCTTCTGAGAGAAGAACTGCTGCGTCAGCCGCCAGTACTTTGTCGCGATCCGAAGGCGGCGCCCATGGCGCTGGCGGAAATCCGCCGCGACGTCGTCGAGATCGGTCATGGTGTCAACGTCGAGCCAGACCTCGGGCACCGCCACCACCACATCGGCGTGGCCGAAACCAAGCCGCGCCACGATCTCGGCACGGCTTTCCCAATCGGCCAGGTTTTCGCGCAGAAGATCCTCGCCGGTTATGCCAAGATCCACCGATCCCTGCCCGATCTCGCCGGCTATTTCCGACGCCGACAGGAAGGCGACCTCGATGTCGTCGCGCCCCTCGATTCGGGCGCGGTATTTGCGGTCGTCCTCCGGCAGGCTGACGGCAAGCCCGGACCGGGCAAGCACTTCCAGCGCTTGCTCCTTCAGTCGTCCCTTCGACGGGATGGCCAGCGTGATGGTCATTGCGAGCCCTTCCGCAACTGTTCGATGCGATCGAGCCACACGGAGAAGCCTACGCCGGGGATCGCTTCCTTGGCGCCGAGCAGCGTCAGCAGTCGGTCGTAACGACCGCCGCCGACCAGCGGCCGCCCGTCGTCGCGCACCGCAATCTCGAAGGCCATACCGGTGTAGTAGTCCAGCGGGCGCCCGAAGGCCGCGTCGTAGCGAACCACATCGGCCGGCAGGCCGTGGCTTTCGAGCGCCTCGGCGCGGGCCGTGAACTTATCCAGCGCCGCCCCGAGCGTCAGCGAGGCGTCGGCTGCGAATTGGCGCAGGGCATCGGTCGCTTCCGCAATCGGCACATTGATCGCGAGGAACGTCTTCAGCGCGTCGAAAGCCTCGTTGGAGAGGCGCACGCTGCGCAGTTCCGCCTTTTCGATCAGCCGGCGGGCAATGTCGCCAGGCGTGCGCCCGGCCGAAGGCGAAAGGCCTGCCTCCTCCATGCCGCGTGCGATATGGGTCGAAAGCCCCTCGAAATCGCCATCCGCCACCAGTGACACGACCGGCTCGGCCAGCGCCCCGTTGCGCGGCGGGGTGGCTAGGTCAGAAAGCGCCGCTGCCAGCATCTCGGCCGAACCGAAGGCGCGGGCGAGGCGCAGGCGCCATCCGCGCGGCAGGCCGAGCGCCGCCAGCACCGCCTCGAATACCGAATGATCGCCCATGACCACCGAAAGTGGGGTCTCCGGCAGCGCCAACTCCAGCAGCGCATAGGCATCGGCGATCGACCGTGCATCGGCGCGGGCGGTGTCCATGTCGCCCAAATCCTCGATGCCGGCCTGGAAGAATTCGCTGCTGCCGTCGCGGCGCTGGCGGAACACTTCGCCGAGATAGCAATAGCGGCGCGGCGTGCCGGACTGGCTGCGGATGTGGTCGATACAGACCGGAATGGTGAACTCCGGCCGCAGGCACAGCGACTCGCCGGTTTCGCTTTCGGTGAGGAAGATGCGTCGGCGCAGGTCCTCGCCCGCCATGTCGAGAAAGGGGTCCGCCGGCTGCAGAACCGCCACTTCGACGCGATCGGCCTCCTTGGCCGCAAACAGCTTCAGTATATCGGGCGCGCTGGTCGGATAGCGGGAGTTCACGTTGGCATCACCCCTTCGCGCGATCCTCGGCCTGCGCCGCCAGAACCTTCTTCACCTCCGCCACGAGGTCGGCTTCGGCAACGGTAACCTGAGCCGGCCGCGCGGCGCGCCATTCGGCGTTGTCGGAAATCTCTGCCGACATCCGCGCTCCCTCGATGAGATCCTTGATCTGCACCTCGCCCCTGGCGCGCTCGTCGCCACCCTGGATGATGGCGACAGGGCTGCCGCGGCGGTCGGCGTATTTGAGCTGCGCCTTCATGCCGGCACCGCCGAGATAGAGCTCGGCGCGGATGCCGGCCTGGCGAAGCGACGAAACCATCTTCTGGTAGCGGCCGAGGCTCTCGGTGTCCTTGTCCATGACCAGCACCACCACCGGCGCGATCACGTCCGACGTGTCGAGCTTGCCGAGGTTCTTCAGTGCCGTCATCAGGCGAGATACGCCGATAGAAAAGCCGGTCGCCGGCACCGGCTCGCCACGGAAGCGCGACACGAGGCCGTCATAGCGCCCGCCGCCGCCAACCGAGCCAAAGCGCACGATCTGCCCCTCGTCGTTGGGGATTTCGGCAAGCAGTTCGGCCTCGTAGACGGGGCCGGTGTAATATTCGAGGCCGCGCACCACGGAAGGGTCGATCTTCACGCGGCCGTCGTCATAGCCGGCGGCGGCAATGAGCGCCGCGATCTGCGCCAATTCCTCCACGCCTTCGCTGCCGCGCTCATTTCCGGTAACGATTGCGCGCAGGTTGGTAATGGTTTCGGACGCATCGGCGGAGCCCGCCTCGGTGAAGGCGATCACCTTGGCGATGGCTTCTTCGCCCAGCCCGGCGCCCTTGGTGAAGTCGCCGCTCTCGTCCTTGCGGCCCGCGCCCAGAAGCTGGCGAACGCCCTCGACGCCGAACTTGTCCAGCTTATCGATGGCCCGCAGCACCACCAGCCGGCGGCCGGCATTCTCGTCGCCACCAAGGCCGATCACCTCGAGCACGCCGTCGAGCACCTTGCGGTTGTTGACGCGCACGAGATAGTCGCCGCGCTTGATGCCCAGCGCTTCCATCACGTCGGCCATCATCATGGTGATTTCGGCATCAGCCGCCACACCCGGCGTTCCGACCGTATCGGCGTCGAACTGCATGAACTGGCGGAAGCGGCCCGGTCCCGGCTTCTCGTTGCGGAACACCCAGCCCGAGCGATAGCTGCGATAGGGTTTCGGCAGCTTCTCGAAATTCTCGGCCACGTAGCGCGCCATCGGCGCGGTCAGGTCGTAGCGCAGCGACAGCCACTGGTCGTCATCGTCCTGGAACGAGAACACGCCCTCGTTGGGGCGGTCCTGATCGGGCAGGAATTTGCCCAGCGCGTCGGTGTATTCGATCATCGGCTGGTCGACCGGCTCGAAACCGTAAAGCTCGTAAACCTCGCGGATCGTCGCCATCATCTTCTCGACGGCGCGGATGTCCTCCGGCGTGCGATCGACAAAGCCACGCGGCAAGCGTGCTTTCATCTTTTCCGATTTTTCAGCCATGTCGTGTCGCTCTTGTCGTTCGTGAAGCGCGGAGCCTGCCGAATGGAGCGGACGCATTGCGCTACCATTTGCAGGAGTCGCGGGTGTCCTAACTTATGTGAAACGGAGCGGCAAGGGTTGCGACGGCGCGATACTGCGTCACCCCGGCCGCCTGAAGGCAGCCCGCTCCTGCTCCACCGTGGCGCGGCAGGCGCAGCCTTCGATATGGTCGTTGACCAGGCCCATGGCCTGCATGAAGGCATAGACCGTGGTCGGGCCCACGAATGTCCAGCCGCGCTTCTTCAGGTCCTTCGAGATCCGCGTCGAGACCGCCGTTGTCGGATTGGCGCGCAGGTGCGCCAGGTCGACTACCTCCGGCCGGTCGCTCTGTCCCGGCTCGAACGACCAGAAATAGGCGGCGAGCGATCCCTTTTCGGCAACCAGCTCGCGGGCGCGCCTGGCATTGTTGATGGTGGAGACGATCTTGCCGCGATGGCGCACGATGCCGGCATTGCCAAGCATCCGCTCCACATCGGCATCGGTGAATTCGGCGACGCGCTCGAAGTGGAAATCCGCAAACGCCTCGCGAAAAGCCTCGCGCTTGCGCAGGATAGTCAGCCACGACAAGCCGGACTGGAACCCTTCCAGGCAGATCTTCTCGAATAGGCGTCTGTCGTCCGCGACCGGCCGCCCCCACTCATGGTCGTGATAGTGCAGATAGTCTGGCAGGTTGCCATGCCAAGAACAGCGAACGACGCCGTCTGGCCCCTCGATCAGGCCGGTTTTCTCGACTTCCACAGCGAATCCCAATTTTTAACGGCGACACCAACGGGCTTTACCCGGCTTTTACCAGATTCCTGAACCGGCCGGTAACCACACCGGAATGTTTAAGTGAAGATTCGCATCTTACGCATTCCGATTCATGACTTGGTTTCTTCTGCGCGTCCAGCATGCCGCGCGATGCGGGGATTTGGCCCCGCGGCGGTCGAGTTGAGAGTACGTCCGATGAAAAAGTTAGTTCTCGCGGGAGCGGTAGCGCTCGCCGCAGGCATGGTTTCGCAGGCCGCGGCGAATGATCGTTACATGGCGCGCCCGCCGGTGGTGATCAGTCCCGATCTTGCCGCGCCCTGGGTCATTCAGCTTGGCTATGCTCCCGGAAAGGTGCTGGGCCGGGAAATCGGCCGCCCGGCAGCGCCGGCCAGCGTTCAGGTTCAGCCCTACTCCTCCGAGCCGCGCTTCGACTATCGCTATGGCGAGCCGGCGCGCACGCTGCGACAGCCCACACCTGACCTCCAGCGCACCGCGGCTATCGTGCCTGCGCCCGCGAAGAAGGCGAAGCGCGAGATCGACCCGATGTATCTGCCGCAGCAGGTTTCCTACGAAGGCTCGCACAAGCCGGGCACCATCGTCATCGATACGAAGCAGAACTTCCTCTATCTCGTCGAGGCGGGAGGCCAGGCGCGCCGGTATGGCGTCGGCACCGGCAAGCCCGGCTTCGAATGGGCTGGCACCCACAAGGTCACCCAGAAGCGGGAGTGGCCGGACTGGCGCCCGCCGTCGCAGATGATCGCCCGCGAGCGCGCCAAGGGACGCAGCTTGCCCTCCTACATGGAGGGCGGCCCGGACAATCCGCTCGGCGCTCGCGCCATGTATCTCGGCTCCACGCTCTATCGCATCCATGGCACCAACCAGCCCTGGACCATTGGCGGGGCGGTTTCCTCCGGCTGCATCCGCATGCGCAACGAAGACGTCATCGACCTCTACGAGCGCGTGAAGGTCGGCGCGACGGTGATCGTCAGCTAGTCCGGCTGGGCGGCCCCACATCGGCAAGGAGCGGCGCGGGGAACGCCTCGCCGCTCTTTCCTTTCTTGAAACTATTATTCTTTACGGTAATTTGGGTGCGTCGCTTTTTCCAATGTCGTCCCGGCGCAAAAGCAAGGACGATATCGGAAATTGTGCTAAGGAGCGCGCGCGCTCGTCGGGTCTGCCGGCGAGCTGCCGCCTTCCGGCGTTTCTTGACCACCTGCCACGCCCCTGGCGAAGGAGAACGCAATGCCCGTCAATGACACCCGCTATCTGAAAGGTGCGCCGGTCGCCGCCCGCATCATGGCCGAAGTGCGCGCCGCAGCCGAAAAGGCAAAGGAGGAAGGCTTTCCCCCGAAGCTGGTGTCGATCACCGTGGGCGACGTTGCGGCCGTGGACGTCTACGTTCGCAACCAGCGCGCCAAGGCCCAGCAGGCCGGCATCGATTTCGAGGAGCGCCGCCTGCCTGCCGAAACGACGGCGGGCGAGCTCGAGGCCGCGATCCACGGCATGAACGCCGATCCGCGCGTCACCGGCATCATCATCCAGCGTCCCGTTCCGGCGCACATCCCGATTAAGGCGATCCAGGCGGCCATCCACCCCCTCAAGGACGTGGAAGGCATGCACCCGTCCTCGATCGGCAATATCGTCTACAACCAGCTCGACCTCGCCCCCTGCACGGCCGCGGCTTCGGTGGAACTGCTGAAGGAGACCGGGCTGGACCTGAAGGGGCTGGAAGTCGTCGTCGTCGGCCACTCCGAGATCGTCGGCAAGCCGATCGCCTTCCTGCTGATGAGCGAAGGGGCGACGGTGACGGTCTGCCACCACATGACGCGCTCGGTCGCCGCCCATGCGCGCCGCGCCGACGCCCTGTTCGTGGCGGTCGGCAAGCCGCGCCTGATCAAGGCCGACATGGTCAAGCCCGGCGCGGCCGTGATCGACATCGGCATCAATTCCGAAACGCTGCCGGATGGCTCGACGCGCATCGTCGGCGATGTCGACACGGACAGCGTCAAGGAAGTCGCCTCCTGGATCACGCCGGTTCCCGGCGGCGTCGGCCCGGTGACGGTTTCGATCCTGCTGCGCAACACCATGGTGGCGCTGAACCGCCAGCGCGCGCTCTATGAGGCGACTTACGGCGCTGCGGACAGGATCGCGGCGGAGTAGAACACGCGTGTCGTACTGAATGTGAGGCTGGCACGCCCTTCCCGGACGTGCCGGCAGGCGTTCAAGCCGGGTCGGCATGCGTTCCCGGTGAGACGTCATGAGGAACCGACCAGCCGAAATAGACCTCGACCTCGACGATCTGGCCGTCCCGGCAGGTCATGACTTCGGTGTTTCTGACGCTCTTCCCGGACCGGAAGCGGGCCACATATGTGACGGCCACCTTGTCCTCCGCGGCCAGAAAATGCTCTATATCGTAGCCTTCGATGATCTTGCTGCTGGGCCAGCAAATGCTGAAGTAGCTTGCACGGTCCAGCCGGTTATCCAACGGGCTCGTAAAATGGAAGTCTGCTGCGATCAGCCGCTCCGCCGCGTCTCGATCCGAAGCCGCATAGGCATCCAGCAGGGACCTGACCAAGTCCGTCGTGCGGGTTTCGCTCATCGGCGTCCTCCCAGAACCTAGATCAGGTAAATGGTAGGCGAAGCCTGCCAGGCTGCAAGGCTGAGCCTCCCGTTCATCCCAAGTCGAAGTGCGCTTACTCCGCCGCCGCCAGCACCTTGCGCGCCGGCACGCCGGCCGGCTTCGGGCCGCCATAGGCCCAGTCGAGCAGCTTGACCGTGTGTACCACCGGCATACTGGCCGTGGACGCAATCTGGGTGATGCAGCCGATATTGCCCGTGGCGACGATTGCCGCACCGGTCGCCTCGATGTTCTTCACCTTGCGGTCGCGCAGTTTAGCCGAAATCTCCGGCTGCATGATGTTGTAGGTCCCGGCCGAACCGCAGCACAGATGCCCTTCGCGCGGTTCCTTCACCACGAAGCCGGCGCGCGCCAGCAGTTCCTTCGGCTCGCGCGTGATCTTCTGGCCGTGCTGCATGGAACAGGCCGAATGGTAGGCGACCGCCAGCCCTGGCGCTATGACCGGCTCCGGCAGTTCGAGCGTGACCAGATATTCGGTGACGTCCCGGGCCAGCGCCGAAACCCGCGCCGCCTTTTCGGCATAGGCGGGGTCGAGGCGCAGCATGAAGCCATAGTCCTTGATCGTCGTGCCGCAGCCCGAGGCGGTGACGATGATGGCATCGAGGCCGCCCTGATCGGCGAGCTTCGTCCAGGCATCGACATTCTTGCGCGCCGAGGCAAGCGCCTGCTCCTCGCGCCCCATATGGTGCACCAGCGCGCCGCAGCAGCCCTCGCCCTGCGGCACCACGACCTCGACGCCGAGGCGGGTCAGAAGCGAGATGGTGGCTTCGTTGATGCCGGGGTCGAGCACCGGCTGCGCGCAGCCGGTTAGGATGGCGACCCGGCCGCGCCTTGCGCCTGCCGGCGCATGGCGGCCGGGCGACGCCATGGGCGAGACCGGCGGAACCGAGGATGGCGCGAGCTTGAGCATGGTCGCCAATGGGCGCAAGGCCGGCGTGGCCTCGAACAGGCCGGAAAACGGCCGGCCAAACTTCGCCAGCTTCAGCGCCGCGCGGAACCGCGACGGATAAGGCAGCACGAAGGCAAGCAACGCACGGATCGCCCGGTCGGCGAACGGACGCCTGTAGGTCTGCTCGATATGAGCCCGGGCATGGTCGACCAGATGCATGTAGTTAACGCCCGACGGGCACGTGGTCATGCACGCCAGGCACGACAGGCAGCGGTCGATATGGGTGACGGTTTCGCGGTCGGCGGGGCGGCCGTTCTCAAGCATGTCCTTGATCAGGTAGATCCTGCCGCGCGGCGAATCCAGCTCGTTGCCGAGCGTCACATAGGTCGGGCAGGTCGCCGTGCAGAATCCGCAATGCACGCATTTGCGCAGGATCTTCTCCGATTCCGCGACATGCGGGTCGGCAAGCTGGGCGGGCGTGAAATTGGTCTGCATGGCGAGACTGTTCCTGTAAGTCCTAGATGAACCAGCCGTTCGGGTTCTTGATCGGCTCGCCACGCCCCGCTGCCTGCAGGCCGATGATGCAGCGCGCGATGAACCAGACGACCACGGCAAACAGCAGGAACACGCCGATCACCATGAAGATGAGCACGCAGGAGATCAGCCCATAGAGCAGCCCGATCCAGAAGGTGCGTATTGCCCAGGTGTAATGTGTCGCCACCCACGGCTCCGCCTTGCCGCGGTTGATATAGGCCAGCACCAGGCCGATCAGGCCGGTGATGCCGACAACCAGTCCGGCGAGATAGAGAATGTAGACGACCTGCGCGTTGGTCGGGCCGGGCTCCAGCCAGCGATCGGTCTGGCGCGGTGCGGTCGGTCCATTGTCGATATCGCTCATCAATCCCCTCCGGGTGCTTGTTTCAGAAAGCTTCAGCCTGCCACACCAAGGTTAGCAGAGCGTTCGACTGGCGCCATACGGCCGGGATTGAGAATGCACTTGGGGTCGAATTCCCTCTTCAGCCGCGCCGAAAGCGCGGCGAGCGCCGGCGGTTGCGGCTCGAACACCGGCAGCGCGGCGCGCTGCGCATGGCCCGCGCGCACCAGCGTGGCATGGCCGCCGCCATGTTTGCGCACCAGATGCCGCACCAATGGCGCTTCCGGGTCGGCTTCCAGCCGCAGCCAGACGAGGCCACCCTGCCAATCGTAGAACGCATCGGCAGCCGCCTCCATGCGCAGGCCCAGCACCATGCGGTGTGCCTCGGACGGCGCCATGGAAATGCGCCAGACCGGCCTTTCGGTGCCGTCGGCAAAGGGCTCGCAGTCGCGAATGCCGCGCCATATCGCCCCGGATGCGTCGCCCGCGATCTCGTCGATGCGGCCAGCCTTGCCGAGAAGCCGTTTCACGTGCTCCACCCGGTACGCGACTGACGGGCCGAACCCTTCGACCCGCAGCAGCGTAGCCGCCTCGCCCGCCAGCTGGCCGCCGGCCACGGTGCGAGAAAGGTTTTCCGGCAGGTGCGCGGCACTCGACACCTCGGCGCTTGAGCCCAGCGCCAGGGCCATGGCCGCCGTCGCGTCCTCGTCCAGCAGGCCGCGCAGGGCCAGCGTCACCTCGCCCTCAGCGGCGGGCAAAACCTTGAACGTCACGTCGGTCAGAACAGCCAGCGTGCCCCACGACCCGGCCATGCCTTTCGACAGGTCGTAGCCGGTGACGTTCTTCACCACGCGGCCGCCGGATTTGAACGCCTCGGCGCGGCCGGAAACGGCGCTGATGCCGAGGATGTGGTCGCGCGCGGCACCCGCCTTCAGCCGGCGCGGGCCGGAAAGATTGGCCGCCAGCACCCCTCCGATGGTGCCGCGCCCGGCAGGCTGGCCCAGCAGCGGGCCGTAATCCATCGGCTCGAAGGCAAGTTGCTGCCCATGCTCGGCAAGCAGCGCCTCGATCTCGGCAAGCGGCGTACCTGCCCTGGCCGATAGCACCAGTTCTTCCGGCTCATAAAGCGTGACGCCGGAGAGCCCGGAAAGATCGAGCCTGTGCGCCGCCTGCACCGGCCTGCCGATGGAACGCTTGGAGCCATGGCCGACGATTTCGAGCGGCGATTCATGCGACAGCGCCCATTCGACGGCGGAACGGACTTCGTCTGCGGTGGTGGGGGCGAAGCTGTTGGCCAGACCGGACATTTCAGAACCTCGGAATGTCGGGGAACGGCAGCTTGCCGCCATGAATATGCATGCGCCCAAGCTCCGCACAGCGCCGCAATTGCGGAAACACCTTGCCCGGATTGAGCAGATGATTGGGGTCGAAGGCGCATTTGACGCGCATCTGCTGGTCGAGGTCGATCTGGTTGAACATCTCCGGCATCAGGTCGCGCTTTTCCACGCCCACGCCATGCTCGCCCGTCAGCACCCCGCCGACCCGCACGCACAGCCGCAATATGTCGGCGCCGAACTCTTCGGCCTTTTGCAATTCACCCGGAACATTCGCGTCGTAGAGGATCAGTGGGTGCAAATTGCCGTCGCCCGCATGGAAGACATTGGCAACGCCCAGGCCGTACTTTTCCGACAATTCGCGCATGCCGGCCAGCACCTTGGGCAGTTCCTTGCGCGGAATGGTGCCATCCATGCAGTAATAGTCGGGCGAAATCCGGCCCACGGCCGGAAACGCCGCCTTGCGGCCGGCCCAGAAGGTCAACCGCTCCTGTTCGGACTGCGAGATGCGGCAGGTGGTCGAACCGTTCTGCAGCGCAATGGCTTCCACGCGGTCGATCAGATGGTCGACCTCCACGCCCGGCCCATCCAGTTCCACGATCAGCAGCGCCTCGCATTCGAGTGGATAGCCGGCATGGACGAAATCCTCGGCAGCGTGGATCGCCGGCCGGTCCATCATTTCCATGCCGCCGGGAATGATGCCGGCGCCGATGATATCGGCCACGCACTGGCCGGCCTGCTCGCTGGTCGGAAAGCCGATCAGCAGCGCGCGCGCAGTCTCGGGCTTCTTGAGGATGCGCACCGTGACCTCGGTGACCACGCCGAGCAGCCCTTCCGAGCCGGTCATGACGCCGAGCAGGTCGTAGCCCTCGGCGTCCAGATGCTTGCCGCCGAGACGAACCACCTCGCCGTCCATCAGCACCATTTCGATGCCCAGAACGTTGTTGGCGGTGAGCCCGTATTTCAGGCAGTGCACGCCGCCCGAGTTCTCGGCGACATTGCCGCCGATCGAGCAGGCGATCTGCGAGGAAGGGTCGGGCGCATAGTAAAAGCCTTCCGCTTCGACCGCGTTGGTAATGCCGAGATTGGTAACGCCCGGCTGCGCCACCACGGCGCGGTTGGGGTAGTCGATCTCGAGAATGCGGTTGAACCGGCTCATCACCAGCAGCACCGCATCTTCCAGCGGCAACGCGCCACCGGAAAGCGAGGTACCGGCGCCACGCGGCACGACGCGGATGTTGCGCTCGTTGCAATATTTCAGCACCCGCGACACTTGCGCGACGGTCTCCGGCAGGACGACGACCAGCGGAAGCTGCCGATAGGCGGTCAACCCATCGCTTTCGAACACCCGCATTTCGTTGACGGTGTCCACCACGCCTTCGCCCGGCACGATTATGCGCATGTCGGCGACGATCTCCGCCCGCCGGCGGATCGTTTCAGCATCTGGCTCAGGCATCACCGGGCCCGACATCCCGCTCCTCCTCATTCCAACTGGTCAAAAGCTTTTACCAGTTTATTCGACAGCGTGTAAACCGGGCGCGATTCAAAACGTTTCGTCAGGATTCATGTGCCTTTCTCCGGGAAACTGGATAAACAAATTGACCAGTTTGCCCCCAAATCGGTATTGTCACCGGCACCAAAGGCGCAACGGAACGGTCGCTTGAGCGAGCTATTCTCAAAAATCGAGCATTCGCGCACCGCCGACGAAGTGGTGCAGCAGATCGAGGGCTTGATACTCGAGGGCATCCTGCGCGTATCCGACCGGCTGCCGGGCGAGCGCGAACTGGCGCGCCAGTTCAATGTGTCGCGCCCCATTCTACGCGAAGCCCTGAAAGCGCTCGAGGCCCGCGGGCTGATCGTCACCCGGCACGGGGGCGGCACCTATGTCGCCGATGTCATCGGCCAGGTCTTCACCAGGCCGATGCTGGAGCTTATCGGCTCGCACCACAAGGCCGTTACCGACTATCTCGAATATCGCCGCGAGATTGAAGGCGTGGCCGCCGAATATGCCGCGCGCCGCGCCACCGCCGACGACCGCGCGCTGCTCGACCAGATCATGGCTCGCATGGAAGCCGCACATGAGCGAGGCAATTTCGAGGAAGAAGGCGAGATCGACGTCGAGTTTCACCACGCGATCGGCGAGTGTGCGCACAACATCATCCTTTTGCACACGCTTCGCTCCTGCTATCGGCTGCTGTCGGAAGGCGTCTTCCAGAATCGCATGCTGGTGTTCACTCTGCCGGGCGCGCGCGAAGACCTTCTGGCCCAGCACCGCGCCATCCATGCCGCGGTGATGAGCGGCAGTCCTGCGGCGGCACGCAGGGCCGCCATGGACCACATCACCTATGTCGAGCGCTCCATGGCCGAGGCGGAACGCAGCGGCGACTGGCAAAGGGTATCGAGGCTCCGGCTGCGCCTGCGCTCCGACGCAAACGACGAATAGAGACGAGAAGCAACTTGCCCGGCCAAAGACAACCAGCAGCGCCCCGGGTCGGCCTGTTCGTGACCTGCCTGGTCGATCTTTTTCGGCCAACGATCGGCTTTGCCGCACATAAGCTGCTGGAGGGAGCCGGCTGTGTTGTTGAGGTGCCGGTGGCGCAGACCTGCTGCGGCCGGTCTGCCTACTCATCCGGCGACCGGGAGGAAGCGCGCGCGATGGCCCAAAACACCATCGAGGCATTCGAGGGCTTCGACCATGTCGTCACCCCTTCCGGCGCCTGCGCGGGCATGCTTGCCATCCACTACCCGGCCTTGTTCGAGGGCGACGCGGAATGGCAGGCGCGAGCCACGACACTCGCGTCCAAGGTGCACGAGCTGACCAGCTTCCTCGTAGACGTCCAGGGCATGCGCGCGGTTCAGGCGCGCCTCGCGGCAAGCGTCACCTACCACGACGCCTGCGCCGGCCTGAACGATCTCGGCGTGAGAGCGCAGCCACGCGCGCTGCTCGAATCGGTCGAGGGTGTCAGGCTGACCGAAATGCGGGACCCGACCTCGTGCTGCGGTTTCGGCGGCTGCGCCGGCGCGCATCCTGCCCTTGCCGCGAGCAGGGCAACCCGCAAGACGGCCGATATAGAAGCCGCCGGCGCGGACATGCTGCTGGCCGGCGATCTCGGCTGCCTGATGGACATGGCCGGGAGGCTGAGACGCCAAGGTTCGCAGGTCGAAGTGCGCCACATCGCCGAAGTATTGGCCGGCATGGTCGATGGCCCACCCATCGGCGCCCGGCACGCCAATAGACAGCAACAACACTCCTAAACTAGGCTGGCGCCGCAATCGTCGTCGCAGGCCCGAAATCGAGAGACAGAAGTATGGCCGAGATAGTCGAAATCAACGACCTGAAGAACCTTGCCCGCCGGCGTGTGCCGAAGATGTTCTTCGATTATGCGGATTCCGGCGCCTGGACCGAAAGCACCTATCGCGCCAACGAGGCGGACTTTTCCAAGATCAAGTTCCGCCAGCGCGTGCTGGTGGACATGACCAACCGCTCGCTGGAAAGCACCATGATCGGCGAGAAGGTTTCCATGCCCGTGGCGCTGTCGCCCACCGGCCTTACCGGCATGCAGCACGCCGACGGCGAAATCCTGGCCGCACAGGCGGCCGAGGAGTTCGGCGTTCCATTCACCCTCTCGACCATGAGCATCTGCTCGATCGAGGATATCGCCGCGCACACGAAGAAGCCGTTCTGGTTCCAGCTCTACGTGATGGACGACCGGGATTTCGTGCTGGCGCTCATCGACCGGGCCAAGGCGGCGGGCTGCTCGGCGCTGGTGCTGACGCTCGACCTGCAGATCCTCGGCCAGCGCCACAAGGACATTCGCAACCAGCTCTCGGCTCCGCCGAAGTTCACCGCCAAGCACATCTACCAGATGGCGACCCGCCCGCGCTGGTGCCTCGGCATGCTGGGAACCAAGCGCCGCACCTTCGGCAACATCGTCGGCCATGCCAAGGGTGTGGACGACCTCGCCTCGCTTTCGTCCTGGACGACGGAGCAGTTCGACCCGCGCCTGTCATGGAGCGATGTCGAATGGATCAAGGAGCGCTGGGGCGGCAAGCTGATCCTGAAAGGCATCCTCGACAAGGAAGATGCGATCATGGCGGCCAAGACTGGCGCCGACGCCATCATCGTCTCCAACCATGGTGGCCGCCAGCTTGACGGCGCGCCGTCCTCAATCTCGGTCCTGCCGGAGATCGTGGATGCGGTGGGCGACAGAATAGAAGTCCACATCGACGGCGGCATCCGCTCGGGCCAGGACGTGCTGAAGGCGCTCTGCCTCGGCGCCAAGGGCACCTATATCGGCAGGCCGTTCCTCTACGGACTGGGCGCGCTCGGCAAGCCGGGGGTGACGAAGGCGCTGGAAATCATCCGCAAGGAGATGGACATTACCCTGGCGCTTTGCGGCAGGCGCACCTTGAGCGAAGTGGGACCGGATATGCTCTATCGGCCGACGGCGACCGGAGCATAGGCGAGCAAAGGCGAGGCGATGGTCGGGCAAGGCGTTCATTTTCTGGAAGCGGCTGGCCCGGCTGGCATGCGCATCTACGCCATCGGCGACGTCCATGGCCGGCTCGACCTGCTCGAAGAGATGCATGCGCGCATTGAAGCCGAGCTTGCGAATGAGCCGCCCCGCGACTGGCGGGTCATTCATCTCGGCGACTATGTCGATCGCGGACCGGATTCGAAAGGCGTGCTCGACAGGCTGATCGAGGCGACCAGCCGCGACCAGCGAATGATCGCGCTGGCAGGAAACCACGAAGCCGGCTTTCTCGATTTCCTGGCCTATCCCACTCCGGACGGGCTGTTCGCCAACAACGGCGGCGAGAATACCGCCCTCTCCTACGGCGTGTCGCTCGGCTTTTATGATCCGGGCGAACTTGCGCGCGGCCACGCCCTGCTGAAACGTGCGGTGCCGGAGAGCCATATCTCGTTCCTGCGGAACCTCGGCACGTCCGTCGCCTTCGGCGACTTCTTCTTCTGCCATGCAGGCGTCCGCCCCGGCGTAACGCTCGAACGCCAGGACCCGCGCGACCTGCTATGGATACGCGGCGAATTTCTCAATCATCCGGGGCTTTATTCGAAGGTAATCGTGCACGGCCACACGCCGCATGCCGAACCGGAAGTGCTGGCCAACCGGGTCAATGTCGACACATTCGCGTGCAGGTCAGGCATACTCACCGCGCTCGTCATAGAGGGCGCGGACAAGCGGCTCCTGTCGGTCAGCGATAAGGATCAGTGGCTGTCGGCCACAACGCCGTAGCCGTCGACCACGGCGTGGTCGCTCGCGGCGTCCGCGGCGTAGATGCCAAGACCACAGATCACGATTGCTGAGAGCATGGAGAACGACAGAAGCGCGGCTTTCAAGGCGGTCATCTCGGTTTCGGCTTCCCGTTAATCTGCGGAAAAATTGTTACGAATGCGTTGCTTTCCGCAGGGGGTGCCTGCGAATGTTCACACTGCATTCGATGAAATTTGCGCCCTTCTATGCGCTTTGCGCCCCATGCGCCAGTTGCCCAATCGCCGCTTCGCACGGAAGTTTCGCGGCGTGCCATTTATGCCACTTTGACACATAGCGCCCGCGCGCCGGACGTCCAGCCTTGTCGCTGGGCAGGCGAATATTGTGAACGAGCGGGATTCGGACGAGAAGCGAGACGCGCTTCAGATCGTGGCGACCCAGCCGCGCGCCAGCGCCAGCCCCACCTCGTCGGCCTGGCTGCCGTGCGTTGCCGCCTCGTCCTCGAAGCGCTCGAGCCAGCCTGGCTGGCGCTTACACAGCAGTTCGGTAAAAGCCGCATTCCAATCGCGCACCAGACGCTGATCGGCCTCGAAATGGAACTGGAAACCATAGGCCGCGCGACCGATGCGAAAGGCCTGGTTGCGCGTCACCCCGTTGGTGGCCAGATGCACCGCGCCTTCCGGCAGCGTGAAGGTGTCGTCATGCCATTGGAAGGTCGAGAAAGTCTTCGGCAGCGCTGCAAACACCGGGTCCGCGGCCGCTTCGTCCGTGACCGCCACCTGCCGCCAGCCGAACTCGGTCGCGGTGCCGATCAGGTTTTCTCCGCCGAAGGCGCGCGCCATGAGCTGGCTGCCCAGGCAAATGCCGAGCATCGAGCGATCCCTCGCCTCGAAATCGCGCATGAGATCGAGAAGTGCGGGAATGTAAGGATACTCGTCGTCGGCCAGCGCATTCTGCCCGCCGCCCAGCACGACGATGGCATGGTGTGCATCGGCGTCCTCGGGCAAGGCGTCGCCCAGATGCGCGTTGCGGATGTCGACCTCGGCGCCGGCCTCGGCCAGCGCGGCGCCGACCTGCCCAAGCCCGGTATTGTCATAGTTCTGGACGACCAGCACCCGCATGAAAAAGCCCTTTGCAGCATGACAGAACCGCTGCGAGGGTTATCATGTGGGGCATCGGCCTCAAAGAAAGATCGGATATGCCACTGCAGAACCGCGTCGACCCCTTCGGCGACATCCATGCGGTGGCAGCGCGAGGCCTGTTCACCGGCAACCGCGGCGTGATCCACGACCCAGACACCAAGACCCTGCTCAAGCGGCGCTGGACGACCAGGGCATGGCTGATCTGCGACTGCGAATTTGGCGGGCGCCGGCGCGACGTGATGGGCCGCAACGGGCCGAGCGGCCACGCCGGCTGGACCGAGCTGTTCTTCCTCGACGAAGTGACCGCGCTGGCCGCCGGCCATCGTCCCTGCTTCTTCTGCCGTAGGGAGCGGGCGAAAGATTTTGCCACCCGCTTCGGCGAGGCGTTCGGCATCGACGAGCCGAAGGTTCGCGATATCGATGCACGCCTGCACGCAGAGCGGCTGGCATCTGCCGGAAAGTGCATTGGCCTCGACCGGTCCGGACTGGCCGCACTGCCGGACGGCGCCATGGTGGCGCGAGGCGGCAACGCATTTGCGATCAAGGGCGGCAGGATGTTGCGATGGAAGTTCGGGGGATACGAGCCGGGCAGCGACGTGGCGACCTGGCCAGCGGGCGATCTTGCACTTCTCACCCCGCCGACCACGATTGCCGCGCTGCGTGCCGGTTATATTTCGGCATGGCATCCGAGCGCCGGACGGTAAGCGTGGCTGCCCAAATACCCCCACCCCTAACCCCTCCCCACAAGGGGGAGGGGGACGTTTTCGGCGCCACCGTCGCCAATACAATGAAGGCTAGCCGCAGCAGGTAGTACGGCAGAGTTCCCCTCCCCCTTGTGGGGAGGGGTTAGGGGTGGGGGTATTTGAAATGCCCAGCTTTCTTCAATTTCCACCAGAGGCTTGACCTCCTCCGCCCTCTCCCGCATTCATCCGCCCATGCGCGCCAATTACAAAATGCAGCGGCTATATGTGCCGCAGGACCTCGCCCCCGATGCCGCCTTCGAGGCGAGCCCGGAGCAGAGCCATTATCTCACCCACGTGCTGCGCCTCAGCGAGGGCGCGGAAATCCTGATCTTCAACGGCCGCGATGGCGAATGGCTGGCGCGAATCGAGGCCAGGACGAAGAAGTCCGTGCGGCTGCGCGCGGTCGAGCAAACGCGGCCGCAGCCGGCTCACCCCGACCTCGTCTACTCCTTCGCGCCCTTGAAGCAGGGCCGGCTCGACTATCTGGTGCAGAAGGCCGTCGAGATGGGAGCCGGCGTGCTGCAGCCGGTGGTCACCCAGCATACGCAGATCGCCAAGCCCGGCATCGAGCGCCTGCGCGCAAATGTCGTGGAAGCGGCGGAACAATGCGGTATCCTTGCCTTGCCCGAGGTGCGCGAGGCACAGAAGTTTTCGGCCCTGCTGGCCGGCTGGGACAAGGAACGGCGGTTGATCTTCTGCGACGAGAGCGCGCAGACCAACAACCCGCTCGCCATGCTACAGGCCATTCCCGAGCGCAAGCTTGCCCTGATCATCGGCCCCGAAGGCGGCTTCTCGGAAGACGAGCGCAGGCAACTCTACGCCCTGCCCTTCGTGACCGCCATTCCGCTCGGCCCCCGCATCTTGCGTGCCGACACGGCGGCCGTGGCAGCGTTGGCGCTGGTGCAGGCCACCATCGGCGATTGGTAGGACGGCGACCGTCCGGCAGGTGCAATTTGTATGATGATGGTGTCAGGATTTTTTGCTTGATCGCGACATCCAATTGCGTCCATCAAGCGCCCACGTTTTTTGGGCCGGCGAGAGGGTAGACTATGGCGCGCGACACCACCGATTTTCGGCCGATCGAAGGCATGGACGAACTCGTCGCCTATCTGGCCGAGGGCAACAAGCCGCGCGAGAAGTGGCGCGTCGGCACCGAGCACGAGAAGTTCCCGTTCTATGTCGACGGCAACGCGCCTGTTCCTTACGGCGGCGACCGCGGCATCCGCGCGCTGCTCGAAGGCATGCAACGCACGCTGGGCTGGGAGCCTATCCTCGACGAGGGCCGCATCATCGGGCTGGTGGAGCCGACCGGCCAGGGCGCGATCTCGCTGGAGCCGGGCGGCCAGTTCGAGCTTTCCGGCGCGCCGGTCGAAACCATCCACCAGACCTGCCGCGAGGGCAATGCGCATCTGGCGCAGCTGCGCGAGATCGCCGAACCGCTCGGCATCCGCTTCCTCGGCCTCGGCGGCAGCCCGAAATGGACGCTTGCCGAAACGCCGCGCATGCCCAAGTCGCGCTACGAGATCATGACCGCCTACATGCCGAAGGTCGGCAGCAAGGGCCTGGACATGATGTACCGCACCTGCACCATCCAGGTTAACCTCGACTTCTCGTCCGAGACCGACATGCGGCGCAAGATGCAGGTTTCGCTGAAGCTGCAGCCGCTTTCCACGGCCCTGTTCGCCAACTCGCCCTTCACCGACGGCAAGCCGAATGGCCTGCAAAGCTGGCGCGGCGACATCTGGACCGATACCGACAACCAGCGCTCCGGCCTGCTGCCCTTCTGCTTCTCGCCCGAATTCGGCTTTGCCGACTACGTCGAATGGGCGCTCGACGTGCCTATGTATTTCGTCATCCGCGACGATCGCTACCACGACATGACGCACATGACCTTCCGCCAGTTCATGAACGGCGCGGCGCGCAATGAAGTGACCGACGGCATGCCCACCATCGGCGACTGGGCCAACCATCTTTCGACGCTTTTCCCCGACGTGCGACTGAAGCGGTTTTTGGAAATGCGCGGCGCCGACGGCGGCCCGTGGCGGCGCATCTGCGCCCTGCCCGCCTTCTGGGTCGGCCTGCTCTACGACGAGGAAGCGCTCGACGCGGCCGAGGCGTTGACCGCAAACTGGACCTATGAGGAAGTGCTGGCGATGCGCAATGCGGTGCCGGCCGAGGGCATCGCGGCCAATTTCCGCAACGCCACGCTGCGTGATGTGGCGCGCGAGGTGCTCGCCATTTCCCGCAAGGGCCTGAAGAACCGCAACCGCCTCAACCGCGACGGCTTCGACGAAACCAATTTCCTGTCCACGCTCGACGAGGTCGTGGCGCGCGGCACCACCAGCGCGCAGGAAATGGTCAACGCCTATCACACCCGCTGGGGCGATTCGATCGAGCCGGTGTTTCTGGAATACGCCTACTGAGACCACCGCGGGCCTGGCCGGCTCCAAACAACCCCATATGCGGACCGGGCGGTTTGGTCTACGCTCTCCTCGAAAACGGCTTTCGAGGAGGAACGGCAATGCTTCCCTTGTTCGACATGCTGGCCAATGCCCAGAGCGGCAAAGGCATGGAGGCGCTGGCGCGGCAGTTCAACCTGTCGATGCAGCAGACGCAAGCCGCGGTCGAGGCGCTGCTGCCGGCCTTTTCGCAAGCGCTGAAGCAGAACACCTCGGACCCCTATGGCGTGGGCGCCTTCCTCAACGCCATGGCAAGCGGCCAGCACGCCAAATATTTCGACGACCCGTCCAATGCCTTTTCGCCGGCCGGAATGGCCGAGGGCAACGGCATATTGGGGCACCTGTTCGGCTCCAAGGAGCTTTCCCGGGCCGTCGCCGACCATGCAGCGGCTGTCTCCGGCGTCAGCCAGGAAGTGCTGAAGCAGATGCTGCCCGTGCTCGCGTCAATGATCATGGGCGGGATGTTCAGGCAGACCACCGCCCAAGGCCAGCCCGGCAGCACGGCCGGCGCCAATCCGCTTGGGCAAATCATGGAACAGATGACGCGGCAGGGCGGCTTCATGCCGGGAGCGCCAGCGCAGCAGCCACAATCGACCGGGCTTGCCGACAATCCATTCGCGCAAATGCTCCAGGCCATGTTTGGCGGAGCACAGCAACCCGGGCAGGCGGCAAGCGCGCCGATGGACAATCCGTGGGGCAAATTCCTCGAGCAGATGTTCGCCGGCGCGCAGTCGACCCAACCGCAGCCCGCGCCGGAACCCGAACCGCCAGCCAATCCCAGCGGCCGCCCGCGCAATTCCTATGACGAGTTGTTCGGCCAGATGTTCGAAACCGGCGCCCGGCAGCGCGACGAATACCAGAAGAGCATCGAAACGATCTTCGAGCAATTCAGCAAGGGAATGGACCGGTATCGGCCTCGGTAATGAGCAAGCGCCTTGAGCACATGCGTCATAATCCGCAGGGTAATTGGTCGATCCAGGATGTCGCAGCCGTTTGCCGTGAGGGGGGAGTGGAATGCCAACCTCCGCGAGCCGGCGGCTCGCACTATAAAGTGTACCACCCAGCGGTTTCGCGTATTTTGACCATCCCTTTCAGGCGCCCGATCAAAGCCGTATATATTCGGATGTTGGTCGCGTTCATCGATGAGGTACAGGGACATGGCGGCTAGCCTCGAATATCCGATCATCGTTGCGCCCTTGTCTGTCGAAGACGGTGGAGGTTTTTCGGCCGTAGTGCCTGATTTGCCCGGTTGCATGAGCGATGGCGACACGCCCGAGCAGGCGGTTGCAAATGTGCAGGATGCCATAGCGGCGTGGATCGAGGCAGCGCGTGATCTAGGCAGACCCATCCCGGAACCTTCCCGCGATCTAAGGTTGGCCTGAACAAAAAAAGCCCGGCCGCGAGGGCCGGGCAATTTGCAGGCGGCCGGGGGGACACCGGCGGGAGTGGAGGGCCTGCGAAAACTCAGCCGCGGCGGCGGCACGGCTCTCTGAGCGATGCCTCGGCGCGAGCCACTGCGATGGAGCGAAGGCGCCTCGTGGGGTCGGCGCCGAGGGAGAGGTCGGCCACGACGTGGAGATCAGCGCGGATCAGCCCTATGTCGGCAAGCTCGGCATCCGTCATCTCGCCAAGGCGATAGAATTCGCGTCTGTTCTTCCACACTCGATACGCCTTGGAGATGGTATTCATCGCGCGCATGGTGAATGCCGGCAGCACGGCGACGAGCATCGTCTTGCGGGCGTGTTCGAACGTAGCCATGGCACTTCTCCGCGAAAATTTCCGAGCATGGAAAGCGCCTGACGCGGCGACACGTTTTCGCGCATCGCCGCGTCTCGCCGGCGTTTTCTTTGCTTGACTTGAAACGTTGCTACTTTGCCTCGGCTGTATTGATTAATCCAACGAATGTTTTAAATCTTTGCCATCAAAGTCTATGATGGATGATTGTCATGTCCGCGCCGCTCGACCTCGACCAACTGCAAACCTTCATCATGATTGCCGACACGGGCAGCTTCACCCGCGCGGCGGAAGAGGTGCACCGGACCCAGTCGGCAGTGTCGATGCAGATGCGGCGGCTGGAGGAACGTATCGGCAAGCCGCTGTTCGAGAAGGACGGGCGCAGCAACAGGCTGACGGAGGAAGGCGAGCGACTGCTTACCTATGCGCGGCGGCTGATCCACCTGAACCGCGAAACGCTGGCGGCCTTTGACGATCGGCGGCTGGAAGGCACCATCCGCATCGGCACGCCCGACGATTATGCCGACCGCTTCCTGCCCGAGATCATGGCCCGCTTCGCCCGCTCGAACCCGCGCGTCGAGCTGACGGTTATCTGCGAGCCCACTTTCAACCTAGTCGAGCACATCAAGCGCGGCCATCTCGACCTTGCTTTGGTGACGCATGACGATAGCAAGGGCCAGTCGGAGGTGGTGCGGCGCGAGCCGCTGCTGTGGGTGAGCTCGGCCAACCATGCCACGCACGAGCAGGAAATCCTGCCGCTGGCTTTCGGCCGCCCGACCTGCATCTGGCGGCGCGCGGCCACGGATGTGCTGGACCGGATGCAGCGCGACTACCGCGTGCTGTTCACCAGTTGGTCGGCGACCGTCATCACGGCCGCAGTGCTTTCAGGGCTGGCGATTTCGGTGCTGCCGGAATGCGCCTTGCGGCCCGGCATGCGGGTTTTGGGCGAGGCCGACGGGTTTGGCGCGCTGCCGGATTGCAAGATCGGCATCATGCGCGCCGCCACCGCTCGCGCCGACATCGTGGAGGCGCTGGCGCGCCACATAGCCGAGAGCCTCGACAACATCTCGGTGCCGGCAGCGGAGGAAGCCGGGACCTACGATTTCGCGGCTATTGCATCGCTGCGGGGCAAGCGACTTCGGCCCAACGCTGTCCTTCCCGGCTGGTAAGCGGCGGAGGCTGCCTCAGAACCTGTCGATGACGCTGATGCCTATACCATCGAAGCGGTCCATCTGCATCAGCGCAACCGGCGCCTCCTCAAGGCTGATGCGCCTGCCGATGAGCTTTTGCGGCGCCAGCTTGCCGGTCTCCAGCATGTCCATCAGCGCCTTGTAGCGGAAGGCCTGCATGCCGTGACTGCCGATGATCTGCAGTTCGTGCGCGATCACCTTGTCCATCGGAATCTGGGGCGTGGCATGCTCGCCGAGCATCAGGCCCACCTGCACGTGACGGCCGCGGCGGCGCAGGTTCGCGATGGAGTTGAAGCAGGTGGAAGGATGCCCCAGCGCATCCAGCGAGACATGCGCGCCGCCCTTGGTGATCTCGCGCACCTCCGCCACCACGTCCTGCTTCGCGCCGTTGACGGTGGCGACTGCGCCCAGTTCGCGGGCGAAAGCCAGCTTCTCCTCGGTCAGGTCGATGGCGATGACATTGGCGCCCATCGCGGTCGCGATCATGATCGCCGAGAGCCCTACCCCGCCGCAGCCATGCACCGCCACCCATTCGCCCGGCAGCACCCGGGCCTGGTCGACGACGGCGCGGAAAGACGTGACGAATCGGCAGCCCAGACTGGCGGCAGTGGCGAAATCGAGCGCATCGGGCAGGCGCACCAGATTGGTGTCGGCATAGTCGACGGCCACATATTCGGCGAAAGAGCCCCAGGCGGTGAAGCCGGGCTGGAACTGCTGTTCGCAGACCTGATGATTGCCTGAATTGCATTCGTGGCAATGGCCGCAGCCGCCGACGAAGGGCACGGTCACCCGGTCGCCCACGCGCCACTGCGTGACCTGCCGGCCGATCGCCTGCACGGTTCCGGCCAGTTCGTGGCCGGGCACATGCGGCAGCACTATATCGGCGTCGTGTCCCATCCAGCCGTGCCAGTCGCTGCGGCAGAGCCCGGTCGCCTCGACCTTGATCACCACCCCATCTGTCGACGGCGTCGCGTCTGGCACGTTACGTATGCTTGGCGGCTCGCGGAAATGTTCGAACAGAACGGCCTTCATCGATGATCCTCCCCCGAGATCTCAAATGACATTGGCCGCCAGCTAGCGCTTTCCGCCGCGAATGACCAGAACATTCCCCATGGCGACCAGCACGAGGCCGATGATCGCATAGATAGTCCAGACATAGCCTTCGAGCACGGTGGAAACCAGCAGCGCGAAGATCGGGAACATGACGGTGGCGTAGCCTGCGCGCGCCGGCCCGATCCGGCCGAGCAGGGTCAGGTAGGCGGCGAAGGCCAACACCGTCGAAATCACCGCCAGGAAGATCAGCGAGCCGATATACGGCACGGTCGGCGCGATGATGAAGGGCTTGCCCATCAAGAACGCCAGGAATGCCGCCCACAGCGTGCCATAGAGCATGCCCCAGGCGCTGGTTGGGATCAGCGGCAGGCCGCGGCGCTGGTTGGCCGCCGAGACGAGATTGCCCAGGCAGAAGCTCAGCGTGCCGCACACGCACAGCAACAGGCCCGTAAGCGTGCCGCCCGAAAGGCCATGCGCGGCGATCTCCGGCGAGAACATCAACGCTATGCCGCCGAAGCCCAGCAGGCCGCCGGCAAGGATTTTCGGCGCCGGGCGCGCGCGCATGACGATAGCGCCGAGCAGCATGTTGATGACCGAGGCCAGCGAGAACACCACCGACAGCAGGCCGCTGACCAGATACAGCGCGCCATAATAGAAGAACAGGAAGTTGGACGAGAAGATCAGCACGCCGAGAAGCGCGAAGCGCAGGTGATCGGCCAGCGGGAAACGAAACTGTTTGCGGCCGACGACCACCCAGACGAACATCAGCACTGTCGCAATGGCGAAGCGCCAGACGAGGTTCACTTCCGGCGACACCGCCGTGCCCACCTGCAGCGAGATGGCGAACCACGACACGCTCCAGGAGAGAACGGTAAGCGCATAAAGGCCGTAGTCGAGCGGCTGGAACGGCCGGTCAGCGGAAAGCGGTTTCGGGGAAGATGCGAAGGTCTGTGTCTGTGCGCTCATGCGCCTGCCGTATGCCCGCCGCATGGCCGGCGTCCATCCAATTCTTCTGATCAACCCATGAGCGCTTGTGATGAAGGCGCCAACGGGCTTGACCCGCGGTGCCGAAAGCGCGCCAATCGCGCGATGAGCGACTTCTTCTCCGAATCGAAAAGCAACGTCATCGAATATACGGTGAGCGAGATTTCCGGCGCGCTGAAGCGTGCGGTCGAAGACCAGTTCGGCCATGTGCGCGTGCGCGGCGAAATTTCCGGCTATCGCGGCCCCCATTCCTCCGGCCACGCCTATTTCACCCTCAAGGACGATCGCGCCCGGCTGGAGGCCGTGGTGTGGAAGGGCACGATGAGTCGCCTGAAGTTCCGCCCCGAGGAAGGCATGGAGGTGATCGCCACCGGCAAGCTCACCACCTATCCCGGCTCGTCGAAATACCAGATCGTCATCGACAATCTGGAGCCGGCGGGCGCCGGGGCGCTGATGGCCCTGCTGGAAGAGCGCAAGCGCCGGCTGGCCGCCGAGGGCCTGTTCGACAGCGAGCGCAAGCGCCCCCTGCCCTTCATGCCGCGGGTGCTGGGCGTCATCACCTCGCCCACCGGCGCGGTGATCCGCGACATCATCCACCGAATCACCGACCGCTTTCCGCTGCATGTCGTGGTCTGGCCGGTGCGCGTGCAGGGCGAGACTTCCGGCGCGGAGGTTGCCGCGGCCGTGCAGGGCTTCAACGCCCTGCCTCCCGGCGGCCCGGTGGCACGACCGGATATCCTCATCGTGGCGCGCGGCGGCGGCAGCCTGGAGGACCTTTGGGGCTTCAACGACGAGGCGCTGGCACGCGCGGTGGCTGCGTCGGAGATACCGGTGATCTCGGCCGTGGGCCACGAGACGGACTGGACGCTGGTGGACT
Source organism: Mesorhizobium sp. KR2-14 (assembly GCF_040049255.1). NCBI lineage: Bacteria > Pseudomonadati > Pseudomonadota > Alphaproteobacteria > Hyphomicrobiales > Phyllobacteriaceae > Mesorhizobium > Mesorhizobium sp. KR2-14. Next base: position 336,545 of record NZ_JBDZDR010000002.1, on the reverse strand, counting down.
ATGCGGCCGACGTGCGCGCGCCGACCCCGACAGGCGCCGCCGAATTCGCGGTTCCGGTGAAGGCCGATCTGGAGGCCAGGCTCGCCACCCTGTCGGCGCGGCTCAAGGGCTGCATGTCGCGCCATTTCGATCGCAAGCGGCAGACGCTGCGGGCGGCCTCGCGCGCGCTGCCTGCGCCAGACCAGCTGCTCGCGCTGCCGCGACGCCATTTCGACGAGCTGACCAGCCGTCTCACACGCGCGCTGTCCGTCAGCACCGAGCGCAAGCGGGCGCGATTCGCTGCCGTTCGCCTCACGCCTGCCACGCTGGACCGTCGCCTCGCCGAAACGCGTCGCATCACCGACCGCGACCTTGCCCGCGCCTTTGCCGCGCTGCGCGCCATGGTGCGTGAGCGGCGCGTGCAACTCGACCGCACCGCGCAGCGCATCGGGCCGGCGCCATTGCTGCGCCGCCAGGCGCAGAGCCGCGACACGCTGGCCGCCCTGCAGCGGCGGCTCGATCATGCGATCGCCCTCCGCCTTGAACGGCAGCGGGGCCGAATCACCCAGGCCGACCGCCTGCTTTCGACGCTGTCGCATCAATCGATTCTCGAACGCGGATTCGCGCTGGTCACGGACGCGGAAGGAAAGCTGGTGAAGCGCGCGGCAGAGGTGGTGCCAAATGCGGCCCTGTCCCTGCGCTTTGCCGACGGCGCCGTCGGCGTTGTCGCCGGCGAAGGCGGCGCCCGCCCCAAGCAACAAGCCAAACCCGCATCCAAGCCGAAGGATCCCGGCGCGCAGGGTTCGCTGTTCTGATTGTATCTGTGAGGAGTGGTACCGTTGGCTGGGCTCGAACCAGCGACCTCCGGATCCACAATCCGGCGCTCTAACCAACTGAGCTACAACGGCACGCCATTTGGTGAAGCGTCCAATAAGGACAAATGACGGACATTTCAAGCCACATGTCGGTGCTTCTCCCGGTCATTTTGGCCGCAGGGGGCCAATGGGCCGGAAAACCGGGAAAAACCCGACAAAAAAGAAAAGACCGGCCGAGGAGCCGGTCTTTTTCAGTCAGGCCAGTGGTGGGCTGGCCGCGGTTTCCGAAGGCTGAGGAGGAGAGAGGAGGTTGCCTTCGGCGAATCTCGGTATTGTCAGGCGACCTTCAGTTCCTTGAACGTGCGCTCGAAGACGTCCTTGAGCGGCTTGGCGACATCTTCCGCCGCCTTGGTGGACAAGGTCTGGAAATCCTTTGCCTGCTGGGCGGCCGCTTCGGCTCCGTGGCGCAGGAAGGCGGTCTGCAGCTCGAACAGTTCGGCGAGCGACTTGGCGGCAACCACCGCCTCGAGATGGGCAAACCCGGCCTCGGTGTTCGTGCGCAGCGTGGAGATCGCCTTCAGCGACAGGTCTCCGCCAGCGGCGCGGGCGGCTTCGAAGCTAGTCTCAAGCGCCTTCTGGGTGTCTTCCGCGCCGCTCTTCAGCTTGGCGAAGGTTTCCTTCGACTGCTCCATGCCCTTTTCGGCAAGGGCGCGGAACTGGTCCGTGGCCTTCGAAGCGTCGAAAGCAGCGAACTCGGCATTCTCTGTAAACTCTGCGGTCTTGGCAGCAGTTTTGGACATGATTGCATCCTTTACAGTGGACAGGCTTTACTAGGGGGCTGTCACATTCATGCGTGAATGCTATATAGCATCGCACATGCTGCAGCGCAACATAATTGTGCAGCGCAACATGCGAGCTTAGCCCGCGTTAACCAAACCGCGAGTTTCCGCTCGCTATCTGCGCGGATTTCTGGACGTTGGAACCGCCGACTTGTTATTAATAAACGGTTAACTGCAGAGGGATACGCCTTCGCAGCAAGGCCCAGTGAGCACATGCCGTCCGCTTCGTATTCGTTCATCGATGTCGCGATCCTCGACGAGGTAAGGCAGCGTTTCGCCGATGGCGACGCGCTGGCGATTCTGACGACGGATCTGGATCAGGTGATCTGGGCCAACGGCCCGGGCGCGGCCTTGCTCGGCTATCCCGACATCGAGGCGGCCATCGGCGAGGAGCCCGGCCTTTCGCTCGCCGCAAAGCGCCAGATCATGGCCACGAGCGGCTATCCGGCTATCGGCCGCGACCGCAACCTTCTGGTGCGCATTGCCTCCGGCACCACCAGCCGCGCCGTCAATTTCATCGCGAGCGCGCTGCCGCTGCCCGATGGCGAAGAGGCAGTCCTGCTTGCCGTTCCCGCTGAGCGGGGCGGCGCGCGGAGCGCCCGGGAGCTTGCCCAGCGCGCTATCGGCGGGCTGGAGGGCCATGGCCAGTTCGCGGCGCTGGTCGGCGCCGAGGGCGAGATCGAGGCGGGCTCCAGCGGCTTCGCGGCGCTGGGCATCGCACCGCAGACACTTTCCGAGCTTGTCGCCGAGGTCGGCATGGCGCGCGACCGGCTGGTCAAGCGCATGATCCGCAGCGCAAAGGGCCTGCTGCCTGCCGGCATCGCCCGTCTGGCCGATGAGCCTGCGCGGCACCTGCTGCTGGTCGTCGACGAGGAGCAACTGGACGAGACAGCGGAAATCGAAGCCGCGGCCGAAGTACCGGCCCAGCCTGCCGTAGACGAACTCCCGGGCCCCGACGCCCTGCCGGCGGAACCGGAAGCCGCACCGCCTGCCGCTGAAAGTCAGGACGCCGCCGCGGTTGAGACGAGGGCGCACGCCGCTGAAACCGAGACGACGCTGACCGAAGTGCCGGCCGTCGAGCCGGTGCACGAGACGCCCCCGTCGGAAGAACCGGTCGCCGCCTCCCCAGCCGAGGAAGAGCCGGCCCCTCGAGCGCCTGCTGCGGAGGAAGCCGAGGAAGCTGACATCCCTGCGCCTGCGGCAGCGGCGCCGGCGCCCTTGGCGGAAGCATCGGTGCCGAGAACGGATCGCGATGCCGCGCCCACCCGCTTCGTCTGGCGAACCGATGCCGAAGGCAGGTTCACCGCCATTTCCAAGGAGTTCTCGGACGCGGTCGGCGCGGCCGCCGCCGATGTCATCGGCCGGCGTTTCCGCGATGTCGCCAACGCGTTCAACCTCGACCCGTCCGGCGAGATCGCCGGACTGCTCGAACGCCGCGACACATGGTCGGGTCGTTCGGTGTTCTGGCCGGTCGCGGGCACCGGGCTGAAAATCCCGGTCGATCTCGCCGCCCTGCCCGTCTACAGCCGTGACCGCATCTTCGAAGGTTTTCGCGGCTTCGGCGTGGCGCGCAGCGGCGAAGCCCTGCCCGACCCCGAAGGCCTCGGCCTGGTGCTGGTGCCCGGCAAGCCGTTGCAGACCGAAACCAATGCGCCCGAAGATGGGGAGCAGGCAGAATTCGACCCGTTCCACGGCGAAGTTCCGGCGCTTCTGGTCGAGCCAAAGCCCGACCGACGCGTCAGCGACAAGGTGATCAGGCTTGCGGAGCACCGGCCGGGCGCCGCGTCCGACAAGGGTCTTTCGCCTGTCGAGCGCAGTGCCTTCCGCGAAATCGGCGAACGCCTGAAGAAGCAGGGCGACGGGGAAAAGGCGGCCGGAGAAACCGGACAGCCGGCTTCGAAACAAGAAGACGCGCCCGCCGCCCGGATCGACGAGACCGCACTCCAGCCGGAACAGATCGTTGAGGCGCCGCAGCCCGACGAGGTCGAAGCCACCCCGGCAGCTTCGGACGGCGCGGCGGCTGCCGAAGCGGGGGCCCCCGAGCCGGCGGGCGAGGAGCAGCCCGCTGAGGTTATCGCCGAAGCCGCACCGGCCACCGAGATCGAGACCGAGCCAGCGGGCACCGCGGCTGCCGATGAAGCTCCAGCCGAGGAAACTGCCGCCGCGGCGGCGGATGCCGGCGGCGTCCCTATCGAAGCCGCGCCGAATGAGCCCGCCCGGCAGGCCCCGCCGCTCAGGCATGAAGGTTTCCTTCCTTCAGCCTTTGCTCCCGGCGCGGCGTCCCGCTTGCCGGCCGACACGGCAATCCTCGAGAAATTGCCGGTGCCGGTGCTGATCCATTCCGGCGATGTGCTGCACTATGCCAATGAGGAGTTCCTCACGCTCACGGGCTACCAGTCGCTCGAACAGTTGGCCGTTGCAGGCGGCCTCGACGCCCTGTTTGCCGAAAGCTACGCCGATGCCGCCGCCGAGGCTCCGCACCATGATCTGCGGCTGCGCACCGGCGACGGGCTGGAGTTCCCCATCGAAGCGCTTCTGCGTTCCGTGCCGTGGCAAGGCGGCAAGGCGCTTATGCTGGTGGTGCGCCGCACCGGCGAGGAAGAGCAACCCGCGCCGCAATTACCCAGCGAAGCCGAGCTTCACGCACGCATCGCCGAAATGCGCACCATCATCGATACGGCCACCGACGGCGTCGTGCTTATCGACAAGGATGGCACCGTCCGCTCCATCAGCCGGCCCGCCGAGGCACTGTTCGGCCTGGACACCGACGAGGTTGCAGGCAAGCCCTTCGCCTCGCTTTTCGCCATGGAAAGCCAACGTGCAGTGCGCGACTATCTCAACGGGTTGGCCGAGCATGGCGTGGCAAGCGTGCTCAATGACGGCCGGGAGGTGATCGGGCGCGAGGCGGAGGGCCGCTTCATCCCGATGTTCATGACCATCGGCCGCCTGCCCAACGACAGCGGCTATTGCGCCGTGGTGCGCGACATCACCCAGTGGAAGCGCGCCGAGGAGGAGCTTACCCAGGCACGCGCCTTGGCCGAGCGAGCCTCGTCGCAGAAGACCGACTTCCTCGCCCGCGTCAGCCACGAGATCCGCACTCCGCTCAATGCCATCATCGGCTTCTCCGAGTTGATGATCGACGAGAAGTTCGGCCCTGTCGCCAACGACCGCTACCGCGACTATCTGCGCGACATCAACCGTTCCGGCAACCACGTGCTCGACCTGGTCAACGACCTGCTCGACATCTCCAAGATCGAGGCCGGTCAGCAGGAAATGTCCAATGAGGCGGTGTCGCTCAACGACACGCTGGCCGAGACCGTGGCGATGATGCAGCCGCAGGCCAATCGCGAGCGGGTCATCATTCGCTCCAGCTTCGCCTCCAGGCTGCCCGACGTGGTGGCCGACCTGCGCAGCGTGCGCCAGATCGCGCTCAACATTCTTTCCAACGCCGTGCGCTACACCCAGGCCGGCGGGCAGGTCATCGTCTCGACGGCCTACGAGACGAACGGGGACATCGTCATGCGCGTGCGCGACACCGGCATAGGCATGACCCCAGCGGAAATCGAGCAGGCGCTGAAACCGTTCAAGCAGATCAATTCGCTGAAACGCCCGCGCGGCGACGGGACGGGCCTCGGCCTGCCGCTGACCAAGGCGATGGTGGAGGCCAACCGCGCCCGTTTCACCATCAATTCCACGCCTGGCGAGGGCACGCTGGTGGAAATCACCTTCCCCTCGACCCGCGTTCTGGCCGACTGACTCCAGAAACGAACGGGAATGCGCCCCACGCAGCGCATTCCAGCTAAAACGGGCGAAAGCACCACGTTTCCACCGCAGCTCCGCCGTCGGGATGGGCTTCGACCCGCCAGGCCGCCGACGTTTTCCACACCCATATGGACAAAATGTCGCGCCTGTCACCGCCCCTCTCGCAGGTTGTTCCTCAACCCCTTGAAAACCTGCCTGCTTTTGTCCAGTTTAGAATTATTCTAAACTATTGAATTTATTGGCGTTTGCTTGATCCCACCCTATAAATGCTCCAAAAGAGCATCGGCTGCATGCCGCCACCAAACACGTCCCTGGGGCCTTTAACCCCACTGGTCAGGAGAGTGACATGAAATCTGGAAACGCCCGGTCGAAGATTGCCGGAACCGCCGCTTTCGCCTTTGCCGCCTTGTTCGCCGGCACGGCGCTCGCGGAAGGCACTGTGAACATCTACACCTATCGCCAGCCGGAGCTGATCCAGCCGGTGCTCGACGCCTTCACGGCCGAGACCGGCATCAAGACCGAAGTCCTCTTCCTCGACAAGGGCCTTGAGGAGCGCATCCTGGCCGAGGGCCAGAACTCGCCGGCCGACGTCATCATGACCGTCGACGTCGCGCGCCTCACCACCGCGAAGGACAAGGGCATCACCCAGCCGCTGGACGACGCCACCATCAATGCCAACATCCGGCCCGAATACCGCGATCCGGAGGGCAACTGGTTCGGCCTCACCAAGCGCGCCCGCGTCATCTACGCTTCGAAGGACCGCGTGAAGGATACCGCCATCAGCTATGCCGAGCTTGCCGATCCCAAGTGGAAGGGCAAGATCTGCATCCGCTCGGGCCAGCACGACTACAACCTCGCTTTGTTCGGTGCCGCCATTGCGCATTGGGGGCCTGAGAAGACCGAAGAGTGGATGAAGGGCCTGAGGGCCAATCTGGCGCGCAAGCCCGAAGGCGGCGACCGCCCGCAGGCCAAGGCCATCGCGTCCGGCGAATGCGACATCGCCATCGGCAACACCTATTACGTTGGCCTGATGCGGACCAACGAAAAGGAGCCGCAGGAGAAGGAGTGGGGCAATGCCATCAACGTCATCTTCCCGACCTGGGAAAACGGCCTGACGCATGTGAACATCTCGGGTGCCGCGCTCACGAAATATGCGCCGCATCGCGAAAATGCCATCAAGCTCATCCAGTTCCTGTCCAGCCACGAGGCGCAGAAGATCTACGCCGAAAAGAATTTCGAATATCCGGTCGAGCCCGGCCTTGAGCCCTCGCCGGTGGTCAAGGAGTTCGGCCAACTGAACGCCGACACCCTGCCGCTGGTCGAGATTGCCAAGAACCGCAAGGCCGCCTCCGAGATGGTCGACCGCGTCGGACTCGACGACGGCCCGGCAAACTGAAGCTTTGTGGAGCATGATCTTTTCCGAATACCGGTTCCCACTTTTCGGGATCATGCTCTGAATTAACCGTCGGGAAAGCCGGGCCGGACGAGTGTCCGGCTTTTCCGTTTTTCACGAAGGTCCCAATTGACCGCAATCGAACGCAACGACCAGGCAATATCGGAGCTGGCATCCCGGCCGGTGCGGCTGCGCGTGAAGCGCACCCGGCATGTCGGCATCCACCTGCTGACGCTTGCGGTGTCGGCCTGCGTGCTGCTGCCGATCCTGTCGCTGGCCTATGTCGCCTTCAGCGGAACCGGCGAAGACTGGCCGCATCTAGTGGCCAATGTGTTGCCCGGCTCCAGCCTGACGACGCTTTACCTGATGGCGCTCGTCGCGACGGCAACCTCCATCGTAGGTGTCGCCAGCGCCTGGCTGATCGTTGGTTTCGACTTTCCGCTGCGCAGGACCCTCTCCTGGGCGCTCGTGCTGCCGCTTGCCGTGCCCACCTATCTCGCCGCCTACGCCTTCGGCGAATTCTTCCACTACACGGGTCCGGTGCAGGGGCTGGTGCGGGCGCTTTTCGGCTTCCAGACCATCCGCGACTACTGGTTCCCCGACATTCGCTCCACGCCAGGTGCTGCCTTCGTGCTGTCCTCGGTGCTCTACCCTTACGTCTATCTCACCGCGCGCATCGTCTTCCTGATGCAGGGCCGCAACATCGCCGATGTGGCGCGCACGCTTGGTGCGCGGCCGGGCAAGGTTTTCTGGCGCGTTCTGCTTCCCGTCGCCCGGCCGGCGATCGTCGCCGGTGTCGCGCTGGTGCTGATGGAGACCGTCAACGACATCGGGGCTGCCGAATATCTTGGCGTGCGCACGCTGACTTTCTCCGTCTATGCGACGTGGCTAAACCGCGGCAGCCTTGAAGGCGGCGCGCAGATCGCGCTGGTCATGCTCATGCTGGTGTTCATGCTGCTGGGCACCGAGCAGTGGGCGCGCAGACGCCAGCGTTTCCACACCGGCCGTGCCACCCATATGCGCGCTCGCCCTCCCCGCCGCCGACTGAAGGGCTGGCGCGCGCTGGCCGCCCTGGCGGCAACCGCCCTGCCCGTGCTTGCCGGGTTCGGCATACCGATCTTCGTGTTCGGCCAGTATGCGGCGCGGCGGCTGGAACAGTTTTACGCACCGGCGCTCACCCGCGCCTTCCTGAACAGCCTGGCTACGGCCACCGCCACGGCGCTGATTACGGTGGTTCTGGCGCTGTTCCTCATCAATGCGGTTCGGCTCTGCCGCTCGCACGGCATCTCCGTATTGGTGCGGCTGGCCTCGATCGGCTACGCGCTGCCCGGCGGCATTTTGGGGCTGGGCCTGCTTTTCGCACTGGCCCGCTTCGACAATGCGCTCGATGGCTTTGCCCGCGCCGAGTTGGGCTTCAGGACCGGCCTGCTGCTGACCGGTTCGGCCGCCGCGGTGGTGGTAGCATGCGCCATCCGCTTCCTGGCGCTGGCGGAAAGCGCCATCCGGTCGGGCATGGAGAAGCTGCCGCCCAATCTTGACGAAGCCGCCCGCAGCCTCGGCCACACGCCGACCCGCAGCGCCACGCACGTGCTGCTGCCGCTGCTCAAGCCCGCGATCCTCACGGCCGCCGTGCTGGTGTTCGTGGACACCATCAAGGAGCTGTCGGCGACGATCCTGCTGCGCCCGTTCGGCTTCAACACGCTGGCGACCTTCGTCTACGAGAACGCCTCGCGCGGTGTTCCGGAGGAAGGCGCGGTGGCGGCGATCCTCATCATCCTTACCGCGTTGGTGCCGGTGATGCTTCTGTCGGGTGCCTTGGCGCGCGACCGCGAAGCCACCATGTGAACCTCTACGGCGCACCCAAAAAGAAAGGCGCTCCGAAGGGAGCGCCTGAATGAAATGCTGTCACAACGGGACTTGACCGAAATGGCTTCCTCGCCTGGGCGAGGACTGGGATCTCTCCCTCAAGTTGGCCCGACTATCGTGCCACACCCCTTAACAAATCCTTACCGGAACCCGACGAAATTTACGAAACTGTATCAGTTGTGAAAACGCCGTAAATTTCACGTTCGGATTCTGTAAAGCATGATGGTCGCCGGCCCCCGGCTATTCAGCTCTGCAGCGCCGGAATGTCCCGGAAAAGGTTGAGCGCCTCCGGGTTGGCCAGCGCCTCCTTGTTCTTGACCGGGCGGCCGTGGACGATGTCGCGCACCGCAAGTTCGGTGATCTTGCCCGACTTGGTGCGCGGAATGTCGGTGACCGCCACGATCCTGGCCGGCACATGGCGCGGGCTGGCGCCGGTGCGGATCTTGGCGCGGATCTCCTTCTCCAGCGCCTCGTCGAGGCTGACGCCGGCGGCCAGCCGCACGAACAGCACTACGCGCACATCGCCGTCCCAGTCTTGTCCGATGCACAAGGCTTCGGCGATCTGCGGCATCTGCTCGACCTGGTTGTAGATCTCGGCCGTGCCGATGCGCACGCCGCCCGGGTTCAGCGTGGCATCCGAACGGCCATGGATGACGATGCCGCCATGCTCGGTCCACTCGGCGAAATCGCCATGGCACCAGACATTGTCGAAGCGCTCGAAATAGGCGGCGCGGTATTTGGCGCCATCGGCATCGTTCCAGAAGCCGATCGGCATGACGGTGAAAGGCTTGGTGCAGACCAGCTCGCCCTTCTCGCCACGGATCGGCTTGCCGGCGTCGTCCCAGACATCGACAGCCATGCCGAGCCCGGCCGCCTGGATTTCGCCGATCCACACCGGCTCCGTCGGCACGCCAAGCACGAAGCAAGAGACGATGTCGGTGCCGCCCGAGATCGAAGCGAGGTGGACGTCCTTCTTGATGCCGTCGTAGACAAAGGCGAACCCTTCCGGCGACAGCGGCGAGCCGGTGGACGACAGCGTGCGCACGCTCGACAGGTCATGCGTCTCGATGGGGCGCAGACCCGCCTTGCGCACGGAGTCGATGAACTTCGCCGAGGTGCCAAAATAGGTCATCTTCTCGGCGTCGGCGAAATCGAACAGCACGTTGCCGTCCGGATGGAAGGGCGAGCCGTCATAGAGCAGCAGCGTCGCGCCTGAGGCCAGGCCCGAGACCAGCCAGTTCCACATCATCCAGCCACAGGTGGTGAAATAAAAGAAACGGTCGCCCTCCTCTATCCCGGCATGCAGCCGCTGTTCCTTGACGTGCTGGAGCAGCGTGCCCCCGGCCGAATGGACGATGCACTTGGGGATGCCGGTCGTGCCGGAGGAAAACAGGATGTAGAGCGGGTGCGAGAATGGCAGCCGCTCGAAGTTCACCTTGGCCGGGGTGAACGGCGCCAGCGCCTCGTCCAGCGCCTGCGCGCCTTCGACGCCTGCTGCCACCTCACGCGCCTTGCCGAGATAGTCGACGACCAGCACCTTGCGCACCGTCGGCAGTTCCTTCGCCACCGCGGCGATCTTGGCGGCAACGTCGATCTGCTTGCCGTTGTAGTAATAGCCATCGGGCGCGATGAACACGACCGGCTCGATCTGGCCGAAGCGGTCGAGCACGCCCTGTTCGCCGAAATCGGGCGAGCAGGACGACCACACCGCGCCGATGGAGGCGGCGGCAAGCATCGCCGCTACCGTCTCGGGCATGTTGGGCATCATGGCGGCCACCCGGTCGCCCTGCTTGACGCCGAGCGAACGGAACAGCTGCTGCAGCCGCGACACCAGCGCATGCAGTTCGTCCCATGACAGGCGACGCGTCACCTTGTCCTCGCCCTTGAAGACGATGGCGTCGCTCGGGCCCGTCTTCTTCAGCAGGTTCTCCGCAAAATTCAGGCTGGCGTCGGGAAAGAACTGCGCGCCCGGCATCCTGTCGCCGTCGATCAGCACGCGCTCGCCCTTGTCGCCGACTACCCCGCAAAAATCCCAGACCAGGTTCCAGAAGGCTTCGCGGTCCGCCACCGACCAGGCATGCAGTTCGGCGTAGTGGGAAAACTTGCGTCCAGCCTTCTGCGACGCTTCGGCCATGAAGGCGGTCAGCGGGGCGGCTGCGATCCGTTCTTTAGACGGCGTCCACAGCGGCGCGGAATTCGACATTGCACTCTCCTCCAAAAGCCTTGCCGTTATGCATTTTGCGATGCGGCCAAGCAAGATAATGTACCGGGAGCGGCATGGCGGTGCGCAAATCTCCAAGCGCTTGTGCGCAAACGTCATGTCACGGCCACAAATGCTTGAAATGCCACGCATGTCCGCTACACCGGTCTGCGACGCAACCGGCTGAACGCAGGCGGTCGACAGTTCGATCAGCATGAATGAGGCACAATGCCGTCACCTTTGGTCAGACGCAGCTTTTGGGCAATCGCGATAGCAGCGCTGGCTGTGGCGCTGGCCGTCGCCATCTTGCCCTTCCTTGCCTCGACACGCATCGTCCGCGATCGCATCGCCTACGAGCTGGGCTCGTGGAGCGGCTATCGCGTCTCCATCGGCGCGGCCCCCGAGATCGAGGTCTGGCCGAGCCTCCGCGCAAGCGTGAACAATGTGACCATGACGCCGTGGGGCCAGGCCGATCATCCGCCGGTGATCGAGGCCGAACGGATCGACATCAAGCTTTCCGCGCTCGCCGCTCTGCGCGGCGATATCGTTTTTTCCTCGGCGGAACTGGTCCGACCCACACTGCGGCTGGAGAAGGATGCCGACGGCGGCTACCGGCCCTTGCCGCCGGACGGAGGCCGCATTGCCAACGCGATCCGCGAGACGGCGCAAGCCCTGGCGGACAGCTCCGCCGAGACGGAACGCGGTCTTCCGCCGCGCGACCTTGGCGTGATCTCCATACGCGACGGCCGCGTCACGACCTATGTCGATGGCAAGGATTCTGAAATACTGACTGGCGCTACCGGCCGGCTGGATTGGCCCGCCCTGAACAAGTCGGCCAACGCTGCCCTGAGCGTGATCTGGCGCGGCGAAACCATCAATCTTGAAATCTCATCGGCCAAGCCCCTGCTGCTGCTGGCGGGCGGCGAAGCGCCGCTGTCGCTGAACCTGGCCTCTGCGCCCGCTACTGCTTCCTTCGATGGCACGATAAAGACCTCGCAGAACGCCTATCTCGACGGAAAGCTGAAATTCGCGACCCCTTCGCTGAAGCGCCTGAACGACTGGTCCGGCGCCGAGATGTCCACCACTGCCAGCGCCATACGCTCGCTGGCAATCGGCGGCCGGCTGGTTGGCAATACGCAGCGTATGAAGCTGGAAAACGCCGAGATCGCGCTGGACAAGAACCCGGGGCGCGGAGCGCTCGACCTGATCCTTGGCGAGCGGGTGCCGGTGATCTCCGGCACCCTGGCTTTCGATGCGCTCGACCTGCGCACATTGCTCGCCGCGTTCACGCCGGCGACTTCCGGCGGTTCGCCGGAAATCGATCCCGATTTCTCGAACCGCATAGGGCTCGACCTGCGCCTGTCCGCCGGCCACGCCAGCGTCGGTTCGGTGGCACTCGCGAACGTGGCGGCCACCGCGCAGATCAAGAACGGGCTGGTGGCCTTCGACATCTCCGATGCCTCCGCTTTTGGCGGCAACCTGCAGGCCAGCGCCCGCTTCGACCGCCGGCCGGAGGGGACCCAGGCCGAGATACGCTTTCTGGCCTCCGACATCGAGGGCGGCGCCTTTGGGGCAGCGGCCGGCATGACCCGGCTGGTGCCGATCGGCCGGGGCACCATCTCCGTCATCTTGAAGGGTCCGGGCCGCGCCTGGGACTCGATCGTGGAAAATGGCGAGGGATCGATCTCGGCGAGTTTCGGACCCGGCGCGCTTTCCGAATTCGATCTGGCAAGCTTTCAGAAGCGCTCCAAGGAAGGCGGCTTCTTTGCCCTGGACGAAGTGTCGAAAGGAACGCTCCCCATCGAAGGCGCCGAGCTCAAGGCCAGCATTTTTCGCGGGGTTATCAGGATAGAGAAGGCTGAGGCCCGGGCTCCGCAAGGCCGGCTGTGGCTTACGGGCATCGTGCCCTTCACCAGCCGCGGACTGGCCCTGTCGGGCGGCATGGTACCGCCTGACCAGCCGGCGGAAGGCGATGTCGAACCCTCGCCCACCTTCTTCGTCGGCGGCTCGTGGAACGCCCCGTTCATATCGCCGGTGAAGTCGTCACCCGCCGGCACGTCGCCGAACCAAGGCGCAGACTAGACGCAGCCTGGCTCTATTGCTCTCAGGGCAGATATCTCTCTGGGAAAAATCTACGCCCGCTGCGCGGCCTGCTCGTCGCGCAGACGCTGCACCTCGCGCCGCTTGTTGACCACGGATGCCCCGATGACACCGACGGCCACAACGGCAATCAGGATCGTACAGGCCGCGTTGATTTCCGGCGTCACGCCCAGCCGCACCTGGCTGTAGATCTTCATCGGCAGCGTGGTGGCGCCAGGGCCCGAGGTGAATGAGGCGATCACCAGATCGTCGAGCGACAGCGTGAAGGCGAGCATCCAGCCGGAGATGATCGCCGGCATGATAACCGGCAGGGTGATCTGGAAGAACGTCTTCACCGGCGGCGCGCCGAGGTCCATCGCGGCCTCTTCCAGCGACCGGTCGAAGGTCAGCAGGCGCGACTGCACCACCACCGCCACGAAGCACATGGTGAAGGTCACGTGCGCCAGGGTCACGGTCACGAAACCGCGGTCCAGCCCGACGGCGACGAACAATAGAAGCAGCGACAGACCGGTAATCACCTCCGGCATCACCAGCGGCGCAAACACCATGCCCGAAAACAGCACCCGGCCGCGAAAGCGCGTATATCGGGTGAGCGCCAGGGCTGCGAGCGTGCCCAGAACCGTGGAGATGGTGGCCGAGATCAGCCCCACCCGTGCAGTCACCCAGGCGGCATCCATGAGGCCCTTGTTCTGGAACAGGGACACATACCATTTGGTCGAAAAGCCACCCCACACAGTGACGAGCTTCGACGCGTTGAAGGAAAATACGATCAGCAGCACGATCGGCAGGTAGAGGAAGGCAAAGCCCAGCACGATCGATGTGATGTTGAAGCGGCTCCAGGTCGTATTCATGCTGCCCTCACCGATCCTGTTCCTGAGCGCGGGCCTGCACGTGCTGGAAGATCATGATCGGGATGACCAGCAGCAAGAGCAGGATGATGGCCACGGCCGAGGCGACCGGCCAGTCGCGGTTGCTGAAGAATTCGTTCCAGAGCGTGCGGCCTATCATCAGCGTCTGCGACCCGCCCAGCAGGTCGGGGATGACGAACTCGCCCACCGCTGGGATGAACACCAGCAGGCAGCCGGCGACCACGCCGGGAATGGAAAGCGGGAAAGTGATCTTCCAGAACGCCGTGACGGGCGGGCAGCCTAGGTCCTGCGCGGCCTCGATCAGGGAATAGTCCATCTTCTCCAGCGCCGAATAGAGCGGCAGGATCATGAACGGCAGATAGGAATAGACGATGCCGATGAAGATCGCCGTATGCGTGTTAAGGATAATCAGCGGATCGTTGATCAGCCCGATGCCCTGAAGAAACTGGTTCAGAAGGCCCTCGGGCTTGAGGATGCCGATCCAGGCGTAGACGCGGATAAGGAAGCTGGTCCAGAACGGCAGGATCACCAGCATCAGCAGGGTCGGCCGCATTGTTGCGGGCGCGCGCGCCATCCCGTAGGCGATCGGATAGCCAACGATCAGGGTCAGCACGGTCGATATCGCCGCGATGGCAAGGCTCGAAACATAGGCCTTGAAGTAAAGCGCGTCCTCGGTCAGCCACAGATAGTTGTCGAAGCTCAGCTGGCTGAACAGCTTCATGAGGCCGTCGAGCCCTTCGCCGAGCTCGAACACCGGCGCATACGGCGGCATCGAGATCGCCGACTGCGACAGCGAGATCTTGAAGACGATGGCGAAAGGAACGAGGAAGAAGAAGAGGAGCCAGAGATAGGGAACGGCGATGACCAGGCGGCTCTTCACCGCATTGGCGGCACGGCCGAGCGCCGAGCCACCATCGGCGGCGGAGGCCCTGGAAGCAGCGATTGCTGTCTCGGACATGAGGCCCCCTACTTCGTCAGCACCACGCCCGCGTCGGGGCGGAAGGATATCCAGGCGCGGTCGTTCCAGCTCAGCGGGTCTTCCGACACGCGTGCCGCGTTGAGCGAACTGGCTTTCACCACCTGCCCGTCGTCCAGCTTGACGTGGTAGACGGTCATGTCGCCGAGATAGGCGATGTCGTAGATTTCGCCCTGTGCGGCGTTGGCGTCTGCTTCAGCCGGCTTCCTGGACGTAACCTTGATCTTTTCGGGCCGGATCGCGAAGGAAACCGAGGTGCCGGCCGTGGCCGCGCCCGCGTTCTCGGTCCTGATCGTCAGGTTGCGCCCCTCGATCTGCGCGCCGCCGGCGTCGCGGCTGGCAACCGTTCCTTCGAACATGTTCACATTGCCGACGAAGTTGGCCACGAAGCGCGAATTTGGCGCCTCGTAGACCTCGGCCGGGGTGGCCACCTGCATCACCTCGCCCTTGTCGAGAATGGCGATGCGGTCGGCCATGGTCATGGCCTCTTCCTGGTCGTGGGTCACCACGATGAAGGTAAGGCCCAGATTCTGCTGCAGGTCCATCAGCTCGAACTGCGTCTCTTCGCGCAGCTTCTTGTCCAGCGCGCCGAGCGGTTCGTCCAGCAGCAGCACCTTTGGCCGCTTGGCAACGGAGCGCGCAAGCGCCACACGCTGGCGCTGGCCGCCGGAAAGCTGATGCGGCTTGCGCTTGGCAAACTGCTCGAGCTTCACCAGCCGCAGCATCTCGGCCACCCGCGTCTCGATTTCGGCCTTGGGCATGCCTTCCTGCTTTAGGCCGAAGGCGATGTTGGCCTCCACCGACATATGCGGGAACAGTGCGTAGGATTGGAACATCATGTTCACCGGCCGCCGGTAGGGCGGGATGCCCCGCAGGTCCTGCCCGTCGAGCAGGATGCGGCCGGAAGTCGGCTCGTCGAAGCCGGCAAGCATGCGCAGCAGGGTCGACTTGCCGCAGCCCGAGGCGCCGAGCAGCGCGAAGAACTCGCGCTCGAACACGGTCAGCGACAGGTTGTTGACTGCGGTAAAATCGCCGAAACGCTTGGTGACGTTCTCGAACGCAATATAAGGCCTCGCTGTCGGATCACTCCATGGTGCGAAGCTCTTGCGGATGCTCCCGAGCGATTTCATTTCCTTCTCCACCTAATTCGGTCCCCATCGACGGAGCCTGGCCCTAGCCAGGGCACATACCGTCTCGTTGTGACAGGCAACACGGCCTTTCCGGGATTATTTTCCCCGGTTCAGGACCTGTGCCTGGCGGAAACCCGTCTGTGGACTCGTGCCACTTGAGTTCACAAAGAGGCTTCCGAAAAAGGCCCCGCGAACGAACTCGCGGGGCCCTTCCTCGTGGGTTCTTATTGTCCGGTTACGACCTTCGTCCACAGGCGCGTGATGTTGCGCTGCGCCTTGGCTTCATAGGGCGAGGCCGTGAACAACTTGGCGAGCATCTCGTCGTCCGGGTAGACCGCCGGGTCTTCGAGGATCTCCTTGTTCACGAAGGCCTGCGCGGCCTTGTTGCCGCTGGGGAAGTAGACGTAGTTGGTCGCCTTCGCCGCCACCTCTGGCTTCATGATGTAGTTGAGGAACTCGTGCGCTTCCTCGACATGCTGGGCGTCGGCAGGGATCGCCATCTGGTCGAACCACATTTCGGCCCCTTCCGAGGGGATCGTGTAGTTGACCTCGACGCCCTGGTTGGCCTCCTCGGCGCGGTCTCGCGCCTGGAACACGTCGCCCGACCAGCCGACGGCAAAGCAAATATCGCCATTGGCCAGCGCGTTGATGTATTCGGACGAGTGGAACTTGCGCACATAGGGGCGGATCTTGAGCAAGGCCTCCTCGACCTTGGCCAGATCCTCGGGCGAGGACGATTCCGGATCGAGACCGAGATATTTCAGCGTCGTCGGAATCATGTCGCTCGGCGAATCGAGCACATGAATGCCGCAATCGGCGAGCTTCGACAGCTTTTCCGGGTTGTAGAGGAAGTCCCAGCTGTCGAGTTCCTCGACGCCGAGCGCTTCCTTCACCTTCTTGACGTTATAGCCGAGACCGACCGTGCCCCACATGTAGTTGATCGAGTATTCGTTGCCGGGGTCGTATTTCGCCGTGCGCTCGCTCACCACATCCCACATGTTGGACAGGTTCGGCAGCTTCGACTTGTCGAGCTTCTGGAAAACACCGGCGGAAATCTGACGGGTGAGGAAGTTCGCGCTCGGCACGACCACGTCATAACCGCTGCCGCCGGCGAGCAATTTTGTTTCCAGGATTTCGTTGGAATCGAAGACGTCGTAGACGACCTTGATGCCCGTCTCCTTGGTGAAATCGGAAATGATCGACTCGTCGATGTAGTCCGACCAGTTGAAGACGTTGACGACACGCTCCTGCGCGAAGGCAGTCACGGTCATGAACGTCGCAACCGCTGATGTGGCCGTGAGCCAGAGCGCCTTGCGAATCATCTAAAATCCTCCGTTCGAGTTCCGTTTTCCCGGGCGCAACAAGCCCTTCGCGGCCGGGTTTGAGATTTAGCCTATTGGCCTTGAGACAGGGCGACAAGCACGAAATGTGCCTGTCCCACCTGAGCGGGAGCTGCCCCGATATTCTGGGGCAGTCCCTGACTTCCGATTGGATCGCGTCTTGCTAGCCGAGCCGCGATCAGAGATAGGTCGTGCGTTCGAGTTGCGTGATCTCCGCCCAGAAGGCGAGAATCTCCGCGCGCTTCAGGTCCTGGTAGACCTTGGCCATCAAGGGGCCAAGCGCGCGCTCGATAAAGGTGCTCTTGGCCATCAGCTGCAGGGCCTCGTCCATGTCGTCGGGCAGGAAGAGCCCGCCCTCGTCATAGGCGTTGCCCACCACCGGCGGCGGCGGAACTTCCTCGTTCTCGATGCCCTCGATCATGCCCTGGAGCAGGGCCGACATCACCAGATAGGGATTGGCGTCCGCGCCGGCGATGCGGTGCTCGAGACGCTTGTTCTCCTCCGACGCCACGGGAATGCGCAGGGCCACCGAGCGGTTGTTCTCACCCCAGACCGCGCGCGTCGGCGCATAGGAGCCGGGCGTGATGCGGCGGAAGCCGTTCCAGGTATTGATGAACAGCAGGAGCGATTCCGGCATGGTCTTCAACAGCCCGGCGACGGCGGATTCCAGCCGCTTGCGCCCGTCCTCGCCGCCGAAAATGTTGCGGCCCTGTTCGTCGAGGATCGAGGCGTGCACATGCATGCCGTTGCCGGCATATTCCAGGAACGGCTTGGCCATGAAGGTTGCCGTCAGCCCATGGGCGCGGGCGCAGCCGATGACCAGACGCTGCAGCATGATGACGTCGTCAGCTGCGCGCAGAGGGTCGGCACGATGCTTGAGGTTGACCTCGAACTGGCCGGGCGCAGCCTCCTTGATGATCGTATCGATCGGCAGGCCCTGCGCGTCGGCGGCATCGCGGATCATGTCGAACAGTTCGGCATGCTCGGCCAGGTCGTCGAGCCCATACATGCGCAGACGGTCGGGGCCTGCGGTGGCGCCCACCGGGGCCGGCATGCCGTCGTCCCATTCCACTTCCGGGTCGAGCAGGTAGAATTCGAGCTCGAAGGCGACGACCGGGAAATAGCCCTTGGCATTGACCTCCGCTACCTTGCGCTTCAGCACCAGGCGAGAGTCGGCCATGAACGGCTCGCCTTCCGGCGAGAACGTCTGCAGCAGCACCTGCGCCGTCTTGCGCTTGGCCCATGGCACGATCGACAGCGAGCCGCGAGTGGCACGGCAGTAGCCGTCCTGGTCGCCGGTTTCGATGTGCAGGCCGGTCTCGCTGACCTCGCGCCCCCACACGTCGAGCCCGTGCAACGACATGGGGAAGTTCACGCCTTCCTGGAACGCCTTCTTCAGCGCATCGCCCGGCGCCCACTTGCCGCGCATCACGCCATTGGGATCGACCAGCAGGAACTCGACCGCTTCGAGGTCGGGATGCTTTTCGACGAAGGCGCGGTATTCGGCCTCGTGCTCGGGGGAGATGAAGCTGGATTTCTGCGCGACGGCCGTAGCCGGAGGATACTCGGGAGGGCGATCTTTTCCGGCAGGAAGGCCGGCAGTGTAGGAAGTTTCGCGAATGGAATTATCGATTCCGGTTTGTGCCCTTCCGGCTATTTCACGCAAGATATACCTGTCTCATTGTTGCAGATGATTT
Organism: Mesorhizobium sp. KR2-14; assembly: GCF_040049255.1. Classification (NCBI taxonomy): domain Bacteria; kingdom Pseudomonadati; phylum Pseudomonadota; class Alphaproteobacteria; order Hyphomicrobiales; family Phyllobacteriaceae; genus Mesorhizobium; species Mesorhizobium sp. KR2-14. Next base: position 317,579 of record NZ_JBDZDR010000002.1, on the reverse strand, counting down.
AACCTGCCCACGCCGCGACAGTTCTGTCAATGGGGAGACGGTATGCCAGCCATGGCCGGCCTGGCCGCGCGAGCCTGGCGCCTGAATTCAAGCCCGATATGGACGAGCAGCGCCGAAAACACCACCGCGCCACCCACGATGGTGCGCGCCGACGGCACCTCGCCGTGAATGAGCCAGACCCAGACGGGCCCCAGAATGGGCTCGAACGTGCCGAGCAGAGCCGCCACGGCCGCGGGCACGAGTCTGGCCCCGGTGGCGAAAAGGGCAAGCCCCAGGCCGAGATTGATGACACCGAAAGCGAACAGGAAGCCCATGTCGCGCGGCGACACTGCAAAATCCGCAACCTGGGTAGCGGCGAACGACGCCGCAAGGATGGCGCCAAGGCAAGTCGCCGGCGTCATGCGCACATGGGCGAAGCGACGGGTGATGACGGTGGCGATGGCGAACATCACCGAGATCAGCAGCGCCAGACTGTCGCCGATCGGCGAAACCTGGCCGTTGAAGGACTCCGACACCATGATGCCGACGCCGCAGATCACGGCGGCGATCGCCGCCCAGGTCGCAAGCGAAACGCGCTCCCGGAACACCGCCCAGGCAATCAGCGCCGCCACCAGCGGCACTCCGGCCTGCATCAGCAGGATGTTGGCAACAGTGGTGTAGGCAAGCGCAACCACGAAGGAACTCGATGCCGTGGCAAAACAGACAGCCACGGCAAGGCCCGGCAGGCCCATGCTGCCGAACAGTCGCAGCATGCCGCGCCAGCCATCGCGCCAGACCATGAAGCCGATGAGGAAAGCGGCCGCCCAGCATGAGCGCCAGAACACCACACTCCAGCTGTCGCCGGTTTCGATGAAACGGGCAATCGCCCCGCCGAAGCTCCACATCAGGGCGGACAGGAACACCAGCAGGATGCCGATGCGCTCGTCGCGTCCGGAACTTTGGTGACCTGCGTGCGAAACGGCGGCTTCTGTCATGCCCCGACCATCGTCGTTTCCCCCCGGCTGCGCATGCCTGTGGGCGACAGGCGCAGTCCAAGCTGCGTAGACCAAACTTCCCCGAGGTTCGTGGTCCAGCGGCCACGAGCGGTTGTGGCACCCTTTTTGGGGCTCGCGAAGAGGTTTCGTGACGGCTAGCAGAGATGCTATATGTTGATCAGGCAGGAGTTGTCGGATGAACCAGACGCTGAAAGACGCCATCCGCGCGGCGGAAGCGCTTCCGGAAGCCGATCAGGAAGAACTCGGACAGGCGCTGATGGAAATGGCGCTGCGCAAGAAGATCGACGCGCATCTTGCATTGGCCGAGGCTCGCGGCGGCGCGACGCCGCACGAAGAGGTGGTGGCTGCCCTTCGAGCCAGACATGGGAAATAGACTCGTCTGGCTCCAGCAGGCATACGATGACTTATCCGCGCTTCACGAATACATTTCCGCTGACAACGGACGCGCGGCCGACGCCTATGTAGAGGATATCTTTGCCGCCTGTGAGCGTCTGCGAGAATTTCCTCGATCAGGGCGCCCTTACAACTCTGTCTATCGCGCCCTTGTCGTTCGGAATCATCTCGTCTTCTATCGCTTCGACGAAATTGAGGAGCAGATAGTTATTGTCGCGGTTCTTCATGGCCACAGGAACATCGCCGCTCTGTTTCCGGACGAATAATTCCGGCACTCACTGAAAATCAAACGCGCTCAGGCCCGTCACCATCTCGTCCAGCCCCAGCGGGCGGGTCACCGGCGGCTCGGCACGCGACAGGCAGCCAGTGCGCTCGCACAGCCGACAGGCCGGGCCCACCAGAGTGGCCGTCCCCTGCCCCGACCGGCCCGGCGCGCCCGGCAAGGCAGCGCCATAGACGATCTCGTCCTTGAAGCCGACGTCACAGCCCAGCAGCAGCGCAGTGCGGCGCGGCCGCTCGGTGAAGGCGCCTTGCGGGCCGTCCAGCGTGCGCGCCACGCACAGGAATTCCGCCCCGTCCGGCATTTCTACCGCCTCGACCAGTATCTGGCCGGGCTGCGCGAAGGCGGCATGCACAGGCAGCTTCGGACACCCTCCGCCGAAGCGGCTTTGCGGAAAGCCTTGCGCGCCGGCCTTGCGGAAGCGGTTTCCCGCATTGTCCACCTCAAGCATGAAGAAGGGAACGCCGGCCGCGCCCGGCCGCTGCAGCGTGGTCAGCCGGTTGGCGGCCTGCTCGAAGGAAACGCCGAACCGCGATTTCAGTACGTCGACATCGTAGCGCGCCCGCAGCGCGGCCGACTGGAAGGCTTGGTAGGGCATCATCAGCGCATGCGCCGCATAGCGGCCAAGCTCGAAGCGGGCCAGCCGGCGCGCCTCATCGGACGACAGCTTCAGCGCCTGGATTTCGGCCGCGACCGCCACGGACATGCGGATCAGGCAGGCCTCCATCGCCACCTCGCGAAGTTGGTCGAAGGGCGAAAGCCGCTCGGAAATGAACAGCCGCTGCGAATGCCGGTCGTAGCGGCGGCGCCAGTTGGGCATGGTTGCGGCCGGCAGCACCTTCACCACGATGCCGTGCTCGCGCCTCAGCCAGGCCTTGAGTGCCGCAAATAGATCGTCGCCCGCGTCGAGAACGGAGGTAAACGCCTCGGCCTCCTCTTCCAGAGCGGCAAAATGGTTTGGCCCGCGCTCGAAAACCTCGCGCACCTCGTCCACCGGCAGCCTGGCGCCGGATAGGGCCGTTGCTCGCCCTTCGCGCGCCAAGAGCTCGGAAAGATCCGACAGGCGCTCGGCCTGCTCGCGATAGGCGCGAAAGAGCTTTATCACTGCTGCGGCCGCATTCGGCGCCCCTTCGGAAAGTTCGATCAGTTCCTGGTCGCCCGGCAACTCGCCGGCCAGAAGCGGGTCGGAAAAGACTTCCCTCAGCGCCGCTATCGACCCGCGCGCCTCGCCCTGCAGTTCCTCCGGATCCACCTTGTAGACCGAGGCGAGCTTGAGGATGAGCTGCACGGTCAGCGGACGCTGGTTGCGCTCGATGAGATTGAGATAGGACGGCGATATGCCAAGTCCCTCGGCCATTGCCGTCTGGGTCAGGCCCTTGGCGTTTCGGATGCGGCGGATCCGAGGTCCGGCGAAGATCTTTTGCTCGGCCATGGCGATCTTTACATTGGTTTACAGGCTGCTCGCGATTTTTCACCGTCAGCCCGAATTTACATCTTTTACAAATTTACACGCCGCCTCAGTCAAACACAATACAGGTTTTCCCGATTTCCGGGCTCGTTTTCGGCTTTCTCCTCGCCTTCTCCGCCACCGAATGTAAATTCCGTCATACATCGATGGGCACCGACCCCAGAAACGACGCTGTTCACGATGCCTGTTTCCTTGACCCCGGAGAACGTTATGACCGATTTTTACAACCTCGTTCCGTCTGCCCCCGAAGGCCGTTTCGACGGCATCGAGCGACCCTATGACGCCGAGACGGTAAAGCGGCTGCGCGGCTCCGTTCAGATCAAGTACAGCCTCGCCGAAATGGGCGCGAACCGGTTGTGGAAGCTCATTCACGAGGAAGATTTCGTCAATGCGCTCGGCGCGCTGTCCGGTAACCAGGCCATGCAGATGGTGCGGGCCGGCCTCAAGGCGATCTATCTCTCCGGCTGGCAGGTGGCGGCAGATGCCAACACCGCGTCCGCCATGTACCCGGACCAGTCGCTCTATCCGGCCAATGCCGCGCCCGAGCTTGCCAAGCGCATCAACCGCACGCTGCAGCGCGCCGACCAGATCGAGGTTTCGGAGGGCAAGGGCCTGTCGGTCGACACCTGGTTCGCTCCGATCGTGGCCGATGCGGAAGCCGGTTTCGGCGGCCCGCTCAACGCCTTTGAGATCATGAAGGCCTTTATCGAGGCCGGCGCTGCGGGCGTCCACTTCGAGGACCAGCTTGCATCCGAAAAGAAGTGCGGCCATCTCGGCGGTAAGGTGCTGATCCCGACTGCGGCCCACATTCGCAACCTCAACGCCGCGCGCCTCGCCGCCGACGTCATGGGCGTGCCGACGCTGATCGTCGCCCGCACCGACGCCGAAGCTGCCAAGCTCCTGACCTCCGACATAGACGAGCGCGACCGCCCCTTCGTCGATCATGACGCGGGCCGCACCACCGAGGGCTTCTACCAGGTCAAGAACGGCATCGAGCCCTGCATCGCCCGCGCGATTGCCTACGCCCCGCATGCCGACCTGATCTGGATGGAGACCTCCAAGCCCGACCTCGCGCAGGCCCGGAAGTTTGCCGAAGCCGTGCACAAGGCGCATCCGGGCAAGATGCTCGCCTATAACTGCTCGCCGTCCTTCAACTGGAAGAAAAACCTCGACGACGCCACCATCGCCAAGTTCCAGCGCGAACTGGGTGCCATGGGCTACAAGTTCCAGTTCATCACGCTGGCCGGCTTCCACCAGCTCAACTTCGGCATGTTCGAACTGGCGCGCGGCTACAAGGACCGCCAGATGGCGGCCTATTCCGAGCTGCAGGAAGCCGAGTTCGCGGCCGAAGCCAATGGCTACACCGCCACCAAGCACCAGCGCGAAGTGGGCACGGGCTATTTCGACGCCGTGTCGCTGGCCATCACCGGCGGCCTGTCGTCCACCACGGCCATGAAGGAATCCACCGAACACGACCAGTTCCGCCCGGCGGCGGAATAGTCGAAATCCATAATCGTCCTGCGCGGATCCAACCGCGCGGACAAGGCAGGGAAAGCACCACAATGACAACCAGAACTCGCGTCAAGGAACGGGCCGAGGAGCAGTCTTCGGCCATGAGCCCCGAACAGCAGGCCGCGATCCGCATCGTCGCCAATGATCTCCACCGCCTCAACCAGGCGGTCATGAAGGCGGTGGAAGCCGGCGTGTCGGTGGAACTGGTGCGCTCGGCCCGGCATCACGATGCCAACGGCAACTGGGGCGATCTGCTCATTCCGGTGATCGTCACCCAGTCTTCGCGCTAGCTTCCGGCGCAACCGCGCCGCGCACACACTCGCCGAAATGCTCGCATCACCCGCACGATTTTTTTCGTGCGGGTGATGCCATTTTCACCGCACTCATTTGCGTCGACTTCCCCCTTCAAATAGTCGTTCAGTATTTTTTATGTTTTCATCAAGCTCGACATTGCGATGAGCTAGGCTTGACGTGTATGAACGCCGGAGACTATTTGCACCGCGTACTCAACTAAAAATTGAAAAGCGAGGGGAGCCGGTTCATTGTCACCTAGCAGATCAGCCCGCGGTGCCGTGTCGACCGACACGGCTGCGCCGCTCGCCGGGCACGAAATTGGCGTCATCGATACTGCCAAGGCGCTCGTCGTCGGAAACTCTCCGGTGAACCGTGTGGTCATATCGCGGATCGTCGAAAAGTCAGGTCTGCGGCCCGTTTCGGAAGACCCGGAAGCCGCTTTGAAGACGCTGGATGCGCAGCTTCCGGGCATCGTCCTTCTGGACGGCGGCGCCGATAATCGCGATTGCGACCTGCTCATGCCATCGCTGGTGGCGTTGCGCCAGCGGTTCGGCGCGCGTGCTCCGAGGGTGATTCTGCTCTCGGTCCGAATTGTGAGCGGGGAAGGCATTTCCGAACTGCCGGTGGTCGATGCGGTGGTTGCTAAGCCCATCACGCCCGAAGTGCTGCAACCTGTGTTGAACCGGCTTTTGGACGGCCTGCGCGGCTGAACCTACGCGCGGCGCAGCGGGTTTGCAAAAGTCTTCATGCCCCTTTTCTTCCGTCGCGACGCGTGGCTATACTCGCGCATCCGAAACAAATCTTGGTGATTGATGCCTGCCCCTAAAAAGGAAGTTCGCCCCTCGAAGGCCGGGGGACGCACTCGTGTGCCCGCATTTGTGAAAAACCTGCGGGGCGTAAAGGACTGGAAGGAAGCTGGCGAATGGCTTGAATGGCGCGGTATCGAAGATATCGAATGTATCACCCCCGACCAGGCGGGTGTCGCGCGCGGCAAGATGATGCCAACCAGCAAATTCACCTCCAACACCTCACTGGCGCTGCCTTCGGCCGTGTTCATGATGACCATCTCCGGTGGCTATCCGGAAGATGGCAACGGTTTTGCCTATCCGGAAGACGACGGCGACCTGAAGCTGGTGCCTGACCTTTCCACCCTCAGTGCCGTTCCCTGGGAAGAGGACCCGACCGCGCAGGTCATCTGCGACCTCGTCCACCAGGACGGCCGCTCGGTCGAGTTCACCCCGCGCAACCTGCTGAAGCGCGTTGTCGCCGCCTATGAGGCGAAGGGTTTGAAGCCGGTCGTGGCGCCGGAAATCGAATTCTACCTCGTCCGCAAGAATCCCGACCCGGACTATCCGCTGACACCGCCCGTCGGGCGCTCCGGCCGGCCGATTGGCGGCGGCGCGGGCTATTCCATCGCCGGCGTCAACGAGTTCGACGAACTGATCGATGACATCTATCATTTCTCCGAGAGCCAGGGCCTGGAGATCGACACGCTGATCCATGAGGAAGGCGCCGGCCAGCTCGAGATCAACCTGCGCCATGGCGACCCGGTCGAGCTTGCCGACCAGGTGTTCCTGTTCAAGCGCACCATCCGCGAGGCGGCGCTCAAGCACGACACCTACGCCACCTTCATGGCCAAGCCGATCCAGGGCCAGCCGGGCTCGGCCATGCACATCCACCAGTCCGTCATCGACCGCAAGACGGGCCAGAACGTGTTCTCGGCTCCCGAGGGCTCGGAGACGGAAACCTTCTTCAACTTCCTCGGCGGCATGCAGCGCCATGTGCCGAATGCGCTGGTGATGTTCGCGCCCTATGTGAACTCCTATCGCCGGCTCACCCAGGCGGCTTCGGCGCCCGTGAACAACAAGTGGGGTTACGACAACCGCACCGTGGCGTTCCGGGTGCCTCGCTCCGATCCGGCTGCGCGGCGCGTGGAAAACCGCATCCCGTCCTCCGACGCCAACCCCTATCTGGCGCTGGCGGCTTCACTTGCCTGCGGGCTCATCGGCATGAACAAGGCCCTGAAGCCGGACGCGCCGATACTGACCACGGCCAACGAGGACCAGATCGATCTGCCGCGCGGACTGTTGGAGGCGGTTGACCTGTTCGAGCAGGACGAGGACCTGCGCGCCATCCTTGGCGAGCCCTTCGTCACCACTTACGCGGCAATCAAGCGCGCCGAGTTCGAGACTTTCATGGAAGTGATCAGCCCGTGGGAGCGGGAATACCTGCTTCTCAATGTTTGAAGGCCGATCCCATGAACCACAGCAGTCCGATCTCGCCGGGATATTCCTGGTATGAGGCAACGGCCGGCGAACGGCCGGCCTATCCTGCTCTCGACGGCGACCGCAGCGCCGATGTCGTCGTCATCGGCGGCGGCTTCACCGGCCTGTCGGCGGCGGCTCATCTGGCCAAGGCCGGCGTCAATGTCGTCCTGATAGAGGCGCATCGCTTCGGCGACGGCGCCTCGGGCCGCAATGGCGGCCAGCTCGGCACCGGCCAGCGCGCCTGGGCCGAGGACCTGGAGGCCGAACTCGGCTTCACCCGCGCCAAGGCGCTGTTCGACCTCGCCGAGGAGGCGAAGGCCCATCTGCTCGATTTTGCCCGCGTGCATGAAATCGACATCGACTTCATGCCAGGCCAGTTGTCGGTCGCGCACAAGCCGCGTTTCGTCGATGCCTACAAGGCGCATGCCGAGATCCTGGCGACGCGCTTCGGCTACAAGCATGTCAGCTTCATGGATGCGAAGGAAACGGCCGAGCGCCTGGGTTCGACCGCCTATTTCGGCGGCACACGCGACACCGGCACCGGCCATATCCACCCGCTGAAGCTAGCCATCGGCACCGCGCGCGTTGCGGCCGCCGCCGGTGCGCAGTTGTTTGAGAAGACGCCGGCAACCGGCATCACCTCTTCCGGCGGCAAGGTGCGCGTCACCACTCCCTTCGGCACGATCACCGCCGACAAGGGGCTGATCGCGGTCAACGCCTATGGCGGCAAGCTGGAACCGGTGAGTTCGGCCCACGTGATGCCCATCGGCTCCTTCATCGGCGCCACGGTGCCGCTAGGCGCCGACAGCCCGGCGATCCCCGGCGGCGAGTCGGTCGACGATTCACGCTTCGTCGTGCGCTATTTCCGCAAGTCCAAGGACGGGCGGCTGTTGTTCGGCGGGCGCGAGGTCTACGCGGTGGATGACCCGAAGGACATCCACATCCACATCCGCAAGCAGATCGCCGAACTCTATCCCGACCTGAAGGACGTGGAGATCACCCATGGCTGGGGCGGCTATGTCGGCATAACCATGCCCAGAAAGCCGTTCGTGCGCGAGGTGATGCCGAACGTGATTTTCGCCGGCGGCTATTCCGGCCATGGCGTGATGCTGTCCAACTTTGTCGGCAGGCTCTATGCCGAGACCGTGGCAGGCAACCGCGACCGGCTGAAACTGTTTGAGGAACTGAAGATCCCGCCCTTCCCCGGCGGAAGCCGCCTGCGGGCGCCCTTGCTGTTCCTGGCGCTGAACTGGTTTGCCCTGCGCGACCGGATCTAGGGCCAATACCTTCGATCCGATCGGAAGCCGCCCGGTCGGGTCGAAGAGAAGAGGGCTTGCAGCCTGCCTCGAAAAAAGGCCCATCATGCCGTTCGCGTTGCAGGGGTTCAATGGTGCGAATGCCATGTGCCGTTTTTCGCGGACACGGCCTCGAGCGCGACCTCCTCGGCATAGGAAAGAACGCTTTGCCGCAACATTTCGATGAAGGCTATCTGCCCCTGCAAGGCAGCGATGCGCGCCAGGCAACGGGCCATTGTGCTGGTCGGATCTGCTATCACGGCTATTCCTTCCGGACATTGCGCCAGGAGCGCTGCGCTGTCGGAGACGCGCACATATCGGGCCTGCAGGCCCTCCGTTTCGTGCTCCACCTGGGACGATAGCTCGGTCAGGGCTTCCAGAAGCCGCTGAAAGCGCACTTGATCGGCCTGGCGGTCCCTCTCGGGTGAACGCGCCCACAGTTCGAACGGCATCATTACTCCCCCCAAAATTCTCGTTTTTTGTGTAGCTCGAGGCGCCAAACGACGCCGCGCCAAGACATCGTCGCCCACGAAACGCCGTTTCGTGCCTACGCGATGCCTTTCACCTGGTTTCGTGTTTAAGGAAGTTTGCAGCCGCGGCAGCGACCGTCATGTTGAAATGCCCGCAGCAGGGCGTGCGATCCACCCTCCCGGCGGCGCCTGCCCGGATACTGAATTCGTGTCGACGAGTGGATGGTCTCATTGAAGGCTCCGACTGCACTCACTGCCAGCCACCCGCCCAGCGGCCGTGAGCGAAAAATAGCCATGCAACGCCGCCGCCAACAATACAAAACTTACTTGCCAGAACTATTGTTTCATTGGTCGAGCAAAAAGGATTAGCACAGACGGACTGAGCTACTACTTGCGGATTAGGCCTGCTTGCGCGCCGAACAGTTTCGAGCCCGTGCCCGCGCGGCCGCATTATCTTCTCGCGCGAATGAGTCACCACCACGCGGAGGCCGGCAAGCCAGCCGCGCAGACCCTCGTCCTGGATTTGATGACGTGCGGGAAGATGGCACCGCTCAAGCGCGATCGCTTAGGGTGGCCCCGGAAATCTGCTGGCGCGCGGCCACTTGGCGCTTAGAAAAGCGCCGGTTGCGGCGGCCTCGCGGCCACCGCAACATCAGCTCGGAAGGCGCGGCGCGGGGTTATCCCTGCCGTTGCCAGCTTGCAGACTTGTTGAACGCCGGCGGCGGGAAATCTGCGGGAAAGAGGTCATTGATCTTGTAGGCCACCTCGGTGCGGTTGGTGGCCTTCAGCTTCTTCATGATGTTGCGGATGTGGACCTTGACGGTGCTCTCGCGCAGGTTCAGCTCATAGGCGATGATCTTGTTGGCCTTGCCTCGCCGCAGCGCCTCGACAACCTCCGCCTGGCGCACGGTGAACATGCCGCCCATCGGGGGCGTGGTCTCGCCACCGGAAGCCAGGCTTTGCCGCACGGCCAGAACGCTGCTGGCGGGAACGAAGATACCGCCTGCCAAGGCAAGGCTGATCGCCCCGGCACAGACATCGATGCCAACCGAGGACGGAATATACCCTCGCGCCCCGCATTCCAGCGCCTTCAGGATCTGCGAAAGCTCTTCGGTGTCGGCCAGAACAATCACCGGGATCGAGCCGAACTCCGTCTTCAACCGGACGATCTCTCCCGAAACATCCGGGTCGCTGATCTTCCGGCCGCCCACATTCAGCAAAATCGCCGCCAGCGGCGGATGTTTGTGCTGTTTGGAATTCCAGTCCTGGATCGAACCGAAAGCCAGAACCTCCATTCCGTCCTTGTGAGCCGCAAGGCTTTGCGCAAAGCACTCGCGGTCGAGAGCACGATTGTCAATGATCACCAATGAGCGACGCGGTCGCTCCGCGGTCTCGGAGACCCCGAGCTTCTCGCCGGCTGCGCCAGCGGGCGCAACCACCTCCTCCGAGGACGTTGAGGCCAGGCTTATCGCCTGGCGGCTCCCATTCAACACGGCATGACTGCCAGCTGCAGCTGTCGAATTCATCATGTTTCTACCCCACTGGTGCACCCGCAGCAGCGCCACTGCATTTTCATGGCAAACGGCTGGAGATGCACTTTCCAACTCTTGACTAACTCTTGTGGATTTCCCCCTTGGATATGCAGACGCCCATCGCAACCAGAAGTATATTTATAATTATTCGTACAACCATATCGCGAGTGATGCGACAACCTCAAATATACACACCGACCAACATGGGACATTGATCCATGTTAATAGGTCGTTTACTTTATTTAAACGAAAGAAATATTGCTACGTACCTGCATTTTTTTCCATTCGAATTCTCTAAACATGCAAATGCAGATATTATCTTTCAATATCTCCATTATGAACTGATAGATAAAATCAAGTCCCGTTGGAAAACACCGCCAGTAAAAACAATATTCTTGGTGGCGAACCTGAAATAAATCGGCTGCTCATTGCGCGGGCACAGCGCGTGACATTTCACAGTTGCGCCGTCTAGGCGCCGGCAAAAAAACAGCCCGGCAATGCTGCCGGGCGTCTTTGTCGATCCTCAAGTTCAGAATTTCAGCTGCGACAGCGGCAGGTAGGAAATGCCTAGTCGACCTTCACCAGCGGCCGTCCTTCCGCGGCAATCACGGCGCCGATCGCGTCCAACGCCTCTTTGTCCGCCGCATAGGACAGTTCTCTCTGGGCGGTCGCAGGGGAGGAAATCTCGGCGCTCGCGCTCTGCTGCGTCACGGTGGTGTCGCGCGGAATTGCCGTCGCGACGGGCTGCGGCTGCGCCGCGCTGGCCACGCCAGTCGCCGCCGGCAGTTCAGGCCTGCGGTGGCGGCTGCGCTTTTCGTAGAAGGCGTTGCCGCCGGCCACCAGCACATAGTGCATGTTCTTGTATGGAAAGCGCAGACCGGCCGTATGGAAGAACATGGCGTTCTTCACGCCCGGGTGGCGCTCCCCTTTCAGGACGGAATCGGCCGCCGCGATCACGTCGGGAAGAGCCTTCGATTCCATCTTTCGCGACAGCACGCCGGGCGCGAACTGCCCCTTCTGGCCGACGACCTCGCAAACGCTGTCGCCATAGGCGCCGGATTGCAGCCGGTTCATCACCACCGTGCCGACGGCGACAAGGCCGTCGCGGCTCGACCGGTTGGATTCGAAAAACATTGCGCGGGCGAGACATTCCTTGTCCTTGGCCGTGTAGCCATACGACGTTTTTGCGGATGATGTCCTGCCGATGGACGAAGTCTTGATGTCGTCCGTCATGCGGCCAGTTCCTTGCGTATTGCAACCGGCAAGAAAACAGGCTGACACGACGGTGCCGAGCGTCAGACACGCCCTCACCCTCTCCAGATATTTCACGCGGGCCCCTTACTCCATGTACGCCCCGGCCCGCGCACAAGAAGCAGCAATTTCCCGGCTGAAAAGTGACTAAAACCGCAACATTTTGCGGCACGGCGCTAACATTGTGACACAGCACGCAAGAAAGCGAGAGTGCAGATGGACGTCTCCCTCAAGGTGTCCGCACCTCGGTCCCATGCATGGAGACCGCCGCAAGGCCCTGAATCCACAGGTGAACTTTCACGCCTCGAAAGCCTTGTGTCAGACGCAGCGGCCGCCGTCGACCTCCAGCGCCACGCCTGTAATAAAGGCAGCCTCGTCGGAAGCGAGCCACAGTGCGGCATTGGCTATGTCCAGCGGCGTAGACAATCGTCCGAGCGGTATCGAGGCGCGGAACCTGTCGCGCATTTCCGGCGTATCCTCGCCCATGAACTGGGCCAGCATGCCGGTTTCGCCAGCCACGGGGCACAGGCAATTGACGCGGATGTTCTTGGGCGCCAGTTCCACCGCCATGGACTTGGTGGCGGTGATCGCCCAGCCCTTCGAGGCGTTGTACCAGGTCAGGCCCGGGCGGGGGCGCAGGCCGGCTGTCGACGCGGTGGTGATGATCGAGCCACCGCCCTGCGCCTCCATGATCGGCACCACGGTGCGCGCGGCATGGTAGATCGCCTTCATGTTGACGGCAGTGATCAGGTCGAACACCTCCTCCTCCACGCCGAGCATGTCGCCGTTGCGGTGGGTGTAGCCAGCATTGTTGACCATCACGTCGATGCGGCCGAAGCGCTCCATTGCCGCGCCAATCAGTTCGTCGAACTCGGAACGCTGCGATACGTCGGTCTGCACCGCAATCGCGGCCTCGCCTATCTCGCCCGCAACACGCTCGGCGCCTCTCGCATTGAGGTCCGCCACCACCACGCTGGCGCCCTCCTCGGCAAAGCGTTTTGCCATGCCCTCGCCAAACCCCGATGCCGCCCCGGTGATGATTGCGACCTTGCCCTTCAGACGTGCCATGAGATTTCCTGTTCCTGAACCGCGCAATGGCTGCGTTTAGCCATGGTTGAAGACGATCGTCTTGGTGGCCGACATGTCGTAGAGCGCCTCAAAGCCCTTTTCCCGGCCATGGCCCGATTTCTTGAAGCCGCCGAAGGGCAGCTCGATGCCGCCGCCCGCGCCATAGCCGTTCACGAACACCTGGCCGGCGCGCACGCGCTTGGCGACGCGGTGCTGGCGTGCGCCGTCCTTCGTCCAGACGCCAGCCACGAGACCGAAGTCGGTGCCGTTGGCAAGCCGGACCGCTTCCTCCTCGCCCTCGAACGGAAACAGCGTCAGCACCGGCCCGAAGATTTCTTCGTGCGCAATTGCGGCTGCCGGGTCGACCGGTCCGAACAGCACCGGCTCCTGATAATAGCCACCGGCCGGCGCATCGGGATGGACCGAACCGCGCGCCAGCACCGGAATGCCAGCCTCTTCCGCGGCGGCGACCATCCCGGCGACCTTCTCCTTCTGCCGTGGGTTGATCAGCGCCCCCAGGTCGAGATCCGCATCATGCGGGCCGGCGACCAGTGTCGAGAACCGCTCGGCCAGCGCCGCCGCGACGCGATCATAGATCGGCCTTTCGATCAGCACGCGACTGCCGGCCGAGCAGGTCTGGCCGCCATTCTGGATGATCGCACTGACCAGCACCGGCAGCGCCGCTTCGATGTCGGCATCGGCGAAGACAATCTGCGGAGACTTGCCGCCAAGTTCCATCGTAACGCCGCGATTGTTGATCGCCGCGGCCTGCTGGATAGCCGTGCCAGTGAGCGTCGAGCCGGTGAAGGTGACGTAGTCGACCAGCGGGTGGGCTGAAAGCGACGCGCCGGCATCTCGGCCATAGCCGGTCACCACGTTGAACACACCGGCCGGAATGCCGGCCTCCAGTGCCAGTTCCGCAATGCGGATCGTGGTCAGCGACGCGTCCTCGGCCGGCTTGACCACCAGCGTGTTGCCCATCGCAAGAGCGGCGCCCACAACGCGGGCGAGGATCTGCAGGGGATAGTTCCACGGAATGATGCCCGCCACCACGCCATGCGGTTCGCGCAGGGTCAGCGCCGTATAGCCCTCGAGAAACGGGATCGTGTCGCCATGGATCTTGTCGCAGGCTCCGCCATAAAACTCATAGTAGCGCATCGCGCCAATGACGTCAGCCTTGCCCTGGCGGATCGGCTTGCCGGTGTCGCGCGATTCAAGTGCGGCTAGTTCGTCACCGTGCTTTTCCACCAGTTGGAACAGCCGCGTCAGGCAGCGCCCGCGCTCCACCGCCGGCATGCGGCTCCACGGGCCCTCATCGAAAGCCCAGCGCGCGGCCCGCACGGCGATATCCACATCGGCCTCGCCGGCCGCGGGAATCGAGGCGAAAACCTTGCCGTCGGATGGGCACAGCACATCTATGCGCTTGCCGGACAGGGCATCCACCTGGCGGCCATCGATGAGTTGCATGAAGGCGCGGCCATCCGCCACCGTTCTAGAAAGATGCGTAGCCATGGCCACCTCCTCTGGATTCCAGCCCCGCTTGTCCTATGCTGTGCAGGTCAGCAGCTCGGGCAACTATCGCCCGAGCACAGGGGTCGAGATTGGACCAGTGTGAAGGCAGGAGCTGTGACAGCCAGGCTCTGGCAATTTTAAATCGATTAGAATACAAGAGGTCGAACTGTCAGCTACCGCGATTCCGGAATGTAGAATGACCAGCCAGATCATCCCAGTCGAACCTTTCGACCTCATCGTCTTCGGAGGCACCGGCGATCTTGCCGAGCGCAAGCTGTTGCCCGCACTCTACCAGCGCCAGCGCGCCGGCCAGTTTTCCGAACCCACCCGGATCATCGGAGCGTCGCGCGCCAGACTGTCGGACGACGACTACCGCGCCTTCGCCCGCAAGTCGATTTCCACGCATGTGAAGCCAAGCGAGATCGACCAGGGGCAGCTTGAGTCCTTCCTGAAGCGCCTCAGCTATGTCGGGATCGATGCAGTGTCGGGCGATGGCTTCGAACAGCTGAAGAAGGTGGTTGGCGACAGCAGAAGCATCCGCGCCTTCTATCTCGCGGTCGCCCCCGCATTGTTCGGCCACATTTCCAGGCACCTGCAGGAAGTGGGCCTGGTCACGCCGACTTCTCGCATCGTGATGGAGAAGCCCATCGGCCGCGACCTCACCTCCGCCTGCGAGCTGAACGACCAGATAGCCGAGGTCTTTTCCGAGCAGCAGATCTTCCGCATCGACCACTATCTCGGCAAGGAGACGGTGCAGAACCTGATGGCGCTGCGTTTCGCCAACGCGCTCTACGAGCCGCTGTGGAACTCGGCCCATATCGACCATGTCCAGATCACGGTCGCCGAAACGGTGGGGCTGGAAGACCGCATCACCTATTACGACAAGGCCGGCGCGCTACGCGACATGATGCAGAACCACATGCTGCAGCTTCTGTGCCTTGTGGCCATGGAAGCGCCGTCCTCGATGGAGGCGGATGCGCTGCGCGACGAGAAGCTGAAGGTGCTGCGCTCGCTCAAGCGCATCAACGGCAACGAAGCGCCCAAGACCACCGTGCGCGGGCAGTATCGCGCCGGCGCATCGGCCAACGGGCCCGTCAAGGGCTATCTCGAAGAACTCGGCAACAGCGAAAGCAACACCGAGACCTTCGTGGCGATCAAGGCCGAGATCGCCAACTGGCGCTGGGCGGGTGTCCCCTTCTACCTGCGCACCGGCAAGCGGCTGGCCACCCGTGTTTCGGAAATCGTCATCGAGTTCAAGCCGATCCCGCATTCCATTTTCGAGGACAGCGCCGGCAACATCGCCGCCAACCAGCTGGTCATCCGGCTGCAGCCCGATGAGGGCGTCAAGCAGTGGATCATGATCAAGGACCCGGGGCCGGGCGGCATGCGCCTGCGCCACGTTCCGCTCGACATGAGCTTTGCCGAGAGCTTCCAGGAGCGCAATCCGGACGCCTACGAGCGGCTGATCATGGACATGATCCGCGGCAACCAGTCGCTGTTCATGCGCCGCGACGAGGTCGAGGCTGCATGGAGCTGGATCGACCCCATCCTCGGTGCCTGGGAAGACAGCCGCCAGGAAGCGCAAGGCTACACCGCCGGCACCTGGGGCCCCTCGGCCTCCATCGCGCTGATCGAGCGCGACGGCCGCACCTGGCACGAGAGCTGAGCGGGATGGACAAGGCCGCCCTCAACTGGCACGAATTCGCCTCGTCGCAGGCGCTGGCCTCGGCCTTCGCCGAAAAGGTAGCCGGCGTGCTGGCCGCAGCAATCGCAGTGCGCGGCAAGGCCACGCTCGCCGTCTCGGGCGGCACCACGCCCGGCCTGTTCTTCCGCACGCTGTCGCGCGAAAAGATCGACTGGGCCAAGGTGATCGTAACGCTGGTGGACGAGCGCTTCGTGCCGCCGGATTCGCCGCGCTCCAATGCCGGGCTGGTCGCCGCCAACCTGCTGCGGAACGAAGCGGCCGCCGCCGAATTCATCGGCCTCTACTCAGCGGCAGACGACGTCGCCACAGCGGCCCGACGCGCCGACGAAGCAGTCGCGCGCAACGCCCTGCCGCTCGATGCCGCGATCCTCGGCATGGGCGCGGACGGCCACACGGCCTCGTTCTTCCCTGACGCCGACAATCTGGCCGCACTTCTCGACTCCGACGCCCGGGCCAATGTGCTGCCGGTGCACGCGCCGAGCGGCATCGAGCCGCGCCTGACACTGACCCTGCCGCGCATCGCTGGCGCAAGTTTCATCGCCCTCCACATCGAAGGCGCGGAAAAGCGCCGCGTGCTGGAAGCCGCCCTCGACGGCGAACCGCATCTGCCGGTGCGCGCCGTCTTCGACCACGCAAAGGTGCCCGTGCAAATCTTCTGGGCACCCTGAACCATCGCGGGTTCCGCGAACCGGCCCTCCCACCGTTTCCGGGACCTGCCCCGCAAAGGACCGACCGTCATGAACGCCAGAAGCGACATCGAAGCCATTACAGAGCGGATCCGCGAGCGTTCGCGGGCCTCGCGCGAGCTCTATCTCGAGCGTCTCGCGCAGGCAGCCGGCCGCAGCGCCAACCGCGCCGTTCTGTCTTGCGGCAACCTTGCCCATGGCTTTGCCGCCTGCGCACCGGGCGAGAAGGCGGTCCTCAGCGGCGACACGGTGCCCAATCTCGGCATCATCACCTCCTACAACGACATGCTGTCGGCGCATCAGCCCTTCGAGACCTATCCGCAGCTCATCAAGCAGGCCGCGCATGAAGCCGGCGGCATCGCACAGGTGGCGGGTGGCGTGCCGGCCATGTGCGACGGCGTCACCCAGGGCCAGCCGGGCATGGAGCTTTCGCTGTTCTCGCGCGACGTGATTGCGATGGCGGCGGCGGTGGGGCTCAGCCACAACATGTTCGACGCCGCCGTCTTCCTCGGCGTTTGCGACAAGATAGTGCCCGGGTTGGTGATCGCAGCACTCACCTTCGGCCATCTGCCGGCCGTGTTCATTCCGGCCGGGCCGATGACCTCCGGCCTGCCCAATGACGAGAAAGCAAAAATCCGCCAGCTCTATGCCGAGGGCAAGGTCGGCCGCGCCGAACTGCTGGAAGCGGAGTCAAAGTCCTATCACGGCCCCGGCACCTGCACCTTCTACGGCACGGCCAACTCCAACCAGATGCTGATGGAGATCATGGGCCTGCACACGCCGGGCGCCTCCTTCGTCAATCCCGGCACGCCGTTGCGTGACGCGCTGACGAAGGAAGCGGCCAAGCGGGCGCTGGCCATCACCGCACTGGGCAACGCCTACACCCCTGTCGGCCGCATGATCGACGAGCGTTCAATAGTCAACGGCGTGGTGGGCCTGCACGCCACCGGCGGCTCGACCAACCACACCATCCATCTCATCGCCATGGCCGCGGCGGCCGGCATCCGGCTGACCTGGCAGGATATTTCCGACCTTTCCGACGCCACGCCTCTCCTGGCGCGCGTCTATCCGAACGGCCTTGCCGACGTGAACCACTTCCACGCCGCCGGCGGCATGGGCTTCCTGATCCGGGAGCTGCTCGATGCCGGCCTGCTGCACGAGGACGTGCAGACCGTGTGGGGCGAAGGCCTGCGCCCCTATGCTGTGGAAGCCAGGCTCGGCGCAGACGGCTCGGTGCAGCGCGAAGCGGCGCCCAAGCAGAGCGGCGACGAGAAGGTGCTGGCGCCATTCGCCAAGGCGTTCCAGCCGAGCGGCGGCCTGAAGATGCTTTCCGGCAATGTCGGCCATGCGGTCATCAAGACCTCGGCCGTGAAGCCGGAGCGGCGCTTCATCGAGGCACCCGCCGTGGTGCTGGATAGTCAGCAGGCGCTGCACGACGCCTTCAAGGCCGGCCAACTCGACCGCGACTTCGTCGCCGTCATCCGCTTCCAGGGCCCGCGCGCCAACGGCATGCCGGAGTTGCACAAGCTCACCACCATTCTCGGCATCCTGCAGGATCGCGGGCACAAGGTCGCGCTTGTCACCGACGGCCGCATGTCGGGCGCATCGGGCAAGGTGCCGGCCGCGATCCATGTCACGCCCGAGGCGCTGGAAGGCGGCGTCATCGGCAAGATCCTCGACGGCGACCTTGTCCGCCTCGACGCCGAGAACGGCACGCTTGACGTGTTCATCCCCGAGACCGAACTGAAGGCTCGAAAAGTGCCGCTGATCGACCTCACAGAGAACGAACACGGCTTCGGCCGCGAATTGTTCGCCGGCTTCCGCCAGATGGCCGGCCGCGCCGACGAAGGCGCCCGTGCGTTCGGACTGGGATAGCCTGCCGCTCTCCTCCACTGGCCGAAAGCGACCGCACGCGGACAGCGTGCCCCATCAAAATTCACGCCCCATAGTTGCATCAGTCGCCAATCTTTGATTGAGTGGCGGCTGGGGATACAATCTGGGGGAAAGACGTGCGGGCGCTTTTGAAGCGGCTGTATGAAGCCTTGCGCGGTCGTCATGCCGATTGGCGACCGGACAGTTCAAATGCTGCGATGCGTCGCTGGAACGGCAAGGCTTGGGAACACCGCGAAATGACAGAGACCGAGAAGGAAGAGGCAAGCTGGTGGTGGGCAACTCGCTGACCAGTGCTGCTCCCGGCCGTCCTATCCCCGTCATCCTCGGGCCGAAGCAGGAGCGATAGCGAAGTGCGAAGGTTCCGGGGACCCATGCCGGTCGACCAAAGCTGCCGCAGCGGTGCAGAATGAGCCTGTCGCATCGTATCGCGTGGATGAATTCAAACTACGGTAGTGCCGGGCATGAACCTACCCTTCCCGGCCGTTCGGGCCGCCCCCTCAAGGGGGAGGGAACGCGCCGCCCCCTCAATACGTCGTGCGTCGCTCTTCCGAGGGCGGCCGGCCGAACTGCAGGCGATAGCTCTGGGCGAAGTAGGAATGCGAGGTGAAGCCGGTGGCGACCGCCACGTCGAGGATCGGCATATTGGTCTGGCGCAGCAGCTCGCGCGCCCGCTCAAGCCTCAGCCGCATATAGTAACGCCCGGGCGTGACGTTGAGGTGGCGCAGGAACAGGCGCTCTACCTGGCGCACTGAAAGCCCGGCCATCTTGGCAAGCTCGAGCGCCGAAAACGGCTCATCGAGATTGTCCGCCATGAGCTCGACGATCTTGCGCAGCTTCTCCGACTTGCCGGTCAGGTCGCGCTCCGGCCCTATGCGCTGGCGGTCGGTGGCCGAGCGGATGCGTTCGTGCTGGAACTGGTTGGCGACGCCGTTGGCGATGTGGGGTCCCAGGTCGCCGCGCACGATCTCCAGCATGAGGTCGATCGATGTGGTGCCGCCGGCGCAGGTGTAGCGCTTGCGGTCGATCTCGAAGACATTGCCGGTGCACTGGATCTCGGGAAAGCGCTCGCTGAAGCCGGCGCGGTTTTCCCAATGGATGGTGCAGCGATAGCCGTCGAGCTGGCCGGCTTCGCCAAGCAGGTATGAGCCGGCCGAAAGCGCGCCGAGCGCCCCGCCGCGCCGGCCCCAGCCGCGCAGAGCGGCCAGCACCTTGCTCTTGCCCGGAAACTCGGTGGTGAGCCCGACGCAGACGAACAGGATGTCCACCTGCGGAATGTCGGCCACGCTGTAGCCGACCTTCAGCGCCAGGCCGTTGGAGGCGGTCACCGCCTCGCCATCGGCAGAGACGGTGGTCCAGCCATAAAAGTTGTGGCCGAGAAGCCGGTTGGCCGAGCGCACCGTGTCGATGGCCGCGGCCAGCGAAAACATCGGGAACTTGTCGACCAGCAGGAAGGCGAATTGCCGGCCGCCTTGCACGCCGTTGGGCAAGAGCTGCATCTCCACCGGAACGGGCTGCGGCGAGGCCGGCATAGCTGGTGCGGCCAGTGGTCAGAAGGCCGGCGGTTCGACGCCGGCGGCGCGGCTTGCCGAGACCAGCGTGTTGGCCATCAGCATGGCGATGGTCATCGGGCCCACACCGCCGGGAACCGGGGTGATGGCGCCGGCCGCCTTGTGCGCGCTGTCGAACTCGACGTCGCCCACCAGCCGCGACTTGCCCTCGCCCTTTTCCGGCGCGGGGATGCGGTTGATGCCGACGTCGATAACGGTAGCGCCGGGCTTTACCCAGTCGCCCTTGATCATTTCCGGACGGCCGACGGCAGCGACGAGGATGTCGGCGGTGCGGGCGAGCGCGGGCAGATCCTTGGTGCGGCTGTGCGCGATGGTGACGGTGCAGTTGGCGGCCAGAAGCAGGTTGGCCATGGGCTTGCCGACGATGTTGGAACGGCCGACGACGACCGCGTTGAGGCCCGAAAGGTCCTTGCCGCGCACGCGCTCGATGAGCAGCATGGAGCCGGCCGGCGTGCAGGGCACGAAGGCGCTGTCGATCTCGCCGGTGCCGAGCTTGCCGACATTGACGAAGCTGAAGCCGTCGACGTCCTTTTGCGGCGCGATGGCCTGGATCACCTTGCCGGAATCGATATGGTCGGGCAGCGGCAGCTGCACCAGGATGCCGTGGATGGTCGGGTCGGCGTTCAGGTCGCCGATGAGCTTGAGAAGGTCGGCTTCGCTGGTCTCGGCCGGCAGCGTGTGCTGCACCGAGAGGAAGCCGCATTCCTTGGCCTTCTTGCCCTTGGAGGAGACATAGACCTGGCTTGCCGGATCCTCGCCGACGATGACCACGGCCAGTCCGGGCTGGACGCCGTGTTTTTCCGCAAGCTCGGCCGTGAAACGCTTCACCGTTTCCACGACATCTTCGGCTACGATCTTCCCGTCAATAATTTCAGTCATGTCTCTTCCCTGGCGCAAGCACTGTGTGAAAAGGCATAGTCACGAAAAATCCGCGACGCAATCCCGTCGTTGCGCCGTTGAATGGCGCGAAGCCGCAATTGGCGTTGCAGAACCCTCAGAAATATCGGCGTCGGGTGCGGGCTTCTGCGAGCCCCTCCACCCGATGGCGGAAATCGCGCAGGCTGGCGCGGATTTCGTCGATCGACGGTTCGGGCGCAGCCGGGGCGGCCAGTCGGGGAACATCGCCATGCGTCGCCGGCGCGCTTGGCCCCGTGGATGCGATCTCTTGCTCGCTTTCGGGTGCATGGTCCGGCGCAAAGGCGTGCGCCGAGGACTCGACAGGCTGCGGCACGGCCCGCAGCAGCGGCTGGGCACGGTGGGCGCTGCCTGGCTCCGGCCGGCGCGGATGCCCGCCCCCGGGTTCGGTGGGATCGTCTTCAGGCCCGGTCATCGCGGTGGGCGCTGTCACAGGCCGGACGGCCGGGCTGCGGCGGCGATTTGCGGTTTCGCGCAGGCTTTCATAGGCGCCGCGCATGCCGCCAAGACCCACGCCGCCGAAAAAGCCGAGTACGGTGCCCAGTACCGCGATGGTGGAGCGCGACGGGCCGCTCGCCCTCAGCGGCGGATAGGCGACCGAAATCACGCTCATATTGGCGGTGTTGATGTCGCGCTGCTCGCCGGTTTCGCGGGCGCGTAGCAGGAAGGCCTCGTAGACAGCCCGCTTGGCGGCGGCCTCGCGCTCCAGCTCACGCAAGGCCACCATGTCGCGATTTACGCCGCCCTGACGGACCTTGAGCTGCGCCAGCCGCGACGACAGCTCCTGCTCGAGTTGCTGCGAGCGGGTGAGTTCGGTCTGGGCGGCGGCGGCTATGCGGCGCAGCTCGGCACTGATCTGCTCGCGTGCGCCGGCAAGCTGGGCGTCGATCGCCTGACGCTGCGGATGGAGCGGACCGAGCTTGACGGCCAGGCGGTCGGCCTCGCTCTTCGTCGCCGCGTATTGCGCGCGCAGCTCAGTCATTATCGGAGAGGCCAGCGCCTCCGGCAACTCGCCGCCGACGACAGCCCCGACATTCGCCGACCCGGCCGAGGCGGCCTTGGCCTTCAGCTCCAGCGTGCGGGCGCGCGCAATGGAAAGCTGGTCGTTGAGCCTCACAAGCTCATCGTCGGTGATGAGCCTGCCCTGCGGGTTGATAATGTCGTGCTCGGCCTTGAAGGCTTCGACACTGCGCTCCGCGGCCTCGACGCCGTCGCGCAGTTCGGAAAGACGTGCGGTAAGCTCTTCCGTGGCACGGGTGGCGGTGTCCGACTGGAGCTCGCCATAAGTCTTGAGGAACACGTCGGCCATGGTGTTGGCGATGAGAGCCGACTTCTCACCGTCCAGCGTCTTCACGGCGATCACCACCACGAAGGTCTTGCCGCCGCGCTCGACCGAAAGGCTTTCGGCCAGATTGTCGATCGCGAGTGCGCGACGCGTACCCGCATCGTCCGCGCCCTTGGCACCCGACAGCGCCGAGCGAAGGCCGGAAAGAAGCCCACGGCTGCCACCCTGCCCATTGAATTCGGGGTCTTCATCGAGATGCAGCGTGTCCACGACCCGGTTCAGCACCGTGCCCGAGGTGATGACGCGGACCTGGTTCTCCACAATGGCGAGCGTGGCCTCATTGGAGAAGCCGGCCTGGGTAAGATCGCGGTCGACCAGCTTGAGGTCGCGCGGGTCGATCAGCAATTCGGTGACCGCGACATATTTCTTGGGCGTCGAAACGGCGACCGCAACGCCCAGAAGCGCGCCCAGCACTGTGCAGAGCACGACCAGCTTCCACGAACGGCCGATGCCGCCGATCACCTTCATCGGATCGATCAGCGGCTTCCAATGGCGGTCGTCGTCGGCTTCTAGCGTTTCGGAGAAATCTTCCGAGCCCATGTGGGAAACGGCATGCGCCGTCCATGCGGATGCCGGCCGGTGATGGACGTGTTCGTTTGCGGCGGGTTCCAGCCCCGCCCTGCCGCGCCTGAATCGCGACAGCCAGCCGGAAAGGCTGCCGCTCGGGTGGGCCGGGGTGCTTGCCACCGGCGATGCCGGCCGTGCTCCGGCGTCCCTGGCCACAGCGTCCATTGCGGCGGCATCCATCGCCGCCAGAGCCTCGCGTCGAATCCGTTCTTCGCGGCGCGACCGGGCGGCGCGATGGCGCTCCAGCGCGCCTTCAACATCGTCATTGTCACGGGCCAGAGCCAGAAGCGAGCCGGTGCCAAGCGGAGCGTGGTCGCCCTCATCGCGCGCATAGGCGAGAAGCGACCGCTTCAGGTCGGCGCGATTTTCGGTTTCTGACATCCTGGCGCGGCTTTTCGAACGGGGAAACTGCGGACAATGCGCAATGCCACGCTAAGCACTCATGGAAAACAAACCGTTAATGGCCTTCGGCGCCGTGCATTCTTGATGCCGCGCGCCCGCGGCGACCGCACGCGCGGAACCGCGCATTAAGCTTTCGCTGCTAGCGTCGGCACTGACACCATGACCCAGGCCACCAACACCCAAACCGGGCTCCTCGGCGCCCGCCTTTCCGCCTTCCTTTCGGAACGGCGCGGCCTGATACGCGACTATTTCTCGGCCGTAAGCGGCGCGGGCGGGCGGCTGGTGTTCTCGCTCGTCTATTTCGTGGCGCTGGCCAACGCGCTCTCGCTGGCCGATTTCGGCCGCTTCGCCACCGCTTCCGCCGCCGGGGTGATGCTTTCGCGGCTGCTGGCCTTCGGCTTCATTTCGGCGCTCTACCGGACCGCGACGGTGCGGCCGAACCTCATCGGCACCTTCACGGCCGGCTTCCTGCTGCTGGCCTTGCTGTCACTGCCGGTTCTGGCCGCCGCCGGTTTCGGCGTCTACCTGCTGTTCTTCGCCGGCGAGATGGCGCTGTCGGTCTTTGCCGCCGTGATCCTGGCGGAAGCCCTGCTGTGGCGGCCGGTGGAAGTGGTGCTGATCGTCAACAATGGCTTGGGCCGCTTCGGGCGCGCCTCGGTGATGGCGATTGCCGGTACGCTGATGCGCGCGCTGTTTGCGGCGGCGTTCTTCTTCTGGCCGAGCCGGACGCTGGCTGACTGGTCGTTGTTTTATACCGCAGCCAATGCGGTTTCGGCCGTCATCGCCTTCGCCTTTTTCTACCCGCGCCAGCGCCTGCGGCTGCGGCTGCCGCTATATCTGCGCCGCATGGCGGACTCGGTCTATGTGGCCGGGGCCGAGGTGCTGTTCTACCTGCAGATGGAGTTCGACAAGCTGCTGGTGCTTTCAATTGGCGGGCCGCAGCTTGCCGGTGTCTATGCCATCATCATGCGGCTGGTGGACCTGACCGCCATCCCCATCCGCACCTTCTCGATGATGCTAGTGCAACGCATGATGCGCGCGCCCGAAATGCTGGCGCGGCTGCGCACACGCGTCGGCATCGAGCTTGGCGTCTTCACCGTCTCGACCCTGGCGCTGCTCGCGCTGGCGGTGATCCTGCACTTCTTCCCGAATATACTGGGCAAGAATGTTTCCACCGCCGCTCCCCTGGTCGGGCTTGGCCTTTGCGTGCCGGGCCTGCGCAACCTTGTCGAGTACCAGTCGGAGCTTCTGTTCGCGCGCGGGCAGACGCTGTTGCGGGCATTCAACCTCGCCATGCTGGCCGGGCTGAAGGCATTGCTTCTGGTCTTCATGCTCAAGCACGGTCCGGACGCGGCGGAACTCATATGGTCGTTGAACGCGCTGTTTGCCGCGCTTTGGGTGGCCTCGGCCGCCCTCACCTATTCCGCGCTCAAGCGGCCGGCCAAGGCGGCATGACGCTCGCTGGCAGGCGCGACCTACAGGCTGCGTGAGCGAAAAGGAGTCAGGCTTCGACCAGGCGGCGGATGCGGCCAAGATCTGTCCCGATGAAGGACTGCATGCCGATGGCCACCTGCTCGGGAGACATGGAGGCGACGAACTCGCCAAAACCTTGATCCGACAGCGGCTCGCCGACCCAGTGCACGCGGCAGAACTCCTCCGCACCGTGGAAGTGGTGCTGGCCGTGAAGAACCTCATCCACGAACCGGCCATAAAGCAGGCACTCGGAAAATTGGCGTGCCCTTCCGAGCACTTCGACCCAATCTCGGCCCGTTGTGGCCTCCACGCGCGCGCACATGTCGATAACGCTTTGACGACGCCAGGCGATCAGGGTGGAGATATAGTCGTGCGGCGACATTTCCGGATGGACGATGCCAAGCGCCCTTCCAGCGTTCTTCGACCAGATGTGATGACCATATCGCGTAAGCCCGCTCGCGACATTGTCGCGACGAAACAGCCGCACCTTGCCATCGCGCTCGAACGCTCCGCAATCGAAGGCTTTCAGGAACGCCACGTCGGAATCGACATAGACCAGCACTTCCGGCTCGACATGGGCGGCGATGGCGATGCGGCGCAGCTGCTGCACGTGCCAGCCGCGCAGTGGCATCGTCCTGAAACTCCACCACACGCGCCGGCGAAAGAGGCTGAGCGGATCATCCATGACATGGAGCCAGCCGGGCAGCAGGTCGCGCTCGTCCACCACCGTGCGGCCAGGCCGCTCCAATTGGCGGAAAAGCGGGACATCGCGCCCCTCGACCAGGATGTAGTGATGCTGGGAGCCGGTAACGTAGCGATCCAGCGTCTCGCAAAGCAGGCGGCAGCGCTCGAAATCGGGCGCGTAGCTGGCGGTGACGATGGCAGCGCGCAGCGCAGTCTGCCGCGGCGCCGTGATTTCGAAGGAGGCTGCGGCGTGCTGCATCATGCCCGCCCGAAGAATTTCTGCCGCAGCACGCGCGCCAGGAACAGCGGGTTGCCCACGACATAGCGGCGCCAAAGGCGGCGGGGCTCTATCAGCAGCCGGAACAGCCATTCCAGGCGCAGTCGGCGCATCCACAACGGTGCGCGCGGCACCGCGCCGCTGAGAAAATCCAGAAGCGCGCCGACCGCGATGGGCAGCGTGCAATGCCTGTCTGTGATCTTGCGGCTGATCCACAGTTCCTGGCGGGGCACGCCCATGGCCACCAGGAGGATATCCGGGCGCAGCCCGGCGATGCGTTCCAGGATTTCAGATTCTTCCTGCTCGGTGAAAAAACCGTCGTGAAGCACGGCGAAGCGGTGCTGCCGCGTCAGTGCAGAAAGCCTTTCCGCCGCGGCCTCGGCGTTGGCCCGCGTGGTGCCGATGAGACCGACGGTAAGCGATTGCTTCGAGGCCTTCAGGAAGCCGGGAATGAAGTCGGTTCCGTTGAGATTGGCCGGAAATGCCTCGCCGTAGAGAAGCTTGGCAGCAATGTCGACGCCGACGCCGTCCGGCAGGATCAGGAAATCCTTGAGCGCGGAAGCGAACTCGGCATCGGTGCAGGCGATGTTGGCATTGTGCGCATTGAGGAAGCTGACCTTGGTGAAGCGGCGCTCGGACAGCATCCGCTCCAGCATGCCGATCGCCTCGTCGCGGGCGACGCTGGCCACCGATATGCCGAGAATGTCCCTTCGGGAATCGAGCCCGAATGAGGCGCCGTTGGAATGCAAATTCACGCCGTCACCTCAAGGCTTATATGCCCCAGCGCCTGGAGGCCGCGCCGGAGGCCTGCGTCCAGCGCATGGCGCTGACGCCAGTAGAAATCGCAGCCATCGACGTCGCGGCATGCGCCGGAAGCCGCAAGTTGCAATGCGGCCGCAAAGGACGCTGGATCGTCGGCGACGATGCAATTTTCCGGCCGGTGGTCGATGCCGCGCAACGAACTGGCCGTGGCGACGGAGGGCAGGCCAAGCTCGAAGGTTTCGATGGTCTTTAGCTGCACGCCGGTTCCGGCCCGGCTGACCAGCGGGATGACGGCGGCACCGCGCACGAAGCTCTCGGCGTCGGGCACCCGGCCCACGAACTTCACGCCGGGATGGCTGGAGGTGACGTCGCCCGGCAGGTGGCCGGCGATCCTGACCGTGAAATCGTGCGGCAGATGCGGCACAACCTGGTGCAGAAACCATTCGAGCCCGATGCGGTTGGGCTGCCAGGTCCAGGTTCCGATCAGCGCGGCGTCGTATTCGACCGTGCGGCCTTCAGGCGGCGGCGGGTCGCTGGCGCGGGTGACCAGCGGCAGCGCGACCGACCGTGCGGGCGAAGCGACGCCGAGGGCTTCGCGGTCTTCTTCGGCCAGGGTGAAGACGAAACGCGCCTTGCGGCAAAGCCGCTCTTCGAGCTTCTCCAGCAACCGCGCCTCGCGACGATACAGGAAGCGCTGGAAGGCGCTGTGGGTGGTGCGGGCGTTTTCCCGGGCCGAGCGGTGCTCGACATTGTGCGCGATGAAAAGAGTCGGCCGATCACGGAAAACACCTTCGAAAGCGCCGGCGAACTGCACCGAGTTCAGAACATAGGCATCGAAAGGGCCGGCAGCCTCGACGGCGCGGCGCACCGTTGCAGGCCCGACCGTGCGCAGCTTGACCGAAGAGAAGGTCAGGCCCGACAGCATGGCGTCGCGCAGCCAGGCGAGTTTGCGGCGCAGCGGCGCGCCGTTGGTGCGCACGTCGACCTCGCCCAGAACGATGGTGTTTTCGGGATCGGAAGGCGAGCGTCCGGGCCAGACGAAGCCCAGCACCGTGACGCGCACGCCGGCACGGCGCAGGCCGTCTATGATTGCCGCGTTGGCAATCTCATAGCCCGATCCCAGCGCGCCGTCGGGCACGATCGATGTTGCAAACAGAAGATGCATTTCGTCCCTATTCGAGACGGCATCTATCACAACCCTATAAATCGATGATTAAAGGAAGGCAGGGCCAGAGCGTGGTGCGGAGCGCACGCAAACTCTTTTCTGACGGTCTATCTGAAATCGTCTCACCTTAATGGCGGCTACTTCGATGTAGATCGAAGTTGTCCTTTTGAGACTCGCAGATTTCTTATAGGGACAAAATACTAACCGGAACCTTTTTCACCCCTCCCTGTTTACGGAACGTCTCGGGCGCTGAACCGCAAACCCCAGGAGGAAACGGCATGGCCTTCAAGTTACTTCCGATCGCCGCGCTGGCACTGACGCTGGCAAGCGGCACCGCCCTTGCGCAAACGACCACGGAGTCCGACACCACGGATTCGAGCGGGGCCGACAGGCAGAGATCCGTCTCCAACCCCGAAATCGTGGGGCCGCTCTATCTGGACAGCGAAATGACCAAGATGCGCACGCCCGAGGAAATAAAGATGGAATGGCACAAGATGCCGGCGGAAAAGCGCAAGCAGGTTCAGGAAGATTGTCGCGCACCCCAGAGCCCTCGCGAGCAGGACCTGTGCGGGATCGTGACCGGGCTGGACTAGTCCAAAAGACGGGTGACGAGATAGCAGGCGGCGCAGCCGGCAGGTGCCGGCGCGCCCATCTGAATGGCCGGAATGCAGCCATGGGCGCCTGCAACTTCCTTCTAAATGACTGTTAAGCAAAGATTTTCTCTTCGGGCGGCTTAACCAATCCTTATCGGCACCAATGCTATGGCAGGCGACGTTAGAACAGGCGGACCCTGCGCATGAACCCTTCGCCATTCCAGGCTTCCGTTTCGATCGCCGGCCGGTCTCCGGCGCTCGAGGGCGATTGCGCGGAGGTCGTGGTCACGGTGCCGACGTTCAGGCGACCGCAGCAACTGCTTGCAACGCTGGATTCGCTCGCCGCCCAGCAGACCACCCGGCGCTTCGCCGTCATCGTCATGGAAAACGATGCCGAGGCGCGCGAAGGAGCGGCTGCGGCCCTGCCGCTGTTCGAGGCCGCCCGCCTTCCCGGCCTAGTCATCATCGCGCATGAGCGCGGCAATTGCTGCGCCTACAATGCTGGCTGGGAGACCGCGCTGCGGCATTTTTCGCGCTTCCGCCACCTGCTGGTCATCGATGACGACGAGATCGCCGATCCGCAATGGCTGAAGCGCATGTGCCGCACCGCCGAAACACTCGAAGCCGACATCGTCGGCGGGCCGCAGGTGCCGGTTTTTGCCAGGCCCGAGCACAACCGCTGGGCCACTCATCCGGTCTTCGCGCCGGCCTACACCGAGAGCGGGCGCGTGAAGGCGCTGTACTCTTCCGGCAACCTCTTGATCGGCCGCCACGTGTTGATGGCGATGGGCGCGCCGTTCCTCGATCTGAGATTCAACTTCATGGGCGGCGGCGATTCCGACTTCCTGAGCCGGGCCGCGCAACGCGGCTTCAAGCTTGCATGGTGCGCCGAGGCGCCCGTCTACGAAGCCGTACCGGCGCGCCGCGTGGAGCCCGACTGGATCCGCGCACGCGCCTTGCGCAACGGCGTCATCTCAACGCTGGTGGAGAAGAAGAAGCGCGCCGGCACACCGCTGGCGAACACGAAGGTATTCTTGAAAAGCCTGGCGCTGCTTGCCGCATCGCCGCTGCGGGGCGCGCTTCGGCTGGCCCGCACCGGCTCGCTTTCCATCGGGCTCTACCCTGTCTATGTGGCGCTGGGCCGGGTCATGGCCGACTTCGGATATGCCAATGAGCAGTACCGCCAGCCTGAGAAAAACTGAGCCGGCCGGCTCTTCGGCATCTCTTGCCGATGCCTTTTCGCGGACAGGCGTCGCCACCGCGATCGCTTCGCTGCTGCTGACCATCGTCATGGTCTCGTTCCGGCCCTTCCACGGCGATGCGGAACTGGCGAGCACCGGCGGTGACATCGTCAACCAGTTGGGCTTCGGCGCGCTGGGCGCGATCTCGGTCTTCGCCTTGCTGACCATGACCGACCGGCGGGTGCTGACGGCGCTTTTCGCGCCGTCCCTCTTGCTGGTGCTTGCGTTCCTGCTGCTTTCGGTCGCGCATGCCAACGACCCTTCTGCCGCTCTGCGCGCGGCGTCCTTCACGCTCATCGGCATACTGGTGATGGCGACGATCCTGGCCATTCCGCGCGATGCGGACTCATTTTCGATGGTTGTCGTCTTTTCAGGGTTCACCGTGGTGATGCTGAGCTATGCCGGACTGGTGCTGTTTCCCAACGCGGCCATGCACACATACGCCTCGCCCGAACCGCAACACGCGGGGCTGTGGCGCGGGGTTTTCACGCACAAGAACATCGCCGGGCCAATCATGGCCTGTCTGAGCTTCGGCGGGCTTTACCTCGTCCGTCGCGGCTGGCGCGGCAGTGGCCTGTTCCTGCTCATGGCGGCCATGGTCTTCATGATCAACACGGGCTCCAAGACGACGGCCGGACTTGTGCCGCTGTCAATCCTTCTGGTGGTCCTGCCCGGCATTGTCGGCATGCGCCTGCTGACACCGATCCTGTTCGGGGTGGCGATAGCAGGCACCGCGGTGGGCACGCTTGGTATCGTCTTCATCGATCCGCTGCGCGATTTTGTGCACCACGCCATGCCGGACCTGACCTACACCGGTCGCACCACGCTGTGGGAGTTTGCAGGCGAGATGATCGCGAAGCGCCCCTGGACCGGTTACGGCTTTGAGAGCTTCTGGGGCACGCCTCTGGTGCAGGACTCGGACCAGCCATTCGACCGGGCGTGGGACATCCGCGAGATCGTGCACGGCCATAATGGCTATCTCGACATCGCCCTCGCCATGGGCCTGCCCGCACTGTGTGCAGCAGCCTATGCATTTTTCGTCGCGCCCATGCGCGACTACATTCGCATCCCGCTCCTCAAGGAGAACGTCTATCTGGGCGACTTCCTCATGATGATCCTGCTGTTCACCGCGCTGAACGCATTCCTGGAAAGCTTCTTCTTCCGGCGCGCGGACCCTGTGTGGCTGTTCTTCGTGTTCAGCGTCATCGGGCTGCGGCTTGTGGCGCGCTTTCCGGTGACGACCAGGGTGAAGCGCTGAACTTGCCAACTTAGGCCGCGCGCCGCATCCTGACGCAGACCGAGCCCGAGGACCCGACGATGAACGCCGGCAAGCCGCCTTCTCTCACACGGCGAGACCTGATTGGCGGCGCCTTGGGAATGGCCGCCCTGCCGCTGCTGGGGCCGCACCACCGGGCCGAAGCTCAGGCGGCCCGCCCACCGATCGACGCGACCTTCATCTTCATCAGCGATGTGCATGCCTGCCGCATGGCAGTGGGCCTTAGCCCAGATTGCGAACAGGAAGGCAAGACCGACGCCAACCTCTTGCGTCATATCGCGGCAATCAACCGGATTGCGGAACGGACATGGCCGCTCGAGATCGGCGGCAAGGCCAGCGGGCTTGCCAGCGCCGGCAAAGAAATCGACACGCCCCTCGGCATAATCGTGGGCGGCGACATGACCGACGACGGCGGCGGCCAGGTGACGGCGCCCAGCGAAGGCACGCAGCTGCTGCAGTTCAGCCAACGCTATCAGCAGGGCACCGGGCCGGATCGCGTGCACTTCCCCGTCTATGCCGGGCTCGGCAATCACGACCTTGACCAGGACGGGCCGCCGCCGCATGTCGACTGGTATCGGCGCGAGATGCGCGACTATATCGAGCTCAATCACCGGCCGAGCGTCGTCTTCAAGCCGCCGGTGCCGGCAATCAACTATGATCTCCATTCCGACAATTATTCCTGGGACTGGGGCGGCCTGCACCTGGTGCAGACCCACCGTTTCGCGGGCGATACAGCGAAGGGCGCCGTGAGCAGCCTGCCATGGCTGAAGGAAGACCTTGCCACCTTTGCCAGAGATGGGCGGCCAGTGATCATCTTCCAGCATTATGGCTGGGACCCTTTCTCGCTCGAACGCTGGAACCCTGCGGCACGGCACTTCGATGACGAAGGCGCCGGCGCGCCGCACTGGTGGAGCGATGAGGAGAGACGCGCCCTGCTCTCTGTGCTTTCCGGATACGACGTCGTCGGCGTGTTCCACGGGCATCAGCACGACACGGCCATGATCTACCGCCGCGATGGGCTCGACATATTCAAGCCGAAAGCCGCCTTCCTCGGTGGCTTCGCCGTGGTGCATGTGACCGATGACTACATGGACGTGGTGATGGCCGAGGCCGTGGGCAGCGAGGGCGAAGTGAGTTTCACGAACGCGTTCAGCAAGCGGCTGTGAAACCGGCGCAGCCGATGAACGCCCGCAACCGCTTCCGCCAGCGCGAAACTCCGTCTATTGGATAGGGACTTTTCAGGAGGAACGAATGACCGTGAAAGTGGTGCTCGCCGGTTGCGGCAATATGGGCTACGCGATGCTGGCTGGCTGGCTGAAGTCGGGGCAGCTGGAACCTTCCGAGACTTTCGTGGTCGAGCCCAATGACGAGCTGCGCGCCCGCGCCACGAAGCTGGGTGCCGCCGCGAGTGCGACAGCCGCCGACATTCCCTTCGGCGCGGCGCCCAGGCTGGTGGTGCTGGCGGTGAAGCCGCAGGTGATCCGCGAAGTGACGGCGGACTATGCGCGCTTCGGCAACGGCGCGACTAGCTTCGTGAGCGTGGCGGCCGGAACCCCGATTGCCACCTTCGAGCAGATTCTCGGCGACCAGACGCCCGTCATCCGCGTCATGCCGAACACGCCGGCGGCCATCGGCAAGGGCATGATGGTGGTCTGCGCCAATGGTCGCGTGACCGCCGAGACCAAGCAGTTTGTCGACGACCTGCTGGCGGCGAGCGGCGCGGTGGCGACCATCGACGACGAAAAGCTGATGGACGCGGTGACGGCGGTGTCCGGCTCCGGCCCGGCCTACATCTTCCACTTCATCGAATGCCTGACGGCGGCGGCCGAACATGCCGGCCTGCCGACCGACACCGCCAAGCTGCTGGCCATGCAGACCGTGTTCGGCGCCGCCAGCCTTGCCGCCGAGAGCGGAGAGGAGCCGGGCGTTCTGCGCCAGCAGGTGACCAGCCCCAACGGCACGACCGCCGCGGCCCTTGGCGTTCTGATGGGCAGCGACCGGCTGAAGACGCTGGTCACGGAGGCCGTGGAAGCCGCGCGGCTGAGATCGATCGAGCTGGGGAAGTAGCGCTATAGCGCCACGAAGGGGTTGCGGATCGCCAGTCGTCCTTCGACGATCAGGCCGTATATCCCGCCGGTGGCCCAGACAAGTAGAGCTGGGGATCAGGCCATCACGCCGCCATAGAGCATCTCGTCCTGCTTGCGGCGCAGTTCGAACAGGCGCGTGGTCGGGTCGGGTGCGGCGTTTTCAGTGGTGAGCAGTTCGCCCTTCTTCACCGGCTTCAGCACCTTGCCGCCCTCAAGCAGGCCGACCGGAACGGCGCGGCTGGCGCGCGCATCCTCAACCGTCATGGTCCAGGAGCGGTAGCAGGTCTCGCCGATGGCGTCGAAGGTCTCGCCGGCGGCGAGATCGCGCTTGGCGACCGCACAGACTTCGGCCACCGGGCGCGGCAGCGGCACCATGTCGGGCCGGCCATAAAGCATGATGCGGGCGGCCGTGAGCGGCACTTCAAGCGAAGTCAGATGATATGGCCGGAAGAAGCTGTAATAAGGCCCCCTGCCGACATTCAAATCGTCCATGCGCTCGATGATGCGCGGATGGGTGGCTTCCACGATGACGAAGACGCCCGGCGCCACGCCCTTGCCGATGGTGTAATCGACTACGCCCTTGCGGCTCAGCACACCGCCATCCTCGCGCGGGATAAGCACCTTGGCCAGATCGTCCCGGTCGACCTTGGGGCCGTGCATGCCCGGCTTGTCGGGCACAAGGCCGGTGGCGTTGGCAATCGCCGCCATCTCCACCATGGTCTTGGAGCCGTCGATGAACTCCACCAGCATGCGCGGGTTCATGTTGCGGCGCTCCGCCTCCTCGCGGTAGTCGTCGGGCACGGCATCATGGTTGAGCGGGTTGTTCTTGCCCTTGCCCGCCGAGACGATGGTGTAGCCGAGCGCGGTGGCGAACTCGATGAGTTCCATGCAGCTCGACGGCTCGTCGCCGGCGCCGACAGAATAGACCACGCCGAGCCGGTCGGCCTGCTTCTTGAGATAGGCGCCGATGGTGACATCGGCCTCGACATTCATCATGACGAGGTGCTTGCCGTGCTCCATGGCCATGAGGTCGAAGTCGGCGGCAACGCCTGGTTTGCCGGTGGCGTCGATGACCACGTCGATCAGCGGATTGGTGACCAGCATCTCGTTGGAGGTGATGGCGATCTTGCCGGCCTCGATGGCCGCAGAAACCTTGGACGGGGTGTCGGCCTCCCGCGCTTTCGCATCGTCCCCATAGGCGATCTCGATTGCCGCATGTGCCGTATGCGGACGGCGCGTGGAGATGGCGCAGACCTCGACCCCCTTCATCAGCATGGTCTGGGTGACAAGGTCGGTGCCCATCTCGCCCGAGCCGATGACGCCGATGCGCACCGGGCGGCCTTCATCGGCGCGTTTGGCAAGATCGCGGGCAAGCCCGGTGAGGGCGACATTGGTCATTGGCGGGTCCGATGCAAGTCTGAAGAGGGCTTGGAAACGTGCCCGTCTTGCCAAGGAAACGGCCGCGCGTCCAGTCACACTCTAGCACATTGGCCCGGCCAGGTCGTCGCGGGGCTTCGAGTGGCGCTGCCTGCGGCTCAATGCGCCTCGATTTCGGCCTGCAGCGCCGCCATCTGCGGCGCGGCGGCGGCGAGCGCTGCCCGCTCGATGGCGCGGAAGCGGGTGACAACCGTCATGCCCACCGCGGTTAGCTGGGCGCCGCCGCCATGCTTGCCGCCCGTCTGTGCCGCCACCAGCGGCTTGCCGAACAGCTTGTTCATCTCCTCCACAAGATCCCATGCACGCTTGTAGGACATGTTCATGGCGCGCGCGCCGGCCGAGATGGAGCCGAAAGCCGCTATCTTTTCAAGCAGTTCGATCTTGCCGGGGCCGATCCTGCCCTCGGGGTCGAGATTTATCCGCAGCGTAAGAGACGGCATGCCTTCGAATTCCTTTCGGATTCTAGATATCATGCAACAAACCGGTACGGGACAAGTTTTCCTGGTCGAAGGCAACCGTCTTGATGACGGCAAAGACGGGACGCCCCACCACAAGCCCCAGCGCCTGCAGTGACTGACGGGTTATGCGCGACAGCACGCTTTCGCCATTGCAGTCGAGCCTGATTTCGACTGTGGCGGCATCGACATCGCCGATCTCGGCAACCCTGCCGGCAAGCACGTTGAGCGCGCTCAGGCCCCGCGGAGGTTCCGTGGCAATCATGACGTCGCGGGCGCGGATGCGAACGCGCACCATGCTGCCGGGTCCAGCCGCGATGCGAGGCACGCGGATCTCTCCGGCGGCGGAAGCGAGCACAGTCATGTCGAACTCGGCGTCGTGAGCGGCAACCCTCATGTCTAGGACCGCACCGCCCTCGGCCTGCTCCGTCACGGGCAAAAGATCGAGCCGCTGCATGATCGCGCCGGTTGGCCCGAAGGCAGCGACCTTGCCGCGCGACAGCACGACCACATCGCTGGCCAGCCGCGCAACCTCGGCAACGGAATGACTGACATAGACGATCGGTATCTTCGTTTCGTCGCGCAAGCGCTCGAGATAGGGCATGATCTCGGCCTTGCGCGCTTCATCCAGCGAGGCCAGCGGCTCGTCCATCAGCAGCAGCCGCGGACTGGTGAGCAGCGCCCGGCCGATTGCCACGCGCTGCTTCTCGCCACCGGAAAGCCGGCTCGGGCGCCGCTCCAGCAGATTGCCGATGCCGAGCATGTCGACAACCCGGTCCAGATCCTCATAGCGCTCGCCTGCCGGCGCGAACCAGCGCCCGTAAAGAAGGTTGGCGCGCACGCTCATGTGCGGAAACAGCCGCGGCTCCTGGAAGACATAGCCGATGCGGCGCTTGTGCTTGGGCACGAACAGTCTTTCGGACGTATCGACGAAGACGCGGCCTTGCGCGGCTATGCGCCCGCGATCGGGGCGCGCAAGCCCGCCGATCAGATTGACCAGAGAGGTCTTGCCCGAGCCGGACGGCCCGAATAGCGCAGTAAGCCGCCCCGCGCTTTCGAAGCGGGCCTCCAGCGTGAAGCCGCCAAGCTGGTGGGTGATGTCGACCGCGACCGTCATTCGATCTCGAGCCTCCTGCCGAGCCGGCGCGACACCGCCTCGGAGGCGACCAGCGCCGTCATGGAGATGGCGATAGAGACCAGGGTCAGCCGCAGCGCCCCGAGGTCGCCACCCGGCACTTGGGTGAATGTGTAGATGGCCGAGGGAAGCGTCTGCGTCTCACCTGGAATGTTGGAGACGAAGGTGATGGTGGCGCCGAACTCACCCATCGCCTTGGCAAACGAGAGGATCATGCCGGCGATGACGCCCGGCAAGATGAGCGGCAGCGTCACGGTAAAGAACACCCAGGCCGGACTGGCCCCAAGCGTGCCGGCGGCAGCTTCCAGCTTTCGGTCGACCGCCTCGATGGAAAGGCGGATAGCTCGGACCATGAGCGGAAAGCCCATGATGCCGCAGGCAAGCGCCGCACCCGTCCACCGAAAGGAGAAGACGATGCCGAAATTCTCGGCCAGGAAGGCGCCCACTGGCCCGCGCCGGCCGAAAGTGATGAGCAGCAGATAGCCGGTGACCACCGGCGGCAGGATGAGCGGCAGATGCACGATGCCGTTGAGCAGCGACTTGCCCCAGAACCTGCCACGCGCCAGCAGCAGCGAGACGCCGACGCCGAACGGCAGGCTGACCAGCATCGCCCAGGTCGAAACCTTGAGCGAAAGGTGGACAGCCATCCACTCTTCGGGGCTAAGCTGGAACCAGCTCATGCCCGCAACCCCTCGCGTTGTTCCGCCCCGAGAACCATGGCGCGCTTATAGCCCAAAAGCCCGGTCCGGGGTTGAGGAAAACAGCATCACCCTGCATCGGCCTCAGTTTGCAGAAGCCGGCACCAATACGGTGAAGCCCTGCTCCTCAAACAGCGACCTGGCCTTGGCCGACTTCAGATAGTCAAGGAACTTCGCCGCGTCCTCACTGTTGGACGAAGCAGCCAGCGCGGCCGGATAAATGATCGGCGCATGCGTGTCTTCCGGGAAGGTGGCGATGATCTTGACCTCGGGGTCGGCAACGGCGTCGGTCTTGTAGACGATGCCGAGCGGCGCCTCGCCGGTAGCGACGAGCTTTAGCGCGGCACGGACGTTCTCGGCCTGCGCTACCTTGCCTTCAACCGAGGACCAGACGCCGAGCTTTTCAAGCGCGGCCTTGCCATATTTGCCGGCCGGGACGGCCTTGACGTCGGCCATGGCGAGCCTGCCGTCGTCCAGCAGGCCGGCCAGCGGGAAATTGGGCGCGATGGTGGTCTCGGCAGTCAAATCCTTGGCCGCGATCAGCACGATGCGGTTGCCGAGCAACTGCACCTCGGTGTCGGGCCTGGTGAGGTTCCTTTCCGAAAGGTATTTCATCCAGTCGAGGTCGGCCGAGATGAAGACATCGGCCGGCGCACCGCCCTCGATCTGCTTGGCCAAGGCCGAACTGGCGGCATAGGAGATGGTGGCCGGCTGGTGTCCCTCCTCCTGCCAAGAGGCGTTGATGGCGTCGAGTGCATTCTTCAGGCTGGCGGCAGCGAAAACCACGACGGTGGCGGCGGCCTGCGATGCCGGCACCGCCGTTAGCAGCATGGCCACCATGCAGCCGATGGCCGCGGCGAAACGAATTCCGAAGCTTCTGCGTGTGCGCATGGCGCAGTTCCCGTCCTTTGGCGAATCTGGTTCGGGAATCAAGCTATGTGAGTTCTCTCGATATATCCATACGGATACAACCATATTTCTCGAACATATCAGTTTGCCTGCGCACCTGCGAGATTTTGCCAATTACGTCCATCTCGTTCTGGCCGCCGAAAGCCACCGGGGTCGTTCTTTGGCTACTACCGAGGCTTCCACATCAGCCCAAAAATCGTCGCGGCCGCATGACCCCACGGCCTGCCGAGTGTATCCGGGCTCGGGCTGCCGAACGCGGAGCACACGCCCCACTGCAACCTTTTTGAGCGGGAGCGCGTTATGGCCCGGGCGCCAATCTAGCGGGTTCGTTCGCGCGTGGGAGACTGACCGGCATGATGGGGCACTTTCAGGCAAACGCAGAAATCAAACCAGAAACAATTCAGCCGCCCTCGCACTCGACGGGGGCGCCCCGGTCGTCCGGGCGAGGCAGGCAAGTTTGTCCACTCAAGACAGGGATGGCGAAATGAGAAAAGTAAGAAAAGCAGTCATACCGGTTGCAGGCCTCGGAACGAGGTTCCTGCCGGCAACAAAGGCAATGCCGAAGGAAATGTTGACGGTGGTGGACCGCCCCGTGGTGCAATATGCCGTCGACGAAGCGCTTGACGCCGGCATCGAGCACATCGTTTTCGTGACGGGCCGCAACAAGCATGTCATCGAGGACTATTTCGACATTCAACCGGAACTGCTGGACACGTTGAAGCGCACGGGCAAGCTGGAGCAGCTTGCAAGCCTGAGCAAGATGCAGCCGGCAGCTGGTGCAATCAGCTTCACCCGCCAGCAGGTCCCGCACGGGCTCGGCCACGCCGTCTGGTGCGCACGCGACATCGTCGGCGACGAGCCCTTCGCGCTGCTGCTGCCCGACATGGTTTCGTTCGGCGAACGAGGCTGCCTGGCCGGCGCCATGGAGCTCTACCAGCAGACGGGCGGCAACGTCATCGCCGTCGAGCAATGCGACCCGACGGAGACCCACAAATACGGCATCGTCGGCAAGGGCGAGGCTGTGCGCGGCGGCTTCGCGGTAACCGAGATGGTGGAAAAGCCGGCACCGGCGGCAGCACCCTCGAACTATTACATCAATGGCCGCTATATCCTGCAGCCCGAAGTGTTCGAGCTTCTCGACACCCAGGAGCGCGGCGCCGGCGGCGAGATCCAGTTGACCGACGCCATGAGGCGGCTCTGCGAAAGCCAGCCCTTCCATGCTCATCCCTATCGCGGCCGCACCTTCGATTGCGGCTCGAAGGAGGGCTTCATCCAGGCCAATGTCGCCTTTGCTCTGGCGCGCGCCGACATGCGCGACCTGGTGCTGCAGCCGATCGCGCAGATGATCGCCTCGCAGCAACGTCGCAACGAGGCAGCCTGACAAGATATGAATGGCGCAATTGGCGGCCGGGGCAAATGCTCCGGCCGTATTCTTTTGGACATAGCTGGCGAGCAGGCCGGACAATTTATCAGGGGAACTGGCACAAGGACGCGGAGCGTTTGGCGTCCCCACGCTACGCAGAGCCCGGCCAGCCCCGCGACTCGAAGATCAACGAATTGCGTCAGTCGTCGTAATCATAGTCCAGGTATAGCCCACCAAAGTCGCCGCCAAGGGGCGAGCACCCATCGCTGTTGTTGCCGTTGCCATTGCCCTGGTTGGAGCCACCATTGTTGCCATAGCCGTTGCCATTGCCCGAGCAGTTGTTGTTGTTGCCGTTATTGTTGCCGCTGCCCCAGCCCCAATTGTTGTTGCCATTGCCATTGCCGTTGAACGAGCCGGCATTGCCATTTCCGTTCCCATTCCCGCTGCCGGCGGCAGCAACGGCCGTCATGGCGAAAAGCGCGGTGGCGGCGAGGAAGAGCTTCATCATGCCAGCATCCTTCATTGGCACAGCCCGAGGGATACGAACCGCCGGGCGGACTTCGCATCGAGCGACCCTAGGCTCCTGCCCGCCTGAACAGAAGTCAGGGAAAACCGAACAGCCCGCCGCAGATAACCTGACTTGCGAGCCGGGGATGACTGCAGCAGTCCATCTCTGTTCTGGCTGGTACCGCCGAGCACGAATCGAAGCTGCGGCGCCGAACCCGATTTCTCGCGAGACACGATTCGCCGCTTGCGATTCGCAAAAATCCACGCACCGGGCAATCAGGACCCGACGCACGCGATTCAGATCGGAAAGCCTTGGTTTGCAGGACTGCGCCGGCATCCCGGCTGCACAGTTTGCAGGCGGGGACAAGCCCATCCGGGAAAGGTAAAAAAAGCTTAGCTGGAGAAGGAATGGTGCTGCCAGAGAGGATTGAACTCTCGACCTCTCCCTTACCAAGGGAGTGCTCTACCACTGAGCTACGGCAGCATCCGATTGCGCGGGCCTTCTGCCACATGATTCCCCGGAGCGCAAGCTATGTGTGAAGGGTAATCACGATGTTTTTCGTCGGACACGACGCGGCCACAATGGTATGTATTGCGTTCGTTCCTCATCCTGGAACAGGGGGACTCGTTCGGGCCGGCCGCCATGACCGCAAAAGACACCAAGATGCCTGCCACTAGCCAAGACCAGAAGAAGGCGCGCCTGGCCGAGGAATTGCGTGCAAATCTGCTGAAGCGCAAGGCGCAGGCCCGCGCACGCCGCACCGGCGAGGCAGATAGCAGGCCGGAAGGCATCGCGGCGGCGCGCAAGCCGGACGACGCCAAGGCAAAATAGTGCAAACGGTCCGGCCAGCCGGTCGAATCAGCCGTTCTTGAACGGCATTTCAGCATGGTCTAGACGGGCCGAACGTTAATTCAGACAAGCCGGGTTTTCCCCGGAGAAATGATTCGCATGGATCGCATTAGAATCATCGGCGGCAATCATTTGAATGGCCGCATTCCCATCTCCGGTGCCAAGAACGCGGCTCTGCCGCTGATGATCGCATCGCTGCTGACCGACGATACGCTGACGCTGGAGAACGTCCCACACCTGGCCGACGTGGAGCAGCTGATCCGCATCCTCGGCAACCACGGCGTCGACTATTCGGTCAACGGCCGGCGCGAGCGCCAGCACGAAGGCTATTCGCGCACCATCAATTTCACCGCCCGCCAGATCGTCGACACCACCGCCCCCTACGAGCTGGTGTCCAAGATGCGGGCGAGCTTCTGGGTCATCGGGCCGCTGCTGGCGCGCATGGGCGAGGCCCGCGTTTCGCTGCCGGGCGGCTGCGCCATCGGCACGCGCCCGGTCGACCTGTTCATCGACGGCCTGCAGGCGCTGGGCGCCGAGATCGACGTCGAGAACGGCTATGTTCTCGCCAGGGCGAAGAACCGGCTCAAGGGCAATCGCTACGTGTTCCCCAAGGTTTCGGTGGGCGCCACCCACGTGCTGATGATGGCCGCCACGCTGGCCCGCGGCGAGACGGTGCTGGAAAACGCCGCGCGCGAGCCCGAGGTGGTGAACCTGGCCGAATGCCTGATCGCCATGGGCGCCAAGATCGACGGCGCCGGCACCTCCACCATCACCATCCAGGGCGTGGAGGCGCTGTCGGGCGCGCGCCATCAGGTCATTCCCGACCGTATCGAGACCGGCACCTATGCCATGGCCGTGGCGATGGCCGGCGGCGACGTGGTGCTGGAAGGCGGCCGCATCGACCTGCTCCAGAACGCGCTGGACGTGCTCAGGCAGACGGGCACCGAGGTCACGGCGGTGGAAAACGGCATTCGCGTGCGCCGCAACGGCGTCGCCATCGAGCCCGTCGATGTGATCACCGAGCCGTTCCCCGGCTTCCCCACCGACCTGCAGGCGCAGTTCATGGGGCTGATGACCATGGCCAATGGCCGGGCGAAGATCACCGAGACGATCTTCGAGAACCGCTTCATGCATGTGCAGGAACTGGCCCGTCTGGGCGCGCGCATCACGCTGGCGGGGCAGACCGCGATCGTGGAGGGCGTGGCCCGGCTGAAGGGCGCGCCGGTGATGGCGACCGACCTGCGCGCCTCCGTGTCGCTGGTGATCGCGGGGCTTGCCGCCGAGGGCGAGACCGTGGTGAACCGGGTCTACCATCTGGACCGTGGCTTCGAGCGGCTGGAAGAGAAGCTCTCCGGCTGCGGCGCGATCATCGAGCGGCTCTCGTCCTAGCTCTGCGGTTGGCCGGAGGCCGCTCCGGTCATTTCTGGCGCTTGCACGGCGACAAGCGGGTGTTTTGGTTGCGTGTCCTGCCAAGACCGCATAACACATGGCCAATGCACCTCGCATGGATGCTGACGCGGAAATGGGCCAGTTAAAACTCCTCGCGCTTGACGAACAGGATTTGAAGATAGTTTCGGCGCATGTCCAGGACGCCGTGATGAAGGTGGGTGAGCTGAAATATGAAGCCGCCGCCCGCCGCTTCGTTGTGCCCATGAACCGCTTTGCCTGGGAAGCCCGCACCGGCTTCTTCCGCCGCCAGTTCCAGCGCCGCAAGAGCGTGCTCGACTTCGGCCGGGTGCTCTCCGTCAAATCCGCCGGCATCGACCGCGAAAAGCCCGAAACCGTGCTTTCGCTGCTGGCCATACGCTTTCTCCGCAAGGAAGAGCCCGCCGGCACCATCGAACTCGCCTTTTCCGGCGGCGGCACCATCGCGCTGGAGGTCGAGTGCATCGAGGCGCGGCTTGCCGATCTCGTCGGCGCGTGGCAGGCCAGTTCCCGCCCCATCCACCAAATCTGAAAGTTCTTCGAAATCCAAATGGCCATCACGCTTCGCACCTCCGACCCCGACTTCGAGACGCGCTTCGCGGCATTCCTGACCACCAAGCGCGAAGCCTCGCCCGACGTGGAGGCCGTGGTGCGCGAGATCATCGCAACCGTGCGCGAGCAGGGCGACAAGGCGCTGGTCGACTACACCCGCAAATTCGACAAGGCCGACCTCGACGCGCTGGGCATCGCGGTGTCGCGGCAGGAGATCGAGCAGGCGTATCGTGATGCCGATCCGGCCACGGTTGAGGCGCTGACCTTTGCGCGCGACCGCATCCGCGCCTATCACGAGCGGCAGCGCCCCGCCGACGACCGCTATGTCGACGAACTCGGCGTGGAGCTCGGCTCGCGCTGGACCGCCATCGAGGCGGTCGGACTCTACGTTCCCGGCGGCACTGCCAGCTACCCGAGCTCGGTGCTGATGAACGCCATGCCGGCGCGGGTGGCGGGCGTGGAGCGCATCGCAATGGTGGTGCCGGCTTCGCATGGTGTCATCAATCCGCTGGTGCTGGTGGCAGCCGACCTTGCCGGCATTGACGAGATCTATCGCGTCGGCGGCGCGCAGGCCGTGGCGGCGCTGGCATATGGCACCGAGACGGTCCGGCCGGTGGCCAAGATCGTCGGCCCCGGCAATGCCTATGTCGCAGCCGCCAAGCGGCAGGTGTTCGGCACCGTCGGCATCGACATGATCGCCGGCCCCTCGGAGGTGCTGGTGATAGCCGACGGCGACAACGATCCCGACTGGATTGCCGCCGACCTTCTGGCGCAGGCCGAGCACGACGCCGCCGCTCAGTCGATCCTCGTGACCGACGACGCAGCCTTTGCCGCCGCGGTGGAAAACGCAGTGCACCGACAGCTTGAGTCGCTGTCGCGGGCCGAAACC
Source organism: Mesorhizobium sp. KR2-14 (assembly GCF_040049255.1). Classification (NCBI taxonomy): domain Bacteria; kingdom Pseudomonadati; phylum Pseudomonadota; class Alphaproteobacteria; order Hyphomicrobiales; family Phyllobacteriaceae; genus Mesorhizobium; species Mesorhizobium sp. KR2-14. The sequence goes on along the minus strand of NZ_JBDZDR010000002.1, from coordinate 274,383 downwards.
GCCGCTGCGAGCTGGCGCGACTTCGGCGCAATGATCCTGGTAAACGACCTCGAAGAGGCCGTGCCGCTGGCAAACCGGATCGCCGCCGAGCACCTCGAGCTGGCGATTGCCGATCCGGAGGCGATGCTGCCCAGGATCCGCAACGCCGGCTCCTTCTTCCTCGGGCGCCACACCCCCGAAGTCATCGGCGATTACGTGGGCGGGCCCAACCACGTTCTGCCTACCGCGCGCTCGGCGCGTTTCTCGTCTGGCCTCAACGTGCTTGACTTCATGAAGCGCAGCTCGATCTTGAAGCTGGGGCCCGAACAGCTCAGGGCTTTGGCGCCGGCGGCGATTGCACTGGCGAAGGCCGAAGGGCTCGACGCGCATGGCCGCTCGGTCGCGATCCGGCTGAACCTGTAGAGTGGAGGAATGCGCGACACCGCCCGCCAGCGCTCAAGACTGATCGACGTCGAGCTCGACGAATCGATTGGCCGCTCGACGCCTGACATCGAGCACGAGAGGGCGGTGGCGATCTTCGACCTGATCGAGGAAAACTCCTTCCAGCCGGTGCATGACGAGGGCAAGGGCCCCTATCGGCTGAAGCTTTCATTGATCGATTCGAAGCTGGTCTTCGCGGTGACGCGCGAAGATGGCGAGCCGGTGGTGACCCACATCTTGTCGCTCACGCCGTTCCGGCGGATCGTGAAGGACTATTTCATGGTCTGCGAAAGCTACTACGAAGCAATCCGGACCGCGTCCCCCAGCCAGATCGAGGCGATCGATATGGGCCGCCGGGGATTGCACAACGAAGGCTCGCAGACACTGAAGGATCGCCTGGCCGGCAAGATCGACATCGATTTCGATACGGCGCGGCGGGTCTTCACGCTTGTCTGCGTCTTGCACTGGCGGGGTTAGTCCTGAGCGGTTCCCAGCCACGTTCGATCCTGTTCGTGTGCGGCATGAATGTCGTGCGCTCTCCCATGGCCGAGGTTCTGGCGCGCAAGATGCTGCCTTCCTCCACCTTCATCGCCTCGGCCGGGGTGCGGGTGGGCGAGCGCGACCCCTTCGTGGACGCCGTGCTTGCAGAAGAGGGCCTGTCGCTTGCCGACCGCGAGCCGCGCAGGATCGAGGACCTGGAAGACGACTATTTCGACCTCATCGTGACGCTCGCGCCCGAGGCGCACCACGCAGCGCTGGAACTGACCCGCTCGATGGCGGTGGAGGTGGAGTACTGGCCGACGGCCGACCCCACGACCGTGACGGGCAGCCGCGACCACATACTGGACGCCTACCGAGACGTGCGCGAACGGCTGAAGGCGCGCATCGCCACACGCTTCGCGACATCGCCCCAAAAGGACGTATATTAAGCGTGTTCACAAAGTGGCGATAATCATATAGGTTCCGCCAAAATTCCGGCCCGATGCCGGAAATCCAATCCTAAGCAAAGGAAGAGAATGCCGAAGGAAGAAGTCCTCGAGTTTCCGGGCACCGTGACGGAACTGCTGCCGAATGCGATGTTTCGCGTGAAGCTCGAAAATGAGCACGAGATCATCGCACATACGGCCGGCCGCATGCGCAAGAACCGTATCCGCGTGCTGACGGGCGACAAGGTTCTTGTCGAAATGACGCCCTACGACTTGACCAAGGGCCGCATCACCTATCGTTTCAAATAGGTTTTGGCACTTTTGCTCCTGCCGATGGGATTGCGATGACCGCACTTCAGAAGCTTGTGCTAGCCTCGGCTTCGCCGCGCCGGATCGAGCTTCTGCAGCAGGCAGGCATCGAGCCGGACCGGCTGCTGCCAGCCGATGTGGACGAGACGCCGCAGCGTGCGGAACACCCGCGCTCGATGGCCAAGCGCCTGGCCAAGGCGAAAGCCAACAAGGCCTTCGCATCGCTGAAGAGCGAGCCGGATTTTGCCGAGGGCTTCGTGCTCGCCGCCGATACCGTGGTGGCGGTGGGCCGCCGCATCCTGCCCAAGGCGGAGCATGTCGACGAGGCTTCCAACTGCCTGAAGCTACTTTCCGGCCGCACGCATCGGGTTTATTCTGGCGTCTGCCTGATTACGCCCGATGGCAAGCAGCGCGAGCGGCTGGTGGAGACGCGCGTGCGTTTCAAGCGGCTGGGCCGCGAAGAACTTGAAAGCTATCTTGCCTCCGGCGAATGGCGCGGCAAGGCTGGCGGCTATGCCGTGCAGGGGCTTGCCGGAAGCTTCGTGGTGAAGCTTGTGGGCTCCTACACCAACGTGGTCGGCCTGCCGCTTTACGAGACCGTGGGCCTTTTGACGGCCGAAGGCTTTCCGGTGCATTTCAACTGGCTGTCCGGCGGGCGCGTATGACCCAGGACAAGGATGGCAAGGTGACGCCGCTTCGCCCGAAGCGGCCCTGCCCCGAATGCGGCAAGCCCTCGTCGCGCGAGTCCTACCCGTTCTGTTCGGAACGCTGCAAGAGCGTCGATCTGAACCGCTGGTTTTCGGGCAGCTACGCCATTCCCGTGCGCGACGACGAGGAAGATTCCGAAGACGGCCGGCAGGACTGACCGCCGTCGCGCCTACTGCGCGTATGCGGCTCCTCCGCGGCAGCAAGTCGCACGGATCCGGCCCATCGTATTGCCCGACTCGCTCGGAAAATCGATTTCGATTGCCGCGATGATGCTGTAGTGCTCGGCGGGCACCGGGGTTGCGCGCCTCCATGCCGTTCGGCCGAAAGATCTGAAGCATGACCTTCCTACAAGCCATTCGCCTGCCCAGGAGCAATCTCGTCCTTGCGGGCATTCTTCTGATCCTGCTTGGCAACTTCATGTTCGCCCTCAACGACGCGATGGGCAAATGGTTGGTCGCCAGTTTTTCCGTCGGTCAGGTGCTGTTCATCCGTTCCATCGGCTCGCTCATTGTGCTTGGCCCGATGCTCGTGCGGCAAGGCATCGCCCCGCTGGCGCGGCCGGAAAAGCCCTGGCTCCAGGCATTGCGCGTGCTGACGGCAACCGCCGACACGGCCTTTTTCTATGCAGCGGTGATCTATCTGCCGCTGGCCGACGTCATGACATTCTACATGGCGGGGCCGATCTACATCGCGGCGCTGTCGCACATTTTCCTGGGCGAGAAGGTGGGCTGGCGGCGCTGGCTTGCAATCGTCATCGGCTTCTGCGGCGTGGTGATTGCGCTGAGGCCCTCTGCCTCGTCCTTATCGCTGTCGTCGCTGTTTGCCCTCGTGGGCAGCGTTTCCTTCGCCATTTCGATGATCCTCAGCCGGCGTCTCCGCGCCACCAGCGACACCACGCTCGTGACCTGGCAGACTGTGGGCGCGCTGGTGATGGGTCTGCTGCTGGCAATAGGCGACTGGCGCCCGGCAAACGCGCTCGACTGGTCGGCCATGTTGCTCCTGGGCGTGGTGGCCGGCACTGCGCACCTGTTGATCACGCGCTCGCTGAAGCTTGCCCCGGCCTCGACGCTGGCGCCGCTCCACTACACGCTGCTGCTCTGGGCCGTGGTGTTCGGCATCGCCTTCTTCGGCGACGTGCCCGACAAGCAGATGCTCATAGGCTCGGCCATTATCGTGTTTGCCGGCCTGTTCATCTTCCACCGCCAGAAGGTGGTCGACGTCGTCGAAGCCGACAACGTGCCGCGAAGCGTGCATTGAAGCTTCAGCGGGTATTCGCCAGATAGGCCTGTACCGACGCCGGCTCGAGCGGCCTGCTGATGAGGTAGCCCTGCGCATGGTCGCAGCCATGCGCCTTGAGAAACCTGAACTGCTGCTCGGTTTCGACCCCTTCCGCGACCACGCTCATTTTAAGGTTGTGGGCGAGGCTGATGATGGCGCGCGCGATCACCGCATCGCACACATCGGACTGGATTTCGCGGACGAAGGACTGGTCGATCTTCAACCGGCTGACCGGATATCGCTTGAGATGCGCCAAGGACGCGTAGCCGGTGCCGAAGTCGTCCAGCGTGATGATGACGCCGGCATGGTCCAGTTCGCGCAGGGCCTCCGAGATCCGGTCGCTCGAACGATCCAGCAGCACGTTCTCGGTCAGCTCGATCTCGAGCGCGGCCGCTTCCAAGCGGAATTTTCGCAGCAAACCCAGCACGCTCTTGGCAAAATCGCTCTGCTTGAGCTGGGCTGCCGCCGCGTTGACCGCGATCGGGCCCGGCTCGTAGCCCCGATCCCGCAACTCGCGCGCCATCTCCATTGATTTCTCCAGCACCTGGAGACCCAGCGGCACGATCAGGCCGCTGTCTTCAGCCACGGGAATGAATTCGGCAGGAGCGATCTGCCGTCCGTTCAACGTCCAGCGCGCGAGGGCCTCGAACCCGACATGGCTGCGGTTTTCCAGACTGACCTGCGGCTGCAGCGCGATGTCGATCTCATTGGCAGCCAGTGCCACCCTGAGCGCGTCTCCGGTAGTCTGGCGCTGCTCGACGCTGTCGCGAAGCGCGGGATCGAAGAAGCAGGATACGCCGCGCCCGCGCGCCTTGGCCTGATAAAGCGCGATATCGGCGTGCTTGAGCAGTTCCCTGGCCGTGCCGCCATCATCCGGGAACATGGCGACGCCGATGCTGCAGCCGGCAATCAGGCTGCGGTGCTCGATATCGATGGGCTGGCGCGCGCAGGCGAGGATCTTCTCGGCAATCTTCACCGCGTCGTCCGCACCTGACAGGTTGGGAACGATAATGGCGAACTCGTCGCCACCAAGCCTTGCGATGGTGTCGGACTTGCGCAGCGTTTCGCGAAATCGCTCTGCGACGGTCAGCAGTAGCATGTCGCCCGCGTCATGCCCGAGAGTATCGTTGACGCCCTTGAAGTCGTCGAGATCGACCAGCATCAGGGCACCCTGCCGGCCGGTACGCTCGTTTGCGGCGACAGCATCGGCCAACCGTTCAAGCAGCACCGCGCGGTTGAACAAGCCTGTCAGCGGGTCCTGCTCGGCCTGCCGCTTGATCACCAATTCTGCCTGCTTCAGGTCCGTGATGTCGCTGCGAACCCCGACCACATATCCGCTGCGCGACTGCCGTTCGCGCATCTGAAGCCAGCGGCCGTCGCTCAACTGCTGCAGAACCTTCTTGCCGGGATTGTGGTGTTCGCGCATTCGCGCAGCGATCCAGGCTTCCCGGGCCTCGGGCGTGTTCTTGGAGAGATTGAACTGGCCGTTCTCGACGCCGAAGCGCAGAATACTCTCGAATGAAATGCCAAGTTCGATTATCGGTGCCGATTTGTCGTAGTAGCGCCTGAAGGCCTCGTTGTACAAAGCCAGGCGGTCATCGGCGTCGAAGGCCGCAACCGCGTCGGGAATTGTCTCTAGAATATCGCGCAGCAGCGCTTCTGCCTCGCGGCGCTTCTCGTTCTCTGCGCAAAGGGCTGCCTCGGCTGCCTTGCGCCTTGTTATATCGTATCGAATCGAGACATAGCCGCGACCGTTTCCGGATGGGTCCCGCAGCGGCACAATTGTGGTGTCGACCCAGTAGAGGTCGCCCTCCTTGGTGCGATTGCAGATTTCGCCATGCCACAACCCCCCGCGCGAGATCGTGCGCCACATATCGGTGAAGAACTGTCTGGGATGCAGGCCCGAGTTGACGATATTGTGCTTTCGTCCGATCAACTCGCCGCGGGAATATCCGCTTACCTGGCAAAACAAGTCGTTGACATAGAGGATCGCTCCGCTGCGATCCGTCATGGCGACGATGGCATGCTGGTCGATGGCGGCTTTATAGGCGCCGAACTCGGCCTGTATCTGCTTGACCTTGCTGCCCGCCCTGTCAAAATCCTTCCCCGCCGCGGCAGTCGCGGCGCACAGCCCCGCCCGCCCTCCGCCTTCGAAAGACGCAGGTTCCTGATCCAATGACATGCTTTTCCCCCTCTCGGCCGCAGTGTCCCCCTAGCGCGGCCTTTCCCGTTCATTACAGTGCATGTGTGCGCCGAGCTTTGCTCCCCCACTCTCTGCGCAAGTAGACCAGCCCAGCCTAAGCCTGCGGAACACGTATATTGTTCTGCATTTCTGTCCGATCGGACCGTCAACAGCTTCATATGTACGGTAACGAATGAACCCTACCGTACATATCGAAAGGTTAACTGGAGTTTAAGCGCACGTGTTCACGCAAAAAACCTTTCCCGCCACGCCAGAGAATGCCAGCCATCTGGCCAGTCAGCCCGAATTCAGCGGCGACATCCGTAACAAGGTCCTGCTTTCGCTGCGGCCGCAGGCGCAGCTTTTCCTGCAGGAACGCCTTGTCACCAGGCCTATTTCGGTGGGCGAAGTGATATTCGCCGATGGCGCCCCCGTTACTCACGCCGTCTTCCCGAACGAGGGCGTGGTATCCTTCATGGCCGAGATGGAAGACGGCCGCAGCGTCGAAAAGGCCTCGATAGGGCTGGAGGGGTTCCTTGGCTTCGCGCTGGTGATGGGCGGCGGAAATGCGGTGGGCCGAAGCGTGGTCCAGGTGGCGGGAAATGCCTCCTGGCTCTCGATCGACGATCTCAATGCCGCGCACGAACGCTTCATATGCGTGCGCGAGGCCATGCTGCGCTACTCCAAGTCCTTGATCGTCCAGTTGATGGAATCGGTGGCCTGCAACAGCCTGCACACCGCCGAGCAGCGCGTGACGCGCTGGCTGCTGCAGGCGCTCGACCGGATGGCCGGCGACACCTTCACCCTGACCCAGGAGGCAATGTCACGCGTGCTCGGACTTCGCCGCGCAACCGTGAGCGGCATCTGCTCGGAACTGCTTGAAGCCGGCATAATCGACTATCATCGCGGCACCGTCACCATCACCGATCGAACCGCGCTGGAGCGGCGCACTTGCGAATGCTACGGGCGAGTCCTAGACGCTTCGCTGTTGCGCTGACCGCTGGCCGGGCGACCCGTCCCTCCGGAACCAGGCCGCCCGTCACGGTGCCAGTCCCTCGGACTCCATTTCGGCTTCCTCGCTGGCACGCTTGCTGTGGTCGGTTGCGATCAGCATATAGACCGCCGGCACCACGAACAGCGTGAACAGGGTTCCGATCGACAGGCCGCTGGCGATGACCAGCCCCATATTGAACCGGGACACCGCGCCGGCGCCGGTTGCGGTGATGAGTGGAATGACACCCAGCACCATCGCCGCCGTCGTCATGAGGATTGGCCGCAGTCGTATGCCGCATGCCTCCTCGATCGCCTCGCGCTTGGACTTTCCCTCCAGCTGCAGGTTGTTGGCAAACTCGACGATCAGAATGCCGTGCTTGCTGATGAGGCCCATCAGCGTCACCAGCCCCACCTCGGTGTAGATGTTGAGGCTGGCGCCACCAAGGCCGACACTGATGAAGACAAGTGCGCCGGCGATGGACATCGGCACCGACACCAGGATGATGATGGGGTCGCGGAAGCTTTCGAACAGGGCGGCCAGTGCCAGATAGATGATGATGAGGGCGAAGCCGAAGGTGACGATGAAGCCCGCCGCCTCCTGGATATACTGCCGCGACAGCCCGCCGTAATCGACCGAATAGCCTTGGGGAAGAGTTTTGGCAGCAAGGTTTTGCAGGAAGCCGAGAGCATCCGCCTGGGCCACCCCGGGTGCCGCCACGCCCTGGATGGTGGCGCTGTTGAGCTGCTGGAAGTGGTTGATCGATTCCGGCACGGTCTTGGTTTCAATCGTGGCCACTGTCGAGAGTGGAATGGGCACTCCGTTGACCGCGCCCACATAGTAGCCCAGCAGCTGCTGGACATTGAGCCGGCTGCGCTGCTGCACCTGCGGAATGACCATGTAGGAGCGGTTGTCGAGGCTGAAATAGTTGACGTAGCCGCCGCCCAGCATGCCGCTGAGCGCTGCTCCGATGTCGCTCATCCTGAAGCCCAGCTGGGCGGTCTTGTTTCGGTCGATCCGGACAACCGATTGCGGGTTGTCGATCTTGAGATCGCTGTCGAGGAAAATGAACATCCCGCTCTTCACCGCCTCCTGGAGGAAGTTCTGCGCCACCAGGTCCAGCCGCTCGAAGGGTTCGGTGGTTTCAAGGACGAATTGCACCGGCAGGCCCTGGCTGCCCGGCAGGGAAGGCAGCTGGAATGCCGCCGCCCGCACGCCGGCAACGTCGTCGAGTTGCTTCTGGATAACCGGTTGCAGCTCGTTGGTGGTGCGGCTGCGCTGATCCCATGGGGTAAAGACCATGCCGGCGATCGACCTGCCCGGCGCGTCGATCTGGAAGACATGCGCTGTTTCCGGATAGGCGGCGAAGATCCGGTAGATCTGCCGTGCATAGAGCAGCTTTTGCTCCAGAGTGGCGTTGGGCGCCGGCGTGGACGACGAAATGATGACGCCCTGGTCCTCCTGCGGCGCCAGTTCGCTCTTGGCGCCCGCATAGAGGAAGAAGATGCTGCCCAGCACGATAACTGCGAAGGTGGCTGTTACTGGGATATAGTTCAGGCTGCCGTGCAGCCACCGCTCATATGTGCGGCGAACGCGCTCGAAGGTGCGATCGACGGCATCGGCGAACCACTCGCCCCAACCATATCTGGTCGTATCGCGAGGCTTGAGAAGCCGCGAGCACATCATCGGCGACAGCGTCAGCGCGATGATTGCCGAGACCGTTACCGCCGCGACCAGGGTGAAGGCGAACTCCGTGAACAGTGCGCCGGTGAGCCCGCCTTGGAAGCCGATCGGCACATAGACCGCCACCAGCACCGCTGTCATGGCGATGATGGGGCCGCCAAGCTCCCTCGCCGCGATGATCGCCGCGGGAATTGGCTGCATGCCGTCATCCAGGTGCCGATTGACGTTTTCCACCACGATGATGGCATCGTCGACGACCAGGCCGATGGCCAGAACCAGTGCCAGAAGGGTGAGCAGGTTTATGGAAAAGCCGAGCGCGAGCATGAACGTGAAGGCGCCGATCAGTGAAAGCGGTATGGCAAGCGTGGGGATCAGCACCGAGCGCGGCGAAGCAAGGAAGGCGAAAATGACCAGCGTGACGATGACCAGCGCCTCGACCAGGGTGAAGACCACTTCGCGAATCGAACTGTTCACGAAATCGGTGGAATCGTAGACGATGGCTCCGCGCAGCCCCTGCGGCAACTGCGACTGGATGCCCGGAAACTCCTTGCGCACGCCGGCGATGACATCGAGCAGATTGGCGCCGGGCGCCACCTGAATGCCGATATAGACGGCCTGCTTTCCGTCAAATGCGACCTGTGACTCGTAGTCGTCCGCCCCAAGCGAGACCTGGGCCACGTCCTTCAGGCGCACCAGCGCGCCATTGGAATGTTTGACGATGAGGTTGCCGAATTCCTCCACGCTGTGCAGGCTCGTGGAGGCGGTAAGGCTCACCTGAACCATCTGGCCCTTGGTGGTGCCCAGCCCGGCAATGTAGTCGTTTTGCTGGAGTGCCGTTGAGATGTCGGCGGCCGTCAGGCCGTAGGCAGCGAGCTTGTCAGGATCGAGCCAGGCCCTGAGCGCAAAATTCTGACCGCCCAGTATTTCCGCCGTCTGCACCCCCGGCACCGCCTGCAGCCTCGGCTGCACCACCCGCACCAGATAGTCGGTGATCTTGTTTCGCGGCAGCACGTCGCTGTCGAAGCCCATATACATGGCATCGATGGTCTGGCCGACCTTGACGCTCAGCACCGGCTGTTGGGTTCCCGAAGGCAATTGGTTGATGACCGAGGCAACCTTGGTGTTGATCTCGGTCAGCGCCTTGTCGGCCTCATAGTTGAGGCGCAGGTAGATCGTGATGACGCTGACGCCCGTCTGGCTGGTCGAGGTCATGTAGTCGATGCCGTTGGCCTGGGCGATGGCGGTTTCCAACGGCGTGGTGATGAACCCGGCGATCACGTCGGGGTCGGCACCGTAATAGGTCGTGGTCACGGTGACGACCGTGTTTTCCGTGCGCGGATATTGCAGGATCGGAAGCGAGGCAAGCGCGCGTAACCCAAGCACGAGGATGGTGAGGCTGACGACGATTGCCAGCACCGGTCGGCGGATAAAGATATCGGTGAAGTTCATGGCGACCCACCGCATTCCTTTCCAGAAGCCCGCGCGCCTCGCATTGGCGCTACGGGTCTTGCAAACGGCGCGTCGCTAACGAAAGGACCGAGCGTTTCCGTGCGGCGGCGCTGAACAGGTGTCTATCCCGGGGCGCTCCCTGCTATTTGTCGGCCGGCTTGGGGTTGGGTTGATCGGTCGGCTGGACGGTATTGTTGATGCGGACCGGCACACCGTTGCGCAGCTTCAACTGCCCTGCCGTGACCACGACCTCACCGGGCTTTATGCCTTCGGTGACCGCGACCTGGTCGCCCCTCGTAGGGCCCGTGGTAACGAACGCCTGCCGCGCGACGAGTTGCGGCTGGCCATTGGCATCGTTGCCCTCATTGTCCACCAGATAGGCGATGTTGCCATAGGAGTTGTAGGCAATCGCGGTCTGCGGAAGCGTGACGTATTGCTGCGGCGCCGAGATATCGATGTCGACGGTGGCGAACATGCCCGGAAGCAGCAGCTTGTCCTTGTTCTGCACCGTGGCGCGCATCTGGACGTTTCGCGACGTGGTGTCGACCTGGGCATTGATGGCTGAGATCTTGCCGTTGAACTTGCGATCCGGGAAGGTGTCGACCTTGGCCGTCACTGCCTGGCCGACCTTGATCTGCGCCAACGCCTGCTGCGGCACGTAGAAGTCGATGAAGATTGGATCGAGCTGCTGCAGGTTTACCACGGGGGTGCCGGCGGGCAGGTACTGCCCGATGTCGACCTGGCGGATGCCGAGCCGCCCCGCAAACGGTGCCTTGATGGACTTGTAGTCGACCAAAGCCTCCTGCTGCGCCACCATCGCCTGCGCGTTCAGCATGTTGGCCTTGTCGGTGTCGACCGTCTGCCTGCTGATGGCGCTTGTCTTGACCAGTGTGCTGTCCCGCTCATAGACGAGCTTGTTCAGCGCGGCCGTCGCCTTCAGCGCATCGAGCCGGGCGATGTCGTCATCCGCCATCAGCTGGACCAGCAGGTCCCCTTCCTTGACGTCCGCGCCGGATTCGAAATGGATCGCCGACACCATCCCGGGCACCTGGCCGCTGATATTGGCGCCGTTGACCGCGCGCACGCTGCCGACAGCCTCGAACTGGCTTCGCCACTCCTCGGAGCGGGCGACTGTGGTCGAGACGGTCTGTGGCGGATTGGCCAGCGAGGCCATTACCTTGCGGATCATCGACGACCTGAATGCCTCGAAGCCGAAGATGCCGGCCAGGAACACACCGGTCAGGAGCAGCATGATGATCATGCGCTTCACCATCGCGCATATCCTTCCAACCAGAATAGCTGCCGCAGAGCCGGTTCCGCTGGCCCCGGAGCCTCAAGGCTTCAACGGCGGCACAACGGGATCGAGCGCGCGGCTTGCCTGCCATTTGCTCGTCTTCGCCAATACCTAGGAAGGCGGGTGCGCCTGTGCCAGCCCTTTTTCAGACGCGTGGCCGCCCTGGCTGCAAATTCGCTGCCAGGGAATTGGGACTTCGGATAGGAGAAGTTCGCGCCTGCTGGCCGCCAGTTTTCAGTTCGATCCGGCATACCAGGGCGCAACCAGCTCGCCGGCTTTGAATTGCCTTGACGCGGTCTGGTAGTAGGCGATGGCCTCGTCGCGCAGCTGCGGATCCACGCCCGCCGGCGTCATCTCGAAAGTGTCCGGATCGACGGCAAAGCTCTCGACCACCTTGCCCGGCTTCAGCACGGTCAGCAGGTCGTTCTTGTAGTAGCCGAGGGACTGATAGTTGCTGACGAACACGCCCCGCGGCGCCCCTTGCAGCTCGCGCACCGAACGGCCGAAGAAGAAGCCCTCTCCGGGCTGGCCGAGCAGGTCGAGCAATGTCGGGGGCACGTCGATCTGGCTGATATTGCCGGATATGCGGCCGGGCTTCACGATTTCCGGGCCATAGAAGACCATCGGAACGTGATAGCCGGCGACGGGGAGCTCCACCTTGCCGGCGACCGAAGCGCAATGGTCGGCGATGATAACGAACAGCGTGTCCTTGAACCACTCTCTCTGAGCGGCCTCATCGAGGAAGCGGCCGATCGCGTAGTCGGTATACTTCACGCCGCCCTCGCGGCCGCCGGGTGACGGGACGTCGATGCGCCCGTCGGGATAGGTGTAGGGACGGTGGTTGGAGGTGGTCATGACCTGCACGAAGTGCGGCTTCTCGGTCGCCCCCGGCTTCGAGAGCAATGCGTCGACATTCGCGAACAGCCCTTCGTCGGCCACGCCCCAGATATTCTCTGCCGGGATCGTGTGAGCCGGAAAATCGGTGCGATCGAGAACGGCATAGTCGTTGCCTGAATAGTAGGCGGCCATGTTGTCGAAATAGCTGTAGCCTCCATAGACAAAGACCGAGGCGAAGCCCTGGTGGGCCAGTATTCCGCCAATGGTGGTGAGTTGCCCATTGTTCGGCCGGCGCACGATGGCCTGGCCCGGAATGGGCGGGGTACCGAGCGTTGTGGCCTCAAGGCCGCGCACGGTGCGTGTTCCGGTGGCAAACAGGCGTTCGAAGAGCAGGCCCCGGGCGGCGATACGGTCGATGTTGGGCGTCCAGCCAGGCTTGCCGCCGAGCGCGCCGACAAATTCGCCTGACAGGCTCTCGACCGTGATCATGACGACGTGCCTTGGCCGGCGCAGAAGAAAATCCGGCAGCGGACGGGCAGCCCGATCCTCGGCCAGCACGTCCATTGCGCCCCCAACGCGCTTGACGCCCAGTTGCTGCAGTATCGCCTTGGCCCGATCGTCGGGAATGGTCGCGTAGAAGCGATCATAGTCGAGCTCGTTGCGCCGGAACGCGGCCGCCAGGCTGTATAGCCCGTTGCCCGAGAGCTCGTCCGCATAGTTGTTCCCCGAACCGTACATCTGGTCGAGATTGGTAAGGCCAAAGGCGGCAAGCGGCCACAGAACCAAAAGCACGGCGAGATAAAGTCTCGTGCGGGCGCTATACGGGCCTGTCTCGATGCTGCGCAGCCATCCTCGCAACGCCCAGACGGCAATTGCTGCCACAGAGCCGATGGCGACCAGCAGAGTATTTACGGGATAGGATTCCCGGATGTTGCCGATCACCTCCTGTGTGTAGATGAGGTAATCGAGCGCGATGAAATTGTAGCGGGTGGAGAACTCCAGCCAGAAGAAGAACTCGCCAATCGCGCCGAAAAGCAGCGCTGCGATCAGCAGCCACGCCACGAAGCGTCCAAGATAGACATGGAAGCGGGTTTGCCGCCATCTCTCGGGCGTGATCACCGCGAAGATCAGAAACGGCATCAGCAAGACGCCTATCGTCGCCAGGTCGAACCAGAGCCCGCGCAAAAAAATACCGGGCCAAGTGCTGGCGGGAGCGTTGTCGACCCTGGTGAATAGCGTGAGGACGATGCGCGTGACGAGAAAGATCACAAAGGCTGAAGTGCCGTAAAGCGCAGGCAGCGTGTTCCACAGATCACGCAACCTATTGCCGGATCGAAGGACACTCAGTGAAACAGCCAAGTTGTATCTCTTGCTGAATTTCCAAATCGTGATCGATTGTTGCGCTTGGAAAATGCTTTCGACAATGCAGCCCTATAGATATGCAGCCTTTTTTTGAGAACGGCGGCATGTTTCGAGCCAAAGCCGTCACTTGCCCCTGCTGGAACGCACTCGTCGATTGACGCGGGAGGCGCCTCGCAGCATGTTGCCGGGCCGTGGGTGAGCAGGAGCCAAAGCGTGACGCAGTTTCAATTTTCCAGTCTGCTGGTCGGCACACTTGCTTGATATGATGGCTCGTTTCGCGCGCCCGGCCGCATGGCTTCTGCTGGCCGCCATATGCTTCGTTACGCTTGCGCCCATCGAGCTGCGCCCCACCACGAGCGAGCCCGCCGACCTCGAGCGCATTTTCGCCTTCGCCGTTCTGGGCCTGATTTTCGCGCTTGGCTATCCCAGGCACTGGGTTCTGGTCGTATGCCTGGTGGCCGGAGCCGCCTTCGCGTTCGAGTTTGCACAGATCTTCGCCTCCACGCGGCATGCCCGCCTGGAAGACGCCACCGTGAAGGCTCTCGGCGGCGGCGGCGGCGTGCTTGCCGGCATGGTCGTGAACCGGATGGCCAGGCGATAGCCGGGGGCAGAGGGCCCAGATTGCCGAGGGCGCAACTGGAAAGTTATGACGCGCAACCTTTCTTCCGCACGATCGTTTTTAGTCGCGGGTAAGAAGGTCCAGGCCCACGCGTGCTGCACTTTACGGGGCCGAACGGAGACGCCAGCAATCACGCCCCGGAAGGCGCAGCTGATCGCGACCCGCACGGAGGCAGGCCATGAACCACCATTTGTTGTTTGGCAACCCGGTGCGGCTCTTCGTGGAGAACCAGTTCAAGGAAATCCATGACGTCGATGAAGCTTTGCGCTTTCTTGACCATTGGCCCGTAGCTCGCCGGGGGCCGGTCTACCACTGCGCGATCAACTGCTGCCATGCAGCAATTGTGTCCGGGCTATCGGTGGACGATGTGGAAAAATCGTTTGAGAGCTTTGCCCGCATCACCGGCATATTGGCCGATACCACAGCGCCCCGCACGACAATGGGCAAGGTCGAGCCGAAACCGCTGACGAAGTAGAAAGAGTCGAGCCGCAATAGCCGGAAAGCCCGCCCTTGGGTCTGCTTTCCGGCCGGTTGTTTTGGCTAGAGCCTGAGATCGGCCAGATATGAATTGGCGGCCGCCGATTCTGCATAGGCGGCGGGATCGATTTCGGTGACGAGGAGTGCCTCGTCGCTCCGCCCGCCCTCGGCAAGCAAGGTTCCATCGGGTGCTGCGACAACGGAGAGGCCGGCATAGGAAACCAGCGCATCACTTCCGCAGAGGTTCACATAGGCGACGTGGATCTGGTTCTCGAAGGCCCGCACAGGGATCATCTTTCGCGCGATCAGTTCGTCATGGTCGCTGACCGGCAACGCTGTGGGCGCCACCACCAATTCCACCCCGGCCTGCGCCAGGCGGCGGACATTCTCGGGAAACTCGACATCGTAGCAGATCAGCAGGCCGATGCGGGTGCCGCGATGGTCGATGACATGGGCTGCGGGCTGCTCGGGCACGAACAGGCTACGCTCGTAGGGGCCGTAGAGATGCGACTTGCGGTAGACGCTGCGCGTGCCGAGCCCGTCGACATAAAGAGCGCTGTTGTAGATCACCTCGCCGTCGCGCTCGGCAAAGCCGGTTACGATCGCCACGCCCGTCTCGGCCGAGATTGCAGCCAGCCGCCCGGCAAGCTCGCCGTCGGCGGGCTCAGCCAGGGTGCGGATCGCCTCGCCGGCGCCGTAGCCGGTGACGGCCAGTTCGGGCGCCGCCAGCAGGCTTGCACCGGCTGCGGCCGCCTCGCGTGCGGCACGTTCGATACGTGCGAGATTGGCCGCGGTGTCCCCCGCGACAGCCTGCATCTGAAGTACGGCGAACTTCATCACTTACCCTCCGAGCCCAGTGCGCCGAGCAGTTTTCTGATGTCCCCGAACCTGGCGATCAGCCCGAAGACGAGAGCCGCGATCGCCACGAAGAACACCGACACCGAAGCCATGGTTGGCGTGTAGCCGTAGCGCAGCGCGTTGAAGATCTTGATCGGCAGCGTCTCCATCGTGAAGCCGATGGTCATGTAGGCCACGATGTATTCGTTGAGCGACAGCACGAAGGCGAAGGCGTAGCCCGACACCAGATAAGGCAGGATGAGCGGCAGCACCACGGTGCGCGCCACCGTGCGGTCGTCGGCGCCCATGGTGGATGCCGCCTCGACCAGCGAGGTATCGATGGAGGCGAAGCCCAGCGACAGCGTGACCAGCGGCAGGGTCACGAAGAAGATCGCGTGGCTGATCGCCGCCGTCCAGGGCTGGCCGTAGAAGCCGGTGGTGGCCCAGAACGTCAGGAAGCCCAGCGCGGTGATGACCGGCGGCAGGATGAAGGGTGCCACGCCGAGCAACTGGAAGATGCGCGCCCAGGGGGCATTGCGCCGCCACAGAAACCAGCTCAACGGCAGGGCAATGGACACTGCCACCGCGGCGGACGACAGCGCCAGCAGCACAGAGGCTATGAGCGCACTGCGCCATTCCGCGTCGGTGAAGATCTGCGTGTACCAGGCCAGCGAGAAGCCCTTTGGCGGGAAGGCTAGGTCCTGCTTGGCGTTCACCGAAACACCGAGCACGACGATGAGCGGCGCGGCGAGAAACAGCGCCACGACGACGAAATAGAGCCTGCGAAGCCAGTTCTGGGTCATGCCGCATGCTCCTTCCGGCCGACAAGCAGGGTGAGGCCCACCAGCGCCAGCGAGATCAGCACCAGGAACACCGCCATGGCCGCCGCGAAAGGCATGTTGGACTGGTAGATGGCCTGGTCGGTGATGAGCACGGACAGCGTCCAGTGGCTCGGTCGGCCGAGAATCTGCGGCAGCAGGTAGGAGCCGAGGGCGAAGACGAAGACCATGATCAGCGTGGCCACCAGCGTGTTGCGTAAGGCAGGCGTCACCACGTTGAAGAAGGCGCGTATCGGCGAGGCGCCGAGCGTGCGGGCAGCCTCGAGCAGCGTCGGATCAAGCCGCACCAGGGCCGGGTAAAGCACCAGGATCGTATAGGGCATTGCCTGGTAGACCATGCCGGTCAGCACCGCGCCGAAGCCCGGCAACAGCGCCTGTGGCTGGGACATCAGGCCGACCGCGACCAGGAGATTGGTGATGCCGGCCGTGCGCGAGAAAAGCGTCGACCAGCTGAAACCGATGATGACTTCCGACAGCGACAGCACCGAAAGCAGGCACACCAGCCACACCGTCTGCACCTTGCGCGAGCACTTGGTGAGCAGGAAGGTGAAGGGGAAAGCGATGGCCACGCAGCAGATGGCCACCATGACGGCGAGCATCAGCGAAAAGCCGAGCACCGAGCCGAAGAACGTCGACAGGAAGCGGGCGTAATTGTCGGACACGAAATCCGGCGTGTAGAAGCCGGCCGGATTGCGCTTGAAGAAGCTGACCGCGATCATGGTGGAGAACGGCACCACGAAGAACACGACCAGCATCACCGCCGGATAGAGCAGCGGCCCGTAATCGGCCAAAGATCTGGGCGCTTCGCGTCTCATTTTTCGAGCACCACGCAGCTTTCGGCCGGCAGCACGACGCCGACCGGCGAACCGGCTGCCACATTGGGCCGCTCGCGCGGCGTGGCGACCGCGATGATCATCTTGCCGCCCGCTTCCACGAAGGTCTCGATGGTGCCGCCGAGGTCGCGCACGAAGGTGACGGTGCCGGCAATGGCGCCATTGCCGGGCTCGGTCAGGCGCACATCTTCCGGACGGACGGAAATCTGGGCTTCCTTCACGCCGTTGGAGAGGGAAAGACCGGGGATGGCGCTGCCGAGCACCACCGCGCGGCCAGCGCTATCCGCCTCGACCGGCAGGAGATTGGTCATGCCGATGAAGTCGGCGACGAAGGCGTCGGCCGGCCGACGGTAGATCTCGATCGGCGCGGCGGCTTGCCTGATCCGGCCCTCGCCCATCACCACCACCAGGTCGGCCATGGTCATGGCCTCGCGCTGGTCGTGGGTGACGACGATGGTGGTGATGCCGAGCTTCTGCTGGAGCTGGCGCAGCTCGACCTGCATGGCCTCGCGCAGCTTGGCGTCCAGCGCCGAAAGCGGCTCGTCGAGCAAGAACAGGCGCGGCGACAAGGCCAGCGCCCGGGCGATGGCCACGCGCTGGCGCTGGCCGCCGGAGAGCTTTGCCACCGGACGGTTGGCGAAACCGGGCAGATGGATGAGCTTGAGCAGTTCATCGACGCGCTTGGCCTGCTCGTCCTTCGGCCGGCCGCGAATGCGCAGCGGATAGGCGATGTTCTCGCCCACCGAAAGATGCGGAAACAGCGCCAGCGACTGGAACACCATGCCCAGGTTGCGCTTGTGCGTGGGCACGCGGGTGATGTCTTCGTCGTCGATGGCGATGGAGCCGCTCGACGGCTCCTCCAGCCCCGCGATCATGCGCAGGAGCGTGGTCTTGCCGCAGCCGGAAGGGCCGAGCAGGCAGACGAAGCTGCCATGCGGCACGTTCAGCGCGACATTATCGACGGCTTTGAAATCGCCGAATTGCTTGGTGACGTCATTCAATGACAGGCCGGACATTGGGACTAACCTAACCCATTACGCGAAAATGATCTGATTTACCCCGTCATCCGGCCGCAGCGCGGCCACCTTCTCCCCGCCGGGGAGAAGAGGGAAGCAATACGCCGGCACCGACCATCCCGATGGAGAGAGGCAGGCAGAGCGTAGCCGAGGCCGCCCGAGCGGAAAAGCCCGTTCAGCGTGTTTGAGTGGCGCTGGCAGCCCTCCCCGCACCGGGGAGGGCAAGCCGGCAGGACCTAGCCGACGATCAGCTCGGTCCACTTCTGGTTAATCCAGTCGGCCTTGTCGATGTAGAGGTCGTAGCGCGGGATGATCGGGTCGATCTCGGAGGAGACCGCGCCGAACTCTTCCGGCGACAGGTCCAGCACATCCTTCTTCAGCGTCGGCGCCGTGCCGACCTTGCGCGACATCAGGCCCTGGATGGAGGGCTGGCTCATATAGTCGATGAAGATGTGGGCTTCGTCGACCTTCTTGGAGGCGCGCGAGATGGCCCAGTTGCCGGAATCCTGAATGCCGCCTTCCTTCGGGAAGGTCGAGCGCACCGGCTGGCCGTCAGCGGCGGCGAGGCCGGTGACGTCGTGATAGTACTGGCCCATCGGGATTTCGCCCGACTTCAGCGCCTGCTCGAACTGCGCCTCGTCGCGATACCACAGCCGCACGTTCGGCTTGACCTCGGCGAGCTTGTCGAACGCCTTGAGCAGACCTTCTTCCGTGTCGAGCGCGTTGGTACCGCCCATGAAAGTCTTGGCCGTAACTTCCAGCAGGAAGGAGTTGGAGGCCAGGGCCAGCAGGCCGAGCTTGTCTGCATTGGCCGGGTCCCACAGGGCGTCCCAGGAAGTCGGCGCCTCCTTGTAGACGTCGGTGTTGGTCACGAGCGTGATGAACCACGCAACCGCGCCGATGCCGGCGATGCGGCCGTCCGGATATTTGTTGACGAAGTGGTCGAGCAGGTCGCCGCCGTGCTTGATCCTGGACATGTCGATGGGCGTCCACAGCTCGGTGGCCTGTCCCTTCAGCGTGGTGGTCTGCGACATCATCGAGACGTCGGCAGGCGCCTGGCCGGCCTTTGCGGCCTGCTCCAGCTGCACCAGCCAGGCTTCCCCGGTCGGCTCGGCGACGGATTCGACAGCAATGCCGGTGGCCTTGGTGAATTCCGGGAAGACGTGCTCGTCAAAGGACTTCTTGAAGTAGCCGCCGTAGACGCCGACCTTCAGCGACTTGTCCTGCGCCCGCAGCACGGCGGGCATGGCCAGCATGCCCGCCGTAGCGACGCCCGCCTTGAGCATGGTGCGGCGGCTAATGCCGCCCTTGAGAAATTCGGTCATGTAGTTCTCCTCCTAGCCGGCTGCCCGGCGTGACCTTGTTCTTTCAATTCGCTTCTATGCCATTCCGGGCGGCCTGTCCTGCCCCCGGCGGCCTTGCCCCGCCGCAAACGGGACAAGGCAATTCGCGGCCTTATGCCTTAACTGCCGGGCTGAACACCAGAAGGCTGAGGATTTCGAACAGCATCTGCGCGCCGGCGTGAGCGGTATTGGTGGTGCCGTCATACTGCGGCGCCACTTCGACCACGTCGCCGCCGACGAGGTTGAGGCCCTTGAGCCCGCGCAGCAGCTCCAGCGCCTCGCGGGTGGTAAAGCCGCCCACTTCCGGCGTGCCGGTGCCCGGCGCGAAGGCGGGGTCCAGGCTGTCGATGTCGAAGGACAGGTAGGTCGGGCCATCACCCACGATCTGCCGCGCCTTCTCAATGATCGCCGGGATGCCCATGGCGGACATTTCCTCGGCGTGGATGACGGTCATGCCGGACTCGTATGAGAACTCCCACAGATATTCCGACGAGCCGCGAATGCCGATCTGGATCGTACGGGACGGGTCGAGCACGCCATCGAGCACGGCATTGCGCATCGGGCCGCCGTGATGGAACTTGGTCTGGTCGAACAGGCCGCCAGTGTCGCAATGCGCGTCGATGTGGATCAGGCCGACCGGGCGGTCCTTGCCGATCGCCTTCAGGATCGGATGGGTGATCGAATGGTCGCCGCCGACCGACAGCGGAATGACGCCGGCACCGACGATCTTGGCGATCGTGGCCTCGATGTCGTCATGGCTCTGCTCCAGACGGTAGCGGCTGGCGAAGGGCACGTCGCCGACGTCGGCCACGCGCAGGTCGAAGGTGGGGGCGCAGTCCAGAACGTGGTTGTAGGGCCCGATGCGCTCGATGGCGCGCAGGGCGCGCGGGCCGAAGCGCGAGCCCGGACGGTTGGTGACGCCGAGGTCCATCGGCATGCCGATCAGCGCCACCTGCAGGTCGCCGAAGTCGGGATCGGCAAAATCGACGGGCAGGTAGGGCGCGCTCACAAGCGTGGGCAGGCCCGCATAAGGCGCGCGGCGCGTGCCGCCCTTGGAAAAGATCTTCTCGGCCACGCGCTTGAAGCGCGGATCGAACATCTCACCGCCATGGCTTTCGCCATATTTGCGACGCAGCGCGTCGAGCTTGCCGCGGTCAAAACCCATCCCGAAACCTCCTTTGCGCCCCGGCGGCGCCGGCGGGAAGCCAGCTTCCATGGCCGTTCGCCGCGTGCTCCTTCCCGAAGCCGCCGGATGCGTATTTCACTCCGCGTGGATTGTTGGGTCGGCCCTTTGAAAAATCAATTGATATTGTTATAGGGACGGATGTGAGAATTTCTCACACCCTTTCCTCTGATATCGTTACGAATATGAGCAAGCGCCTGCCACCGCTGAACCCGCTGCGTGCCTTCGAGGCGACGGCCCGACTTGGCTCGCTCACCAAGGCGGCAAGCGAGCTTAACGTGACCCACGGCGCCATCAGCCACCAGATCCGCGCCCTCGAGCATTCGCTCAAGGTCCGGCTGTTCGAGCGGGTCGGACAGAGGCTGAACCTCACGCCGCAGGGTGCCGAACTGCTGCCGGCGGTTTCGAACGCATTCGACGGCATTGCAGCGGCCACGGCCCGCATGACGAGGCCGACCAGCTCCGGTTCGCTTTCGATCAGTTGCGTGCCGGCACTCCTGTCGCTTTGGCTGATACCCAGGCTCAGGAACTTCACGGCGCGCTTCCCCGACATCAAGCTTCGGCTCGTTGCCTCCAACGATCCGCAGGACGTTCGTCTGCCCAATGTGGATATCTGCGTGCACTATGGCGACGCAAACTGGTCGGACTGCTGGTTCAAGAAGTGGTCCGACCTGGAACTCTTTCCCGTCGTAAGCCCGACCCTGATCAACAACCGGCCGATCCGCACGGTCCGGGACCTCGCCGACCACGTCGTGCTGCATGGCGACGACGGGCGCGAATGGAACACATGGCTGGCGGCGGCCGATGCGCTGGACCTGCAGCGCGGCCAGCAGCACATGTTCAGCGATGCGCGGCTTTCCACGGAGGCGGCGGTGCATGGCCATGGCGTGGCGCTGGGCGATTCGGTGACCGCCAGCGGGCTGCTCGCCAAGGGCCAGCTCGTCACGCCTTTCAGCCTGTCGGTGCCCGCGGTGCATTCCTTCTATGTGGCCTGCCGCAACGAGGTGCGCTCCGCCCCCGTGGCTCAGGTCTTCATCGACTGGCTATTTGCCGAGCGCGACGAAGCGGCAGGACGGACCGAAGCAGCCGTTGCCGGCCAGATCAGCATTCGCCGGAAACGCACCCCGAAGGCCGCCAATGCGACGGAAGAGCAGAAGGAGAAGGTTGCCCGATCGGCGAAATGAAAACGCCCGCCGCTCCGAAGAGCATGGCGGGCGTTCCATGGAAGCCGCAGGCCTCCGGCGATCGAGCAGCCGGATTAGCTGCAGCGCGCCTCGTAGACGCGCGGATTGCCGTAGCGGTCGTAAAGCGGGCGGCCGCGCTTGTCATATTGTTGGTAGCGGCACATGCCCGGGGTCGTCGCCGCGCCGATCAGAGCGCCTGCGGCACCGCCGATAAGCGCGCCGGCCACCGTGCTGCCAGTATTTCCTCCGATGGCCTGCCCGGCCAGCGCGCCCACGCCGGCGCCGATAGCGCCGCCGCCCAGCGCGCGTTCCTGCGGCGTGTTGCAACCCGCCAGCGTAAGCGCCAACAGCGCCACAACCCCAGCCATCGACAAGCGATTCGTCATAAAAGTCCCTCTCCAGTTGGCAAAATAAGCGCGGTGTTACCATATCGCGAAACACCCGTCACGACCCGCAACTGGGGCCCGGCGCAATTGCGATGCAGCCGCTGATCACGCACTCTCGCAGGGAAATGATTGTAAGAAGGATCGATTTTCGGGTCTCCTAGACTGGCAAGGACCCGATCCCTACGAAGCCAACGATGACCCAGATAATCTCCCCCGCCACGCTACACCACCTGCTGGACAGCTATGGCCTGTGGGTGCTCTTTTTCGTCGTCATGGCAGAGAGCATGGGCGTGCCCATGCCCGGCGAGACGGTTCTTGTGTCGGCCTCGCTTTACGCTGGCGCTACCCATGAGCTGGAGTTGACGCATGTCATTGCCGTGGCTGCCGCGGGCGCCATAATCGGCGACAATATCGGTTACTTCATCGGCCATACGATCGGGCTGAAGCTGCTTGGCAAGTACGGCAGCTATATCGGGCTGGACGAGGCACGGCTGAAGGTCGGCCAGTACCTGTTCATGCGGCATGGCGGGAAGATCGTGTTCTTTGGGCGGTTCGTGGCCTTCCTTCGCGCCTTCGCGGCGGTGCTGGCGGGTGCCAACCGCATGAACTGGTCTCATTTCCTCCTGATGAACGCGGCCGGCGGCATCTGCTGGGCCACGCTTTTCGGCTCCGGCGCCTATTTCTTCGGCGAGCGCATCGAGGCCGTGGCCGGCCCACTCAGCTTCACGCTGCTGGCGGTCGCGGTTGCCGGGATTGTTGCCGGGCTGCTCTTCTTCCGCCGCCACGAAAAAGAACTGGAACTGCGCGCCCGGGCGGCCCTGCCGGATCGCCCGTGATCCGTTAGGCTATCTCCGGCACATTCGAGTTCCTGCGCTTCGGCCGTCGCGCGCTGGAGCCTATCAGCCGGCCGATGCCGCCCGAGATCAGCGCGTTCACGTCGAGCAGCACCTGCGGAATGTTGAGCCCGCCCGGACAGGCCAGATATTGCGGCGTCCACACCGGAGAGAACTTATCCTTGAAGGCGCGCAGCCCCTCGAAGTGATAGAAATCGTCGCCGTGGCGGAAGACGAAAGTGGCCATGCGGTTCCAGCGCGAGGCGAGCGCATGGTCGGAAAGGCCCGACAAGGGCGCGGCACCGAGATTGAACCACCGATAGCCCTGTTCCTTGGCGTAGAGAAGCAGCCTGACGAACAGGGCATCCATCAGCACCTTGGACACGCCCGGCAAATAGCGCATCAGGTCGACCGACATCTCGTTCATGCCACCGCTGCGCCAGATATTGGCGAAAGCGACGATGCGGTTGTCGTTGTCTCGCATCACCGCGCAATCGAAATGCGAAAGATAGGCCGGATCGAAGCGACCGAGCGAAAAACCCTTCTCGCTGCCGCCCTTTTCCTGCAGCCAGGCGTCGGAGACATGCTGCAATTCATTCATAATGGCGGGCACGTCGCTGCGCGGAACGACCTCGAAGACCAGCTTTTCCTTGGCGGCGCGGCGGGCGGCGTAGCGGATCTCCTGGTTCTTGGGGCCTTCCAGGGTGAAGTTCGAAAGGTCGACGCGCGCCACTTCGCCGAGCTTCAGCAGCGCATAGCCCATGTCGAGATAGAGCGGCAGATTGTCGGGACGCACCGCATAGAACACGGCGCGGGCAGCCTCACGGTCCGCCATGTCGCGAAACTGCCAGACCAGATCCTCGACCTGCTCGGGATCGCCCACCGGGTCGCCCATGGAAACCAGCGAGCCTCCTGCCCGGCCATACATCAGAAAGGCGGTGCCATCCGGCGACCAGAGAAATTCCTTGTCGCCGAGGAAAGCGACGTTTGCCTGCGTGTCTGGCGAAGTGGCGACGACGGCCGCGATCGCCCCGGGCTCGGTCTCGGAGCGGCGCTTCGTCTTCGCCGGCGGGCGATTGATCGCTACCGCCACGCCCAGCGCCAGCGTGGCAGCGACGAGGCCGACAGTGGCGCGCAGGAACCGCGGCGCCTCGCCGCTCCAGGCGAACTGCCAGAACAGCTCATTGGAATATTCGACGTGGCTGTAGGAGAAGAAACCGAGCCAGATGGTAGCCACCAGCGTCAGCGCCACCAGCCCGAGCCATTCCCACGACAGCCGGCTGATGCGCTGCGGCGCGCGGCGGTAGAAGGCCTCGCGCGACAGCAACAGGAACACGGCGGCGAAGCTAAGCGTCAGCGCCTCTTCCCAGTCCAGGCCCTTGACGATCGACAGGAACGCGCCGGCAAACAGCATCGCAACCGCGAGCGCCCAGGCCGAGAACAGCCGGCGATGCAGGCCATGCGCCACCACCAGAAGAGCCAGGCCGACGAGGCTGCCGAGGAAGTGGGAAGACTCCACGACGGAAAGCGGCAGCCAGCCCTTCAGCGTCTGGAGACGGTCGGGCACGCCGGGCGTGGCGCCTGAAAGGAGCAGCACGAAGCCCGAAATGAACACCACCGTTGCGGCCACCAATGGCACCAGGGCCTTGATCGCCCGGGAAGGCCCGACAAAGCGGGCCGCAAGCTTGCCGCGGACGATGCCGGCTTCGGCGGCGGCAAGCGCCACCACCGCGATCAGGAACGGCAGGAAATAGTAGATGAGCCGATAGGCCAGCAGCGACGCCAATATGTCCGCCCTGCCCTGCATGCCGAGCCCTGCGATCAGCGTAGCCTCGAAAACGCCGATGCCGCCGGGGACATGGCTGATCGAGCCCAGTATGACCGCGCTCATATACACGGTGAGGAACAGTACGGTTCCCGGCTGCGCGTCGGCCGGCAGCAGCACGTAAAGCACCGATGCCGAAGCCAGCAGGTCGAGCACTCCGACCAGGAGTTGCAGCAGCAACATGCTCCGCCGCGGCAGCGGTATGCGCCAGGAAAAGACCCGAGCCTCGCGGCCTTCCGGCCCGGCGAACACGAACAGGCCCACCAGGGCGGCGACCACCGCCAGCCCCACTATGCGATCCGCCGACGCGTGCAGAAGTCGCAGGAGCGGAACGCCCTCCGGGTCGACGACCAGCGCCAGGCCCACAAGCGTCGTGAACGCCAGCCACAGGCCCATCCAGCTCAGCAGCACCACCTGGCCGATCTCGGCGGCGTCGAGCCCGCTGCGCGAATATGTGCGAAACCGCACCGCACCGCCGGTGAACAGGTGAAAGCCGAGGAAGTTCGAGAAAGCGTAGCCGCTCATGCCGGAAAGCGCGGCATCGCGCCAGGGAACCTTTCCAGGGGCGACGATGTGGCAGGCGAGGATGTCGTAGGTGGCAAGCGCGCAATAGCTGGCGGCCGTGGCGACAAGGGCGAGCAGGATGCCAGACCACTGCATCGCCCCGATGGCCGTCTTTATGTCCTGCAGGCGCAGGCCCGCCGTCATCTGGTGAAAGAGCCACAGCGACGCCACCGTGACCAGGACGGCTGCAATCGGCCCGACATATCCGTAGAGGCGCCCGCGCAACCCCATTTCCTCGGCGGTTTGCTCACTCATGAACGAACCTCGCCTCCAAGCGAAGACATTGACAACGTCTCGTATCGGCCCCGGATCCGTCTAGGTCCGATTTCGCCGCAGACGCGAGCGTTAGTCAATTTCCTCACGGCTTTTTGGCGGCAATGCGCCCGAGGCGTTGCAAAAAATGTCGCCCGGAAGTGCTTCCGGGCGACATTGACGCGACAGGTCCGTGATCAAGCGTGGGCGAAGGGCACCGCAACGAAGGTTTGGGCTTCGCCGCGCTGGATCAGCAGCAACACCGACTTCTTGCCCGATTTGGCCGCGTCGGCCACTGCGCGGCTCGCCTCCTTGGCGTTCTTGACCGGCACCTGATTGACCGAGACGATCACGTCGCCCTCGCGGATGCCCTGTTCGGCGCCCGACTTGTTGGGATCGACATTGGCAACCACCGCGCCCTTCTCGTTTGCCGACAGGTTAAGCGCCTGGCGCACATCGGAGGTGACGTCGCCTAGTCCGAGCCCGAGGCTGGGCACGTTGAAGCCGCCGTCGAACGACTGGTTGGGTGTCTCTTCCGCCAGGACGGGCTTCTGGTCGGTGTCGTTGTTGCCCACGGTGATGGGCAGGTTCTCGCTCTTGCCGTTGCGCCACACGGTGAGATCTTCCTTGGTGCCCGGCGTTACATCGGCGACCATCCGCGACAGTTCGCGCGGGTTCTTGATCTCGTGGCCGGCAAAGCCGGTAATGATGTCGCCGGTCTTGAGCCCGGCCTCCGCCGCCGGCGAACCTTCGCCCACATGGGCAACGATCGCGCCCGCCGCCTTGGCCAGACCGATCGCGTTCGCGACGTCCGGGGTCACCGGCTGGATCTGCACGCCGATAAAGCCATGCTCGATCGAACCGCTCTTGATGAGCTTGGCCACCACCGGCGCGGCCTGGTCGGAGGGAATTGCGAAGCCGACGCCGACATTGCCGCCGTTGGGCGAATAGATGGCCGAGTTGATGCCTACGACGGTTCCGTCGATGCCCAGCAGCGGACCGCCGGAGTTGCCGTGGTTGATGGCGGCATCGACCTGGATGAAGTCGTCATAGGGCCCGCTGTGCAGATCGCGGCCGCGTGCCGAGACGATACCGGCCGTGACTGTCGTGCCGATGCCGAAAGGATTGCCTATCGCCAGCACCTGATCGCCGGGCATGATCTTGTCGGAATCGCCCCATTTCAACGTGGGCAGCGGCTTGTCTGATTTGATCTTGATGACCGCCAGGTCGCTCTTGGCATCGCGGCCGAGCAGCTTGGCGGTAGTCTCGGTGCCGTCGTCCAGTATCACCTTGATCTCGGAAGCGCCGTCGATGACGTGGTTGTTGGTGACGGCAATGCCGCTCGAGTCGATGATGAAGCCGGAGCCGATAGCCTCAGCCCGCTCGCTTTTGGGCCCGCGCTGCGGCATCCGCGGCATACCCTGCTCCCCGAAGAACTGACGAAAATACTCATCAAAGGGCGACCCCTGGCCGAGCGGCGGCATGTTGCCCTCATCGGACGACTGCACTTTCATCTTGGTCATGATGGTCACCACCGCCGGCTTGGCGGCGCTGACAATCGGCGCGAAGGAACCGCCCTGCACTGCAAGCGCAGCAACCGGACTGACGGGGAGCGGGGCGTGAGCATCGGCCCGGAACATCGGCCAGAGCAGCGGAGTGGCGATCAGCGCGGCGCTGAGCAAGGCAGCGACGCGGTGTCTGCGGAGAATGGAGGACATTTGCATGGTCCTTGCGAAGGTTGATCCAAGCACCGTGGCGTGTTCCGTCGATGGAACCGTCTGCTAGACGCCGCCCGGACCCGCATTCGGTCTGCGCATCCGCCACGGATCTTTCCCATGCAATGCTAGTTAGGGCGTCGAACGGCCTCGAATTAGGGTTTTCCAGCACATTACGAAGATTTAATTCCCAGCCGCCGTCTCCGAGACGGGAAGCAGGGCGGGCGCGGCCGGTACCTTCTTGTCCAGCCGGCGGGTCAGGCCGGAGATGATCTTGTCGGCCAGGGCGGCATAGTCGCCGTTGAAATGGTGGCCGCCCGAGGTCTTGACGACCTCGACTTTCCGGCCGGCGAGATCGGGACAGGCCGTGTCGTCTTCTTCCTCGCCATAAATGCATTGGACGAGCGCGGGGTCGATCCTCTCCAGTTCCGGCATCGTGGGCACGGCATCCGGTCCGGATGTGCCCAGCCAGCCCGCCACCGAAATTTCAAAGGAGGCGCTGTGCGAGAAGCCCAGCAGGGAAAGCTGGCTGACCCGCTCCCGGTCGGCCGCGTCCAGCGCATTGAACGCCGCAGGCAATATGTCGGCGCCGAAGGAATAGCCAATCAGCAGAACGTGCCGGACCTTCCACCGCTGGCGAAAGCCGGAAATGAGTTCGTGCAGGTCCTGCGCCATCTCCTGGGGCGTGCGCGCGGTCCAGAAATAGCGCAGCGAATCCACCCCGACGGTCGGCACGCCCCTTTGCTGCAGGATGCCGGCGATGGCCTTGTCGAGGTCGCGCCAGCCGCCGTCGCCGGAGAAGACGATGGCCATGGTGTCATGGGCCGGCTTTGCAGGCAGGGTGACGATCGGCATTTTGCCGGCAGCGGTGGGCAGAGAGCCGACGAGTGAGGTGACCGCCGCCTCCAGCGCCGCATGCGGCGACACCGGGGCGTCGCGGACGGTGATGCCGAAGCCCTGTCCGCGCAGGTCTTCGATGTGCCTGCGCCCCTCGGCAAAAGCCTCGGCGGTGAAGCTGACATCGATCGGATTGGGCAGGTCGCCTTCGGCGAGGCCGTAGACGATGCCCTGCGGCGTGGCACTGCGTGGTGCGCCGCTGCACAGCGTCTTGGTTAGCGGCACGCTGGCGGATGGGTCGACCGCGACCGTGTGGCCCACCGTGTCGGCGGGCGTCTGCGCTGCGATTGCCATGACCAGCCCGCCGCCCTGCCCGGTCCCAGCAAGGATGGGCGGGCTGTAGCTGGGCGCGTTGACGGCGCGCTGGATGCGGTGGCTGAGGCTCTCTATGTCCGAGACGAGATAAGCGCAGTCGTCCCGCATGTCGTCTATCGCACGGAGATATTGCGGCAGGTCGACGCCCACGACGATCGCGCCGGACTTGGTGAGGCGCTGCGCGAAATCGTCATCCGCGGCCGACCAACCGCCTGCATCGGAGAAGACGAAGACGGTGCTGCCCGGCGTCTTTTTAGGGAGAAGGATGCGGGGCTCGGCCAGAAGGCCCTCGCCGAAGTGCGCATTGGGAACCGAGCCCTCGATCAAGAGAAGGCAAAGCGAGATGAGCACGAACCCCAGAAAACGCTTCACTTGCAAGATCCCCCCGACGGGTGGGTGGCAATGCGTTCCGGTTTGCCGCAGGCCGGCGAACGGCCGGTCGGCTTCTCAG
This sequence comes from Mesorhizobium sp. KR2-14, assembly GCF_040049255.1. Classification (NCBI taxonomy): domain Bacteria; kingdom Pseudomonadati; phylum Pseudomonadota; class Alphaproteobacteria; order Hyphomicrobiales; family Phyllobacteriaceae; genus Mesorhizobium; species Mesorhizobium sp. KR2-14. Next base: position 245,375 of record NZ_JBDZDR010000002.1, on the reverse strand, counting down.
GGCGAGGCCCATGCCGGAGCGTGCGGCACCTTGAGCCTGCAAAATGGCCGGCAATATGACGCCTGGGCCGCCGGCCGCAAACGATCCACGGATTTGCCCGTTGGGGTCTTCCGCCCGGCAAGCCGATTGCCGGGCGTGGTTCACGGCGTTGCGGGCGCTCAGACGCCGATCGGCATGTGCTCGGCCGAGCGGGTCACCGCGCGCGGTGCCGTGATCTCCTTCCATTTCGAAAGCGCCTGGTTGACCGCAGCAAAGGGCCGGCGCTTGACGAACTTGCCGCGGCCGGGCTGCGGCTGGTCGTTCTGCCCGTGCGTCCACACCACGTCGCCGCGCGACAGCGTGTAGCGCGGCAGGCCTTTGACCTTGACGCCCTCGAACACGTTGTAGTCGATGATCGACTTCTGGTTGGCGGCCGAGATCGTCTTGGACAGCTTCGGGTCCCAGACCACCAGGTCGGCGTCGGAGCCGGGCAGGATCGCACCCTTCTGCGGATAGATGTTGAGGATCTGGGCGATGTTAGTGGAAGTGGCAGCCACGAACTCGTTCATCGTCAGCCGGCCTGTCTCCACGCCCCGCGTCCACAGCACGGGCATGCGGTCCTCGAGCCCGCCTGTGCCGTTCGGGATCTTGCGGAAGTCGTCGAGGCCGAGCGTCTTCTGCTCGCTGGTGAAGGCGGCGTGGTCGGTGGCCACAACCTGCAACGAGCCGGCGGCAAGACCGGCCCACAGACTGTCCTGATGGAGCTTGTTGCGGAACGGCGGCGACATCACCCGGCGGGCGGCATGCATCCAGTCGCGGTTCTGGTATTCGCTCTCGTCCAGAGTCAGGTGCTGGATCAGCGGCTCGCCAAAGACGCGCATGCCCTTCTGGCGCGCGCGCCGGATCGCCTCGTGGCTCTGCTCGCACGAAACGTGCACGATATAGACCGGCACGCCGGCGGCGTCGGCGATCATGATGGCGCGGTTGGTGGCCTCGCCCTCGACCTCGGGCGGGCGTGAATAGGCGTGCGCCTCCGGCCCCGGCACGCCGGAATCTATGTATTTCTGCTGCAGGGCGGCGACGATGTCGCCGTTCTCGGCATGCACCAGCGGCAGCGCGCCAAGGGCTGCGCAGCGCTGGAAGGAAGCGAACATCTCGTCGTCGTTCACCATCAGCGCGCCCTTGTAGGCCATGAAGTGCTTGAAGGTGTTGATGCCGCGGTCCACCACCTTGGCCATGTCGGAGAAGACCTGCTCCGACCAGCCGGTGACGCACATGTGGTAGGAATAGTCCGACGATGCCTGGCGCGTGGCGCGCGCCTCCCACTCCTCCAGCGCCGCCAGCATGCCGTCCGCACCGGGAATGACGAAGTCCACCACCATGGTGGTGCCGCCCGAAAGCGCCGCAAAGGTGCCGCTTTCCCAGGTTTCGGCGGCAGTGGTGCCCATGAACGGCATTTCCAGATGGGTGTGCGGATCGATGCCGCCCGGCATGATATACGCGCCCTCGGCGTCGATCACGGTATCGCCGGAAAGCCCCTTTCCGATTGCCGAGATGCGCTCGCCCTCGATCAGGATGTCGGCCTCATAGGTCCTGTCGGCGGCGACAATCGTGCCGCCCTTGATCACTTTCGACATTGCGGTCTCCTTCCTTTTCCTGTGCCGGCAGTCGCTGCGTGTTCCCCGTGCAGGCTGCCGTTGTCTTCAAGGTGGCGTGTTTCGGCGCGGCTGTAATAGCCGCCGGCACGCTATTTATTGGGCCACCTTAGCGACTTTCCGGCCGCCGCAAAGAGCCTTTTATTGGCGCGGCCAGCCGCCCGCGGAAGCGGAAGGCTCGCGCGGGCAAGTGGAGGAAGAACAGGAGAGTGTGGGTTTTCTCGGCAGTCCTAGCCGGCGTTGGACGAGTTCTTGCCGGCAAGGATCCTTTCCCAGCCAAGGGCATCCGCCACGATTGCGTCGAGATCGTCATGCTTCGGCCGCCAGCCGAGTTCGCGGCGGGCCAGGTCGGAATTGGCGACGACGGCATCGGCATCGCCCGGCCGCCGGCCGCCCATCGTGACTTCGAACGCGGCGCCATGAACCCGGCGCACAGCCTCGATCACCTCCAGTACCGAATAGCCATGGCCGTAGCCGCAATTGGCGACCAGGTTGCCCTCTCCGGCGCGAAGCCGCTGCAAGGCAAGGTAATGCGCATGCGCCAGGTCGCTGACATGGATGTAGTCGCGCACGCAGGTGCCGTCCGGCGTCGCGTAGTCGGTACCGAAAACCTGCATGGAAGCGCGCTTGCCCTGCGCGGTCTGGCACGCAACCTTGATCAGATGGGTGGCGCCGGGCGTGGACTGGCCGGTTCGGCCGCGGGGGTCGGCACCTGCGACATTGAAGTAGCGCAGCGCGGTGTAGCGCAGGTCGTGGGCCGCGGCCGCATCGCGCAGCATCCATTCGCTCATCAGCTTGGACAGGCCATAGGGCGATTCGGGCGCCAGCCGCGCATCCTCGCGCACGGGTTCCAGCCCCGCAGCGCCATAGACAGCCGCCGTGGAGGAGAAGATGAAGTGCTTCACCCCTTCTCTCACCGCGGTTTCCACCAGGGTGCGGGTCTTGGAAGTGTTGTTCTCGTAATAGGCCAGCGGGTCGGCGACCGATTCCGGCACCACGATCGAACCGGCAAAATGGATGATGGCATCCACGCCATGATCGCGGATCACCCCGCGGACGAGGTCGGCATCACCGATGTCCCCGACAATCAGCGTAGCTTCCGGCGCCACCGCCCAGTCAAACCCCGTCGAAAGGCGGTCGACGACGACCACCTTCTCGCCAGCGTCCAGCAGTTCCCACACCATGTGGCTGCCGATATAGCCGGCGCCGCCAGTCACCAATACGGTCATCGTCCAGTCCCTCATCGTCGACCAAGTCCGACCACGGCATATTGGAAATCACGTCTAAACGCCATCGTCCAGATGCGTCCGAGGCGGGGAAGAGCCTCCCTTGATCTGAATCAAGGAAGCAGCGGCTTGCGCCCCTATATCGACCAAAGACGGCGTGGCATTTTGACCGTCTTCGTGGAATGGACTGAAAAACGCGTCGCGATTATGATCCGACGAAAATCCCGGGAAGCCATTATGAACTATCAGCGATTTTTCGAAGAGGCGATCGACCAGCTTCACGCCGAGCGGCGCTATCGCGTGTTCGCCAACCTGGAGAGGATCGCGGGGTCGTTTCCGCGCGCGATCTGGCGCGCCAACGGGCAGACCCAGGAAATCACTGTGTGGTGCTCCAACGACTATCTCGGCATGGGCCAGCACCCCAGCGTGATCGGCGCCTTCCAGCAGACAGCCGGGCAGATGGGCTCCGGCGCCGGCGGCACGCGCAACATCTCCGGCACCAACCATCCGCTGGTCGAGCTCGAGCTCGAGCTTGCAGACCTGCACCAGAAGGAATCGGCGCTGGTGTTCACCTCCGGTTTCGTTTCCAACGAAGCGTCGATCTCGACCATCGGCCGGCTGCTGCCCAACTGCCTCATTCTCTCGGACGAACTGAACCACGCCTCCATGATCGAGGGCGTGCGCCGCTCGGGCGCGGAGAAGAAGATATTCCGCCACAACGACGTGGCGCATCTGGAGAGCCTGTTGCAGGCGGCGGGCCGCGAGCGCGCCAAGCTGATCGTGTTCGAGTCGGTCTATTCGATGGATGGCGACATCGCACCCATCGCCGGTATCGCTGACCTCGCCGAGAAGTACAACGCCATGACCTATATCGATGAGGTCCATGCCGTTGGCATGTACGGCGCACGCGGCGGCGGCATCACCGAGCGTGAAGGGCTGGCGCACCGCATAGACATCATCGAGGGCACGCTGGCCAAGGCCTTCGGCACGCTGGGCGGCTACATCACCGGCCCCAGCGCCGTGATCGACGCCGTGCGCTCCTATGCGCCGGGCTTCATCTTCACCACCGCGCTGCCGCCGGCCATCGCCGCCGCATCCGCAACTTCGATCCGCCACCTCAAGACATCGCAGGCGGAGCGCGACGCGCAGCAGCAGCAGGCAGCCCAGACCAAGCGGGTGCTTGCCGAGGCCGGCCTGCCGGTAATGCCGTCTGAAACCCACATCGTGCCAATCCTGGTCGGCGACCCGGAGCTGTGCAAGATGGCGTCCGACCGGCTGCTCGGCGTGCACGGCATCTACATCCAGCCGATCAACTACCCGACCGTGCCGCGCGGCACCGAGCGGCTGCGCATCACGCCCACGCCCCTCCACACCGACGCGCTGATCGATACGCTGAAGGACGCGCTGACCGAGACCTGGGATGCGCTCGGCATTCCCTACCGCGGCTCGGACCAGCCTTCGGTGGCCAAGACCGAGCGGATCATCCCGCTGCTGGTGCCCAAGTCGGGCGGCTGAGCCGCCCCCCTCCTCGCTTGCCTCAGCGCTTGCGGATCCAATCCGCGAGCCGCGTCGCCGCCTCCTCGAGCTGGTCGAGGCGGCGGTGGAAGCAGAGCCTGAAGAACGCCTCTCTCCCCTCCCCGAACGCTGTGCCGGGCGCGAGCCCGACATTGGCGTGGTCGATGATGTCGAAGGCCGCGCTGCGCGAATCCTCGATGCCGTCGATGGTAAAGAACAGATAGAACGCGCCTTGCGGGGCGATCACTCGCGCGCGCCCGGTTTCCCCAAGGATGCCGCAGACGAGATCGCGCGCTTGCCGCGCCCGCTCGATCTGCGAGGCGAGGAACCCGTCGCCGTGCTCCAGCGCGGCGATACCACCGCGCTGCATGAACTGGGCCACCCCCGAGGTTGAATACTGGATCAGGTTCTCGAAGGTCTGCTGCAGCGACGGATGCACGCGCAGCCAGCCCATGCGCCAGCCGGTCATGGCCCAGTTCTTGGAGAAGGTGTTGACGAAGACGATGCGGTCCTCGTCTTCCATGAAGTCCATGAAGGAGGGCGCACGCACGCCGCCGTAGTAGAACAGCGCATAGATTTCGTCGGCGATGATCCAGAGGCCATGCCGGCGGGCCAGATCGAGCACGGCCTTCAACTCCTCCATGCTCGCCGTCCAGCCGGTGGGATTGGACGGGCTGTTGAGGAAGATCGCCCTGGTGCGCGGCGTGATCGCGGCCTCGATCTTGCCAACGTCGCAGGACCAGCCATTTTCGGAAAGGTCCAGCCGTACCGCGACCGGCCGGGCGCCGGCAACGCCCGCAGCACCGGGAAAATTCGGCCAGGCGGGGGTGAGATAAATGACCTCGTCGCCGGCTCCGGCAGTAGCCTGGAGTGCCAGTTGGATCGCCTGCATGCCGCCGCCAGTCACCAGAAACTCCTCGGCCGCGAACTGGCGCCCGAAATGTCGCTGATGGTAGCGGGCGAGCGCCTCGCGCAGTTCCGGAATACCGCGCTGCCAGGTGTAGAAGGTTTCGCCGTCGCGCAGGCCTTGCGTGGCCGCATCGGAAATGAAGGCCGGAGTGGGCATGTCGCCCTCGCCCGTCCAGAGCGGGATCAGGCCCTCGCGCCCGCGGCCATAGACGGCAACGGCGGAGATGCCGCTTTCCGGTGCAAGTCGGGCTTCGCGTCGCAGACTTTCAAGCAGGGTCATGTCGCATCCTGACGTTAATAGGAACCAATCAGCCGGGTGGCTTGCCAGCCATCAAACAGAAAACCCCGACCAGAATGGCCGGGGTTTTCCGAATTTCATTGCGCCAGCAACCGCTATTTCTTCGACAACAGGTCGCGGATCTCGGTCAGCAGCACGATTTCGGGCGCCGGCGGGGTCGGCTGGGCCGCCTTCTCTGCAACGAGTCTGCGGCGCAACGTGTTCACGCCCTTGACCATCAGGAAGATTATGAAGGCAAGAATCAGGAAGTTGATCAGCACCGTGATGAAGTTGCCATAGGCGAACACCGCGCCCTGCTTCTTGGCCTCGGCCAGCGTGGTCGCGGTAACCTTGGAGGACAGCGGCAGGAAGTAGTTGGAAAAGTCGAAGCCACCGAAAATCGTGCCGACGACCGGCATCACGATATCGCCGACCAGCGAATTGACGATCAGGGTGAAGGCGCCGCCGATGATGATACCGACCGCCAGGTCGATCACATTCCCCTTCGAAATGAATTCCTGAAATTCCTTGAGCACTGAACCCTCCCAACGGTGCGGCCGCGCGCCGTGATGTCCGCCTCTCGGGCGCGGCTGATGCGCGGCATCATAACAAAAACCCTGAATTGCAAAATGCGAATTGTGATTCAACACAGGAGCGCCAAGGTCGGACGAACATTCGCGTCTGTCGGCAGGCACTTGGCCGATGCCTCACGCCAGGCCACTTGCCTTACGGTTGAGCGCCCTTTCGGCCGACGTTCCGGGCAAGAACGAACGCGGGGTCATGCCAGGTTCAAGTCTTGTTCGGCGTGGGCTGCGGGTTTTCTTCAGGCTCCTCCGAAGGGTTGTCCTCCCTTTCGATGTCCTTGACGACGCCCATGAGGCGGCGGAGGAAGCGCTCCATGTAGCCCATGCCCTTCTCGAACTCTTCCTCGGTGGGAAGCGCCGGCGCCGCGGCCTCCCTGTTCTCGAGCGCGGCAACGCGATTTTCGAGCGCCTTCAGCGAATTTTCCAGATGTTCGATTTGGTCCTGATAGGCGTCGCGCTCGTCGGCGGCCAGCTTGCAGACGAGTTGGCCACCATAGTCCTCGCAGATCGACATCGCGCCGGTCTTCGTGTCCATCCGCACGTAGCCCTTCTCCGTCTTCTCGAGCCGGTAGCGCTCTTGCTCGGCATGGGCACCGGCTGCCTGCGTGACGAGAATTGCCGTAAGGGCGATGGCAGTGGCACGCATGGGTTCCTCCATTCGCAAGTTGCGCCGGAATTTGCGAGGGGCGGCGCTTTCCCCGCTCCTGCTTTCGGACTATAGGGCGCGCATGCGACAGATCATCTACAAAATTTGCCCCGAAGCGCTTTGGCGCGAGGCCGAGGCATCCGGCACCTTCACCGGCGCGCCGGTGGACCTTGCCGACGGCTTCATCCACTTCTCCACTGCAGAACAGGTGCGGGAAACCGCGGCCAAGCATTTCGCCGGACAGGACGGCCTGCTGCTGGTCGCCATCGACGAGGCCAGGCTTGGCCCTGCGCTGAAATATGAGGTTTCTCGCGGCGGGGCACTGTTTCCGCATCTTTTTGCGCCGCTGGACCTTGAGGCGGTCGTCTGGGTCAAGCCGCTGCCGCTGGACGCGGGCGGCTCGCATGTATTTCCGGCCCTGGAGGCGTGATGAGCCTTTTCGACACGCTCGGCCGCAACCTGCTGTTCACTTTCGATCCCGAGACGGCGCACGGGCTTTCGATCCGCGCGCTGCGCTGCGGAGTTCCGCTGCCCGGCAGGGCGGTGTCCAGCCCGCGGCTGCGCGTTTCCCTGTGCGGGCTCGATTTTCCCAATCCGCTTGGCATGGCGGCAGGCTACGACAAGAACGGTGAGGTGCCTGATGCGCTGCTGCGGCTGGGCTTCGGCTTTGCCGAGATCGGCACGGTGACGCCGCTTGCCCAGTCCGGCAACCCCAAGCCGCGCATCTTCCGCCTGACCGAGGATGAGGCCGTCATCAACCGCCTGGGCTTCAACAATGAAGGCCACGAGCGCTGCGAGCAGCGGCTTGCCGCCCGCGCCGGGCGCCCCGGCATCGTCGGCGTCAATATCGGCGCCAACAAGGACAGCGCCGACCGCATCGGCGACTACGAACTTGGCGTGAAGCGCTTTGCGCGCCACGCCAGCTACCTCACGGTCAACATCTCCTCGCCCAACACGCCGGGCCTGCGCAACATGCAGGCACGCGAAAGCCTGGCCGAGCTGCTTTCCCGCGTGATGGCCGCGCGCGACGCAGAGGCGGCGCGGCTTGGCCGCAAGACGCCGATCTTCCTCAAGATCGCGCCTGACCTGCATGAGGCCGACCTAGAGGATATTGCCGCCGAGGTTGTGGAGAAAGGCGTCGAGGGCATCATCGTCTCCAACACGACCATCTCCCGCCCTCACCTCGCCAGCTCGCAACGCAATGAGACCGGCGGTCTCTCGGGCAAGCCGCTGTTCGCGCGCTCTACCATCGTGCTGGCCAAGATGCGCCGGCTGCTCGGCCCTGACGTCGCGATCATCGGTGTGGGCGGCGTGAACTCGAGCGACACCGCGCTGGAGAAGATCCGCGCCGGCGCCGACCTGGTGCAGCTTTATACCGGGATGATCTATGCCGGGCCGACCATGCCGGCGCGCATCGTTGAAGGCATGGCCCGCTTCGCCGAGGCGGAAGGCATTTCCAGCCTGAGCGAGATACGGGGTGCGCGCCTGGCCCACTGGGCCGACCGCACGCTCGACTGACCGCTTTTCCGGCTGATGTGCTCAGCCGGCAAAGGTGGCGCGCACGTTCCTTGGCACGATCGACAACAGGCTCAAGCCGCGCGCGATGAGAAACACGTGCAGTGCCGCCCAGAGCCCATGATTGCCGAAAAAGTGGCCGAACACCGCAAGCGACGCCACGAAGGCCGCGAATGACAAAAGCATCATGTTGCGCATGTCGCGTGACCAGGTCGCGCCGATGAAGACCCCATCCATCTGAAAGGCCATGACGCCGCTTAGCGCGGTGAAGGCAGCCCACGGCAAGTAGATCGCGGCCTCCGCCTGCACTGCCTCGGCGGTGGTGACCAGGCCGATCAGCCTTTCGCCGAACAGCAGCACCACCATGCTTGCCACCCCTGCGAGCGCAAATCCCCACAGCGACGTCAGCCTGATGGCCCGGTTGAACGCCGGCAGATAGCGCGCGCCGACCGCCCTGCCGGCCAACTGCTCGGCGGCGGTGGCGAAGCCGTCGAGGAAATAGCTCGACACCATGAAGAAATGCATCAGCACCGCATTGGCGGCGAGCGTCACCGTACCAATCTGCGCAGCCTGGCGCGTCAACAGCGTGAACGCCCCCATCAGCACGAAAGAGCGGATCATGATGTCGCCGTTCAGCGCCAGCATGCGGCGCATCGCAGTTGCTTCGAAAATCTCGCGCCAGGCAATCTTGGGCATCGCCGCGAAGCGGCGCGCGATGATTGCCAGGGCAAGCAGCATTGCGACCGCTTCGCCACAGACAGTGCCCCAGGCGACCCCTTCGATGCCCCAGCCGAAGTGAAGCCCGAACAGGACCGACAGCGCGATGTTTACGCCGTTGAGCACGAGTTGCAGGAACAGGCCCATCCCAGCCTCCCCGCGCCCGAGGAAGTAGCCGAGCATGGCGTAGTTCAGGAGCGATGCAGGCGCCGAAAGCAGCCGGATGCGGATATAGGTGTCCATGGCCGCGGTGACGCGCGGCTCGGCCGCCATGAACCACTCGCCCAGCGCGGCAACAAGCGGTGCCAGCAGGATGAGCGCAAGGCCGCAGGCCAGCGCGATGGCTCCGGCTCTCAGCAGCACTGCCCGCTCTTGCCCCGTATCTCCCCGGCCAAAGGCCTGGGCGACGAGACCGGTGGTGCCGGAGCGCAAGAAATTGAAGCTGGTGAACACCACGTCGAAGACGATCGCGCCGGCGGCCAGACCGCCCAGCAAGGCAGCGTCCCCGAATTGCCCCACAACGGCCGTGTCCACCACGCCGAGCATGGGAGTGGTGATGTAGGCAAGCGTCATCGGGATGGCGATGGCGAGCACGCGCCGGTTGCTTACCTCGAATGCGGTGGGGCCGTTCTGCGTCAACCGGTTCTGATCCACGTCGGTTCTTTCAGTGCGAGACGACCCGATGTGCAGTATCCGCGCAGGTTAGCGCAAGGGCCGGATGTCAGGAGAGGTTGCATCCTGTCACCCGCGCGTGGCCGACGCTCAGCGCCGATAGCTCAAAAGCCGCAGGACGACGAAGACCGGCACCACCACCGCGGCACCCAGCAGGAAATAGCCCACGAAGCGGTCTATCGCCTTGAAACCCATGTTCCAGAGCTGCAGCACGAAATCGCGGATCTGGTAGAAGACATCATAGGGCGACCAGCCGAAATAGCTCATCACGATGCCCACCAGAAACGATACCACGAGCAGCTTGAGGAAGATCCGAAGCGGGGTATCACCGAGAAAGCGCGTAAATTCGGACACGGGTCGTCCTCCTGCGATTCGCGTTACGATTGCCTTCGTGCGCACATAGGCGAGTTTGGGCGGCACGTTCAAGCGCCGCTACCCACGGAATGCTGCCTCGGCGAGATTTGCGATTGCCGACCGGCGCGGGTCCATGATATTCGGGGCGGTACGCGGGTATGATGTAATGGTAGCTTGTCAGCTTCCCAAGCTGAACGCGCGGGTTCGATTCCCGCTACCCGCTCCAGCTTCATTGACGGTCTCCTTATTTCGAATTCGCGACCGCGCGCGGCACACGCGATACCCACAATTTCCGGCGGCATGCGCTTTGACATCGGCTCGATCCAAAGCCAAATGGCGGCGATCTTTCTCGCGCGGGGCTATGGCATTGAACCGATCTGGCAAAACTCTCTGCAGGCGTCGGCCGTGCTGAAGCGGAGCTTCGACCTTCTAGCCGCGATCCTTGGCATCTGCGCGCTCGCGCCGGTCATCGGCCTCGGAGTCCTGGCGGTCCGCCTGACCTCACCGGGAGGGGGCATCTTCTCGCAACGCCGGGTTGGACGGAACGGCAAGATTTTCAACTGCCACAAGCTCCGGACGATGCACGTGGAAACGCCCGAGGTGCCCTCGCATGAAGGCTCAGTCAGCTTCGTCACGCCGCTGGGGCATTTCCTGCGCCGAACCAAGCTGGACGAACTGCCCCAACTCTACAACGTGCTGCGAGGCGAAATGAGCTTCGTCGGGCCCCGGCCCTGCCTGCCAACGCAGACCGAGCTTGTTCGGGAACGCCAGAAATACGGCCTTCTCGCCCTGCGGCCGGGCATAACCGGGCTGGCGCAGATACGCGGCATCGACATGTCGGACCCGAAGCGCCTGGCCGCGATCGACGCCGAATATGCCAAGAGCGCCTCGCTCGCCGTGGACTTGCGAATTTTGTGGGCCACGGTTTTCCGCGGGGCCGGCCGAGGCGACAGGCTGCGCGGCTAGACGCTCCGTTCCAGAAGATAACGCTCAGCAGAGGCACATATGGCTTCCCGGGCCGTGAGCGGAGGCGCCCATCGGAAGGCCGCGCGGAAGCGGCTGGAATCCACCTCCAGGTCGCCCAGAAGACTGCGCGCGACACGGCCCTGCCCGGCCGCGCCCAACAGCGCCCGCAAGCCGCTCTCGGGAAAAGCCCATAACCCGGGTGAGCGCTTCATGCCCTGCCGGAGCCAGCCGATCAGCTCAGCCAGGCTGACGGACTCGGAATCCGCTACCGCGTAGACACCGCCTCTCTCCTGATCGATGAGCGGAGCGTTCACCACCGTCGCAATGGCATCGGCGAGGTTGTCGACGGCGATCAGGCTTCTGCGGTTGCGAACCGCCGCAAAGGGCAGTGGCAGCCCGGAAGCCGCCAGCCGCTGCAGCAGGGCCCAGTTGCCCTTGGCGTTCCAGCCGTAGACCAGCGGCGCCCGGATCGAGATGCCGCCGCGACCTTGCCGCGAAAAGCTTGCGACGTGGGATTCGGCAGCCAGCTTGGACAGGCCATAAGGGTTGCCCGGCCCGCGCAACAGGGTATCGCCGGATACCGGCGCGCCGCTTGAATTGTCGGCCACCGCGAGCACGCTGGACAAGTGGACGAACAGCTTCACGCCGGCTTCGAAAGCCTGTTCGGTGAGACGGGCGGTGCCGAGATTGTTGACCTTGTCGAAATCGCCCGGCGTGACGCCACGGCCCGGCACCTGCGCCGCCAGGTGGATAACCGCATCGCAGCCGTCCAACGCCCTGCTCCAATCGGTGTGCGGACCGAGGCCGCCTACGACGATTGTCTCAGCCCGGCCGAAGGTATTCGCGAGCGGCGATCGTGTCGCAATGGCGATATCGTGCCCATCCTCGGCCAGCCTGCTCAGCAGGTGACCGCCGACGAAGCCGCTCGAACCTGTGACCAGAATCCTGGTCAAGACAGTTCCGCCTCAGCCGGCCCGGCATGCGCTGGTATGGCGCTTGCCAGGTTGGGGCAAGAATGCCTGCCATTGAATACCCGGTGAATTAACGAAGGCATTTCTGTGGCCCTATCGCCAATTTGGGCGCCTTTGTGTTATTGGGAGGTCCGAGGCTTTATATTCAAGGCCTTAATGAGGCGTCAAACGCTTCGGGGACACAAATTGGAATGATTTCGCTTTTCGGCGCGCGCAGAATCAATCTCTGGCGGCTCGGAAGTATCGCGCTTGACCTGGCAATCGCCGCAGGCGCGTTCTTCTCCGCCTATCTGTGCGCGTATGGGCACATCCGTCTGCCCCATGTGCCCGGCATGTGGGAAAAGACGGCCTCGTTCACTGCCGTCTGCGCTGCCTGCTTTTTCATTTTCAATGTGCAGAAAGGCTCCTGGCGCTACGTGTCGCTTTCGGAACTGGGCGCCTTGACGAAGGCGACGGTGGTCGCAGTCGGCGTCTACACGATGGGAGCTTTCCTGCTCTCGCGCGGCGTAAATATGCCGCGCAGCGTTCCCGTGCTGTCAGCCCTCTTCCTGATCGCTGGCATGTCTGCCACGCGAGTCGTGTACCGGCTGGCGATGGAGGGCAACTGGAAGGCGGGTTTCTTCGGATCGAACTGGGCGAACAGGAGCCGCAAGGTCGTGCTTCTCGGGCTTTCGAACAGCGCCGAGAGTTTCATCCGCAGCACCAGGCGCAGCAGCGCCAGCAATCTGTCGGTGGTCGCGATCTTCGATGACGATCCGCGCAACCGCTCGCGCATGGTGCATGGCGTCAAGGTCGTGGGCACGCTGGCCGACATGGAAAGCCATGTAAGACGCCTCGAACGCGGCGGCTTGAAGATTTCGGAACTGGTCGTCACGGAGCAGCAGCCGAGCCGGCAGCGACTGAACGAGATCCTCGAAGTGGCCACAGGCTCAGGCCTGAAGGTGACCAGAATTCCCGACATGACGGCGACCTTGTCTGTCACCAGCAGCCTTCTTGCCGAACCCAAGCCTATCGAACTGGAAGACCTGCTTGGACGCCCCGAGGTGGCGCCCGACACGGAAAGCATAGCCCACCTGATCAACGGGCGCGTGGTGTTGGTTACCGGTGCTGGCGGCTCGATCGGCTCGGAACTGTGCCGGCAGATCGCCACCTCCAATCCGGGGCTGCTGATCGTCACCGACAGTTCGGAGTTTCATCTCTACACGATCGACAATCAGCTGCGCAAAACCTATCCGAAGCTGCCGATCGTCACCCGGTTCGTAAATGTGCGCGACGCAACCCGCGTCAACGACATTTTCCGCCTCTACCGGCCGGATGTCGTATTTCATGCGGCCGCGCTCAAGCATGTTCCGCTGGTCGAGGACAACCCGATCGAAGGCGTCAAGACGAACATTCTCGGCACCCGCAACGTGGCCGACGCGGCGCTGGCCAACGATGCCAAAGCCTTCATCATGATCTCCACCGACAAGGCGGTGAACCCGACGAGCGTGATGGGGGCGACGAAACGCGCCGCGGAAGCCTATTGCCAGGCCCTGGACGCGAGTTTGGCGTCCACACGTTTCAAGACCGTGCGGTTTGGCAATGTGCTGGGCTCGAACGGCTCCGTCGTGCCCCGCTTCCAGGAACAGATCGCCGCCGGTGGCCCGGTGACGGTCACGCATCCGAACATCGTGCGCTTCTTCATGACCATTCCCGAGGCAGTGCGCCTGGTCCTGCATGCGTCTGCGCACGCACTGCGGCATCGGGGCGAGCGCGGCAGGATCATGGTGCTGGACATGGGCAAGCCCGTCCGCATCGTGGAGCTGGCGGAACGCATGATCCGGCTTGCGGGCTTCAGGCCGCATGCCGACATCGAAATCTCTTTCGTCGGGCTTCGTCCTGGAGAAAAGCTCTACGAGGAACTGTTCGATCCCTCGGAAGTGCGGGACGCCAAGACCGACGAGGGCTATGTGATCGCCTCGCCGCGCGTGATCGACAAGACGCTGCTGCACCGCACTTTTGCCAGCCTGGAGGCTGCGGCGGCGCGCGAAGATGCCGACAGGGTAATCGAGCTCCTGTCGCACCTGGTGCCCGAATACCGGGCAGCCAGGCCCTCCTCGATCGAGGTCCTCGAGGCGGACACCTCGGAACTTAATTGACCCGCCTTCAGCTTCAACGGGCAGCGCGACCGCCCGTTTCAGGCGGTGCGAAAATGCTTGGAAAGCTTCAGGCCCTGCGCCTGATAGTTAGATCCGAGATCCGTTCCGTAGAGCGCGTTCGGCCGCGACAGCATGTGCTCATAGACGAGACGGCCGACGATCTGGCCGTGCTCGAGAATGAAGGGCACCTCGTGGCTGCGCACTTCCAGCACGGCGCGGCTGCCGGTGCCGCCCGCGGCGGAATGGCCAAAGCCGGGATCGAAGAAGCCGGCATAGTGGACGCGGAATTCGCCGACCAGCGGATCGAAAGGCGTCATCTCGGCCGCATGCCCGGGCGGCACATGCACGGCCTCGCGGCTGACGAGGATGTAGAACTCGTCGGGATCGAGCACCAACTCGCCCGCGCCGCGCCGGTAGAGCGGCTCCCAGAAATCGTGCAGGTCCTGCGCCGCGCGCTTGTCGACGTCGATCAGCCCGGTGTGATGCTTGGCGCGGTAGCCGATCAGGCCGTCCTTGTCGCCCTGCAGGTCGATGGAGAGCGCGATCCCGCCGCCGGAAATGTTCGGCGTCTCGGAGGCGACGAGCGTTTCCGCCTGATGCAGGTCGTGAAGCTCGGCCTCGGTCAGCAGCGCGTTGCCGATACGGAAGCGTATCTGCGACAGGCGCGAGCCGGTGCGCGCGATGATGGGGAAGGTGCGCGGGCTGACTTCCAGGTAGAGCGGCCCCGCGTAACCGGCCGCGATCTTGTCGAACTCCTGGCCGTGGTCGGTCATGAGGCGGGTGAAGATGTCGAGGCGGCCGGTCGAGCTCTTCGGATTGGCCGAGGCCGAGATCGCCTGCGGCAGCGCGAGGCTTTCAAGCAACGGCACGATGTAGACGCAACCGGTTTCCAGCACGGCGCCCTGCGTCAGGTCGATCTCGTGCAACTTGATCCGATCAAGCTTCTCGGCAACCTTGTGGCCGGGGCCCGGCAGGAAGCTCGCGCGCACGCGGTAGGCCTTTTCGCCCAGGCGCAGGTCGAGGCTGGCCGGCTGGATCTGGTCTGGGTCGAGCGGGCGAGCGGAAACCAGTGCTCCCGACTGGAAGATTGCCGAGATCTCCTGATCCGGAAGAATGCCTGCCTTCGCCAATGCCTGCTCCGCTGAAATGATCGAAGGACGTTTAATGATGTAGATCATTGACGCAAGCCGGCACGAGGTCTAAATGGGCTTTATCCCCGTGGTGATTTGCCGGTCGGCTTGCAGCCACGTTAAACAAGTCGCTAAAGGGCCGCTCGTGCACCGGCATGCGACTCTTCGCGGCCGGTTTTTTTGTGTTTGGATCAAGGCAATGACAAAAAACAAGCACGACTGGAAGCCTGCAACCCAACTCGTCCATTCTGGAGTGCTGCGCTCCGAATTCGGCGAAACCGCCGAGGCGATGTTCCTGACCCAGGGCTATGTCTACGACACCGCCGAGGCGGCGGAGGCGCGCTTCAAGGGCGAGGCGCCGGGCTTCATCTACTCGCGCTACGCCAACCCGACCGTCGACATGTTCGAAAAGCGCATGTGCGCGCTGGAGGGCGCCGAAGACGCCCGCGCGCTGGCCTCGGGCATGGCCGCGGTGACAGCGGCTATCCTGTGCAGCCTCAAGGCCGGCGACCATATCGTGGCGGCGCGCGCGCTGTTCGGCTCTTGCCGCTGGGTGGTGGAGACGCTGGCGCCCCGCTACGGCATCGAGGCGACGCTGGTGGACGGGCGCGAGATCGCCAACTGGGAAAAGGCGGTGCGTCCCAACACAAAGGTGTTCTTCCTCGAAAGCCCGACCAACCCGACGCTGGAGGTGGTGGACATCGCCGCCGTGGCTGCACTCGCCAATTCGGTCGGCGCGCGGCTCATCGTCGACAATGTCTTCGCCACGCCGCTGATGCAGAAGCCGCTGGAGCTCGGCGCACATATCGTGGTCTATTCGGCCACCAAGCATATCGACGGCCAGGGCCGCTGCCTGGGCGGCGTGATCCTCTCCGACAAGCAGTGGATCGACGAGAACCTGCAGGACTATTTCCGCCATACCGGCCCGAGCCTTTCGCCGTTCAACGCCTGGACGCTGCTGAAGGGGCTGGAGACGCTGCCGCTACGCGTGAGCCAGCAGACGGAAAGCGCGGCCAAGATCGCCGATTTCCTGGCCGGGCGGCCGGAGGTGGCGCGAGTGATCTATCCCGGCCGCGCCGACCATCCGCAGGCCGATATCATCAAGAAGCAAATGACTGGCGGCTCGACGCTGATCTGCTTTGATCTCAAGGGCGGCAAGAAGTCGGCCTTCGCCTTCGAGAACGCGCTCGACATTGTGTTGATCTCCAACAATCTCGGCGACTCCAAGAGCCTCATCACCCATCCGGCCACCACCACCCACAAGAACCTGACCGACGAGGCGCGCGCCGAACTCGGCATCGGCGACGGCACGCTGCGCCTTTCGCTGGGGCTGGAGGATATCGACGACCTTCTGAAGGACATCGACGGCGCGCTGAAGGCGGCGGCGTAAAGCCCCAAGCGGCGGGGCGCCCTCCCTCCCCCTTGAGGGCAGAGCACATTGAGTTCGACCCCCACTCCGGTTTGCTGCGCAAACCACCTCTCCCCCGCTCGACGGGGAAGAGGAAACGCCGTCCGCGACGCTGGCTCCCTTCCTCTCCCCTCTTGAGGGGGAGAGGTGCCGAGCGAAGCGAGGCGGAGTGGGGGTAAGCCGAGACATACGCGATCGCCTTGCGCGTCATCCCACCTCGTGGATCGAGGCTCGCACCTATTCATCGCCACGCCCGCTTTCGCGTCTGGCCGTTGTCCCTCGTGCTCCGGCCCGAGGATAACGAGTTGGGGCGACCGGCGCCGCTCGCCGGATTCGGCATTGGAGACCGCGCCTGCGACCTACCCGCCATTCACCAATGCAAGGATAAGCTGGTGGACATTGCCGCCGTCGCTGAGCTCGACCCGGTCGAAGTCGCGGCTGCGCTGGCGCTGCGCCAGCGAGATCTCTGCCAGACGCTTCGTCAACTCTTCGCGGACCTTGCTGCAACCGGCATCGTCGGGAACGGAAAAGCCGATGCTCAGCTGCTCGATTTCCTTCACCATGTCCTTGATGTGGTCGCCGTGCACCCGCTCATGCGCCTCGACCCCTGAATAGAACGCTTCCCAGCTCGTCCTGATGGCGGGCGGCAGTTTTCCGCTCGGCCGGGGCAGCAGGTAGGTGATGGTGAGGTTGGGCCGCGCCGAAACCAGCGTGCAGGCGCCATCCTTCTGTGGCTCGTATTTGCGCGACCAGGTGAGCTTGAAATTGGTCTGCGCGATTGTGCGGATGCCAAGGCTTCCCACCTTCGGGCCCTGTGCGCCGATCGAGGCGTAGAGCTCGGGACCGGTCTTGCCCGATATGGCGTAGGTCTCGACCTTCTCGACCGCCTGCCACTCGGCGTGGGCGACGACGGGCAGCGACGAGGCGAAGGCCGCCAGCAGGCAAATTCGGACTGCCTTGTTCACGCGAATCCCCCGGGAATTTCGATGCGCGCGGAAGCTAGGCGCGGCCGGTGCGGCTTGCAATGCGGCATGAGGCCTTCATCGAAATGTGCGCGCCGCCAGCACGATGCGCGATAGCGCCGTGTAGAAGCTGAGCGCGGCAAACGCATAGGCGATGGCCGGAAACCAGCCCGGGAACAGGCAGAAGGCAGTGAAGGCGGCCAGCGTCTCGGTGGCTTCGGCGAGGCCCGCCGTGAAGAACAGCGACTTCTCGCCCCGCGGCTTGCCCGGCAGCTTGCGCCGTTCGGCCATGACTGCATAGGCGAGGAAGGTCGAGCCATTGACGTAGAAGGAAAGCAGCAGCACGGCGCCGGCAACCGCATTGGCCGCAGGATCGGCCAGCACGAAACCGAGCGGAATGGCGCCATAGAAGGCGAAGTCGAGCACGATATCGAGATAGCCGCCGCGATCGGTGCGGCCGTTTACCCGCGCCACGGCGCCATCCAGCCCGTCGCCCAAGCGGCTGGCAAGCAGCAGCGCAAGCCCGGTGAGGAACCAGCCCTTAGCAATCGCCGCAGCAGCCAGGAGCCCGACGCCGAAGGCGACGAACGTCACCGCATCGGCCGATACCCCGGCCCTCGCCAGAAGGACCCCGCCTGCATCCAGCACCGGGTCGATGCGCTTGCGCGCCCAACCGTCCAGCATCCGCCTACCCCCTGCTGCGTCATTGCGCCCAATAGACGACAATTGCCGCCATGGGGAAATCACAATCACGAGGAAGATGAACCAAAGCCGTTGACCGTCTGCCGCTCAGGGCGGATTCTTTCGGGAACTTAGGAGTGCGACTGCCATGTACCGCGCCGTAACGCGCAACATCGAGGTGAGTGTGGAGCCGTTCTATCTCGAGGAACGCTCGAACCCCACGGAAAGCCGCTATGTCTGGGGCTATCGGGTGACCATTGCCAACCAGTCGGACGAATTCGTGCAGTTGCTGTCGCGCTACTGGCAGATCACCGACGAGAGCGGCCGGGTGGAGGAAGTACGCGGCTCGGGCGTCGTCGGCGAACAGCCGGAGCTGAACCCCGGCGACAGCTACCAATACATGTCCGGCTGCCCGCTCACCACGCCCTCGGGCATCATGGTGGGGCGCTACACCATGCGCAACGAACGCGACGAGTTGTTCGACGTAGAGATTCCGGCCTTTTCGCTGGATCTGCCCGGAACGGCCCACACGGTGAACTGACGCGGCGGTAATGCGTCGGTAAGCGTCTTCCTGAGAGGAACGGCGCGCTGCTGCGAGGTTCCGGCATGGATCCTCGGGTCAAGCCCGAGGATGACGAACCGAAAAATGTCACTGCCAACTTTCGCCGATAGGTGCCTTGCAGAAACGCCTCTGCCTTCGTCATCCTCGGGCTTGACCCGAGGATCCATGCCGTAACGCATCAACCAAGCCATGCAGGCAGAATGCAGGATTGCGTCCTTGGACCGATCCGCTACCGTCCAACCATGACGGGCTATGTGTACATGACAGCCAGCCAGAAACGCGGCACGATCTATATTGGCGTGACCAACGACCTTGGCCGTCGCATCCCGGAGCACAAGGAGGGCAAGGGATCGCGCTTCACGGCGCGGTACGGCGTGCATCGGCTGGTGTGGTACGAGGAACATTTCGACATCCGCGACGCGATCCAGCGCGAGAAGTCACTCAAGCGCTGGCTGCGTCAGTGGAAGATCGAATTGATAGAAGCTTCCAACCCCGACTGGAACGAACTCCTGCGGGGTTCCGGCTGGTGAGGCCGGAGGACAGATCAAACCGCCTCGGTGAACTCGTCCGGCTCGAACTCGTATTTCTTCGAGCAGAATTCGCAGTTCACGCGGATGAGGCCGTCTTCCACGCTGTCGGCGATCTCTTCGGCTGAAAAGCCGCCGAGAATGCCGCGCACCTTATCGCGCGAACAGGAGCACTGGTCGAGCACCTCGACGCTATCGAACACGCGCACGCCGTGCTCGTTGAACAGGCGGTAGAGCAGCCTTTCGGAGCCGACGGTGGGGTCGAGCAGTTCGGTCGGCTCGACGGTGGCCGACAGCGCCAGCAATTCCTGCCAGGAATTGTCGGCGACCTCGCGCGGCGACAGGTCGGTGTCGCCATCGCCGCCATGGATGTCGGGCGCGCGCATGCGTTCGGGCGCCTTGGGCAGGAACTGCGCCAAGAGGCCGCCGGCGCGCCAGTATTCGCGGCCGCCAGCCCCCGGCACGACCTGCTTGCCCACGGCAAGCCGGACGTCGGTGGGTATCTGCTCGGACTGGCGGAAATAGGTCTTGGCCGCTTCCTCCAGCGTGATGCCGTCGAGCTGGACGATGCCCTGGTAGCGCTGGGTGTGCGGGCCCTGGTCGACCGTGAGCGCCAGCACGCCGTTGCCCAGCAGCGCTTCGGGCGAGCTTTCGCCAGCCGCAATCAGCCTCTCCAGCCGCTCATTGTCGAAGCGGGCATAGGCGCGCACCGAATGCGGCGTGGCGAAATCCGCCACCAGCATGTCGATGGGCCCGTCGGTGCGGGTCTGGAGGATGAATTTGCCCTCGAACTTCAGCGAAGTGCCGAGCAGCACGGTCACCACCACCGCCTCTGCCAGAAGGCGCGCGACGGGCTCGGGGTACTCGTGACGGGCGAGAATCTGGTCAAGCAGGGGCCCGAGCTGCACGATGCGGCCGCGCACGTCGAGCGGGCCGACCTCGAAGGGCACGACATTATCGTCGCCGGCCACGCCGAATTCGCCGAGCTTGAGTTCTTTATCAGCCAATGGATCCAATTCCTTGTGGCGGCCTGCCGGCGGGACGAAGCGCCGGAGCCGCTGGTTCAGACATCAAAGCGGGTATGATCCGGGGCAAATAGGCATCGCCACGCGCCGGATCAAGCTTCTGAGCTGCAAAACCGCCCGCGCGGACGGAACGGATCAGGCGCCCAGGCACCAGGCCAGCACCGCCTTCTGGGCGTGCAGGCGGTTTTCGGCCTCGTCGAAGACCACCGAATTCGGCCCGTCGATGACCTCGTCGGTGACTTCCTCGCCGCGATGGGCGGGCAGGCAGTGCATGAACAGCGCGTCGGACTTGGCGCGCTTCATCAGCGCCTCGTTGACCTGATAGGGCAGGAAGACATTGTGCCCGCGGGCGCGATGCTCCTGGCCCATCGAGACCCAGCAGTCGGTGACGACGCAATCCACGCCCTCGACCGCCTCCTCGGCGCTGCGCGTAAACTTCAGAGTGGCGCCGTTCTCGCGCGACCACTCGATGAAGTCCTGCATCGGCTCGCTGCCTTCCGGCACGGCGATGTTGAGATTGAAGCTGAAGCGGGCCGAGGCCTGCATCAGCGAGTGCAGCACGTTGTTGCCGTCGCCCACCCAGGCGAAGGTCTTGCCGGCGACCGGGCCGCGATGCTCCTCGAAGGTCATCACGTCGGCCATGATCTGGCAGGGGTGGGTGTCGTCGGTGAGACCGTTGATGACCGGAACGGTGGCGTTCTCGGTGAGCTCGACCAGCCGCTCATGCGAGGTGGTGCGGATCATGATGGCGTCGACATAGCGCGACAGCACCTTGGCGGTGTCGGCGATGGTCTCGGAGCGGCCGAGCTGCATCTCGGTGCCGGTGAGCATGATGGTCTCGCCGCCCAGCTGGCGCATGCCGACGTCGAACGACACGCGGGTGCGCGTCGACGGCTTGTCGAAGATCATCGCCAGAACCTTGCCGTCGAGAGGTCGCGAACGCTCGCCGGCTTTCAGGCGCCCCTTGCGCGCGACCGCATCGTCTAGGATGCCGCGCAGCGTGTCTGCGGAGACGGTGGAAAGGTCGGTGAAGTGGCGGATACCACCTGTCATGTCGAACCTCTGAAGGCTGTTTCGTCTATGCCCTATGCGGCGGCTGCGGACAGGCCCTTGGCGGCCGCGTGAATGCGGTCCAGGGCCGCGCGGATCTCGTCGTCGGAGACGGTGAGAGGCGGCAGCAGGCGCACGACATTGTCGCCGGCGGGAACCGCCAGCAGCTTTTCGTCGCGCAGGGCGGCGTTGACCTTGGTGTTGGGCAGCTTGCACTTCAGGCCCAGCATGAGGCCGGAGCCGCGCACGCCTTCGATGACGTCCGGGAACTCGTCGGCTATTGCCGCCAGGCCCTGCTTCATCAACAACGCCTTGCGGCTGACTTCGTCGAGGAAGCCGTCTTCCAGCACCACGTCGAGCACGGCGTTGCCCACGGCCATGGCCAGCGGGTTGCCGCCGAAGGTGGTGCCGTGCACGCCGGCGGTCATGCCCGAAGCGGCAGCTTCGGTGGCCAGGCAGGCGCCTACGGGGAAGCCGCCGCCGATGCCCTTGGCAATGGCCATGATGTCGGGCGCGACGCCCGACCATTCATAGGCGAACAGCTTGCCGGTGCGCCCAATGCCACTCTGAACCTCGTCGAAGATCAGGAGCAGGCCGTGCTGGTCGCACAGTTCGCGCAGGCGCTTCAGAAGTGCGGCCGGCACCTCGCGGATGCCGCCCTCGCCCTGCACCGGCTCGATCATGATCGCGGCCGTCTCCAGCGTGATCGCCTTTTCAAGCGCTTCCATGTCGCCGAAAGGCACCTGGTCGAAGCCGTCGACCTTGGGGCCAAAACCTTCCAGATACTTCTGCTGGCCGCCGGCGGCGATGGTCGCCAGGGTGCGGCCGTGGAAGGCGCCCTCGAAGGTGATTGTGCGGAACTTCTCCGGGTGGCCGTTCACATACTGGTAGCGGCGCGCGGTCTTGATGGCGCATTCCAGCGCCTCGGCGCCCGAATTGGTGAAGAACACCTTGTCGGCGAAGGTGGCAGCCGCCAGCCGCTCGCCCAGCCGGGTCTGGCCGGGGATCTCGTAGAGGTTGGAAGTGTGCCAGAGCTTGCCGGCCTGCTCGGTGAGCGCCGCCACCAGCTTCGGGTGGCCATGGCCCAGCGAATTGACGGCGATGCCGCCGGCAAAATCGAGATATCGCTCGCCGTCCTGCGTGATAAGCCAGGAGCCTTCGCCCCTTTCGAATGCCAGGGGTGCGCGTGCGAAAGTCTCGTAAAGCGCCGAACCGCTCATTATTTGCGTCTCCGGGTGCCGAAAAACCAAAAAGCCGCCCAATTGGCGGCCTTTAGGAGGCATATTTCTTTTTGGACCATGAAGTCAATGAAAACTGCGCACCTCCACGCAAGACCGCCGAAAATACACTGGGCCAGACCAGGCCCGAGGCCGATGTCGGTGGCAGGCAAGTTGGGGAAAACCCAAAAAACCGATTCTTGTGGCAGAACAGACTCTTGTCACCGAGTCTACCGATAAGGTAATTTGCGAGCCAGCAATAACTAGATTTGGTGCGGCAACCCAATCACCCGAGCATATGTGGTGTCGTCCTGGCCATGGTCGGGACGCTGATGGATTCCGAGTCGCGCACTGCTGTAGGAGCACGTTCTCATGAACTGGACTGACGAACGGGTCGAAACCCTCCGCAAATTATGGGCTGAAGGTCTCAGTGCAAGCCAGATCGCCGCGCAACTCGGCGGCGTCAGCCGCAACGCGGTTATCGGCAAGGTGCACAGGTTGAAGCTTTCCAGCCGCGGCCGCGCCACCGCCGCCCCTGCGCGGCAGAAGAAGGCTGTCCAGCCTGCGACCACCGTGAAGGCCCCGGCCCGCCCGGCGGCTGCCCCAGCGCCCGCGCAGCCCCGCATCCTGACGCCTTCGATCGGCGCGACCGCGCTGCAGGCCCAGTTCGACGCCGAGCCGATGGCGCGCCAGTATCTGCGCCCGACCGAGGACGTGGTGGTGCCGATCTCGCGCCGGCTGCAGCTGATCCAGCTTACCGAGCGCACCTGCAAATGGCCGAACGGCGACCCGCTGACGGAAGAATTTCACTTCTGCGGCAACGAGTCCGGCGAAACCGGCCCCTATTGCAAGTACCACGCCAAGATCGCGTTCCAGCCCGCCGCCGAGCGCCGCCGCGCGCGCTAAGGCGCAGATTTCCCAGGCTGCATGCTACGCCGGGCTCAAAGCCCGGCGTTTTTGTTTGGGGCCGGGCCGCTGGAACAAGACACAGCGACACAGATCTGCTGCTCCGCGCGAGGCGTGGACAATTACCACCTGACTGCCGGTTGCAAGTCCGAGGCCTGGGTCCCCGGAACCTCCGCACTTCGCTTCGCTCGTGCTCCGGCCCGAGGACGACGGTGGGAAAGGCCTGCGCCTGCGAGCGCCGACGCACGCTTGAGCGGGCAAAAAGCTTTGCGATTACGGCAGCGGCGGAAAAGGCGTGCGGCCGAACGCTACCTGTGCTCCACGGGCAGCGTTATGCGGTGGCTCTTGTCCTGCTTGGGGCGGTCGGCCGGCATCTGGTCGCCGGTGACCACGTAATAGATGGTTTCGGCGATATTGGTGGCATGGTCGCCGATGCGCTCGATGTTCTTGGCGCAGAACAGCAGATGCGTGCAGGGCGTGATGTTGCGCGGATCTTCCATCATGTAGGTGAGCAACTCGCGGAACAGCGAGGTGTACATGGCGTCGATCTGGTTGTCGCGGTCGCGGACGAATTCGATGCGCTCGACCGAGCGCGAGGCGTAGACGTCGAGCACCTGCTTGAGCTGGGTCAGCGCAAGCTCGGCCAGCGCCTGCAGGCCCCGGAACAGGCTGACAGGCTGGCGCCCTTCAGCCACCGCCACCACGCGCTTGGCCAGGTTCTTGCCGAGGTCCCCCACCCTCTCCAGGTCGGCGGCAATGCGGATGGCGCCGATGATCTCGCGCAGGTCCGCCGCCACCGGCTGGCGCCTGGCGATGATGAGGATCGACTTGTCGTCGATCTCGCGCTGCGCGTCGTCGAGGATGGCGTCGTCGGCGATGACCCTGCGGGCCAGCGCGACGTCGGCATTTACCAGCGCTGCGACCGCCTGGTCGACAAGGCGCTCGGCATGGCCGCCCATCGCCGCGATCTTGCGTGTGAGAAATTTCAGCTCGTCGTCATAGGCGCGGACGGTGTGATGCGACTGCATGAAGGAGTCTCTCTTCAAAAGCCTGCCAGGAAAACGCGATCCTGAATCAAACAATCATAGGCTAGTCGCATGACGGATAAAAGAAAGCTCCGGCAGCTCCAATGGTGAGACGGCGCAATATTCGGGCTGCCGCTCAGGGTCGCTTCATCAACCGCGGCAATTCCTCCAGGAACTGTGCCCGGAGCAAGGGTCCCTTGGGAGAGTTGGCCTTGCCCATGCCGACCTGCATGCGGGCGAACACGACGCGGCGGCCCTGCCCTTCGGCCCAGCCGACAAACCAGCCCAGCGGGCGGTTCCTGTCTCCCTTGCCGTCCTTGCCGCGAAGCCAGCCGGTTCCCGTCTTGCCGTGCACGACCCATCCGTCTGCGGCTTCGAACCGAGGGATGATGGCGTCGATCATTGCGTAGGCCTTGTCCGACACGGCAAGCTCGTGGGAAAGCATGCGCCGGACGAACTCGGCCTGCTCGTCTGGCGAGATCTTCAGCGAGGATAGCAGCCAGGAATCGGTGAGGCCGTTGTTCTTGCCCGGATCGCCGGAAACATCAGCGTTTCCGTATTGGAGCTTAGAGACGTAACCGGCGAAACGCTTCTCGCCGAGACGGCGGGTGATCTCGCGTGAGAACCACAGGACGGAATCCCTTTCCCAGATGACGGGGTCCACAGTCTTGTGATCGCGCTTCACCGCGTTGATTTCGGGCCGATAGTCCCAGGCCGGCGTGTGCTCGTCCTCGAGGATGCCGGCATCGTAGCCGATGAGCGCCAGCGGAAGCTTGAAGGTCGAGAACGGATTGAAGCGCTCGCCGCAGGTGCCCTCGCGATGCAGCGTCTTGCCGGACGCGGCATCCAATATGACGGTGCACTCAGGGACCTTTCCCTTCTGTGCGGCGGCAGCCGGTAGCGAGATGCTGAGCAGGCCCGCGACAGCGAGCAGCCCGAGCACCAGTCTTGGTCTGGGCAGGATCATTGAGTTTTCCTCGTTCGCGCCCCCCGGCGTCGAAGCGCTATCACGCGGACGGGAAATGAACGGTAAACGCGGCCCCCTCCCCGGGGCTGGAGCGGATCGTCAGCCGGGCCTCGTGGCGGGTGAGGATGTGCTTGACGATGGCAAGCCCGAGCCCGGTGCCCTTCTGCGCGTTGCCGGCGCCGCTGTCGATGCGGTAGAAACGCTCGGTGACCCGGGGAATGTGCTCCTCGGGGATGCCGGGGCCGAAATCGCGCACGGTGACGGTTATCTCCCCTTCGTCGCTGGCCTCCGGCCCGGCCATGGAGACAACGACGCGACCGCCCGACTGCCCGTATTTGCAGGCGTTTTCCAGCAGGTTCTCGAAAACCTGGAACAGTTCGTCGCGCGCGCCCAGCACTTCAATGTGTTCTTCCGGAAAGGCACGCTCGATGACCAGGCCGGCATCCTGCGCCACGGGGCTGAGGGAGACGATGACGTTTTCGAGCACGGCGCGCAGGTCTATCCGTTCGCCGGGCTCGAGATGGGGCTTCATTTCGAGGCGCGACAGCGACAGCAGGTCGTCGATGAGGCGCGACATGCGCGCGGTCTGCTTCTGCATGATCTGCAGGAACTGGTCGCGCGCGGCCGCGTCGTCGCGGGCGGGGCCGCGCAGGGTCTCGACGAAGCCGGCGATGGAAGCCAGCGGCGTGCGCAACTCGTGGCTGGCATTGGCGATGAAGTCGGCGCGCATGCGGTCGATGCGGCGCGCCTCGCTCTGGTCCCTGAAGACCAGGACGTAGAGCCCGGTGCCGCGGCCCACCGCCGATGCTGTGACGCGGAAGGCGCGTTCGATGGGCAGGCGCTCGCTGTAGTCGATGACGCGGGAGGCAGCCTGACCAAACAGCACGGCTTGTATCATCTCCTGCATTTCGGGCGCGCGGAACTTCAGCAGCAGGAGGATGCCCGGCGGCAGCGCGCCGAACGCGACGGTTGCGGCGGCATTGGCGTGGACGACAGCGCCTGCTCCGTCGAAGACGATCAGCGGATCGGCGACGGCGGCGGCGAGATTTTCGCCCGACAGGCCGATCGAGCCGCTGCGGTTGGCCACCTCGGCCGCCTCGACCCGGCGCTGGTCGGCCGTGCGGCTGGGCGCAAGGCCGGCGATGACGAACAGCGCGACGACGGCAGCCATCGCCACGACGCCCCCGCCAACGGCATTAATGGCAAGCACGGCCACCACGCCAGCGGCGAGCATCCAGCGGTTCTGGCGAAACCGATGCGCGAAAAGCCGGACCGCGCGGCGGCGCCAATTGTCTTTGACAGCATCGCTCATGCGATTTTCCGCAACAGGGCTCCTGATTGGTTCTGGACCACTCCTACGGCACCCAATAGCATGAGTTGCGGGGCTGAAAAGGTTTGTCGCGATGAAAAATGCCAAGGAAGCCGACCCCGGCACGCCGGCCGAAGCAGGGCTCGACCGCGGCCCGATGACGATAAGGGTCGGTGGCGTGGAGCGCAGCTTCGACATCGACGACCCCAAGCTGCCGGACTGGGTCGCCAAGAAGGCCCTCGGCTCGGACGACTATCCCTACGATCACAAGTTGCCGCTGGTGGAATATACGGACACGCTGCAGCGGCTGCAGATCGAACTGGTGAAGCTGCAGGCCTGGATGCAGGCAAGCGGCGAGCGCGTGCTGGCGCTGTTCGAGGGCCGTGACGCCGCCGGCAAGGGCGGCACGATCAAGGTACTGCACGAATTCATGAACCCGCGCACGGCCCGCAACGTGGCGCTGACCAAGCCGACCGAGACCGAGCGCGGCCAGTGGTACTATCAGCGCTACGTGGCTCACTTCCCCACCGCCGGCGAGTTCGTGACCTTCGACCGCTCCTGGTACAACCGCGCCGGCGTGGAGCCGGTGATGGGATTCTGCACGCCGCAGCAGCACCGGCATTTCCTGGAAGAGACGCCGCGCTTCGAAAAGCAGATCGTTCGCGAAGGCATCCATCTGTTCAAGTTCTGGCTGAACATCGGCCAGGAGATGCAGCTCAAGCGCTTCCACGACAGGCGCCACAGCCCGCTGACCAACTGGAAGTTCTCGGCCATGGACGTGGCCGGCATGACCAAGTGGGACGATTACACCCAGATGCGCGACATGATGCTGGAATTCACCCACACCAAGCACGCGCCGTGGACGATCGTGCGCGCGAACGACAAGCGCCGTGCGCGCCTGGCCGTGATACGACATATCCTGGCCAGCCTGCCCTATGAAGGCCGCGACATGGAGGCCATCGGCAAGACCGAGGACATGATCATCGGCAACGGCCCGAAGTTCCTGAAGAAATCACACTGAGCGTCACGCGTCGGCGCCCGTGGGCGAAACCGCCCTTCGGTGCGCCGTCTTTTCCCAGTGATGGGGTCGCAGCCACAATTGCCACAGCGACCGCCATGCGGCGAGCGAGATCATCATCCAGTAGACGGGCGTGAAGAGCACGACCTTCCACAGGCCCTTGCGCTCGTGCTTGCGCAGCGTGCGACGGCCCAGGAGCAGGAAGGACAGATAGGCGCCGGCGATATTGACCACGTCGATCGGCAACAGAACCGACTGCAAGATGCTGAGCGGATTGCCCACCGCCAGGTCCCAAAGCGTCTCTGCCGCCGAGGTAAGCAGGAATGGATGGGCGGTGGCCGAGACGATCATTCCGGCAAAGAGTGTCTGGGCCACCAGGAAGGAACCGAAGCCGAGATCGCGGCCAAGGCGCGCCGGATTGCGCATGTGCACCAGCCAGGTCTGCATCCAGCCCTTGAACCATCGGGTGCGCTGCGGCAGCCAGACGCGAAACTCCTCGGGCGCATCCTCAAGCGTGGGGCACCAGATCGTTTCGGCCCGGTAGCCGAAGCGCGCCAGCCGCAGGCCGAGATCGGCATCCTCGGTGACGTTGTGCGGGTCCCAGCCGCCGAGAAGCTGCAGCGCTTGCCGACGGAAATGATTGGAGGTGCCGCCGAGCGGCAGGACGAGATGGCGCCGGGCCAGCCATGGCAGCAGGCCACGGAAGAGCGCGGCGTATTCGAAGAAGAACATGCGCGACAGGAAGGAATTGTCACGGTTCGAAATCTCGAGCGGCGCCTGCAGGCACACGACCTCCTCGCCCGCGGTGCGGAAGCGCTGCCAGGCCTGCAGAAGCTGATAGGGATGGGGGTGATCCTCGGCGTCGAAGAGCACGACGAAATCGCCGCTGGTGACGGGCAGCGCATAGGCGAGCGCCTTGGGCTTGGTGCGAGGCCCGCCCTGCGGCGTTTCGATGACTTCCATATAGGGCGGCAGCGCGCAGGCGCGGATGACCGACAGCGTGGCGTGATCGTCGGCCTCGCAGACCAGCTTTATCTCCAGCTTGCTTTTCGGCCAGACTATGCGCTCCAGCGCCGCGATGAGACCCGGAACCATCCCCGCCTCGTCGTAGAGAGCGACGAGCACGGTGTAGACCGGCAGTTCGCTGGCCACGGCCGGCTCCAGGCTTTCCGGTTGCGGGGGCGCCGCCGTTGGCAAGGCCGCAAACCGGATGCAGATGCAGGCGAAGAAGAACAGCGACAGGATGCCATGAAGCAGGCCGGGAACCAGGTCCGGCACCAGGGTAGCGGCCGCCAGCAGACCGGCGATCGCCGCGCCCCAGGCCGCACCTTGCCACGCATTGGCAACGATGCGGGCGGAAAATTCGGGATACGCCTCGAACAGGCCGAGCGCAGCCCTGCGGACGAGCCGGGGTCGCGCGCGCGCAAGCGCCGCCCGGCGCAACGCGCCCCTGCTCGTCATCTTGAGCCGCGCCCGCGCGCCGGGGTAGCGCGCCAGCAACTCGCGAAACTGGCCGATGCGGATGCGTTCCGGTGCGATGAGGAACGAGATGCCGTTGGCGTCCTCATACTTGACCGGGTTTTGCTTACCCCGACTGCGCAGCAAGGCAATGCAATCCTTCGCACGCATGATCAGCCGCTCGGGATCTACGTAGTCTACGAAGGCCAGGCCGACTTCCTGCGCCATGGCGCGGGAAAAAGCGGTCGCGTCGACCACGCCCGAGGCCAGCAGTTCGGACTGGAAGTCGGTTCCGTTAACCCTGGCGTGAACGGCGATGCGAAGCGCCGTTTCGGCCGACACGCCGATGCGGGTGAGCAGGGGCTGCCATTCGGCATGTTCGGAAAAGGATAGCGCCAGGAGCGTCGAATCCGGGGAACCGCGCCGGCTGCCCTGCCCCCGAACCGCCTGCTGCCCGCTTGAACGATGACTGCTTCCTTCGGCGTCAAGGAAAGCCATGGCAAGCCGCCCGTCGAGAAACCACGAGAACTGCGGAAGCGAGAGGCGACAAAGGGACGGCTTGCGACATCTGCAAGCCGGCAGGAATAGCTACCGACCGAAGCCGGACTGGCATGTGATTACGCTCGCCCACGGCAACACCCCATGTTGCTGGCCATGCTGACAATGCCCCGGCGCAGCTATGCACGGCACGGTTGGATAAGCCACCTACCCTTGATGGCATTCACGAATATGGACAACCCAGGATTTAGAATGCCGCGATCGCCATTTCAGGCACCGGGGTGGGAATCGCCGCGTATTGGCGCTAATGAATAGCGGACCGTAGCCGCCTTCAGTTCCGTTCAGCCGAGAGTTTTTGGTGAAGTTTCGCGCCTTCCTCATCGTCGTGCTTTGCGGCCTGGCTGCGGCGGTCGCGCGGGCGCGTGCCGAAGAACCGCAGGTCCCGCTGCTGTGGGATACCAAGGAACGACTGCCCAAGCCGGATCTTTCCGCGCTGGGCCGCCTGCGCTTCCTGACGACGACCGACTTTCCGCCGTTCAACTTCATCGATTCCGGCGGCAGGCTGTCGGGCCTGCACGTAGACCTTGCGCGCGCCATATGCGCCGAGTTGGACATGGCCGCAAAATGCCAGATCCAGGCGCTGCCCTGGGGCGAGCTGGACGGCGCGCTGCAGAAGGGCGATGGCGAGGCGATCATCGCCGGCATTGCGGTGACGCAGGAAACGCGCGCCAAATATGCATTCTCGCGGCCCTACCTGCAGTTCCCCGCGCGTTTCGTGATGCCCAAGGCGGGCGTGCTCGGCGAACCGCTCTACAGCAAGTTGAAGGGCAAGCAGATCGGCGTTGTGGCCGGGTCGGCACACGAGCGGATGCTGCGCGACTATTTTCCCGACGTGAAGGTTGAGACCTATCCGAAGCAGGAAGCGCTGTATGCCGACCTGAAGCAAGGCAAGATCGCCGGCGCCTTCGGAGACGGCATGCGCCTGGGCTTCTGGCTGGCGGGCTCCGACGCGGCGGACTGCTGCCGTTTCGCCGGCGGACCCTACCTGGCGCCGGAATATCTCGGCACCGGCCTTGCCATCGCCGTGAAGGCTGACAAGCCGGAACTTGCCGACGCGCTGAACTACGCCCTGCATGCGATTTCGGTGAAGGGCACCTTCGCCGAGCTCTACCTGCGGTATTTTCCGGTGAGTTTTTACTGAGGCTTGCGGATCTGGCTGCCCACCCATCGCCGCCGGACCGGCCGAAATGGCAGCAGCAGCGACCAGCCGAGCCGGGCGGACTCGCCGCCGCGCCATTCTTCGAGCCCGACGACCATGCCATCATGCCCGAGCTTCGGGACGGAGATGTAGGTGCCGAACAGGCGGTCCCAGAACGGGAAGTTGAAGCCGTAGTTGGAATCCGTCTCCCGGCGTTCGGCCGAGTGGTGCACGCGATGCATGTCTGGCGTGACGATCACCCGCCGCAGCCAGCGGTCGACGCGGGGGGCGATGCGCACATTGGAGTGGTTGAACATCGAGCTGCCGTTCAGCACGATCTCGAACACCAGCACCGCCAGAACGGGCGGCCCCAGCGCCACCACCACCCCCGCCTTCCAGAACATCGACAGAAGGATTTCCAATGGGTGAAAGCGCAGCCCGGTGGTTACGTCGATGCCGGTGTCGGCATGGTGCATGCGATGAATGCGCCACAGGACCGGGACCTTGTGGCTAGCGACGTGCTCCAGCCAGACTGCGAAGTCGAGCACGACGAAGGCGATGACGCCGCCGAGCCACGGATTGATACCGGCAAGGCGCAGCAGGCCCCAGCCCTGGGCCTGCGCCCAGGCGGCAGTCCCCACGGCGGCGGCCGGAAACACCACCCGCAGCACCAGCGAGGAGATGAGCACCATCGACAGGTTGGTGAACCAGCGGCGGGACTTGAGCGCTCCCTTCATTTCCGCGCGCTCCAGCCGCGGCGACCAGAGCTCGAACAGGGCCATGCCGAGGAAGATCGCCAGGAAGGCTATCGAGCGGGCGGCAAGCTCTGAAGGGATGAGATCGTTCATGGCGCCACCCTGCTGATCCTCGCCTCAAGTAAGCATGCGGTGGCGTGCCTTGGCCGCGCGCTCGACCGCGGTGACGGTAGGTGTGTCGATTGCAAGGTGGCGACGCAAGAGTTGCAGCACGCGCACCTCCTCCAGTCGCATCTCCAGGTCGACCGTGGCGACCTCGAGCGCGGCGGCATAAGCCGTGTCGTGAAGCCGGGGCGGAATTGCCTTGGCCGCGAGCGCCAGCACGCCTTCGAGCCCGTCAGGCTGCTGCAGCAGCTTCTGGCAATCCTGCGCGGTGCTGATCAGCCTGTTCTCGTCGAAGTCGGCGAAGACCGGCCAACCGCGCACCACATCGCCGATGCGGGCAAGCTCCAGGTCGGTCATGTCTCGGTCGGAGGCCGAGGTGATGACCATCAGGTAGATCAGGGCTTCCTGGGCGGTGGGCTTCGACATTTCGGGGCGGTCCTCGGATTGTGATGGGCGGAAGGTAGGAATCCCGGGCTTGCGCCGCAAGGAAAAATGCCGGTTATCGTTGACGCCCTCGACCGTCCCGCTTAGACACCGTGTGCAAACTTCGCTCTCGGACGCCTGATATATAGCCATCCGCCCCGGCGAGCGAGTTGACCAAGCCTCCACACACATGCTGCGCCGGCGAGCAAGCGCCGGCACACCGATGCAGGAACAGCGACATGACGGGATCAGCCACTATAGATCTCAACCCCGAAATCCTCGCGGCGGCCGCCGAAAGCAAAGCCTGGCCGTTCGAGGAGGCGCGCAAGATCATTGCGCGCTACAAAGGTCGCGACTTCCCTAAAACGGTGCTGTTCGAGACCGGCTACGGCCCGTCCGGCCTGCCGCATATTGGCACCTTCGGCGAGGTGGCGCGCACGACCATGGTGCGCCACGCCTTCCATGTGCTGACCGAGGGTAAGGTCGCCACCAAGCTGCTGTGCTTCTCCGACGACATGGACGGCATGCGCAAGATCCCCGACAGCGTGCCGGATCGCGCAGCACTCGAGCCCTATCTGCACGTGCCGCTGTCGTCGGTGCCGAACCCGTTCGGCGGCGACTATGCGAGCTTCGCGGACCACAACAACGCGATGCTGTGCCGCTTCCTCGACACCTTCGGCTTCGACTACGAATTTGCCAGCGCGACCGAATACTACAAGTCGGGCCGCTTCGACGACATGCTGCTGCGCGCGGCCGAACGCTATGACGAGATCATGGCGGTGATGCTGCCGACGCTGGGCGAGGAGCGCCAGGCGACCTACAGCCCCTTCCTGCCGATTTCGCCCAAGAGCGGCCGCGTGCTCTACGTGCCCATGAAGCATGTGGACGCCAAGGCCGGCACCATCACCTTCGAGGACGAAGACGGCACTGAGACCACGCTTTCGGTCAAGGGCGGCAATGTGAAGCTGCAGTGGAAGCCGGACTTCGGCATGCGCTGGGCCGCACTCGGCGTCGACTTCGAGATGTTCGGCAAGGACCACCAGACCAATGCGTCGATCTACGACCGCATCTGCAACATTCTGGGCGGGCGCGCGCCGGAGCACTTCGTCTACGAGCTGTTCCTGGACGAGAACGGCCAGAAGATCTCCAAGTCGAAGGGCAACGGCCTGACCATCGACGAGTGGCTGACCTATGCGACAACCGAAAGCCTCGGCCTCTACATGTTCCAGCGGCCGCGGCAGGCCAAGAAGCTCTATTTCGATGTCATCCCCAAGGCCGTGGACGAATACTACAGCTTCCTCTCGGCCTACCCGAAGCAGGACTGGAAGAACCGGCTTGGCAACCCCGTCTGGCACATGCATGGCGGCAACCCGCCGGCCATCGACCTGCCGGTGCCGTTCTCGATGCTGCTCAACCTCGTCAGTGCTTCCAACGCGCAGAACAAGGACGTGCTGTGGGGCTTCATCTCGCGCCATGTGCCGGGCGTCACGCCGGCCACGCATCCCGAACTCGACAAGCTGGCGGACTATGCGGTCCGCTACTTCGACGACTTCGTGAAGCCGACGAAATCCCACCGCGCGCCCGACGAAGAGGAGCGCGAGGCGCTGGCGAAGCTTTCGGAGGCCATGGCGGCATTGCCGGCCGACGCCGACGGCGAGGCGATCCAGAACGCCGCGCTCAACGTCGCGCGCAAGATCGAGCGCTACCAGGATCACACCAAGCAGAGCCCGGAAGGCGGCCCCGGCGTGTCCGTCGCGTTCTTCCAGATGATCTACCAGGTGCTGATCGGGCAGGAGCGCGGCCCGCGCTTCGGCTCGTTTGCCGCACTCTACGGCATTCCGGAGACGCGCGAGCTGATTGCCAAGGCGCTGGAGGGCCAGCTCGCGGCATAGAGCAGGAAACCCTGCCGGACGGGCTGCCGTCCGGCCTTCAGGCATTTCGGCTTTTCAATCCAGTACCGGCGGCGCGCCGTAAATGCCGAGCTTGTCGGTACGCGCCTTTTCGCCTGCCTTGACGTAGGGCCCCGTCGGAATGGCGCGGGCCCAGCCATATTTCACCAGCCAGTCGCCGGCGTCCTGGTTGCCGATGCGGCACGACGTCAAAACGGCGCGCGCCGCAGGCGCGGGCGGCACCCTGCAGGTGAGGGCACGGTCGCGCATCCAGGCACGAAACTCGGTGCGCGCGCGCTGCCCGCAGGGCCAGGACTTGCCGTTGAATTTGCATTTTTCCTCGAGCCGAATGGCCTCGATGCCATCTATGACGATCAGGTAGCCCATGGCCTTGATGGTGCCGGCCCCGGTGGCCAGTGGCCCATAGAGTACCTTGTCGGCGTCGCCGTCGCGCATGTACATGCTGCCTCCGGTGTCGTCTTCCGGCGCCTTGGCGACACCCCGGCCGGGCGACGTAGGCGATGCAGCCTGTGCATGCTCCCTGCCGGGCTCATCTGCGGCGATTTCAAACGCGCCGTCCAGCGCCTCGGGCTCATAGATGTCGTAGCCGGCGGCTTCCTCGCCGAAATCGGCTGCCACGGCATCTTCGGCGGAAGGGGCGAACGCCTCGCTCGAATTGAGCGCCTTACCGGCCGAAACTATAGCCAGGCAGAGAGCCCCCAACGCTGCGACAGAGGAAAGAAGGACAGCCGTACGCATGGCTTGCTCCTTTCAGTGTGGCCCATACGTTCATTGGCTGGCCCAGACGATGCGCGCCAGCCACTCGACTTCCCCCAAAGAGAAATTGCGGTTCGGATGTTCCGGATTGATCGAAAGCAGTTCGATCTCGCCCGACGTACGTCGCGCCAGCACCTTGGCCATGACCTCGCCCGAGCGTGTCTTGACCACGACGCGGTCGCCCTTGCGCACCGTAGCGCCCGGCTCCACGATCAATACGTCGCCATTGCGGTAGAGCGGCAGCATGGAATCTCCCTGCACCTGCAGGGCGAAGGAGTTCTCGGTGGTGCGGGTAGGCAGTTCAATCAGATCCCACCCCTGCCCGGCCGGAAAGCCGGCATCGTCGAAGAAGCCGCCGGCACCGGCCTGGGCAAAGCCGATCAGCGGCACGGCGGATGTGTGCTCCGGCGCGGATCGACCCTTCTCCGCGCGCTGGCCTTCGACGAGGCCCAGAAATTCATCAAGCGTGGAATTGGTCGCCTCGATGATCTTGGCCAGGGACTCGGTGGACGGCCAGCGCGGCCGCCCATCGGCCGAGGCGCGCTTGGATTTGTTGAAGGCGGTGGAGTCGAGGCCCGCGCGCTTGGCCAGCCCGGAGGCCGACAGCGAATGTCGTGCGGCCAGCGCGTCGATAGCGGCCCAGACACGTTCATGCGAGAGCATCGTCGTGGCCCTGAAGCTTAAAACAGGAAAATATACCTTGTTCGGTTGATTTAGAGCGACGGCGGCCCTTTGTCCAGAAAGCTGCGTGATTTCTGGGGTCACCCGGAGAAAAATGTAGGGGTGTCTATGTCGCGCGCTGAATGAAGAATACGGGCGATCTGCAGCCTGTCCCCTTTCAGCCGATAAAAGATGATGTAAGGAGGCAACGACATTTTGCGCAATTCCGCATCACCCAGACCTGATGCCAGCGGCCCTATGTAAGGACGCTCCGCCAGGAGCAGAACGGTTTTTTCCATTCTCCGCGCCATTCTCTGTGCGGCCGCTGCGTCATCGACGGCAATAAAGGATAGGAGGTCTTGAAGATCGCGCTGCGCTTGTCGCGCAAAGACGATCTCAAGCGCCATATCGCGACTTCATGTCAGCGAATACTGTTGCGCCGTCGACAGCGTCGCCCGAATTCAGTTGCTCAAGACCGATGGCCAGATCTTCGCGCAAGGCCAGGAGCTTGTGAATGCGGTGCAGGAGATCGTCGCCAAGCTGCTCGCGCACTTCAGCCGGGAGTTGTTGGGCTTCCTGAACGGCGCGTTCGAGCTTGGTCATCGCGTTCCCTTTCGCAGACAACATAGCGCCCCCCCATCACTTGCGAAAGGGGTCCGCGTGCCGCGCTGCCGACGCAGCAGAGACCGAGACTTGCCAGCCGAGCGCCTCAGGCTCCCTGCATGATCGCCTCGAGGC
Organism: Mesorhizobium sp. KR2-14; assembly: GCF_040049255.1. NCBI lineage: Bacteria > Pseudomonadati > Pseudomonadota > Alphaproteobacteria > Hyphomicrobiales > Phyllobacteriaceae > Mesorhizobium > Mesorhizobium sp. KR2-14. The sequence continues at coordinate 208,963 of NZ_JBDZDR010000002.1, read as the reverse complement.
CGGCCCGCATGTCGTCGGCGTTCATCACCGGGGTCATGTCGATGGTTGCACCGAAGCCCGAAAAGAACGGCTCGGCTATGCTCGGCATCATCGCCACATCCGTCATGTCGAAGACGATGAAGGCGGTGCGCTTGCCGTTGTCGAGCGTGAAGTAGGCGGCCTCCGGCTTCAGCTGGGCGAGCGCCTTTTCCATGATCTTGGGGAGAGTGCCATCCTTGATGGCCCCGGTGCCTTCGGTGACCGGGATGGAGACTTTCAGCATCATACGCATGGTCAATCCTTTCAGGCCTGACACACGTAAATGGATGATGCCGAGATCCTACCACCGCCACACAGGCCGAGAAAGCAGGCTTTCGGTCAGCGCGTGAGGGGCATTTCCGCTATCCGCCTTTCTTGGCCAGCGTGCGCAGGCCAGCGTGGGAAGCCATGAAGATGCGCTCGGCCTCGGTGGGCGGGCGCGCGGTGGCCTCACGACCGAGGGCGGCGATGACCTCATCGAAGGGAAGGAAGCGGCGGGCGCGGCGGTCATAGATGCCCGCGGTGGTCAGGACCATTGCAGCGGTCTCGCCGCTGTCGAGCACGAATTCGTGCCGCCCGATGACCTGCGAGCCTTCCCAGGTTTCGACGGTGGAGACCACGTCGAACTTGCGCCATAGCCGGATTTCCCGGACGAAGACCGTCTGCAGGCCGCCGAGCATCGGCGCCCAGCCCCTTTCGCGCGCAAGCGCGATCAGGCCGGTGCGGTAGAAGATGTCGATGCGACCGACATCGGCCAGCATCAGGTAGCGGGCATTGTTGAGATGCAGGTTGGTGTCGATATCGGTCGGCAGGCAGCGGAAGCTCAGCCGGCTCTCGTCGCCCATGCGATAATCGCCACGGCCGCGCGCGGTAAGCGCCATCCTGGCCAGACGTGCCCAGACATACATTTCAATTCACCTGTTCGATTTGCCGGCAGGGTGAGGATGGTCTCGCGCACTGCAGGACAATCCCATAGGGCACGGTCTACCCCCGCTCCGGTTTGCTTCGCAAACCACCTCTCCCCCTCAAAAGGGGAGAGGAAGGGTGCCCGCCTTGCGGACGCATTTCCTCTCCTCCCCGTCGAGCGGGGTCCGAAGGACGGGCGAGACCCGTGGCTCGCCCCGGAATGGTGGTTTGCGAAGCAAACCGGAGTGGGGGGTCTAACTCTAGATGCGATCGCCCCGCCTCAAGCTGCCTTCCTAGCCTCTTCCTTAGGATAGGGGTTGAAGCGCTGGTAGAAGGTCTCGCCCTTCTCGGCCATGTCGATGAGCAGCTTGGGCGCCTTGAACTCGGCGCCGTATTTCTTCTGCAGCGCCTTGGCGCGCTTGAGGAATTTTTGAGCACCCATGCCATCGATGTAGGACAGCGTGCCGCCCGTGTAGGGTGCAAAGCCGAAGGCCAGGATGGAGCCGACGTCGGCCTCGCGCGGATCGGTGACGATGCCCTCCTCCATCACGCGCGCAGCCTCGAGCGCGATCACGACAAGGAAGCGCTGCTTCAACTCCTCGAAGTCGATCTTGTCGGGATTCTGCTGCTTGTAGAGGTCCTTCAAGCCCGCCCAGAGGTGCTTCTTGGCCGGCTTTTCGGGGTAGTCGTAAAAACCCTTGCCGTTCTTGCGGCCGAAGCGGCCATGCTTGTCGACCATCGTGTCGATGAGCTTCATCTGCTCGGGGTCGACCGCCTTCTCGCCGAGATCGCGGATGGTCTGCTTCATGATCTTTTGGGCAAGGTCGATGGCCGTCTCGTCGGTGAGTGCCAGCGGGCCGACCGGCATACCGGCCGCGCGCGCGGCATTCTCGATCATCGGCGCCGGCACGCCCTCGATCAGCATCTTGAAGGCCTCCGACATGTAGCGCAGCACGCAGCGATTGACGTAGAAGCCACGCGTGTCGTTGACCACGATCGGCGTCTTCTTGATGGCGCGGACATAGTCGATCGCTACGGCAAGCGCCTTGTCGCCGGTCTTCTTGCCGAGGATGATTTCCACCAGCATCATCTTGTCGACCGGCGAGAAGAAGTGAATGCCGACGAAATTCTTCGGCCGCACCGAGTTCTTGGCCAGCGAGGTGATGGGGATGGTCGAAGTGTTGGAAGCGAAGACCGCCGAAGACTTCAGCGCGGCCTCGGCCTTTTCGGTGGCCGCCTTCTTGACCTCGGAATCCTCGAACACCGCCTCGATGACAAGGTCGCAGCCTTCGAGCGCGGCGTAGTTGTCCGACGGCGTGATGAGGGAGAGCAGCTTTTCCTTGTCCTCCGGCTTGGCGCGGCCCTTCTTGACCTGCTCGGAGATGAGCGCATCGGAATGCGCCTTGCCCTTTTCGGCCGAGGGCATGTCGCGGTCGATGAGCACGACCGGAATGCCGGCCTTGGCGGTGACATAGGCAATGCCCGCGCCCATGAAGCCGGCGCCGATGACGCCGATCTTCTTGAACTTGGTGGCCGGAACGCCCTCGGGGCGGCGCGCGCCCTTGTTGAGTTCCTGCAGCGACACGAACAGCGAGCGGATCATGGCCGCTGCTTCCTTCGACTGCATGATCTGCGTGAAATAGCGCTGTTCGATCTTCAACGCCGTGTCGAACGGCACCAGAAGGCCCTCATAGACGCATTTCAGGATCGCGGCGGCGGCGGGATAGTTGCCATGGGTCTCGCGGCGCAGGATGGCGATTGCCGGCGGCCAAAGGTTTGCGCCAGCAGCCGAATAGACCGGACCGCCGGGCAGCTTGAAACCCTTTTCGTCCCAGGGCTGCACCGGCTTGAGGCCGGCGGCGATCATCGCCTTGGCGGCCTCGACGAGCTTGGCGGGTTCGACCACGGCGTGGATGAGCCCCATGACCTTGGCGCGCTGCGGGGTCAGGTTCTGGCCCGAAGTGAGCATCTGCAGGGCATCCTGCGTGTTGGCCAGGCGCGGCACGCGCTGGGTGCCGCCAGCGCCCGGGAAGATGCCGACCTTCACTTCCGGCAGTGCCATCTTGACGCCATCGCCCTCGGCAGCGACGCGGCCGTGGCAGGCCAGCGACATTTCGAAGGCGCCGCCCATGCAGGTGCCGTTGATGGCCGACACCCAGGGTTTTCCGCTGGTCTCGAGCTTGCGGAAGAGCTGGCTCATGCGCCCGGCATTGTCGAACAGCAGCTTGATCGCCTTGTCGGGGTCCCTGGCCTTCTCCTTCTGGAACAGGCCGAGCATCTTCTGCAGCATGGTAAGGTCGGCGCCGCCGGAGAAAGAATCCTTGCCCGAGGTGATCACAGCGCCCCTGATTGCCGCGTCGCCGGCGACCTGGTCGATGATGGCGCCGAGCTCGTCCATCACCTCCTCGGTGAAGACGTTCATCGACCGGTCGGGCATGTCCCAGGTGACGAGAGCGATGCCGTCAGCGTCGGTTTCGACGGTGAAATTCCTGTAGGTCATCGAATCCTCCTTACGCCGCAATGGTTTCGGCGACAGCCGCCACAATGGCGTCGGTTGTTACGATCGAGGCGAACTCGCCGTTGAGATTGGTCAAGGTCATGTCGTGGATCGCTTCAGCGCTGCGCACCTTCCCGTCGAGGCCGACGCGATCGAAGGTGTAGCAGGCATCGGCCACGAGGCGCGCGTCGAAGCCCAGATTGCCGGCCATGCGCGTCGTCGTCTCCACGCAATGGTTGGTGGTGATGCCGGCAATCACCAGCGTGCGGTGGCCGCCTTCGCGCAGGCGCTTTTCAAGGTCGGTTCCTATGAAGGAGGAATTGACGTTCTTGACGAGGACGGCTTCGCCGTCCCGCTCGCGCGCCTGGTCGATTGGCTGATAGCCGCTTCGTTCCGGTCGAAGCGCGGAATCCGGCTCGGTCGAGGCATGCCGGATGTGGATCACCGTCATGCCGCCATCGCGGAACGCGCCCAGCAGGCGGGCAATGTTGCCCACCGCCTGCGGATTGTTACGCCTGAGGCCCGCGCGCTCCCATTCGAGGAATGCCATCTGCACGTCGATGAGGATCAGGGCCGCGTCTTTCGGCAAGGCGCTCATCAACTACACCCGCTCGATGATGGTGGCGGTACCCATGCCCGCGCCGATGCAGAGCGTGACCAGCGCGGTGTTGAGGTTGCGCCGCTCCAGTTCGTCGAGCACGGTGCCAAAAATCATCGCGCCGGTGGCGCCGAGCGGATGGCCCATGGCAATCGCGCCGCCATTGACGTTGATCCTGTCGTGCGGAATGTCGAAAGCCTGCATGTAGCGCAGCACCACCGAGGCGAAGGCCTCGTTGAGCTCGAACAGGTCGATGTCCGACAGCTTCATCTTCGCGCGCTTGAGCAGCTTTTCGGTGACGTCGACCGGGCCGGTCAGCATCAGCACCGGCTCGGAGCCGATATTGGCAAAGGCGCGGATGCGGGCGCGCGGCTTGAGGCCCATCGCCTTGCCGGCCTTCTTGGAGCCGAGCAGCACGGCCGCCGCGCCATCGACGATGCCGGACGAATTGCCGGCGTGGTGGACATGGTTGACCGCCTCGATCTCCGGGTGCTTCTGCACGGCGACGGCGTCGAAGCCGCCCATCTCGCCCGGCATGACGAAGGACGGGTTGAGCGACGCCAGCGCCTGCATGTCGGTCGTGGGGCGCATGTGCTCGTCATGGTCGAGGATGGTGATGCCGTTCTGGTCCTTCACCGGGATGACGGAGTTCTTGAAGTAGCCCTTCTCCCACGAATGCGCGGCGCGCTTCTGGCTCTCGACGGCATAGGCGTCGACGTCGTCGCGCGAAAAGCCATATTTGGTGGCAATGAGGTCGGCCGAGATGCCCTGCGGCACGAACCAGCCCGGCAGGCCAACCGAAGGGTCCATGAACCAGGCACCGCCGGACATGCCCATGCCGACGCGGCTCATGCTCTCGACGCCGCCGGCGATCACGATCTCATCGGCGCCCTGGGCGATCTTGGCCGCGCCGAGATTGATGGAGTCCAGCCCAGAGGCGCAGAAGCGCGAGATCTGCATGCCCGGCGCCTTGGTGTCGTAGCCGGCTTCGAAGGCGGCTGCGCGCGGAATGACCGAGCCCGCCTCGCCGACCGGATCGACGCAGCCGAAGATGATGTCGTCGACCTGCGCGGTGTCGAGCCCATTGCGGTCGCGGATGGCCTCCAGCGTGCGCGCGGCCAGCCGTACTGCCGGCACCTCGTGCAGCGAGCCGTCCTTCTTGCCGCGCCCGCGCGGGGTGCGCACGGCATCATAGACAAAAGCGTCAGCCATATTTTTTCTCCTCGTTCCGGGCGGCGCTCGGGCAGCCGTCAAAGGTTTCATTCAATTCAGAGGCTCCGCGCGATCAGGAGCTTCATGATCTCGTTGGTGCCGCCATAGATGCGCTGCACGCGGGCGTCGCGATACATGCGCGCAATGGGGTACTCATTCATGTAGCCATAGCCGCCGTGCAATTGCAGGCATTCGTCCACGACCTTGCCCTGCAACTCGCTCAGCCAGTACTTTGCCATGGACGCCGTTACCGGATCGAGGCCGCCATTCAGATGACGCTGGACGCAGTCGTTGTAGAAGACGCGGCCGATGGTGGCCTCGGTCTTCAACTCGGCCAGCTTGAACTGGGTGTTCTGGAATTCGAGGATCGGCTTGCCGAAGGCCTTGCGCTCCTTGACGTAATCGATTGTCACGGCAAGGGCGCGCTCGGCCATGGCGATTGCCGTGGCGCCGATCTGCAGGCGCTCCTGCGGCAGCTGCTGCATCAGCTGGACAAAACCCTGCCCTTCCTCGGCCCCGAGCAGATTGGCGGTGGGCACGCGCACGTCGTTGAAGAACAACTCGGACGTGTCGTTGGATTTCAGGCCGATCTTGTCGAGGTTGCGGCCGCGCTCGAAACCCTCGACCTCGTCGGCCTCGACCACGATCAGCGAAGTGCCCTTGGCGCCCTTGGACGGATCGGTCTTGGTGACGAGCACGATGAGATTGGCGAGTTGGCCGTTGGTGATGAAGGTCTTGGAGCCGTTGATGCGGTACTGGTTGCCGTCCCGGACGGCCGAGGTCTTGACGCCCTGAAGATCGGAGCCGGCGCCGGGCTCGGTCATGGCGATGGCGCCGATCAGCTCGCCGGTCGCCATCCTGGGCAGCCACTTTTTCTTCTGCTCCTCCGAACCATAGTGGAGGATGTAGGGAGCCACGATGGAGTTGTGCAGCGCGATGCCGAAGCCGTCGACGCCGACATGGCTGACGGCTTCCATGATGGCGCTTTCATGCGCAAAGGTGCCGCCCGAACCGCCATATTCCTCCGGCATGGAAGCGCACAGCAGCCCCGCCTCGCCGGCCTTCCTCCAGCTTTCGCGGTCGAAGATCTCGGCCTTCTCGAATTCCTCGTAACGCGGCGCGATCTCGGCCTCGAGGAATTTTGTCGCCATGTCGTAGAGCATGGCGACGTCTTCGGTAACCCAGGCGGGTTTGGGGAGAGAAAGGACTTCGGCCGGATTGGTCGTCATGCGTTTGCTCCCTCGATAGCGCCCGCGCTCGCCACCCTAGAACGCCTCGGCCGGCAGCGCCATCATGGTATCGGCGCCGGTGGACAGGCGGGCGAGATGTGCAGCCGTCTCCGGCATTGCGCGTTCCATGAAGTAGCGGCCGGTGACCAGCTTGTGCTCGTAGAAGGCCGCATTGTCGCCGGCGCCGTTGGCGAGCTTGCCATGGGCGGCCTTGGCCATGCGGCCCCACATGTAGCCGAGCGCGACGAGGCCGAAGAGGTGCAGGTAGTCGGTGGAGGCCGCACCCGCATTGTCGGGCTTGGCCATGCCGTTCTGCATCAACCACATCGTGGCGGCCTGCAGGTCGTTGAGGCCCTTCTTCAGCGCCTTGGTGTAGGGCGCCATCTTCTCTTCGGAGCGGTTTTCCTCGCAGAAGTCGCCGACTTCCTTGAAGAAGGCCTGCAGCGCACGGCCGCCATTCTGCGCCAGCTTGCGGCCGACGAGATCGAGCGCCTGGATGCCGTTGGCTCCCTCGTAGATCATGGGGATGCGGGCATCGCGCACGAACTGGCTCATGCCGTGCTCTTCGATATAGCCGTGGCCGCCGAACACCTGTTGCGCCATCACCGCATGTTCAAAGCCCTTGTCGGTGAGCACGCCCTTCACCACCGGCGTCATCAGGCCCATGTGGTCGTCGGCAGCCTGGCGCTCGGCCTCGTCTTCGCCGCGTCGGGCGATGTCGGCATTTAGCGCAGTCCACAAAGCCAGCGCGCGGCCGGCCTCGTTGAAGGCCTTCATGGTCATCAGGTTGCGGCGGATATCGGGGTGGACGATGATCGGGTCGGCCTTTTTGTCCGGCGCCTTGGGGCCGGACAGCGAGCGGCCCTGCAGGCGCTCTTTGGCGTATTCCACCGCACCCTGATAGGCGGCTTCGGACACGGCCAGCCCCTGGAGGCCGACGCCTAGGCGCGCCTCGTTCATCATGGTGAACATGGCCTTCAGGCCGCCATTCTCGGCCCCGAGCAGATAGCCGGTGGCCTCGTCATAGTTCATGACGCAGGTGGCGTTGCCGTGGATGCCCATCTTTTCCTCGATGGAACCGCAGGAAACGGCGTTGCGCGTGGCCGGCGCGCCATCGCCGTCGAGCAGGAACTTTGGCACGATGAACAGCGAGATGCCCTTCACGCCTTCCGGCGCGCCCTCGATGCGGGCCAGCACCAGATGGACGATGTTGTCGGCCATGTCGTGCTCGCCGGCGGAGATGAAGATCTTCTGGCCGGAAATCTTGTAGCTGCCGTCGCCGTTGGGCACGGCCCTGGTGCGGAGCAGGCCGAGATCGGTGCCGCAATGCGGCTCGGTGAGGTTCATGGTGCCGGTCCAGCTGCCCTCGACCATCTTCGGCAGCCAGGTGTTCTTCTGCTCGTCGGTGCCATGGGTAAGCAGCGCGGCGATGGCGCCCTGGGTCAGACCCGGATACATCATCAGCGCCATATTGGCCGAGACCATGTATTCCGCGACCGCTGAATGGACCGTGTAAGGCAGCCCCTGCCCGCCATACTCGACCGGAGCCGCCAGCCCCAGCCAGCCGCCCTCGCGATACTGGTCGAAGGCTTCCCTGAACCCCTTGGGCGTGGTGACGGAGCCATCGGCGTGCCGCACGCAGCCTTCCATGTCGCCGAGGCGGTTGGTGGGCTGGAGCACGTTTTCGGCGAGCTTTGCACCTTCGGCGAGGATGGCCTCCAGCACATCGGGCGTGGCGTCGGAAAATCCGGGAAGATTGCTGTAGCGCTCGTAGCCGAGCACTTCGTTCAGCACGAAAAGCGTATCCGCGACCGGCGCCCTGTATGACGGCATGGTTCGTCCTCCATCACAAACATGCGGCCTCGGCGCCCGCCTGTGAAGCCCCGCAGCCGCTTTCCCAGAATGCCATAGCAATAATTGACGTTTGCGTAAACGTCAATTTCTGGTCCGCTGTGATTTTTCACCGTGTCGCGGAGGCGGGAGACGCGGCGGCGCCCGTACTTGCCCGCGCGCGAAAACAATACGCCGAAGCTCGCAAACAAAAAGGCCACGCGGCGCCTCTTTCAGGCATCGCGCGGCCTTTGCCTGGCCCGTCCTCGGGAGAGAGATCAGCCGTTGGCTGCGATGGGCATCGGGCGCTGTTCGGCCAGCTTGCCGCGCACGACCTCCATTGTGTCGGTGAGTTCGCGGATGGCCTCGTCGATGGCCTGGCGCTGCTTGTTGAGGCGCGCAAGCTGCTTTTCCGACTTGTCGAGCGTCAGCCGCAGCTGCTTCACGTTCGAACCGGCCGGCTCGTAGAGGTCCAGCATCTGCTTGACGTCGCGCAGCGAGAAGCCGACCTTGCGGCCAAGCAGGATGAGCTTGAGGCGCGCTTCCTCGCGGTGGGTGTAGAGGCGCGTGCTGCCCTCGCGCTTGGGGGCCAGCAGGCCCTTGTCTTCATAGAAGCGCAGCGTGCGCAGCGTAACGCCGTATTTCTTGGCGATCTCGCCGATGCGGGCCATCTCGTCGTCGTGCCCGCTCATGTCATCATTGGCCGCGCTTTCGTCGGCTTTAAGAAGTTTCATCGTCATTTGCATTCCCGTTGAGGTGCCTGGCGAGGCCGGCACCGGCTTGGAAGCGATGGGGGGCGACCCCGGCCCTGCCAGGGGCCCGAGACCGGCTTCCAGTCATGGTTTCCACAAAACACGTAGCAAGCGGTGCGCGCGGCGCACTGCTTACGTTTACGTAAATGCTATACTCACACGTTCTTCACGTTGCAAGCGCGGGCGACGTGAAACAGTTTTACGGCTTTTTAAAGTAATCCTCGCCCAGGCCCCGCAATTAACGGCTTGTTTACCACGTTGGGCGAAACGTTGGCGTGTCGGTCTGCCGTGAATGTTCCGTACCGATTTGTTCACGGCCCTGGAGAGCGGAGAGGCAAAGACGGAATTCCAACTGCCGACCTCGCATCCGCCCGACACGGACTTTCAATCTGGCCAGACCAGCAACCGGCGAACGGACGTTTCGATGAACAGCAAGCGGTCCTATCTTGAGTCACTCAACGCCGGCAGGCCGCGCAGGCCTTACGCCACCCTGGAAGACCTGAACCGCTCGCTGGACAATCTTCAGCAGCGGTTGAGCCGGCACGCGGAACCCGCCAGCGGCTTTGGCAACGAACGCCAGCCCCGGCCTTTCGAGGCGCCGCAAGGCGCATTGCATCGCGACGAAGCGCCCACCGAGCTGCGCAGGCCGGAGCCCCTTGCGAACGCCTATGAGCGCCAGCCCTACCAGGCCATAGCGCGCGACCTGGACCACATCCGCGCGCAGGAAGACGGCATGGCCGCCTTCGGCAAGATTGCTTCCGAGCTGAATGCGCTGCGCGAAGACCTGCGCCAGCAGGTTTCTTCAGGGATGCGCCGCGAGTTCGAAACGATGCGCCGCGACATGGAACGCATCGGCCAACCGGCCGCCAGCCGCGATGAACAGGAGCTTGCGCTTGAGTTCGAGCGGCTTTCGGGCGCGATACAGGCGCTGTCGGAACGCAGCGACGACAAGAGCCTGAACCTGCTGCGGCTGGAACTGGAGCAGGTGAAGGGCGCGCTGGACGCGCTTGCCCGCGAGGAGACCGTGCGCTCCATCGATCGGCGCTGGGACGAGTTCGACCGCCGCTGGACCGACTTCGAGCACCGCGTATCGGCCGCCCCGGGCGAGAACCCGGCGATTGCCGCGCTTGCCGCAAGGCTGGAGCAGATCAGCAACGCCGTCGACAATCTGCCGGAATCGCTGTCGCTGCGCTCGCTTGAAGAAAAGGTGCGCATGCTGGCTTCGGCGGTCGACCATTTCGTGCGCCAGCACGAGCCGCAGGGGAGCGAAACCTTCGCCCAGATCGAGGAACGCCTGGACGAGATCTCGCGCGCGATAGTTGCCTCGGCAGCGGCGGCGCGGATGCCCAATTTCGACCCCGAGCCCTTCGAGCGCATCGAGGCGCGTATTTCGGCGCTGGCGCGGCAGATCGAGGAAGTGGCCGAGGACAGACCAGGGCGCGAGGTGATCGAGCGGCTGAACCTGCTGTCGCAGCGCGTGGACGAGATTACCGAGCAGGTGCACCTGCCGCAGGCCGCGGTGGAGCGGCTGGGTCACCAGATCGCCATGATCGCCGAGAAGATCGAACACGCGCCCGCCCCCGACGCCGACCATATCTTCCAAGGCATCGAGCAGAGGTTCGATCTGCTTTCCAGCATGATCGAACGCCGCCAGGGCGACGTTCTGGAACAGGGTAACCTGCTATTCCGCGACCTGGAACGGCGGCTCGACGAAGTGGCCGACCGGCTCGACCTGCGCGCTCATGAACCGGCCTTCGACAGCGCCGGGATCATGGATGCGATCGACGCGCGCTTCGCCTCGCTTGCCGAACGCATCGAGGCCGAAGGCTTCGGCGCCGACGACCACACCATCCGCAGCCTGGAAGCGCGGCTGGACGACATTTCGAGCCGGCTGGACACCTCGTCCCGCCAATTCACCGGCATCGACCCCGAGCTGATCCGCAACCTGGAGGCGCAGGTGGCCGGGCTTTCCGAACACCTGGCCCGCCCGACCGGTCCGCTGCCGGAATTCGAGGACATCGCGCCGCGCCTCGACGACATCGAACGCTCGATCGCCAGCAGCCACGAGAACCTGATGGAAGCCGCGCGCCAGGCGGCGGAAAGCGCGGTGCGGTCCATGGCGGGCAGCGTCAGCCAGGGCGAGGCCGTGGCCGGCCTGGCCGACGACCTGCGCACGCTGGAAGCGCTGACGCGCCGCTCCGACGAGCGCAACACCAAGACCTTCGAGGCGATCCACGACACGCTTCTGAAGATCGTCGACCGGCTGGGCTCGCTGGAGGGCGGCCACGCCGCCATGCCCGCGGCAGAGCCGGCGGGCGCGCCGAAGATGACGGTGGAGGATGCGCCCTCGCTCGACCTGGACACGCCGCTGCCGCTGATGGAGGCGCTGGAGGCACCGGCGCCGGTCACCCTGGCAGAGCGCGGCGCACGCAGCCCGGCCCAGGCCGCAGCCGACGCCGCCGTTGCGGCGTTGGGCTCCGACGTGACTGGCGACGGACAAGGCAGCGAACCGCGCTCGAGGTTCGGCGGGCTTGGCCGCATGTTCGCGGGCAAGAAGCACGTGAAGGCCGAGCAGCCAGCCGAAGCTGCACCGACGGCCCTCGACAGTGCGCCGGCAGTGGACCTCGACGAGCCGCTGGACCCGAAATTCGCCAACCGGCCGCTGGAGCCCGGCTCCGGCGCGCCCGACCTGAACGCGATCATGCGCCGTGTGCGGGACGAGCGCGGCCAGGGCATGAAGCCCGCCGAGGCCGATGCCGCCAAGGCCGACTTCATCGCCGCCGCCCGCCGCGCCGCGCAGGCTGCCGCCGCCGAGGCGGAAGCTCTCAAGCGCGGCTCGGAAGACAAGAGCCCGGTGCGGGCCGGCCGGATCGCGGACCTCTTGAAGGCGCGTCGCAAGCCGATCCTGATGGCCGCGGTGGCGATCATGATGGCGCTGGCAGGCCTGCAGCTCGGCAAGGCACTAACGGCGGACGACACCCGCCTGGCCGATAGCGCGGCGGCCCCTGCCGCCGAGCAGGCGACGGAAACCGCCGTTGCCGACGAAGCGCGGCCGGCGGACGAGACGGTCGAGGCCGCTTCGGAGGTGCCAGCCGCCCGCAATGTAGACGCGGCAAGGTCCACCACGCCCGTGGACGAAGCGGAGATCGACGCCGCGGAAGCCTCCGAAACTGCGGGCGCTTCCTCGATGGAAACCTCGCTTGTGCAGGAGGTGGAGACCGCTGCCGAGATCGTGGTGCCGGTGGAAGCCGGCCCGGTGGCGCTGCGCGAAGCCGCCGCTTCCGGCGACGCCATGGCGCTGTTCGAAATCGGCTCGCGCTATGCGGAAGGTCGCGGCGTTGCCGTCGACATGGCCGCGGCAGCAAAGTGGTATGAGGAATCCGCCAAGCTGGGCTTCGCCCCGGCCCAGTACCGCATCGGCAATTTCTACGAGAAGGGTCTGGCCGGAGAGCCCGACGTGGCCAAGGCCAGGAACTGGTACGAGCTCTCGGCCGCCCAGGGCAATGCCAGCGCCATGCACAACCTGGCGGTTCTGTTTGCCATGGGCGCCGACGGGGCGCCGGACAATGAGACGGCGGTGCGCTGGTTCACGCAGGCCGCCGAACTGGGCGTGAAGGACAGCCAGTTCAATCTCGGCATTCTCGCCGCCAAGGGCGTGGGCATGCCGCAGAGCTTGGAGGAATCCTACAGGTGGTTCGCCCTGGTGGCCAAGACCGGCGACAAGGACGCCGCCGCCAAGCGTGACGAGATCGCCAAGGCGCTGCGTCCCGAGCAACTCGAGCGCGCCCGCGCGGCCACCGAGCTGTGGAAGGCCAGGCCGCTCGACGCTGCGGCAAACTCGGTTGACGTTCCCGAAGCCTGGCAGGAAAGCCAGGCCCAGACCGCAAGCGTGGACGTGAAGAAGGCGATCAGCAACATCCAGACCATCCTGGCCAGGAACGGCTACGACGCCGGCGGCACGGACGGAGTGATGGGCGAGAAGACCAAGTCCGCCCTTGCCGCCTTCCAGAAAGACAACGGGATGGCGCCTACCGGCGAGGTGGACGAAAAGGTGGTTCGGGCGCTGCTGGCGCTGAGATAGAGCCCGATGCATCGGAAGTCAGAAGGGTCCCGGACCGGAAGGCTGGGCCCCTTTTTGGTTTGTCGGTGGAAATGACAGCCCGGCGATGCAAGAATGCCATCGACCAAAGCACGACCGGGCAAGCGCACGATGCAGGGCGAGTTCAAGGTGTTTCGCTGTCACAGCGCCGGCGTCCAGGCGGTGGCTGCTTCCTCTCGGCATGTCTTTCCGCGCCATTGGCACGAGCAGTTCGGCGTCGGCGTCATCCGGCGCGGCGCGCAACGGTCGCTCAGCGGGCGCGGCCTGGTGGAGGCCGCCGCGGGGGACATCATCACGGTCAATCCAGGCGAGGTGCATGACGGCGCGCCGATCGGCGATGCCGGCCGCTCGTGGCACATGCTCTATTTCGATCCTTCAATGATCCTGGCAGTCGCTGCGGACATGGACCTGCCGACCGAGCCGGAGTTCCAGCGGCCAGCCACGACGGACCCGGTTGCCGCCCGCCTGTTCGATCGGCTCTATCTGGCCATGACCTCCGCGCGGCATTGCGAAATGGAGCGGGAGGAAATGCTGCTGGGTCTGATGGCGCGCATCGTCGGCAAGGGCGCTGATCCAGCGGCCGTTTCCGCCGCCATCCGCCGCGCGCGGGAACTGATCGACGATGCACCGGCTGAACCACTGACCCTTGCCGATCTCGCCGAAGCGAGCGGGCTCGGGCGCTTCCAGCTTCTGCGCGGCTTCGCGAAGGCCACAGGCTTCACGCCGCACGCCTATATGGTGCAGCGCCGCATCGACCTTGCGCGCCGGCTGATCGCCTGCGGCGCAAGCCTGGCCGATGCAGCCATGGAAAGCGGCTTTGCCGATCAGGCCCACATGACCCGGACCTTCACCCGCAGATACGGCCTCTCCCCCGGCGCCTATGCAGCCGCAACGACCTGATCGCGCCCGCTGCAATCGCGTTCAAGACATGCCCCTGCGCCCGATGTCCAATGCAGGACCGTCAGCTCCCTCCCGCAGGAGAATCCCATGGGCATCGAATTCCTCATCACTTCGCTCATCATCGTCGCGTCGCCCGGCACCGGCGTGCTCTACACACTTGCAACCGGCCTCTCGCGCGGAGCGAGCGCAAGCGTGGCGGCGGCGTTCGGCTGCACCCTCGGCATCGTGCCGCACATGGCAGCCGCCATCTTCGGACTTGCGGCCATCCTGCACACGAGCGCGCTCGCCTTCGAACTCTTCAAATATGCCGGCGTGGCCTATCTGCTCTACATGGCATGGAACGCGCTCCGCGAGAAAGGGGCGCTCCACGTTACTGAACACGTGCAACCCGGCTCCGCGCTGCGGGTGTCGGTCACCGCCGTGCTCATCAACATCCTCAACCCGAAACTGTCGATCTTCTTCCTGACCTTCCTGCCGCAGTTCATCAGCCTGGAGGATCCGCATCCCGTCCGGCGAATGCTCATGCTCAGCACCGTCTTCATGGCCATGACCTTCGTCGTGTTCGTCGGCTATGGGCTGTTTGCCGCATCCATTCGAGACAGGATCGTTTCGCGCCCGCAGGTGATGAACTGGATGCGCCGCAGCTTCGCCGGCGCCTTCGTGCTGCTGGGCGTGCGGCTTGCGCTGGCAGACCGCTGAGCGCGCATTAGCGATGAATGCCCTGAAAGCGACCCTTCACGGCGGGCATTGTTAACCTGTTGACATGCTTTTCGTTTTAGACTGCCACGAAGTTTGACTTCGCCGCAATGTCGGCGCAAGAGCATGCAATCAGCGAAGATGAAAACGGTCTTCGCCGGCCGGGCACGTAGTGTAGAGTTGACGGGTGGGAATTTATCTCCCGATCGCGGAATTATCAGCCAACATCCTGGTGCTGCTCGCCATGGGCGCCGCGGTGGGGTTCCTGTCGGGCATGTTCGGCGTTGGCGGTGGCTTCCTCATCACCCCGCTGCTGATTTTCTATAACATTCCGCCCGCGATAGCGGTCGCCACCGGCGCCAACCAGGTCATCGCCGCTTCGTTCTCCGGCGCGCTGGCCCATTTCAAGCGCGGCACGCTGGACTTCAAGCTCGGAACGATGCTGCTGGTGGGCGGCGTGGTCGGCTCCACCGGCGGCATCTATGTGTTCTCGCTGCTGCGCGCGATCGGCCAGCTCGACCTGTTCATTTCGCTGCTCTACGTGGTGCTGCTGGGCTCGGTAGGCGGGATGATGCTGGTGGAAAGCGTGAATTCGCTGCGCCAGGCAAAGGTCGGCGCGGCGCCGACGCTGAAGAAATCCGGCCAGCACAACTGGATCCACCGCCTGCCGCTCAAGATGCGCTTCCGCGCCTCGAAACTGTTCGTCAGCATCATCCCGGTGCTGGGGCTGGGCGCGGGCATCGGCTTCCTGTCGTCCATCATGGGCGTGGGCGGCGGCTTCATCATGGTGCCGGCGCTGATCTATCTGCTCAAGGTGCCGACCAACGTGGTTATCGGCACCTCGCTGTTCCAGATCATCTTCGTCTCGGCCTACACCACCATCGTGCACGCCACCACCAACCAGACGGTCGACATCGTGCTGGCCTTCGTGCTGATGCTGGGCGGCGTGGCCGGCGCGCAATATGGCGCCAAGGCCGGGCAGAAGCTGCGGGGCGAGCAGTTGCGCGCGCTTCTGGCGCTCCTGGTGCTGGCGGTGGCGCTGAGGCTGGCGTTCGACCTCTTCGTGCGGCCGGCCAACATCTATTCCCTGTCGGGCCTGGGCGGAGGCCACCTATGAGGCTGGCGGCGGCGCTGGCCGCCCTCGCCTTCGCATGGCTGCAAATGACCCCGGCGCTGGCCCAGGAACAGCCGCAGGAAACGATCCAGATCGGCCTTTCGACCGACCGCATCGCCATCACGTCGGATTTCGCCGGCGCGGACCTGACCATCTTCGGCGCGATCGAGAATTCCGACCCGCTGCTGGCCCGCCAGGGGCGCTACGACATCATCGTGGTGCTGGAGGGCCCCGCGCGGCCGGTGGTGGTGCGCCGCAAGGACCGCGTGCTGGGCATGTGGATCAACGTGCAGTCCGAAGCCTTCCAGAATGTGCCAGCCTCCTATTCGGTAGCCACTACGCGCCCATGGCAGGATATCGCCGACCCGGCCAAGTACCGGCAGCTTTCGCTGGGCGCGAACAACCTGCACATGGCGCCGCTGGACGGCACCGACAACCCGGCGACGCTGGAACAGTTCACGGCAGCCCTGCGCGAGCTGAAAACGAAGACCGGGCTTTACAGCGAACGCATCGGCGGCGTGCAGTTCCTGTCCTCCAACCTGTTCCGCGCCCGGCTTTCGCTGGCCCCCAACGTGCCGGTGGGCACGCACCGGGCGCGCGCCTTCCTGTTCCGCAACGGCGTGTTCATCAAGGAAACCTCGGCGCAGCTTGCGATCTACAAGTCCGGCTTCGAGCAGACTGTCTACCGCTTCGCCAACAACCACAGCCTGTGGTTCGGCATCTTCGCGGTGCTGCTGGCCATGCTGACCGGATGGCTGGGCCGGATCATCTTCAGGAAAGACTGAGGGGCGCGAATTCAGCCCGGATGCAGCATCGCGCCGGCAATGGTGAAGATGCGCTGGGAGCCGAGCATGTAGGCGCGGAACCTCTCCCAATCGAACAGGCCCTGATAGGCGCGGTCGAGCACGTTGAGCGAGCCGGTATAGGCGCCGAAGGCCGGCATGACGATGCGGCTGCCGTCGCTGGCGAAGCAGCGCCGGCGCACCGAGCGGCCGCGCTGGACGATGCGCGCGCAAGGGTGCAGGTGGCCGGCGATCTCGCCCTCCACAGGCGTGGCAGAAGGCTCGTGCCGGAAGCTCAGCCCCCCGACATGGATTTCGCCCACCGTATCGCCCGGCAGGCCGGCGGGCGCCTGCGGATCATGGTTGCCGGCGACCCAGAACCAGTCGCGCCCGGCCATCAGCGCCTCCAGCGCTTGCCGGAAGATTTCGGGCATGCGGGCGGCGCCCTCGCCGTCGTGAAAACTGTCGCCCAGGCTGATCACCCGCCGTGGCTGGTAATGGTGGATGACAGCGGCAAGGTGGGCAAGCGTCGTGGCCGTGTCGTAGGGCGGCAGCAGCGCGCCGCGCCGGGCATAGGACGAACCCTTTTCCAGATGCAGGTCCGACACGACAAGAAGGTCGAGCTCGGGCGCGAACAGCACGCCACGCCGGTCGCAGACCACGCGCTCGCCGGCGATCAGGATCGCCTCGTCGCGTGGTTGCCGGGCCCTGTGTGCCAGACTGCTCATTGCGGCCCCATGGCCTCCTCGATGATGCCCTCGGCTTCCAGGAGAAGCGTGTCGTCGGCACCGCCGCGCACCGATTCCTGGCCCACTTCCAGCATGATGGGCACCGCCAGCGGCGAGATGTGCTCGAGAGATTTATGCACGATTCGACCGCGAATGCGCGAGAGCATCTCGGCGAGCCTCCTGACATCGAGCAAGCCCATTGCGGCGTCCGCGCGCGTAGCCTGCAGAAGAATGTGGTCGGGCTCATGGCTGCGAAGCACGTCATAAATGAGGTCGGCCGAGACATTCACCTGCCGGCCGCTCTTTTCCTGGCCGGGATGGCGCTTTTCGATCAGCCCCGAAATCAGCGCACAATTGCGGAAGGTGCGCTTCAGCATCCAGCTGTCGGCCAGCCAGGCATCGAGATCGTCGCCCAGCATGTCCTCGTCGAAGAGCTGCCCGAGCGACCACCCGCCACCGCGCCTGAACATCTGCCCCATGTCGCCGAGCGACCAGATCGCCAGCGCGTAATCGGTGGCTACGAAGCCGAGCGGCCGCGCGCCCGCGCGCTCCAGCCGGCGGGTGAGCAGCATGCCGAGCGTCTGGTGCGCGGGGCGCCCCTCGAACGGGTAGGCCACCATGTAGTGGCGCCCGCCGCGCGGAAAGGTTTCGATCAGCAGGTCCGTGCGCTTGGGCAGGATGGATTTTTCCGATTGCAGCCGCAGCCAGTCGGCGACCTGGTCGGGCAGTTGCTTCCAGCGATCGGGATCGGCCAGCATGCCGCGCACCACCTCGGCCAGATAGGTGGAAAGCGGGAACTTGCCGCCGCCGTAATAGGGCACCTTGGCGTCCTTGCCCGGTGCGTTGGAGACAAAACATTCGTTTTCGCGGATGCCTTCGAAGCGCAGCACCTTGCCGGAAAACAGGAAGGTATCGCCCGGGACCAGCGTTTCCAGAAACGCCTCCTCGATCTTGCCGAGCGCCGGCCCGCCGCGCGCGACGAGCCCCCTGCCCTCACGCACATAGCGCACGGTGAGCGCCGGCACCTCGATGATGGTGCCGACATTGAGCCTGTATTGCTGGGCGACGCGCGGATGGCTGATGCGCCAGGTACCGTCCTTGGTCAGCTTGATGCGGGCATAGCGCTCGTAGCTTTTCAGCGCATAGCCGCCGGTGGCGACGAAATCGACGACGCGGTCGAAGGTGTGGCGGTCGAGCGTGGCATAGGGTGCGGCAGTCCGCACTTCATCGAAGAGATCATCGGCGCGGAAGGGCGCGCCGCAGGCAACGCCCAGCACATGCTGGCACAGCACGTCGAGCGCGCCTTCGACCAGCGGCGGCGTATCCTGCGCGCCGAGATAATTCGCCTCGAGTGCGGCCCGGCATTCCAGCACCTCGAAGCGGTTGGCGGGAATGAGGATCGCCTGGCTGGGCTCGTCCATGCGGTGGTTGGAGCGGCCGATGCGCTGGGCGAGACGGCTCGCCCCCTTGGGCGCGCCGACATGGACGACGAGGTCGACATCGCCCCAGTCGATGCCGAGATCGAGCGTGGAGGTGGCGACGATGGCGCGCAGGCTGTTGGTCTCCATCGCCTTTTCGACGCGGCGGCGCTGGCTGACGTCGAGTGAGCCGTGATGCAGCGCGATCGGCAGCGTGTCCTCGTTGGCGCGCCACAGCTCCTGGAACAGGAATTCGGCCTGGCTGCGTGTGTTGACGAACAAAAGCGTGGTCTTGTGCCGCCGGATGGCGTCGTAGATTTCGGGAATGGCGTAGCGCGCCGAATGACCGGCCCATGGCACATGCTCTTCGGAGTCCAGGATGCTGATTTCCGGCTTGGCACCGCCGGCGACCTCGATCAGGTCGGCCATGGGAAGCTCACCGTCGTGAGGAGGGTCGCCTCGACCCCCACTCCGTCGCGCTTCGCGCGCCACCTCTCCCCCGCTCGACGGGGGAGAGGAAACGCCGTCCGCCAGCTTGGCGCCCTTCCTCTCCCCTTTTGAAGGGGAGAGGTGCTGAGCGAAGCGAGGCGGAGTGGGGGTAAGCCGCGCCGTGTCCGATTGCTCCTCACGTAAGGGGGAGGGTGAACCCTGGGGCACTAGCCAGCGGCGCAGCTCGTCGGGATCGGAGACCGTGGCCGAAAGGCCGATTGCCTGCAGGTGGGGCACGATGGTGCGCAGGCGAGCCAAGCCCAGCGACAGCAGGTGTCCGCGCTTGGAGGTGACCAGCGAATGCAACTCGTCGAGCACGATGTAGCGCAAATCCTCGAAGAAGCGCGGCGCGTCCGGTGAGGCGATCAGCAGGGCGAGCTGCTCGGGCGTGGTCATCAAGATGTCGGGCGGCACCAGCTTCTGGCGCTGGCGCTTGTGGGCCGGGGTGTCGCCGGTGCGCGTCTCGAGCGTGATCGGCAGGCCGATCTCGGCCACCGGCATGGCGAGGTTGCGCTGGATGTCCACGGCGAGCGCCTTGAGCGGCGAGATGTAGAGCGTGTGGACGCCGCGCCGCGCCTGGCCGGGGCGTCGTTTGGGTCGGTTCGCCAGATCGACCAGCGTGGGCAGGAAACCGGCAAGCGTCTTGCCCGCCCCCGTCGGCGCGATCAGCAGCACCGACTTTCCGGCCTGCGCACGGGCGAGCAGATCGAGCTGATGCGCGCGCGGCGACCAGCCGCGGCTCGCGAACCATTTCAGGAACGGTTCGGGCAGGATGGCTGAAGGTTCGCTCGGCTCTGGTCGGCTCTGATCGTTCACGCGCCAGAACTAGCGCGGCGCGAAGCGGCCGCCAAGCGATTTCGCGAACAAAACGGGATCGGTCAGCATCGCTGACTGACAGGTGATGCAGGATCGACTACTGCTTGCTTCCACTTTGCAGAGAGGTATGCGGTGAAAGCAGACCAGGACAGTTCGGGAGATGACCGGATCGCCACGCTCGAGGCGCGCGTCGCCACGCTGGAGAAGCTGGCTGCCAAGCTTCAGGAAACGATTTCGCAATTGCAGGCCGGCGCGGCGGCAAAGCCGGCAGAGAAGCAGTTGCGCTCGCGCGGGATGATGGACCGTCCGCGAACGAGCCGGTAGCAGATAGAAAAATCAATCAGCGCGCCGAAGGGTCGTTGCACGCAACGACCAGCAGGCCATCAATGGGTTGGCCGCGGTCCTGCCTGATGATGTGATGTTCTAGAGTAAGAAGGGTGAGTGCATTCTTGGTCAGGACGCTACGCACATGGGTTTCCGAATGTGCGTAGCGCCGGGAGGGCTGGAGGACGACATCCCCCTGCCCCCGCCAATGTTCCACCGAGAAGGCGAGCACCCCTCCTTCCCGCAGCATCGAGGCCGCCGTGGCGATGACCCTTTCGAGCGCGCCGACATAGATGAACACATCCGCTGCCGTGACCAGATCGACCGGCTCGCCCTCGCGCACAAGCGTCTGCAGGTCGGCCTTGACCAGCCGGTCGTACACGGCCTTTTCGCGCGCGATGCGCAGCATGCCGCCGGAGATGTCGTAGCCTTCGAGATGGTCGCAAAGCGGGCGCAGCCTCTCGCCCATCAGGCCGGTGCCGCAGCCGAGATCGACGGCGCTTGCGAAGCGCCCGGGGTGCGCGGCGCGGATGGCCGCCTCGAGCGCCGCCGGCACGCTATAGGCCAGCCGGTTGACGAGCGAGTCGTCGAATTTCGGCGCATACTGGTCGAACAGCGCCTCGACGAAGGCGCTGGGCGGCGCGCCGCCCGAACCCGCCTCGCCGGCGAGTTCCAGCTTCAGCCCGGCGCCGAACGGGTCCACCGGCTCAAGCTCCAGCACGCGGCGCCACGCCCTTGCGGCGGCCGCCATGTCGCCGGCTGCCTCGTGCATCTCGCCAAGCCGGAACCAGCCCAGCGCCCACTGTGGCGCAAGCTCCAGCGCACCGAGCATCAGCTCGGCGGCTGCGGAGGGATCGCCCGAACCGGCCAGCATTTCTGCGTAGTCGGCGCGGCGATCCGCCAGAATGTCACCTGACGAGGTTTGCAGCGGCTTCAAGCAGCGTAGGACCTATAAGATGGGAGCCCGGGCGGGCGCCCGAAGCGGCGCGATTTTTATCAGGCTTTTCGGAGCCGCACAAATACCTATCTTGAGAGCATGCGCGCCAGCGACCTCCTCTGCTCCCGCCCGGAAGGACTCTATTGCCCACCCGGCGATTTCCACATCGACCCCGTGCGGCCGGTGGCGCGCGCGCTGATCACCCACGGCCATTCCGACCACGCGCGTGCTGGCCATGGCGCCGTGCTGGCGACGTGCGAGACGCTGGACATCATGGAACTGCGCTGCGGGCCGGGCTTTGCCGGCACGACGCAGGCAGCCAGACCGGGCGAAACGATTTCACTGAACGGCGTCAAGGTGACGTTCCAGCCGGCCGGTCATGTGCTGGGCTCGGCCCAGATCTGCGTGGAGCATGGCGGCATGCGCATCGTGGCCTCCGGCGACTACAAGCGCCAGCCGGACCCAACCTGCGCACCCTTCACTCCGATCCGCTGCGACGTGTTCATCACCGAGGCGACCTTCGGCCTGCCGGTGTTCCGCCATCCTCCCGATGCCGATGAGATCGCGCGGCTGATAAGATCGGTCGAGCAGTTTCCGGAGCGCACGCACATGGTCGGCGCCTATGCGCTGGGCAAGGCGCAGCGCGTGATCAAGCTGCTGCGCCAGGCAGGCTATGAGCGCACCATCTACATCCACGGCGCGCTGGCCAAGCTGTGCGACTATTACGAAAGCCGGGGCGTGGAGCTGGGCGACCTGCAGCCGGCGACGGTGGAGGGCGGCGAAAGACAAGACTTCGCCGGCGAGATCGTGGTCGGCCCGCCCGCCGCCTTTTCGGATCGCTGGTCGCGGCGCTTTCCCGACCCCGTATCGTGTTTCGCGTCGGGCTGGATGCGCATTCGCCAGCGCGCCAAACAGCGCGGCGTGGAGCTGCCGCTGATCATCTCCGACCATTCCGACTGGGACGAGCTGACCGCGACCATTACCGAAACCGGCGCCGGCGAGGTGTGGGTGACGCATGGCCGTGAGGAAGCGCTGGTGCGCTGGTGCGAACTTGGCGGCATCAAGGCAAAGCCGCTGCATCTGGTGGGCTACGAGGACGAGGGGGATTGATGCACCGCTTCGCCGAACTGCTCGACCGCCTGGTGCTGACGCCCTCGCGCAACGGCAAGCTTACCCTGCTGACCGACTATTTCCGCGCGATCGAAGACCCCGACCGTGGGCTGGCGCTGGCGGCCATCACCGGCGACCTGTCGATCGCGGCCGTGAAGCCGGCGATGCTGCGCACGCTGGTGACCGAGCGCTTGGACCCGGTGCTGTTCGGCTATTCATACGACTATGTCGGCGACCTCGCCGAGACCGTGTCGCTGGTGTGGCCGGAGCCGCCGGCGCACCACGCCGCCAACGCTCGCCCCACGCTGGCGGACGTGGTGGGCGCGCTGCAGGCGGCGAGCCGTTCCGACGGGCCGCGCGTGCTGGCACGCCTGCTCGACCGCGCCGACATTTCGGCGCGCTACGCCATCATCAAGCTGGTGACCGGCGGCTTGCGCATCGGCGTTTCGGCGAGGCTAGCCAAACAGGCGCTGGCCGACCTGGGCGGCGTCGACGTGACCGAGATCGAGGAGCTGTGGCACGGGCTGAGGCCGCCCTACACCGATCTGTTCGCTTGGCTGGAGGGCAAAGGCCCGAAGCCGGAAAAAGCTGCCAAGGCGCTGTTCCGCCCGGTCATGCTGGCCAATCCGATCGGCGACGGCGATCTGGAGCGGCTCGATCCGGCCGACTATGCCGCCGAATGGAAATGGGACGGCATCCGCGTGCAGGCGGTTTCGGAAGGCAGCATCCGCCGGCTCTATTCGCGCACCGGCGACGACATCTCGCCGGCCTTCCCCGATCTTGTCGAGGCGATGCGCTTCGAGGGCGTGTTGGATGGCGAGCTCTTGGTGGGCGACCCGCAGCGCGAAACCGGAACCTTCTCCGACCTGCAGCAGCGGCTGAACCGCAAGACGGTGTCGGCGAAGATGCGCGAGCGCTATCCGGTGTTCGTGCGTTGCTACGACCTGTTGCAGGAAGGCGCGGAAGACGTGCGCGCCCTGCCCTTTCTGGAGCGTCGCGGCCGGCTGGAAAACTTCGTGCGCCGGCTCGACCCCGATCGCTTCGACCTTTCGCCGCTGGCGCTGTTTTACAGCTGGGATGAGCTGGAGGAAATGCGCAGCAACCCGCCGCATCCGGTGATCGAGGGCGTGATGCTGAAGCGCCGCGACTCGGCCTATCTCGCCGGCCGGCCGAAAGGCCCTTGGTTCAAGTGGAAGCGCGACCCCTTCACCGTGGATGCGGTGCTGATGTATGCGCAGCGCGGCCACGGCAAGCGCTCCAGCTTTTATTCCGACTACACATTCGGCGTGTGGGCCGGTCCGGACGGCGCGGAAGAGCTGGTGCCGGTGGGCAAGGCCTATTTCGGCTTCACCGACGAGGAGCTGCGCCAGATCGACAAGTTCGTGCGCGACAACACGGTCGAGCGATTCGGGCCGGTGCGTTCGGTGCGCGCCGACCGCGACCACGGGCTGGTGCTGGAGATAGCCTTCGAGGGGCTGAACCGCTCGACGCGGCACAAGTCGGGGGTGGCCATGCGCTTCCCGCGCATTTCGCGCCTGCGCTGGGACAAGCCGGCCGCCGAGGCCGACCGCATCGAAACGCTGCAGGCGCTGCTGGACTGAGCCGGCTACACCCGAGGCTATTGCGACACCGAAACCCTGATCTCGTAGATGTCCACCGACTTGCCCTGGCCGCCAACATCCGTGTTGACGGCGATGGTGCCGCCGGAGCCTGGATCGATGGAGCGGAAGTCAAGCTCGAACAGGTAGTCGCCACGGTCCTGGCTGACCGCATAGCGCTTGCGGCCGCAGTCGCCCAGTTCGCCGAAGTTGCAGTCCACCGACATCTGCGTCTGCTTGCCATCGGCGCCGCGGGCGACGATGTCGAAGATGGCCTGCTTGCCGGCGAGCCGCTCCAGAACGCCCTGCCCCACGTCGAACAGGATGGCGGCATCCGAACCGCCGGAGCGCATGCGCAGGAAGCTGCCCGAGCCATCCTGCATCACCTCGGCCGAGGTGCCTGCCGGCGCCGTCACGCCGGTGGGGTCGGCGGGCGAGAACACTTCAATCCAGGCGCGGTTGGGGTCGGCCTGGCCCGACAGAGCCGGCGCGCCCTCGTTTGTCGGCGCGAGGCTCTTGCCGATCTGCGCGATGTCGTCCCTCGTCGGCATCTTCCATATCCCCGACCGAAGCGCGCCCCAGCCTGCAAGGCCGATGGCGGCCAGCAGCGCCATGCTTACCAGCAGGCGAAGAAGCGGGGAGCGGGAACGCCGCGCACGGCGCCCGCCGCGCTCGGCTTTCGCAGCCGCTGCGTCTGCGCGCCTGGTCTTGCCGCGGCCTGCATTCTGGCGGCGCTCGCCGGCGATGTCGGGAGCGGTGAAGGCAGCATCGCCACCGCCGGGCCGCACGTCGTCGAGGCTCGGGGCGACTTCCGAAGATGCCGGATCGATTGCAGCGCCGCCCGCCACGAATTCCGATTCGATCTCGGCGATCTTGGCCTGCAGGGCCTTGCGGCGCTTGATGGCAACCTCGACCGTGAGGCCAGGATTCGCCTTCAGCGCGCGGTCGAGCGCGGCGAACGCCGAGCGATAGACCTTCTCGCGAAAGGCCTGGTCACTGGCGTTTCCCTTTTCGAAGGCGTTGCGTATCGCCTTTTCGATCGGCTCCAAACCGTTTCCCCATGTTGCGGCTCAAACTTTTGACGATGGTTAGACGCAGCCGGGCCGTCAGGCAACGCCCGGCGTGACCAATTACGGCCGAGGGCCTCGCCGGAGGCGACATTATCCGGGGGAAAATGGCGGGATTGTGCGGGTGCCCCGCACTGGTCTCGTTGCACCGCCCTCGCTGCGGCGGCTGCTTGGCCGCGCCTTGCCCCGCCCCCATGCGACGATTCCCCCCCGCGGCGGCTTGCGCCTGCCCGGCAGATTTGACGGCGCCCATAGCCGCGACGCCCGGCATCGCAGCGGCGAGCGAATCGTATCTGCTGCAACGCCCATGACACCTTGGCTGCCCGCCTGACCGGCCGCGTCGGGCACGGTCACCGGCTGTAAACATTGCGCCAAGGCACGCAGATGACGATCCGAATAAATCCGTGCGATGGCCGCTTGAATTTGCCGCGCAATGCGGCTATCACCCGCTCACCGTTTCGCGCCGCGGTGCGAAAGCCGGAGCCGCTTTAGCTCAGTTGGTAGAGCACATCATTCGTAATGATGGGGTCGCGTGTTCGAGTCACGCAAGCGGCACCAGCAACTTCAAGCCGTTAGGCTGAATTTTCCTTCCGATATTGATTGCCGCGCGGTCGCACCGTCGTCTATCGCCTCGTCCACCGACCCTTGCGTCGAAGCAGTAGGCGTGGGGGCGATGAGTTCCTAGTCCTGATTGCGGCAGGAGCAGTCGCAGGCCTGCCAGCGTTGCATCCCTGAACTAGGTAGATCGGCCTATCTGTTCTGGAGGCCGACCGTGACCGACAAGATCCCAGCGCGGCAGCGACTGCTGAATACCGCGGCCGAACTGTTCTACCGCGATGGCGTCGGGGCGACCGGGATCGATGCGATTACGGCTCACGCAGGCGTTGCGAAGATGAGCCTCTACAACAATTTCGCATCCAAGGCCGACCTGGTGCATGCCTATCTGGAAGGCCGGCGCAGGGAGTGGCACGAACTTCTCGAGGCGCGGCTGAAAACGGCGTCGACGCCTAAAGAGCGCGTCCTTGCCGTGTTCGATTCCTACGTGGACCATGCTGCCTGTGCCTATGAGTGGGGGTTTCGCGGATGCGGGCTGCTCAATGCGGCCGCCGAGCTTCCGATTGGCGACCCGGGCCGGGCAACCGTCGCGGCCCAGAAGGACGAGGCAGAGGAGCTGTTCAAGGAACACCTCCGAGACATGCAGCCCGCCAATGCCGCGATCGATGAGATTGCCGAGCACCTCTCGTTTCTTCTCGAAGGTGCCATGTCTCGCGCAGGGCTCGATGGACACGACGGGCGGCTGAAGTCCGCGCGCAAAATCGCGATTTCCATGCTGGACCAGTTCGAAAGCCAGGCCCAATGACCGACGCCGTAGCTGTCCCGTACCGGCCCAAGAGCGGGGTTGCCGGGCTTGTCGTCCTGGTTCTGCTGGAAGCGGCTTTGGTGGCCTGCTGGAGCGCCGGCTTTATCGGCATACGCTTTGCGAGCGACCACGCGCCGATCTTCCTGATCCTACTCTGGCGCAGCCTGGTTTCCGGGCTAGTGCTGTTGCCATTTGCGCTGGCATTCGGCCCCAGCCTGCGATGGAAGGACGTTGCCCCGCAGGTCCTGTTCGGCGCTCTGGCAATGTCCGCCTATCTGGGCGCATTCGCGCTTGCGATCTCCCATGGCGTGCCGACGGGCCTTGTTGCCCTTATCACCGACATGCTGCCCCTGATGGTTGCGGTGCTGTCCTGGCCGGTTCTCGGGCAGGCGCTCACCGGGCGCCAGTGGATCGGCTCGTTCATAGGTTTGGCAGGTGTCCTGATCGCCTCCGGCTGGTCGTTGAAAATGGGCGACGTGCCGCTGTGGGCTTACGGCTTGCCAGTTCTCGGTACGCTGTCCCTGGCAATGGCAACCTTGCTGCAGAAACGCAGCCCGACGAATTTCATGCCCGTGCATCAAAGCCTGTGCATCCAGTGCCTGTCGGCCGCCGCGATCTTTTCCGTGTTCGCCTGGCATGAGGGCGGAGTTCTGCCGATCCTGGAGCCCGGTTTCGTCGGCGGCATACTGTGGCTCGTCTTCGTCGCCACGCTCGGCGCATGGAGCCTCTATTATCTGGCGCTTCGCAAGTCGTCTCCGGCACGCGTGACGGCTGTGCTCTATCTCAGCCCGCCGGTTGTGATGATCTGGGCCTGGCTGATGTTCGACGAACCGCTGTCATGGGCGATGGCGTGCGGCCTGGCCGTGTCGCTCGTCGGCATCGTCATCGTCGCGAGGTCGCAGAAGCGGGAAGATCTCGTCTAGGAGAGCAGCATTCTGGCGGACGTGATGGCCAGGAAGAAGGCGAAAGCCAGCTTCAGATAGCGCGCATTCAGCGCATGCGCGACCTTGGCGCCCCAGGGCGCGATCAGGTAGCTGATCGGCGCGATGAGCAGCACCGCCGGCAGGCTGACGAAGCCGAGGCTGAGCGGCGGCCGGCCCGCGACGCCAAGCCCGGCCCAGATGAAGCCGGCCACGCCCGGAACGGCGATGAGCAGGCCGAGCGCGGCGGACGTGCCGACCGCGCGGTGGACCGGGAAGGACAGGCTGGTCAGCGTCGGCACCGACAGCGTGCCGCCGCCGATGCCCATCAGCGAGGAGATGAAGCCGATGACGGTGGCGATGGCGCGGTTGACCCAGGCGCTCTTGGGCAGGTGATCGGAAATCACCAGGTGCCGGGGGATCGCCATGTTGACGGCGACCAGCAGGCCCACGACGCCGAACACCAGGCGCAAGCCGCCGCCGGGGATGAACTTCGCCATGACGCCGCCGATCAGCGCGCCAACGAACGCTGCCGGCGCCCACAGGCTGTAGAGCGCGCGGTCGACATTGCCGCGCTTGGCATGCGCCCGCATCGAGGAAATCGAGGTCGGGATGATGATCGCCAGCGAGGTGGCGACCGCCAGATGGCTGGTGATCGACGGCGGGAACTGGAACAGCGTCAGCACCCAGAACAGCACCGGCACGATGACGATACCGCCGCCGACGCCGAGCAGGCCGGCGATGATGCCGGAAATGACGCCGGTGGCCGCGAAGCCCGCGATCAGCGCAATGATTGCCGGGCCGCCCAGCATCGACGGATCAAGTGCTGGTTCCAAGATGATGCTCCTTCAAGCCCGCAACCTCTTCTCGAGCAACCTCCGGGCCGCTCGAGAAGAGCGTTTGGCGATTGCCATTCGGGAAACCGCCAGGCTCGTTCAATCTCACCCTGCTCTCGCCATCAAGCCGGCTTTTCCGCCGTGATAAGCGGCCGCGGCGCCGAGGGGCCTGTTGCCCATGCGGAATTGAGCCAGGAGATTGTTCAATGCGCTCACTTCGCTTGCCAGCGCGTGGCTCGCCGCCGTCTGCTCCTCAACCATTGCAGCATTGCGCTGGGTGCCCTGGTCGATGGAATTGATGGCGGAGCTGATCTCGTTCAGCGAACTGGACTGCTCGCGGGCGGCGGCCACAATGGCTGCGACGTTCTGATCGATTTCCTGCACCCGCTCGACGATCTCCTGCAGCGCCGCACCGGTCTGGCTGACCAGCCCGACGCCTGTGTGGACCTGTTCGCCGGACTTGGTGATCAGCATCTTTATTTCTCGCGCGGCCGTAGCCGAGTGCTGGGCGAGTTGCCGGACCTCCTGGGCGACGACCGCAAAGCCTCTGCCGGCATCGCCGGCCCGCGCCGCTTCCACGCCGGCGTTCAGCGCAAGCAGGTTCGTCTGGAATGCGATCTCGTCGATCACGCCGATGATATTCGAGATTTCCTTGGATGAACTCTCGATGCCGCTCATGGCCGTGACGGCGCGCTTTACCACCTCGCCGGACTTCTCGGCGCTTACGCGTGTGCGTTCAACCAGGCCCCCGACCTGTTCGGCACGCTTCGTGGTGTCTCTCAGCGACGAGCTGATTTCCTCGACAGCCGCGGCGGTTTCTTCGACGGCTGCCGCCTGCTGCTCTGTCCGCGTGGAGAGATCGTCGGAAGCCGACCGTATCTCACTGGAACCTGCCTGGATGGCCTGTGCGTTCTCCCCAACCGAAAGCAAAGCGGTCTGCAGCTTTTCGACCGAAGAGTTGAAATCACGGCGGACCTGATCGAGCGAACCTGCAAAATGGTCATCGATGCGATGGGTGGTGTCGCCGTCGGCAAGCTTTTGCAGGGCTTCGGCCAGGGAGTCGACCGCGAACCGGGTCTGGCGCTCCCGTTCGGCTGCCTCTGCCGCGCGGCGTCGCTCCTCCTCCGCATTGCGGTTTCGGGCTTCTTCCGCCTCCATTTCCAGCCGGTTCTTTTCAAGAGTCGCGTCACGCAGGATGGCCAGCGAGCGAGCCATCTCGCCGATCTCGTCCTGCTTCGCTGCCTCCGAAAGATCCACGTCGGTGTTGCCGGCAGCGATCCCACCCGTGGCGGTCATGACCTTGTCGAGGCGCTTGCGGAAACGCGTGGCGAGCAGCAAGCCGAGCACGGTCATCAATCCTGCCGCGACCGCGATAATGGCGATGGACGTGATGACGAGCGACGACAGGCTCGCAAAAAGCACCGATTTTGGCACCGAAACCACGGTGTACCATGTGGTGTCGGGCAGCAGGCGCACCGGAACCGCGATGGCAATGCTGGCCTCGCCCGTCGTTTCGGCAAGATCTGCCGGCGTGCCCGGATTTGCAATCAGACCGCCCCAGGCAGCCGCATCAAGGCCCGAGTCCTTCAGCGCCTTTCCGCGGATGGACGCTTCGGGGTAGCTGACGACACCGCCGTTGCCGGTGACGAGCGCTACATACCCTTGCCCCAGCGGCTTGATCTTGGAAAGGTCATCGGCGAGGCTGTCGAGGGCAATGTCCACTCCCACCGTGCCCTTGAAGGAACCGTTGAAAAGCAGGGGCACCATGAACGACGTCATCACGACGTTCTTGCCGCCGATGGTGTAGGAGTAGGGCTCCATGAGCACTTCCTTCCCCGTCTTTTTGGGGACGAGGTACCAATCGCCGACACCCGGCTTGTCATAGTCGACCAGGGCCTCCAGCCCGACCTTGCCGTTGTCCCTTACGAAATAGGGAATGTAGCGGCCGCTGTCGTCGTGCCCGGGCGCATTGCGATACAGCACGTCTTTCCCGTCGAAGGCGTTGGGCTCCCAGCAGGTGCTGAGCCCGAGAGCGAAGGTGTTGTCCTGCATCCAGCGCTGGAAAAGGCGGTTCGTGGCCGCCCGGTCCGGAACCGCGCCGTCCTTCGCGGCATAGAGGCTGGACCTGGCATTATGCGTCAGTTCTTCAACGCGGCTGAAATAGGTCTCGACGCGCCTTGCGCTTTCCTCGGCGATGTTCGTCATTTCGGAAAAGGTGCGCTCTTCAAGCGCACCATGCGCAAGCCAGACCAGAACCCCGGCCGTGGCCACGGTAGTAAGGACCCCCGTCGCCACGATGGCAAACATGTTGCGGCCAGTTGCCGTCTTTGGAAACATCGAATTCTACCCCTGCCACTTCACCTGGCGGAGTCTCCGCCGGGTTCTCTCCGAGAACGAAAAACATCCCGGAAAGGCAATGCCAGGGGCGGATTCATTCGTAAGATAGCGATAGCGTCCGTCTCGTTTCAAAAAAGCTAACGGCGGTGGCCGTCGTGACGCTGGAAGGCGGGCAAAAGGACGGCGCAGGCGCAGGTCAACATTTCCGTAAATCCGCTGGTCCAGGCAAATTGGTTCCTTGCGATCGCGGTTGCATCGGACATAACTGCGCCTCTGCAACGCCGAACCGATACGCATGCGAAACTTACTGCCCACTCTCAAACGGCTGCTGCCAGCCCTGCCGCCCGTCGGCCATGTCGAGCGCCTGCGCATCTGCTGCGGTGCGCTGATCGGAATTTTCCTCACCGGCCTCATCACCAAGGCGGCGCTTGGGACAAGCACGGCCTCGCCCCTACTCATCGCGCCGATGGGCGCGTCGGCCGTGCTGCTTTTTGCCGTGCCGTCGAGCCCGCTGGCGCAGCCCTGGTCGATCATCGGCGGAAACACGATTGCCGCCCTGATCGGCATCAGTTGTGCGCTGTGGATCGACGATTTGCTGATTGCATCGGCGCTCGCCGTCTCCCTCTCGATCGGCGCAATGCTGGCGGCGCGCTGCGTGCATCCGCCAAGCGGGGCCGTGGCGCTGACCGCGGTTCTGGGCGGCCCCACGGTTCATGCGGCTGGTTTCAGCTTCGCCGTGTGGCCGGTGGGCGTCAACTCGCTCTTGCTGCTCTCCGCGGCGCTCGCATTCAACAATCTCACCGGCCGGCGCTACCCGCATCTTGCGCCCGTGCCTGCCGCAAATCCGCACAAGACCACCGACCCATTGCCGACCGAGCGCGTGGGCTTCACCACCGCCGACCTCGAAGCCGCGCTCGAGCGCCGGGATGAGATACTGGACGTCAGCACCGGCGATCTCGACTCGCTGCTGCACGAGGTGGAGATGCAGGCCTACCACCGCCGTTTCGGCGAAATCCGCTGTGCCGACATCATGTCGCAGGACGTGGCAACGGTGTCGCCGCAGGCCTCGCTGCACGAGGCCTGGACGCTGCTTTGCGAGCATCACATCAAGGCCTTGCCGGTCGTGGGAGAAGATCGCGGCATTGTCGGCATCGTCACCCAGACCGACTTCATGGAAAGCGCCGCCTGGGGGCCGCATGGCGAGTTGCATTTCGGGCTCGGCCGGCGCCTGCGTCACGCCGTGAAGCCCAGACGCAGCCTGAAACGGACGGTGGGCGAGATCATGAGCAGCCCGGTTCGGACAGCGGCTCCCGAAACGCCGGTTGCAACGCTCGTCCCGGCCATGGCCGACGCAGGCCTGCACCATCTTCCGGTGGTCGATGCCGATCGTAAGCTGGTTGGCATCGTCACCCAATCCGACCTGATTGCCGCGCTCTATCGCGGCGGGCTGTCGGGGCGGCCCACTGTCATTGCGCCGGCGGCTTTTGCCGAGCGGCGCCGCGCCGCCGGCAGCTGACCACGCCTCACGCCACCATCAGCGGTTCGCGCGCGCGGCGACGACTTCGACCTCGACCTTGAATTCCTCGCGCGTGAAGCCCGACACGATCATCAGCGTCGAGGCCGGCGCCGGCTGCGGGAAGAGCCGGTCGCGGACGTTCATGTAGGGCCGCATATGGGCGCGATCTGTGACGAACGCATTGATGCGCACGACGTCGGCAAGGCTCATGCCGCAGGCGGTGAGGATCGAGCGCACATTCTCGAAGCAGAGCTCGGCCTGGGCGGCGGCATCCTCGGGCACATGCGCATCGGGCCCGATGCCGAGTTGGCCGGAACAGAAGACCATGTCCGATCCGGTCCGAACCACCACGCCATGGCTGTAGGCGGCGAAGGGCGCCGGCATGGTTTCCGGCACGAGATGGTCGAGGTTCGAAACGCGATCGGTCATGGCAGGCCTCCGGAGATAAGGATTGAATTCAGCGCCAGGCGGCGAGCCAGCCCAGCCCTTCGTCGGTCGAGCGGCGCGGCTTGTATTCGGCGCCGAAGTGCCCGGCATAGCCGCGCGCGGCCAGCTCGGGCAGCACGGTAGCAAAATCCACCTCGCCCGCATCGGGCTCGCCGCGATCCGGCACGGCAGCGAACTGCACGTGGCCGACAAGCTCACGATGCGCCTCGAACTCCTCCAGGATGGATTTGCCGGAGCGGCCGACATGGTAGCAATCGAACATGATGCGGATATTGTCGTGGCCGGCCTCTTCGATGATCGATGCCGCCGTGGCGTTGTCGTGCAGGAAATAACCCGGCACGTCGTGGAGATTGAGCGGCTCCAGCAAAATGGTGATGCCGACCGGCGCGGCCCGGTCGGCCGCGTAGCGCAGGTTGGCGACGAAGGTGTCGCGCGCTTCGGGCGCATTGGTCTTGCCGGCCATGACATGAATGGCGGTGGCGCCGATCGCGGTCGCATAGGCGAGCGCCTGGTCGATCGCCGCGCGTGCGTCCTCCTCGCGTCCCGGCAGGGCAGAAAGCCCGAACTCGCCGGCGTCGACATTGCCCTTCGAAGTGTTCAGCCCGAGAACCGGCAGGCCGCTCTCGTCCAACGCCTGCTTCAGCAACGATGGCTCGACGGCATAGGGCCAGTGCAACTCGACCGCATCGAAGCCGGCCTTGGCCGCCGCGCGCACCGCGTCGGGAAGCGCAAGCTCGGTCCAGAGGAAGCCGAGATTGGCTGAATACGGAAGGGCCATGATGTTCAATCCCACTCGATGTTGAAATGGTCCACGACATCGCGAACCTGTTCGGGCGTCAGCATTTTCGGCTTCATGCCGCGCGTGAGCAGTGCCAGCCGCGCCGTCTCCTCCAGCTCTTCCATGGCATAGACCGCCGCTTCAAGATCCTTGGCGGCGACCACCGGCCCGTGATTGGCCAGCAGAACGGCGCTGCGTTTTCCGGCAAGGCCGCGGATCGCGTCGCCGATCGCAGCATCGCCCGGCCGGAAATACGGCAGCAGCTTCACCTTGCCGAGCCGCATGATCGAATAGGGCGTCAGCGGCGGCAGCACATTGTCCGGATCGGTTTCCGGCAGCATGGACAGCGCAACCGAATGGCAGGAGTGGAGATGGACGATGGCGCCGGCCTTGACGCCGCGCGTGTCGTAGAAGGCGGAGTGCAGCGGCATCTCCTTGGTCGGGGCATCGCCGCCGACCAGCCTGCCGGCCTCGTCGATCAGCGACAGGCGCGCGGGGTCGAGACCGCCGAAGGAGGAGCCGGTGGGCGTCACCAGCAGCCGCCCGTCGGAGAGGCGGGCGGAAATGTTGCCGGACGCCCCGCCCGTCAGCCCCCGATCGAAGATCGAACGCGCCATCCGGCAGATCGTCTCGCGCAGCTTCGCTTCCTCGCTCACCCTGCCGCTCCCTTGAGCATCCTCAGCGCCTTGGTGAAAAAGTCCTCGGCGCCGAAATTACCCGACTTCAGCGCCAGGCCGAAATCCTGCCCGCCAACGCGCAGCATGGGAACCCCCGGATCGATCTCGGGGCCGACCTGCAGCGCCTCGCAGGCAAGCCCCTGCACGACCGCGCCGGAGGTCTCGCCGCCGGCCGACACCAGGCGCCTGACGCCATGACGCCGGGCTTCGGCGGCAAGTTCGGCAAAGAAGGTTTCGATCCGGTGGGCCAGCTCGCCAAGCCCGTATTTCTGCTGCGCCTTGCCGACCACTTCCGGCTCGGCGGAGGAAAACACCAGCGGCTCGGCGGCGCGGTTTTCGGCCAGCCAGGCGGATGCCTTCGCCACCGTCATGTCGCCGCCCATCAAAGCGTCGGCCTCGATTTCGAGGGCCGGATGATTGGCGCGGTAGTGCGCAACCTGACCGCGCGTGGCACGCGAGCAGGAGCCGGAAAGCACCGCGCCCGGTCCGTCGATGCCCTGCCACGCCACCTGGCGATTGCCGATCAGCCCCTTGCGGCGGAAGTTTTCCGGTAGACCGAGCGCCACGCCCGAGCCGCCCGTGATCAGCGGCAGGTCGGCGGCCGCCTCGCCGATTGCGAACAGATCTTCGTTCTGCAGCGCATCGACCACCAGAAGCTTGTGGCCTGCCTGATCCTGCCGCCGCATCGCCTCGGCGATGGCCTCCGCACCTCGGCGGACATCGGAAAACGCCACCAGCCCCACGGAAAGCGCGGTCTGATATTGCAGCCAGCGGCGAATGTCGGGGTCGGTCATCGGGGTCAGCGGATGGGCTTCCATGCCCGAATCGTTCAGCAGCCGGTCGCCGACGAAGAGATGGCCCTGATAGATGGTGCGGCCCGCACCCGGAAAGGCCGGGCAGACGATGACCTGGCTTGCTCCAAGCGCCTTGCTGAGCGCCTCGGCCACGGGGCCGATATTGCCGACCTTGGTGGAATCGAAGGTCGAGCAGTATTTGAAGAAGAACTGGCGGCAGCCCTGCGCCTTCAGCCACTCCAGCGCCTGCAGCGATTGAGCGACGGCCTCTTCCACCGGCACGCTGCGCGTCTTCAGGGCAACGACGCCCGCTTCCACATCCGCATCGGCCTTGCCCTGCGGAATGCCGCAATATTGCGTCGTCGCCATGCCGCCCTTGACCAGCGTGTTGGCAAGATCCGACGAGCCGGTGAAATCGTCACCAATACAGCCGAGCAGCATGATCAGCTCTCCTTGTAGCGTTTCGCGGGAAGGCTGATGCCGCTTGTCTCCGCATAGAGCTTGATCACCGCCACGTCGCCCTCGCGACCGAGACCGGCTTCCGACGCGGCCCGGAAGCGGGCAAGCGCTGCCTGCGCGACCGGCAGGTCGAGCGAGGAGTCCTTCGCCGCGCCGGTGACGATGCCCAGGTCCTTGACGAAGATGTCGACGGCCGAATGCGGCCGGTAGTCGCCATCGGCAATGTAGGGCCCACGGTTTTCGAACATCCAGGACGAGCCGGCGCAATGCGGGATCACCTGCATGATCTGGTCAGCGTCCACCCCTTGCCCGAGGCCGAAGGCGAAGGCCTCAGCGGCGGCGGCGATGTGAATGCCGGCGAGCAGTTGGTTCACGCTCTTCATCGCCGAGCCCGGCCCGGCGCGGTCGCCCAGGCGGAACACGGTCTGGGCCATGGCATCGAGCGCAAGCTGTGAGCGCGCGAAGGCATCGGGCGTGCCGGAGGCCATGATGCTGAGCTGGCCCTTGGCGGCGCGTGCCGAGCCGCCGGAAATCGGCGCGTCCAGATAGAGTATGCCCTTCTCGGCAAGGCGGGTTTCGAACTCGGCCGCCTTCTGCGCGTCGATGGTGGCGCAGCTGAGCACGACCGCGCCCGGCTTCAGCCTCTCGGCCAGTCCGCGCGCGCCGAACAGCGCATCTTCCGTCTGAGCCGCGTTGACGACGACCAGGATGGCCCCATCGGCTTCCGCGCTGGCCTGGTCGAGGTCGCGGTCAAGGCCGGCCTCGGCCCGGAAGCGCTTCTGGGCGTCGGCATTGAGGTCAAAGCCGTCGACGGCCAGACCACGACGGAGCAGCGACTGGCCCATGCCGTAGCCCATGGCTCCGAGGCCGATGAGCAGGAAATGCCGACCGGGCAAAGCGGAGGCTTCGGCGCTCATACCTGCTTCTCCGCCTTGGGCGCGTAGTCCTCGAGATAGGCCTGGATGATCGCCCCGAAGGACTGATCGGCCTTGAAGCCGAGCTTTTCGGCCTGGCTTGCCTCAAAGGCCTTCGGCCAGGTCGAGATGATCGCGACGATCGCGGGGTCGATTTCGTGACGGATGAGCTTGACCGCGTCGTCGCCCGCGATGGCGCGCAACGCCTCGATCTCGTCGGCCACGGTCGCCGAAACGCCGGGCATGGTCATGTTGCGGCGCTCCTTGAGCAGTGCGCCATCCACCGCCGCGGCGTGCGCGATGAAGCCAATGGCCGCGCGCGGGCTGGCGAACCAGTGCCGCACGGACGGCTCCACCGGCAGCGTGGCAGGCAGGCCCGCCAGCGGCTCGCGCAGGATGTTGGAAAAGAAGCCCGAGGCCGCCGCATTGGGCTTGCCGGGGCGGATGCAGATGGTGGGCAGGCGAATGCCGATGCCGTCGAAGAAGCCGCGCCGGCTGTAGTCGGCTAGCAGAAGCTCGCCGATCGCCTTCTGGGTGCCGTAGCTCGAGCGCGGCGTGATGATGTAGTCGTCGTCGATCACATCCGGCAGCGGCGAGCCGAAGACGGCCAGCGACGAGGTGAAGACGACGCGCGGATAATAGCCGTCCGTCTCATGCGCCTTGCGCACCGCGTCGAACAGATGCCGGGTGCCGTCGAGATTGATGCGGTAGCCCTTGTCGAAATCGCGCTCCGCCTCGCCCGACACGATGGCCGCGAGGTGAAAGATAACATCGGGCCTCGATGCCACGAGGCGCTCGGCCGTCTCGGGGGACGAGATGTCGCCGGTTTCGAACTCGACCGCGACCTTGCCGCCATCGGGCAGCGTGCTCGGGGCCACGATATCGAAAAGCGTCAGCCGCGACATGGCCTTGCCGGCAATCGCGCCGTCGTCGATGAGGCGCTTGGCGAGCCCCGCGCCGAGCATGCCGGCCGCGCCGATGATGAGACAGTGAACCATCTTGTCCTGATCCCCGAACTGAATTTCCGAATGGGCGAGAGGCGAATTTCCGTTGCCAACCTGCCTCGGCCCGAATTTATGTTTGATGAAAACCGGGCGGCCTCAGGCCGCCATCCCCTTCCCGCTTGCCAGCTGCTTCATATGCTGCGGCCCGGCGGCAATGTCCGCCTCGCTCGGGCTCAGCCCCGCCGCCAGCAGCCGCCGCGCGATCATATGGTCGGCCGGACGGTTGATGGAATCGACGGCCACCAGGCGCGCGCCTTGAAAATGATAGACCGAGAAGGCGTTTTCCTCCGGATTGCCGGAGACCACGCAATGGTTGGCGTCGAGCGAGAGACCTGCCGTCTGCAGCTTCATGTCGCCCTGATCGGACCAGAACCACGCGACTTCGGCATAAGGCTCCGATCGTCCAAGGATGGAGCGCGCGACATGTTTGGCCTGGTCGGTGGCGTTCTGGACCGACTCCAGCCGCACGCGCCGGCCCAACTGATGATGGTCGTAGCTGACGCAATCGCCGATGGCGCAGACCTGCGGCACCGATGTGCGCATGTGGCCATCAACGACGATGCCGTTGTCGACCAGAAGGCCGGCCTCCGCGGCGAGCTCGACATTGGGAACCGCACCGATGCCCAGAACCACCATGTCGGCCCTGAACCTGCGGCCATCGGCCGTGCGCACTGCCGCGACGCGCCCGCCCTGGCCTTCTATGCCGGCAAGCTGCACGCCGGTGAAGATGTCGATGCCCGCAGCCCGGCTCCTTTTCTCGACATGAGCGGAAACGACCGGCGCCACCGAGCGCGCCAGCACACGGGGCGCCGCCTCGATCAGCGTCGTCGCCTTTCCAAGCGCCAGGCAGCTATGAGCCATCTCCATGCCGATGAAGCCGCCGCCGACGATGAGGACACTCTGAACTTCCGGCATCATTTCGCGGATGCGGCGCGCGTCTTCCATGCTGCGCAGCGTGACGACGCCATCGAGATCGACGCCCGGCAGAACAGGAATCCGTGCCCGCGCGCCCGTTGCCAAAATGAGATGCGTCCAGTCGAGCTCCCGCCCGTCGGCAAGCACGAGCCTGCGGTTGTCGAGGCTAATCTTCTCGACGCGGGCGCCGAGCATCAGCTCGATGCAGTTGTCGCGATAGACAGCTTCAGGGCGCAGGACGAGGCCGCCCGAATCGAGGGATTTGAGATAGGATTTGGAGAGCGGCGGCTTGTGATAGGGAAGGTCCGTCTCGTCGTTGATCAGGACGATCTCGCCCGCATAGCCTTCCTGACGAAGGCTGACCGCGGCCTGCGAGCCGGCGTGCCCCGCGCCGACAATGATGCACCTCTCGCCCATGCCCTCTCCACAAACATGCTCGACCGACCGGCAACGGCTCCCTTGCAGAATCGAACGTGGCATGAAAATGCCCGCTTGCGCGCCAAGCTGCCCGACTCGAACGGTCCGGTAATTTTGTTGCATATCTCCCATGGAATTTAAACAATTAGTTTGACCGATCGGTCAGATCGTTTAGTAGTATTACCCATATCGCCGTTCGGGACGGGCGAAATCGGGGGATAAGCGATGGCACGAGCAGAAAACCGCGTCACGGCACGCTGGCCGAGTTCGCCCTTTGCCGGGTAATTCCCGCCTTCCAGAAAATTCGCCGCCCTCGCCTGAGGGTGAACCAGCAACGCTTTCGGATGGTTTGCGCAGTTCCCTCCGGAAGCAGCCTTTGCGGACCTGGCGTCGCGGCGCGCCTCCGTTCGAGAGGAAGGAATTGGTAACTTGAAGAGATATTGGTCCGACTATACGAGCGAGGAGTTTTCCCGGCTCGACCGCGAGCAGATCGTGGCGGTTCTGCCGGTTGGCGCGACCGAGCAACACGGCCCTCACCTGCCGCTTTCGGTCGATGCGGCAATCGCCAGCGGCATCGTCGCGGCAACCATCGAGCGCCTGCCGGAGACGAGCAAGGCGCTGTTTCTGCCCACGCTGCCGATCGGCAAGAGCAACGAGCACGGCCGCTTCCCCGGCACGCTGACCTTCTCGGCCCAGACGCTGATTGCCATGTGGTGCGAGATCGGCGACTGCGTGGCCGCCAGCGGGGTGAAAAAGCTCGTTCTTCTCAACAGCCATGGCGGCCAGATCAGCACCATGGACATCGTGGCGCGCGAGCTGCGCATCAAGCACGGCATGATGGTGTTCTCGGTCAATTGGTTCGGCCAGGGCATGCCGGAAGGCGTCTACAGCGAGCATGAACTGCGCCACGGCATTCACGCCGGCGACATGGAAACCTCGGTGATGCTCGAATTGTACCCCGATCTGGTCGACATGAGCAAGGCGCAGAATTTCGCCACCGTCACCGAAACCTTCGCCCGGGACTTCAAGCACATCTCGCTTGCCGGCGGCGCCAAGCCCGGCTGGCAGGTGCAGGACATGAACCCGCACGGCGCGGCCGGCAACGCCCTGGCGGCCACCGCCGAGAAGGGGCGCAAGACCATCGACTACGCCGCCGACCGGCTTGTCGAACTTCTGGGCGAGGTCGAGCGGGCGCCGCTTTCCTGGCTCGACAACAGCCCCGCCTGGTGAGGTGAAGCAATGAACATGGTCGCCAGCACCTCCGTGTCGTCGCAGCCGCTGATCGAGATCGAAAACGTCTACAAGCAATATGCCACCGGCGTTGTCGCGGTCAGCGACATGTCGCTGACCATCGAGCAGGGCCAGTTCGTCAGCTTCCTGGGCCCTTCGGGCTGCGGCAAGAGCACGGCGCTGCGCATGATTGCCGGTCTGTCCGAGACCTCCGCAGGCAAGATCCGCGTCAATGGACATGCGCCCGGCAAGGGCAGCGGCCCGCACGACATCGGCTTCGTCTTCCAGGAGCCGACGCTGATGCCATGGGCGAACGTGTTCGAAAACGTCTACCTGCCGCTGCGCCTGAGCGGCATGTCACGAAAGGACGCTGCGCCGCGCGTGGAGGAGGTGCTGGCACAGGTGGGCCTGAGCAAGTTTGCCAAGGCCTTCCCGCGCGAGCTGTCGGGCGGCATGAAGATGCGCGTCTCCATCGCCCGCGCGCTGGTAACGCGCCCGCGCCTGCTGCTGATGGACGAGCCGTTTGCCGCGCTCGACGAAATGACGCGCTTCAAGCTCAACAACGACGTTCTGCGGCTGTGGCAGGACCATGGGCTGACGGTCATCTTCGTCACTCACAGCGTCTATGAGTCCGTCTATCTATCGAACCGTGTGGTGGTGATGGCCGCCCGGCCGGGCCGGGTCGTCTCCGACATCGCCATTCCCGGCGCCTATCCGCGGGCGGAAAACTTCCGCGCCACCAGGGAATACACCGACAGCTGCCAGATCGTGTCCGACGCGCTGAACGAGACGCTCGGCAACGACGACATCGACCATTGAAGGCCTGGCCATGAGCACCGAGACCCCTGTCCTCAATTCCGAGCAGAACCGCCGCGCCCGCATCGAGCGGCGCAAGAGCGTCATCATGCCGACCCTGGCGATCGTCATCGCACTTCTCGTCTGGGAGGGGCTGGTGCGCTACTACAAGATTCCGCACTACCTGATCCCCGCGCCTTCGCTGGTGGCCGAAACGCTGGTCAAGGACGGCCCGTCGCT
This sequence comes from Mesorhizobium sp. KR2-14, assembly GCF_040049255.1. Taxonomy (NCBI): domain Bacteria; kingdom Pseudomonadati; phylum Pseudomonadota; class Alphaproteobacteria; order Hyphomicrobiales; family Phyllobacteriaceae; genus Mesorhizobium; species Mesorhizobium sp. KR2-14. Next base: position 168,204 of record NZ_JBDZDR010000002.1, on the reverse strand, counting down.
GCTGAGCTCCATGCTCTTCACGGTCAAGCTGACGATGCTGTCGCTGATGTGCGCCATTGCCGGCGGCGTGCTCTTGGGGATGATCTTTGCGCTGTCGCGCACGGTGGAGATGAGCTTCTTCCCCTTCGCGGTGATCCTGCAAGTGACGCCGGTGGTGGCAATCGCGCCGCTGATCCTCATCTATGTGCGCGACACATTCACCGCGCTGCTGATCTGCGCCTGGATCGTGGCCTTCTTCCCCATCCTGTCGAACACGGTGATCGGCCTGCGCAGCGCCGATCACAATCTGCGCGACCTGTTCAAGCTCTACCAGGCCACACCCTTGCAACGCCTGCGCTATCTGCTGGCGCCGAGTGCACTGCCCTATTTCATGGCAGCGCTGAAGATCGCCGGCGGCCTGGCGCTGATCGGCGCGGTGGTTGCCGAGTTCGTCGCCGGCACTGCCGGCCAGAGCACCGGGCTTGCCTCGCGCATCCTGGAATCGAGTTTCCGCAACGAAATCCCGCGCATGTTCGCCGCGCTGCTGCTCGTTTCGGTGCTGGGCATCGCCATTTTCCTGGCGACGAGCTGGCTCTCGCGCGCCGTTCTCGGCCGCTGGCACGAGAGCGAAATCCGTCGGGAGTCCTGATCGTGACGGGCGGGAACGAGACGGTTCGCGAACAAGAGGCCACATCGGAACAGCCCTTGCGGCTCCCCGGTGTGAGCATGCCCGGCCAGCCCGGGCGCTTCGATCTTGTCGTCGCGGATGGCCGCATTGCCGATCTCGTTTCCTCCGCCGCCACCGGAGGCGGCGTGGTCACGCCGCTCTTTGCCGACGTGCATGTGCACCTCGACAAAACCCACACCATCTCCCGCATCGGCGCGGAGGCGAATGCCCGGGTCGAGTGCCTGTTCGATGCGATTGCGCTGATGGAGCAGGACCGGCCCAACTGGACGGCAGCCGATATCCGCGCGAGGGCAAGCCTCGCGCTGGAAGCCGCCTATCGGCAGGGCGTCGGCGCCATGCGCACGCATGTGGACTGGGTAACGCCGCAAGTGCCCAAAGCCTGGCCCGTGCTTGTCGAACTGCGCGAGGCATGGAAAGGCCGTATCGATCTCCAGCTGGCGGCGCTCGTCAATGGCGATATCGTGCCTGAAGCCGGCGCAGCCATTGCCGCGCGCGTGGAGCAGGACAAGGCCGTCTTCGGCGCCTTCTTCTTCCGCAATGCGGATCTCGAAGCCAAGGTCGAGGCGATGTTCGCGCTGGCCGGCGCGCACGATCTCGACCTCGATTTCCATGTCGATGAAGGGCTCGACCCCGAAGCCGACGGCCTGTCCGCGATCATCGACGCGGCCAGCCGCCACGGCATGGCGGGCCGCGTGCTGTGCGGCCACGCCTGTTCGCTGGCGCTGCGCTCCACCGGCGAACTGGAGCGGACCCTTGCGGCCGGTGCGCAGGCTGGCGTGGCGCTCGTGGCGCTTCCCACGACCAACCTCTACCTGCAGGACCGCGCCATTGGCGTCTCGCCGCGCATGCGCGGGGTGGCGCCGTTGAAAGAAGCTCGCAAGGCGGGCATGACGGTCATGCTCGGCTCCGACAATGTGCGCGACGCCTTCTACCCCTATGGCGACTACGACCCGCTTTCCGTGTTGCGGCTGGCGGCCCCAGCCTGCCATCTCGAGCCCGAAGACTGGCTAGACAGCATCACCACCCTGCCGGCGCGCCAATGCGCAAGCGGCATCGTGACGCCCGTGGAGAAAGGCAGGCCGGCCAACTTCATCTGGCACGCGGCGAACGACCTCGACGATCTGATCAGCCGCCCGCAGGCGACACGCGTCGTCTACCGGAGCGGGCAGCCGCTGCCGGCAAGCAAACAAGACTGGAGAAACGCATGAACGTGGCGACCAATCCCGAGCGCGCCTATGACTGGGTGGCCTTTCGCGCCGAGATAGACGGCATCCGCGTCTATGACGACCCCAAGCATGTGGAACTGCGCTCGCGCGACTATTTCTGGTACAGCCCCATCCTCAGCGAAGACATCGGCCACTTCCTGGGCGACCTGGTGGTAATCCCGAAGGATCAGGACGAGGTGCGCCGCGTCGCGGCGGCGGCCGCGCGGCTGCGCATCCCCATCACCGCGCGCGGCGGCGGAACCGGTAATTACGGCCAGTGCGTGCCGCTGGAAGGCGGCATCATCCTGGACATGACCAAGATCGACCGGGTGCTTTCCATCGAGCCCGGCCGGGTGCGCGTGGAGGCCGGCGCCCGCATCGCGCGCCTGGACGACGCCGTGCGCGAGACCGGGCAGGAACTGCTCATGTATCCCTCGACACGCCGCATCGCCACGATCGGCGGCTTCTTCACCGGCGGCTCCGGCGGCATCGGCTCGCTGCGCCACGGCATGCTGCGCGACGACGGCAACGTCTATTCGGTCAAGGTGATGACCGTCGAACTCGAGCCGCAGATCATCGAACTGCACGGCCGCGACATCCACAAGGTCCAGCATGCCTACGGCACCAACGGCATCGTGCTGGAGCTAGAGATCGGGCTTACCAAGGCGACCGACTGGATCCACACCGCAGCGCTGTTCGACAGCTACGACGCCACGCTGCGCTTCTGCCTGAAGGCGCTAGAAGACAATCTCGATTGCTATTTGCTGACGACCGTCGACCGCCGCTTCGCGCGCTTCTACACCAAGTTCGGCGACCTGTTCCCGGCTGACCGCGACGCCGTCTTCGCGATGATCGCGCCGAACGACATGGGCAAGTTCGAGGCCCTCGTCGCCGAATTCGGCGGCCGCGTTTCCTTCGCCATGACCAAGGAAGAGCTGCACGACAAGGGTCTGCAGCCGGCTTACGAATGCGGCTGGAACCACACGACGCTGCAGGCGCTGAAGGCCGAGCCCGGCTGGACCTACCTCCAGGTGGCTTATCCGCGCCCCTTCGACCCGGAAGTCGTCCAGCGCCAGATGGAGCGCTATGGCGACGAGCAGTATATGCACCACGAGATGGCGCGGCTGGAGGGCGAGGTGCAGATCTTCGGCCTGCCGCTGGTGCGCTACCACAGCCGCGAAGACACCTACCGCGTCATCCGGGAACTGGAGCAGCTGGACGGCTGCGACATCTACGATCCGCACGCCTACACCATCGAGGACGGCGGCATGAAGCAGATCGACACCGTTCAGATCGACTTCAAGAAAAGAGCGGATCCTTACGGCCTTCTCAACCCCGGGAAGACGCGAGGCTGGACGGCCGAGATGGCCGACAGGGACTGAACCTGAAAATCAATGGGAGAATGCTTCAGATGAAGAACTTGCTCAGGGCGGCGGTTGCCGCTCTTACGCTGGCCATGTCGGCGCAGCTTGCATATGCACTTGACAAGGTGGTGGTGGGAACCAACTGGCTCGCCCAGGCCGGCCACGGCGGCTTCTACCAGGCACTGGCCGACGGAACCTACGAGAAGTACGGCCTCGACGTGACCATCGAGATGGGCGGCCCGCAGGTCAACAACCGGCCGATGCTGGCGGCGGGGCGGCTCGACTTCCTGCTGACGGGCAACCTGCTGCTTTCCTTCCACAACGTCGCCAACGACATTCCGACCACCGTTGTTGCAGCCTTCTACCAGAAGGACCCGCAGGTGCTTATGGCGCATGAAGGCGCCTACAAGGATTTCAACGACCTGGCCAATGCCCCGACGGTCCTCCTGGCCAAGGACAGCCAGTACAGCTTCTGGCTGTGGCTGGTGAAGGAGTTCGGCTTCAAGGACGAGCAGGTCCGCCCCTACGGCTACAGCCTCGCCCAGTTCCTCAGCGACGAGAAGGCGGTTCAGCAGGCCTACGCCACCGCCGAGCCTCTCTATGCGGAAAAGGAAGGCGCGAAGGTAACGACCTATCTGCTCGCCGACCATGGCTACAGCACCTACGCCAATACGATCGAGACCCGCCAGGAACTGGTCGACAACAACCCGGATCTGGTCCAGCGCTTTGTCGACGCGACGATCGTGGGCTGGAACAACTTCCTTTATGGCGATCACAGCAAGGGCTATGAGCTGATCCTCAAGGACAACCCGGACATGAGCGCAGAGACGCTCGACGGCGAACTGGCGATGCTCAAGAAGCTGGAGCTGATCGACAGCGGCGACACGCTGGAAAAGGGCATCGGCGCCATCTCGATGGATCGCGTCAAGGAATTCTACGAGCTCGCGGTCAAGGCCGGCATCGTGACCGGCGACAAGATCGAGATCTCGAAGGTCGCCACCGACGCTTTCGTCAACAAGGGCGTGGGCCTGGACCTCAAGAAGCAGTTGAACCCCTAATCGAACGGCAGGGAGCGAGGGGCTTTAGGCCCCTCGCCGGGAAACGATCTGACGATGAGCCACGACAACGCCGATACTCCGGAAAACGGCGAACCGAGCGGCCGCGAAAAGGTTCTCGAACGGCGCCGCCGCATCCTTGCCGCGATCAGGGATGCGGCGATCGACGAGTTTGCGAGCAAGGGGCTGGCCGGTGCCTCGACGCAGTCGATCGCCCAGCGCGCGGGCCTCACCAAGCCCCAGCTGCACTATTACATCTCCAGCAAGGAAGAGCTCTACGAGGATATTCTCGTCTATATTCTCGACGAGTGGAAAGAGCTGTTCATCAGCGCCTCGACGGGCGACGATCCGGCCGAGATCATCCGCGCCTACATCCACAAGAAACTGGAATACGGCCAGAAAAACCCCCAGGCATCGCGGCTGTTCACCACCGAGATCGCCAACGGCGCACCTTTCCTCAGCCGGCACTGGGCGCAATACCAGGAATCGACGCAGCAGGCCGTTAAGCTGATCCAGTCCTGGGTCGAGCAGGGTCTGATCCGGCCCGTCGATCCGCTGCTGTTCCAGATGCACATCTGGGCGGTGACGCAGCACTATGCGGACTTCGAGGTCCAGATCCGAAACTTCATGCAACTGAAAGACGACGAGGAGCTCGACATGGTTCATGTCGAGGAGGAAGTGACCGCTCTCTTCCTGCGGGCCTGCGGCCTTCAGCAATAGGCTGCGCCCCGACGCTCGAAAAACGCCCCACACATGCGGCCCTTCCGTGCCGCGCAATCATGAAATTGAATTCGAAAGGCCCATCAATGCCGCGCATCATCTACATCACCCATGACGAACAGCGCTTCGAGGTAGAAGCCGCCAATGGCGCAACCGTCATGGAAACGGCGGTAAAGGCCAACGTGCCCGGCATCGAAGCCGAATGCGGCGGCGCCTGCGCCTGCGCGACCTGCCATGTCTATGTCGATCCGGAATTTGCGGAAATGGTAGGCGAGGCCGGGCCGATGGAAGCCGACATGCTGGACTTCGCATGGGAGCCGGCTGCGAATTCGCGTCTGTCGTGCCAGCTTCGGGTGGGCGACGCGCTGGACGGTCTCATCGTGCGCATTCCCGCAAGGCAGGGCTGACCAACCGGCGCCGCGTCGATCGGCAAACGCGAGTTGGCGGTGGAGGCCCAGCACAGGCCACAGCGCAACCAGAGCCAGCACCGAGCCTCCTGACTGCCTCGCAGGACAGCACCGCCATTGTTGGCTCATCGACGCACTGTGCCAAGTCAGGAAAAGCGGCGGGGCCGGCCCGGGCCAACGCCGCCTCGCCCCACTTCAGGGAGGGGGAACCCCCGCGAGGCATTCTACTAGCGCGCCTCGGCGTGAAAGCGCGCTCGCCAGAAAACCAGAAAGCTAAGGCAGTTGCGGCGGCCTTGCGAAGGTCTGCCGCCTTGCAGAGCCTGCCGCGGAAGAAAACCTTTGGAGCGGCGGCGGCCCTTCAGACCGCCGGCGCGCCGGCGGCGCCGGCGTTGGGCACGTGAATGTCGATCTCCAGCGTCGACATCGTCTCGCCGCGCTCCATGGTGATGCGCACATCGTCCTGGCTGATCTGGACGTGCTTGCCGATCACGGCCAGTATCTCCTCGCGCAGCACGGCGACGAGATCGGGCTGGTTGCGGTTGTTGCGCTCATAGGCCAGCAGCACCTGCAGCCGCTCGCGGGCCACAGGCGCACTGGCGCGACGTTTGAAGATGTCGAACAGGCTCATGCCACTCTCCTACCCAGGAGACGGTTAAGGAGGCCTTTCTTCTCGACAGGAAGGGTCATCGGCACTTCCTCGCCCTGCAGCCTTCTGGCGGCATCGGCATAGGCGCGCGCAGCGACGTTGCCGGGCTCGCTGAGCGTCACCGGCGAGCCCACATTGGAGGCGCGCAGCACCCCCTGGCTCTCGGGGATGATGCCCAGGAGCGGCGTGGACAGGATCTCCAGAATGTCGTCGATGCTGAGCATCTCACCGCGGGCGGCGCGGGCCGTATCATAGCGGGTGACGAGGATGTGCTTGGCGACGCGGCCGCCCTGCTCGGCCAGCAGGGTCTTGGAGTCGAGCAAGCCGATGATGCGATCGGAATCGCGCACGGAGCTCACCTCCGGATTGGTGACGATGACCGCCTCGTCGGCATAGCGCATGGCAAGCTGGGCGCCGCGCTCGATGCCGGCCGGGCTGTCACAAATGACGTAGTCGAATTTCTCGCGCAGCCTGCCCACCACGCTGGCCACGCCCTCCTCAGTGAGGGCGTCCTTGTCGCGCGTCTGGGAGGCGGGCAGCAGGAAAAGCGTTTCCAGGCGCTTGTCGCGGATCAGCGCCTGCGAAAGCTTGGCCACGCCCTGGGTCACGTTGACCAGGTCGAACACCACGCGCCGCTCGGCGCCCATGACCAGATCGAGATTGCGCAGGCCGACGTCGAAGTCGATCAGCACGACCTTCTTGCCGCCTTGGGCCAGAACGGCTCCCAGGGCTGCGGTCGAGGTTGTCTTCCCAACGCCGCCCTTGCCAGATGTGACGACCACTACCTTGCCCATGCATGTCTCTCCAATGTTGTCAGTTGAGGGCCGTGACCAGAATTGCGCCTTCGTCCAGATAGGCCTGTATCGCCGCGCCGCGGGTGGACGGCTCCATGTCCTCCGCGATGCGATACCACCCATCGACCGCCAGAAGCTCGGCTTCGTTCCTCCGGCAGAAGATGCGCGCGTGGCGATTTCCCGAGGCGCCGGCGATGGCGCGTCCGCGCAGTGTGCCATAGACGTGGATGGAACCGCCGGCGATGATTTCGGAGCCGAAGCCGGCCGAGCCCAGAACGATCACATCCCCCTGGGGGTGGTAGACCGACTGGCCGGAGCGGATTGGGTCCTCGATGATCAGCGAAGTCGATGCCGCCGGCTCTTCCGCCTTGGCGGGCTCGGCCGACGCGGCGGGTTCCTCGACCACGGCCTCCCTGGCCCCGATCAGGAGCGGCGGCAGATCCGACCCCAGTTCCGCGATGTCCTTGCTCTCGATTGCGTAGATTCGAATGCCGCGCTCGGCAAGCTGGGCGACCAGTGCGCCAATTTGACTCACCTCCGGCTTGAGCGCGTTGAGGTCGAGCACGACCGGGCGGCCGGTGAAGAAGCCGGGCGAGTTCTCGATCCAGCGATCCACGCCTTTCAGCCATTCGTCCACGGGTGCTTCCGGCACGAGCGCGAAGGCAACGAACGAACGGGCGCGAAAGCGTAAGGGGGTGTTCTGCATTGGGGAGCGACTCGGTTCAGGGGTGGGTCGGTACCAACCGCTTCGCGGGTGTAGGCCATGGTGAACGAAACGTAAATCGCTATTCACCACCCCAGGCCGGTAGCGCCCTTCGGCAATGCGGCCGCGTTGCCGCCCGGCCACTATCTGCCGGGCAATGTGGACGCGACCGGCACGGCCATCGTTGCTAAGACGCGACAACCATGAGGAAAACCGGCATCATCGCCCGGCTGCCGTCGCTCTACTGCGTCGTCGCACCCCTAGGCCTCCATCCTTGCTCAAGGCACAATGACCATGAAGAAATCCGGAACCCCGACGTCGAAACCGCGCGCCCGCGACCTCGGCCTGCCCTTCCGCGGTGAAACCGGCCCGCTCAACGCCATCACCGATGTCGAAGGCATTGCCGTGGGCTCCCACACCATTTGGGAAGACGCTCCGCGTGCCGGGCGCAAGCGGCCGGTGCGCACCGGCGTCACGGCAATCGTCCCGCATGCGCAGTCCGAGACGCCCGTCCCCGTCTATGCCGGTGTGCATCGGTTCAACGGCAATGGCGAGATGACCGGCACACACTGGATCGAGGATGGCGGCTATTTCCTCGGGCCGGTTCTCATCACCAACACCCATGGCATCGGAATGGCGCATCACGGCGCCATCAAATGGATGCTCGAGCGCTATAGCACCACCTATGACACGGATGATTTCCTCTGGATCATGCCGGTGGTGGCCGAGACCTATGACGGCGTGCTGAGCGACATCAACGGGCTGCACATCGGCGAGGCCGACGTTCGGGCAGCCCTCGACGCAGCCGCGCCCGGCCCAGTCGAGGAGGGCAATTGCGGCGGCGGCACCGGCATGATCACCTATGGCTTCAAGGGCGGAACGGGAACATCCTCGCGCATCGTCGAACTCGACGGAAAACGCTACACGATCGGAACACTGGTGCAGGCCAACCACGGCCAGCGCGACTGGCTGACAATCTGCGGCGTGCCGGTGGGCCAGCATATGCGCGACGGCACGCCCCAAAGCCAGCTCAGGGAGCGCGGGTCCATCATCGTCGTTATCGCCACGGACCTGCCGCTTGCGCCGCATCAGTTGAAGCGCGTGGCCCGCCGCGCCTCGATCGGCATTGGCCGCAACGGAACGCCCGGCGGCAACAATTCCGGCGACATCTTCCTCGCCTTCTCCACCGCCAACCCCCGCCCGATGCTGCATCGCGCGCCGCCGCGCATGCAGATCGAGATAATCAACGACGAACTGCTCGACCCCGTCTACACCGCCGTGGTGGAGAGCGTGGAGGAAGCCGTGGTCAACGCCATGCTTGCGGCCGAAGACATGGGCGGCACCGCTTTCGATCGGCTGAAGGTCGAGGCGATCCGGCACGAGCCGCTGCTTGCGCTGATGCGCCAATATGGACGGGCCGGCGCCTAGCGCAGGAAGGGCGCCGATAGAGGCCGGCACCCTGCCCGGTCAGGGCGCCGTGTCGGCTTTTGCCTCAACATGGCCGCCGAGGAAGAGCTGGCCGACACGCGGGTCGGCAAGCAGCTTGGCGGCCTTGTCGTGCATGCGCGTCTGCCCCAGTTCCAGCACGAGACCGTAGTCCGACATGGCCAGCGCCGCCTTGGCGTTCTGCTCCACCATCAGGATCGTCACCCCCTGGTCGCGCAGCCTGATCAGCGTCCTGAACACTTCCTGGACCAGATTCGGCGACAGGCCGATCGAGGGCTCGTCGATCAGGATCAGCTTGGGATCGAGAAGCAGCGCGCGCGCCACTTCCAGCTGCTTCTGCTGGCCGCCGGACAGTTCGATCGCCTTGCGGTTGCGGAATTCGCGCAGCATGGGGAACTGGTCCATCACCTGCTCGATGCGCTGGCGCACCTTGCCCTGATCGGGCGCCGTGATGCCCCCGAGTTCCAGATTGTGGTAGACGGAAAGCTGCGGCACGACGTTGCGCCCCTGCGGCACGTAGGTCACGCCATGGGCGATCATCTGGCGCGGCGTCTGCCTGGTGACGTCCTTGCCGTCGAGCAGGACCTGGCCGGAATGGATGTTCAGCAGGCCGAAGATGGCCTTGAAGACGGTGGACTTGCCGGCTCCGTTGGGCCCGATGACCGTGGTGATGGAAGCCTTGGGGATGCTGAACGACACCCCGTTGAGAATGGTGATCTTGCCGTAGCCGCCGTAGACGTTGCTGAGTTCAAGCATGCTCAGCCTCCGAGATAGGCGTCGATGACGGTCTGGTTCGACCTGATCTCGTCGGGCGTGCCTTCCGCGATGACGCCGCCTTCCGCCAGCACGATGATGCGGGTGCACAGGCTCATCACGAACTCCATATTGTGCTCGATCACGACGAAGGTGGTGCCGTGCTCGGCATTGTAGGCGACCAAGCGCTCCTTGAGGTGGGCAAGCATGGTCAGGTTGACGCCGCCGGCGGGTTCGTCCAGCAGCACGAGACTGGGACCGGCCATGAAAGCCATTGCCGCGTCCACCAGCTTCTGCTGCCCGTAGGACAGGGAGCCGGCCAGATCATCGCGCAGATGCGTGAGACGGAAGAAGGAGATCAGCTTCTCGGCTTCCGCCGTCAGCCCTGCATCCGGCGCGCTGAAGAGGCGCGACAGCATCGTCCCGCGATGCTCCTGTCCGGCCAGGATGATGTTGTCGATGACCGACATCTTCGGGAACACCGACAGCTGCTGGAAAGTGCGGCCCACTCCCAGCCGGTTGAGGTCGGAGGCGCGCATGCCCGAGACGTTGCGGCCGCTGACTTTCACCTCGCCGGCATCCGGCGGAAGCTGGCCCAGGATGCAATTGAACAGCGTCGACTTGCCGGAGCCGTTCGGGCCGATGAGGCCAAGAATCTCGCCCTTGTGCACGTCGAAAGACACGCCGTTGACAGCGCGGACGCCGCCAAAACTCTTTTCGATATTGCGGACGGAAAGAACCGGTGCGCTCATTTCAGCCGCGCTCCTTCTGTCATGTCGGCACGCACCTGGTGACGAGGCCAGAATTTGGCGCGGAGCTTTGCCCCCACGCCGAGCAGGCCGGACGGGACGAACACAAGCATCACGATGACGAGCGCGGAATAGATGATGAGATAGTAGCCTTCGGTGAAGCGCAGGAATTCGGGCAGCAGGATAACCACGCCTGCCCCGACGAACGGACCGAAGAAATAGCCTGAGCCGCCGACCACCACCATGAGCAGGATGCGCAGCGAGTGGCCGACTCCGAACGATCCGGGCTCGATGAACTGGACGAGCGGCGTAACCAGCGCGCCTGCCAATCCGCCATAGGTGGAGCCGATCGCAAAAGCGAGCAGCGTGATGCGGCGCGTGTCGACCCCGAGGCTTTCCGCACGGATCGGATTTTCGCGCAACGCCTTGAAGGCGCGGCCCCATGGCGACCGCACGATGCCCCACATGACAAGCGCGGCGAGGATCGTGATGCCCAGCGTGAAGTAGTAGAAGTGCAGTTGCTTCATGGTCGTGAAGAGGCCGAAGTCCGGCCGCGGCATGCCGACGAGGCCGTAGTTGCCGCCGGTCAGCCAGTCTTCGTTGCGCAGCACCAGGAAGACCAGCGTGTTGAAGGCCAGCGTCACGAAGGCGAGGAAGTGCCCCTTCACCCGAAGAGCCGGATAGCCGAGCAGAAGGCCGACGATGAAGCAGGCGACGAGCCCGAGCGGCATGGCCAGGACCCAGTGCCAGCCGGCAAGCGTGAGCAGCGCCGTGACATAGGCCCCGATAGCCATGAACGACGCCTGCGCCAGCGAGATCTGGCCCGCATAGCCGAGCGTGAGGTTCAGCCCCATGGCGGCGATGGAGAAGATGAGCCAGGAGGTGAGGACGTAGACGAGGTAGTTGCCCTGCCCGATCGGCGCTAGCATGGCGAGCGCGATGAGCAGAAGCACAAACAGGTTGCGGGTGCGCCCGTGCATCAGACCGCCCTCCCCTCGGACGTTCCCATGAGGCCCTGCGGGCGCACCAGAATGATGACGATGAGCAGGAGCAGCGGCAGCGCGGCTCGATACTCCGCCGTGACATAGGTGGCCGTCAGATTGTCCAGAACGCCGATCAAGAGCCCGCCCACCAGCGCGCCGCGGATCTGGTTGAAGCCGCCGACGATCGCCGCGATGAAGGCGATCAGACCGAGGGTCTCGCCGTTGGAGAATTTCGCCAGGTACACCGGCGTGATGAGGAAGGAGGCGAGCGCCGCAAGTGCCGCGTTGATCAGGAAGGCGTAGAGCACCATTCGCTTGACATTGACGCCGAGGATTTCGGCCACCGCCGGGTTCTGCGCCGTTGCCTGCATGCAGCGGCCGGTGCGGGTGCGGTTGAGGAACAGCGTCAGCAGCACGACGATGCCGAGTGAAATCGCGAGATTGAGGATGTCCTGCAGCGACACCACGGCACCGAAAACATCGATCGGGTCGCTCGGGAACATCGCCGGAAACGGCTGCGCCTCGGCGGAATAAAACTCCTTGACGCTTTCCTTGAGCAGGATGCCAAGCGCCATGGTGGCAATGATGAGCGTGATGCCTCCATGTGGAAGGATCGGCTCCACGATCAGCTTCTTGAAGGCCAGGCCGAGGATGACGACCGCCATCGCAAGGCCGAAAAGCAGCGCGATCCAGACCGGCATGCCAAAGTAGCTCACGCCCACCAGCACGAAAAACGCCGGGAGCATGACGAACTCGCCCTGGGCGAAGTTCACCGTGTGGGCTGCCTGCCACACAAGCGTAAAGCCGATAGCGACCAGCGCATAAATGGAGCCGGTAGCAAGACCGGACAGCAAGACTTGCAGGAACTGGGACATCGCGCGTCTTTTCGGGTTGAAGGCCGCGGCGACGGGCGCCGCGGCCATGAAGGATCAGTTGGCCGGAACGGTGCCGATCACGACCGGCGCGCCGTTCTGGACCTGGACCATGAAGCTCGGACGGGACATCTCGCCGCGCTCGTCCCAGCAGGTGTCGAGCAGGATCTTGGGATGGTCCGCCACCTTGAGGCACAGGCCGTGCATCTTGTCGGCGAACGCTTCGCCATTGAAGTCGCCGACCATCTCGGTGACGTATTTGGTCGTCCAGGCGCCGACATAGCCCTTGATCGCGTCATGGGTCGGCTTGCGCTTGAAGGTCTCTTCGAACTTCTGCGCGAATGCGCCGATGCCCGGCACATCGGTCGCCGTCGCGGTCACGCCGACATGGGCGATCGCGCCCTCGGCCGCGCCGCCGGCAAGCTCGATGACCTTGGCCTCGGTGAGCGTGACTTCGCCGACGAGCGGCATGGCCAAGCCCTGCTTCTTGGCCTCGATGAGGAAGCGGGCGGATTCTTCCTGGTTCATGTAGACGAACACCGCGTCGGGGTTCGCCTCCTTGAGCTTGGCGACGTCGGCGGCGTAGTCCGTCTGGGCCTGCTCGGAAGGCACGTCGGAGATGACCTCGATGCCGGCCTTCTTCATCTCTTCCACGAAGACGTCATGGCCGCCCTTGCCGAACTCGTTATTGACCCAGGCCACGCCGACCTTCTTCGCCTTCAGCGTGTCGGTAAAATAGGCGGTCAGCGCGGGAACGCCCTTCTGCGCGCCCGACGAGGTGCGGAACACGAAGGGGTTGCCCTTCTCGACCACCGAGGGAGCCTCCGAGCCGACGAATTGCGGCGTGCTGTTCTGCTGGGCGACGAGCATGTTGACCATGGTCGAGCCGGAATAGATCGTGCCGAGGATGGCATAGGCGCCCTCATCGATCGCCTTCTGCACCAGCGCGCGCGAGACCTGCGGGTCGGTCTGGGTGTCGTATTCGGTGACTTCGACCGTCTTGCCCAGGATGCCGCCCTCGGCGTTGATCTCCTCGATGGCGACCTTGATGCCATCGCGCCAGTTGGTGCCCGCCGGAGCGCCGGCACCGGAAAGCTCGGCAACCATGCCGATCTTCACCGTTTCCTGCGCCTGGGCGGCGCCAAAGGTGGCCAGCACGGCGGCTGACATTGCAAGCAGGGATTTACGGTACATCTGAATTCCTCCGATAATCAGCAATGGTGTATGTCGATACCGTCTCCACAAGGACCACTGGACAAGGTCAATGATCGGGAGGCGAAACCCACATCTTTTTATTGAAATCGGCCCTCTCCAGTGTCGCATAGGTAGAAAATTCGGGAGGTTTTTCGGCTCACAGCCATGCGGCCCCGAAGAATCATCGAGCGGGGCTGAAAGCCGCGCCTAGGTGCAGCCAATCGGACACGCTGCTCCAGCTTAGACGATCAGGACGATGCCGGTGGCGACCAGCGCGGCGGCCCAGATGAGGTCAAAGTTGATCCAGCCGCGCCGCAGGATGGAAAGGCCGAGCCATTCATAGACTAACAAGGCCATTGCGAGCGTCACGGCGAGCATGGCTGCCGTATGAACGCCCACCGCGGCCAGTGCTATCGGCAGCGACCCCGTCGCCGTCAGTTCCCGGGCCGGACTTGCCGCCAGGCACAGAGGAATGAGCACCGGCACCAGCATGAGGCCGGCGCCATGGGCCGTCGCCATCAAGAACGACCAAACCCCAAGCCCGACCATGCCCGTGGTCATGCCGATGCGGACGCGATGGCGATGGCCGTAGGCGAGGTAATAGATCGCCCAGCCGACAAGCAGCACGCCGGCCGTGATCTGCAGCAGGCGCTCATCGACGACGAAGCCGAGGGCGACCACCGCGGCGGCGACCACGGCAATTGAAATCGCATGTCCGATTGCGATGGGAATGAGTGATAAAAGCACCACCTTGCGGCTGCCCCTGTGCAAGCCGAGGGCAACCGCAAAAAGCCAACCCATTGCGGGGTTGAGACCATGAAAGGCGCCGAGGCCGGCAAGCACCAGCCAAGGCGTTAGTGGTGCCATCCTACGAAACCATCCTGTTTTGCATCATCAAGGATAGCAGTAGGAATCGGACGAGCAATCGCCTCCCTCCAGTCGCACCTGATGCGGCCGGCGGCCCTCCGGCCATTCGATGAAGAAGTCCTCGTCGAACTTGAGGCCGCCATTCTCCCCGACATCAAGCTTCACCATCCAGCCGTCCAGCCCCTCGGGATAGAACTGCGGGTCGATGGCGCCGTAGAGCGAATTGGTGAAATAGACACGCCTTCCGTCGCGGCTGATTTCCACCATCTGCGGGCCGCCTTGCAGGGCACCGTTGTTTGCCTTGGCGTGCGACGCCCGGGACACGATGCCGCCGATGCGGACCCTGCCGGTCTCCTTCGGCTCGAACGGGTCGGACACATCGTATTGGATCATGTCTCCGGTGCCCCAGCAGGAAACATAGAGGAAGCGGTCATCCATCGACAGATCGATGTCGGTCACCAGCGGCGCGACCGCCTTGAAGCCTTTCAGCACCGGCGGCAGCAGGTCGGGATCGGCCGGTTCGGCCGGGATCTCGATGACCTTCTTCACCGCCCATTTGTCCCCGTCGCGATACCAAGTCCAGATCGAGGCCGAGAGATCCTTGAGGCTGATGACGCAGCCGACGAAGCCGTAGGCCTTGGTCGGGTCGTGCGCCGGGCGCAGTTCGAACACCAGCTGGTATTCCGGTCCCAGGTCGATCTCCTGCAGATGCTTGCGCTTGTGCAGGTCCCAGAAGTGCAGCTTGCGCCCGTATTTGCTGCCCAGCAGGACTTCCGGCACGAGCCCGTTCTCGAACGTGTCAGGCGTTCCCCATTCGCTCGTCACCATCGTGTCGTAGCCGAGATGCCACCAGAAATCATAGGCAAGCTGCTGCGGCCCCCGCTCCACTTCCCAGCGGCCGAGAACGTCGAAACTGTCCGGGTCGAGCAGGAAGATGCCGCCGGGCGCCTTGCCCTCGGCATCGCCGAGCGCGTTCACATAGATGCCTTCCGGCCCGCAGTGGATCGTGTGCAAGCGCGAATATCCCGCCTTCTCGGCAATCTCTTCCGGTTCGATGACCTTGACGATCTTCGGGTTTCTCGGGTCCGGCTTGGTGTCGATGATGTGCAGCCGCGACGAACGCAGGCCGGGCACGACAAGATAGCGCCGCTCCATATGCGGGTGCGGCGCGTTTGGGCAAAGGCACGAAGAACACGCGTTCCAGCCGAAATGGTGCAACTCGTCGCCCACATTGGGCATTTCGACCTGCCCGACGATGCGGGAATATGTCGGCGAGTCCGGGTTTACGTCGACCACGGCCAGCGCGTCTGGCTTTTTGCGATCCGGGTCGAAGGCGGCCACATAGGCCAGCATCTCCTTCGGTGCCTTGGCGGCCATTCTCGGGGACGGATAGAAGGAAGGATCGGGTTGCCAAATTGCCATGATGAAGCACTCCTCCTGACGGACGATCGTGTCTCTCGCTCAGCGCCCCCGATCTACAGTGGGAATTGGCCCGCCGCGATCTTCTCACTCGAGCGCTAACGTGTCCAATCAAGTCGCTAACGGCCGGTGCCTTGGTGCATATGGGACTTGCCTGAGGGCTCAAGCGGTGTTCTGATACCGGAACTGGCACCGGATTGATCGCGCGATGAGCCTGCAGCAATTCCTGTCGCAATACACGTCCGCGGGTGCCGGGCCCGGCCGGCCCTTCGTGAAGATGCACGGCCTGCGCAACCACTTCGTGATTTTCGACCGGCGGGTCGACAGGCGCGGTTTCCGGCCTGAAGACATCGTGCGCATCTGCGACACGCATGTGGGCGTGGGCGGCGACCAGCTCCTGACCATCGAGCCGCCCTCCGCATCCGGCCAGGCTGCCGGCGCCTATGCCGCGATGCGGATATTCAACATCGACGGCCGCGAAGTTTCGGCCTGCGGTAACGCCACGCGCTGCGTGGCGCATTTGCTGCTGGAGGAAACGGGCAGCACGGAGCTGCTGCTGGAAACCGGCGGCGGCCTTTTGAAATGCCGGCGAGCTGGCCCCATGCGCATCAGCGCAGAGTTGGGGCCGATCAGCACGGACTGGCGGGATTTTCCTCTGGCGCGCGAGGTGGATATGCTGCACCTGCCAGTCGAAAGCGGCCCCTTGGCCGACGGCATCGGCCTGTGGATCGGCAACCCGCATGCAGTGTTCTTCGTCGATGATGTCGGCGCAATCGACCTGCCGCAGGCTGCCGCGCCGATACAAAACCATCCGCTCTTTCCGGAAGGCGTGAATGTCGGCGTGGCCGAACTCGTCGACAGCGAGACGATCAGGCTGGCGGTCTGGGAACGCCCGGGCATTGCCACCCAGGCCTGCGGAACGGGAGCCTGCGTGGCCGCATTCGCCGCGCGCCTGAGAGGCCTGACGCAGAGCAACCGGCTTACCGTGCATCTTCCGGCAGGGCCGCTGACGATCGAGATTTTTGGCAATATGGCGGTGATGACCGGGCCGGTAGCCTTTTGCTGCCGAGGTTTTGTCGATTGCGACGACGTGCCGGCGGAAGAGCGCGGCCCGGCTGCACACCGGCTGGCCGACGCGCCACCGCAGGGTGAGCGCGCCCGGAAGAACGACCGGTTCGGCTAGATGATCCGCCGTCCTTTCTCGTCGAGAAGAACACATCCTTGCGGTTCGAAGCCGACTTCCACCGCCGCGCCTTCGCGCATGATCCTGCCGTCGATCAGCGTATTGGCGCGGATGATGGTGTTGTCGCCAATGTCGATCTCGTAGATGGCGCTGCCGCCGAGATAGGAGGCTGAGGCCACCCGCCCGGCAAGCCTGTTGACGCCGGCCGCCGCTCCCAGGAGCAGCTTCTGCGGCCGCACGACAACGGTGACGCCCGCCCCCGGCGCCAGCGCCCTTGGCGAAGCCACCCTGACGACCTGCCCGGCCGAGAGCGCGATTGTGGCCGTGTGGCCGTCCATCCGCGAAACCACTCCGGCCAGCATATTGGCCTTGCCCAGGAAATCGGCCACGAATGCGGTGGCCGGCTCCTGATAGACCTGCTCGGGCGTTCCGATCTGCTCCACCGTGCCGGCGTTCATGACCACGATCTGGTCGGACATGGACAGGGCCTCTTCCTGATCGTGGGTCACGAAGATGGCCGTAATGCCGGTCTCTTTCTGGATCTTCTTGATCTCGACGCGCATCTCCTCGCGCATATTGGCGTCGAGCGCCGACAGCGGCTCGTCCAGCAGCAGCACTTCCGGCTCGAAGACGATGGCGCGCGCCAGTGCGATGCGCTGCTGCTGGCCGCCGGAAAGCTGCGAAGGCAGCTTCTTGCCGCTGCCGGGAAGCCGCACCATCTCGAGTGCCTTCTCCACCCGGCGGACGATCTCGGGCCTGGGCACGTTCCTGTATTTCAGGCCGAAGGCGACATTGTCGAACACGCTCTTGTGCGGGAACAGCGCGTAGCTCTGGAACACCAGGCCGATGTTGCGCTTGTAGATCGGAACGTCGTCGACCCGCCTGCCGCCGATCGAAATCTGCCCCCGGGAAATGTCGACCAGCCCGGCGATGGAGCGAAGGATCGTCGTCTTGCCGCAGCCGGACGGCCCAAGAAGGGTGACAAAACTGCCCTTGGCGATGGCGAGCGAGAAATCGCGAACCGCGACGAACTTGCCATAGGAAATGTCGATATTGCTGAATTCCACCGCCGGCTGTTGCAGCGAGTGCTCGCCACGAAGGAGCGGCGCATCCTCGCCAGCCAGGAATGCCCCGGCCGCGACCGGCCGGGGCATCTGCGATGTGGTGTCGAGGCTGTCACGCACCTTTGGCGATCCTATCCCACTGCTTGGTCCAGGCGTCTTCGTTTTCCGCCCAGTAGATCGGGTCGGCGAAGGTCAGCGCCTTCATCGATCCCGTCGGGTCGTAGGCAGGCAGCGACTCGATCTTCTCGGTCATCTTCACCTTGGTCGGATCCAGCGAAGGGGGATAGTTTTGCCCTTCGGCAACCGCGATTGCCGTGGCGGGCTCGAGCATGAAGTTGATCAGTTCCTCACATTCGGCCATCGGCGAGCCCTTGACGACCAGCATGTCCTCCATCCAGGCATAGGAGCCGGCGGGATCGAGATAGCCGATCGGGTGACCCTGCTGCTGCAGCGCTGCGATGCGGCCGGACCACGCGTCCGTGACCACGATCTCGCCCTTCGACAGAAGGTCCATCAGCTCGGCGCCCGAACTCCAGAACTTCTTGGCCAGGTCGCGGTTCTCGCGCACCTTCGCCCAGACGGCGTCCATGTCGGTGATGTTGTTGGGGTCTTGGCCCGAATGGAGCGCGGCATACCAGACGCGCGTGGTCATGTCGGCGTAGCCGCCAACCTTGCCGGCATATTTCTTGTCGAACAGCAGGCCGACGCCCTTTTCCTTGGCCTCGTCGTCCGAGATGACGTTCTTGTTGTAGGCGAGGCCGGTGGTGCCGTAGTCGTAGGGCACGGCCGAGATCTTGGGCGTGATCTTGCGGAAGGGCTCGATCATCGGCACCAGGACATTCGCCATGTTGGGAATGTTGGCCTCGTTGATCTCGGAATTGAAGCCCGCATTCACATATTTTATGTAGTAGTTGACGCCCGAGGAGTGGATGACCTGGAAGTCTCCCGGCTTCGAGGTCTTGATCTTGGTGATGACCTCGTCCTCGTCGCCGAAGGTGCCCTGCACCACCTTGATGCTGGTCTTCTGGGTGTAGGGCCGGAAGGCGTATTTATCGATCGCCTCCTGCACCACGCCGCCCCAGCCGTCGAAGCGAACTTCCGTGGCGGCTGCCAGCGCCCTGCCCATCCAGGGCATGGAAAGCCCCGTCGCGGCAGCGGCCGCCGCCGTCAGGGTCAGAAAATTGCGGCGGCTGATATCGCCGTTTGCATAACGCTCGCTCAGGCGCTCCAGTCGCGTCGTAGTCGACATTTTCATCTTGCGTTCCCCTTTTTCGTTATGTGTTCCCTTTTCCACCAACGCGCTTCATCAAGCGGGTGAAACCTTGCAGCATGAGGCCGCCGACCAGCGGCACGCCGACGGTGACCAGGATCATCACCGTGCCGAGCGCGTTGACCTCCGGGCTGACCGATATCTTCAGCATGGAAAGTATCTGCGTCGGCATCGTCTCGACGCCGGCGGGACGCCAGAACAGGCTGGCGGAAGTGTTGTCGAAGGAAATGGTGAAGGCCAGCAGCACGCCGGCGACGGCCGCGGGAACAAGCAGCGGCAGGGTGATTTCGCGGAACGACGCCAGCCGCGGTGCCCCGAGCGACAGGGCGGCCTCCTCATAGGTGCGGCTGATGCCGATCATCCGCGCCTGAACGACGAGCACCACGTAAGGCAGCGCCAGAAGGATGTGGCCGAGCAAAAGCAGCCAGATGGTTCGCGGCTGATCGACCGCCTTGATCAGCACCAGCAGCCCCACACCCAAAATCGTTTCGGGCACCAGCGCCGGCAAGATGACCAGAGTGCCGAAGGACTGCTTTCCCGGAAACTGGAAGCGCACCAGCGCAAAGGCGACCATGATGCCCAGCGCCGTGGTGACCGCAGCTGTGACCAGCGCGATCCACAACGAGGTCCTGAACGCGGTGAGAACCTGCTCGTTGGACAGCAGCTTTTCGTACCAGTGCAGGCTGAACCCTGTGAGCGGGAAGCCGCCGAACATGGACGAATTGAAGGAAAGGATGACGGTGGCCGCAATGGGCGCGAACATGAAGATATAGACAAGAAGCGTGATCGCGCCGGTCAGCCGCCAGGCCCATCTGCCTTCGCGGTCGTGTTGGCGTGCACTCATCCGCCAAGGCCCTTCATGATCTGGGACATGCCCATGTAGCGCGTATAGGCAGCGGCCGCGCAGCCCAGCAGCACGAACAGGACGATGGACAGCGTGGCGCCCAGCGGCCAGTTCAGCTGCCCCATGATGGTGTCGTAGATGAGATTGCCGAACAGCGCGTCGCGGCCCGAACCCAGCAGCTGCGGCGTCACATAGCTTCCGGCGGCAAGCACGAAGCACAACAGCAGCCCCGCGCCCAGGCCCGGCAGGGACAAGGGCAGGGTGACCTCCCGGAACGCCTGCGCACTGGTGCAGCCCATGGAACGGGCTGCGGAAATCAACGTGCGGTCGATGCTTTCAAGGCTCACATAGACATTGAGGATCATGTAGGGCAGCAGGAAATGCAGCAGCCCCATGATGACCGCGCCCTCGGTATAGAGCATCGGCAGCGGCTCTGAGATGATGCCAAGCTTGAGCAGAGTGACATTGATGAGCCCCTGCTCGCCAAGGATATGTATCCACGAAAAGGTGCGGATCGTGAAGCTGATCCAGAACGGCACGATGAGCAAAAGCAGCAGCAGCCATTTGTGCCGGAACGTCGTGGCCCAGATGAAATAGGCCGGAAAGTATCCGAGAACCGCGCAAATCACGGCCGTCATCGCGCCGACCCGCACCGTCTTGAGAAGAAAGCCGTGATAGTAGCTGTCTAACAGGAACTCCTTCCAGTTGTCGAAGGTCAGCGCGCTTGTCTCGACGCCGGCCGTGACAAAGGTGAAGAAGGTGTAGGCTGCCATTACTGCGATTGGTAACAGCAAGAAAAACAGCAGCAGCAGAAAGGTGGGAGCAACGAGAGCCCATGCCAATCGCCGGTCGTACAGCGTCCACCCTTTTGTCATGCTCATCCGGCTCAGGTCGCCCCGTCTAGGCAGCAATGCTTTTTCTGGGCACAGATTGGGCGATTGGCGGCGGGATGTCTACTGTTCGGAAACCGTTTTTTTGCTTCAATGCCGCCCGGATTCTCACCCTCGACCGATGAAGTGCGTCAACGCGGCTGGCCGGTTTTCGGATCGATCTTGATCTCTACCTTGGCCTTGTCGGCGGTGTGGTAGATCACGTCGTAATAGCCGTCCTGGTTCCACTCGATTTCGCTGACGTAGCGGAACTGGTCCCGCTTTTCGACCTTGGCGACGATTTCGGAAAGCTTGATCGCCCCATCGGGAGGGAAAAGCTGAGTTGCATTCTGCGCCTGAGCATGGCCGACGGCCAGAAGGGCCACGACAATAGATCCGAGAACCAGACGAGGGCCCATGGCTTTCCTCTCCTCAAAGCGCAATGGACAAGAACGGCGGATGCGCGGTTTGGTTCCAGTGGGCGCGGGCCATGCCGCCTTGATTTGGGCCCGCGAATATGATGCACCTGCCCGTCATGAGAAAGCTCTGTCTCACTGCGTCGGCACTGCTGGTGCTCGCTTCGCCGGCCGTGGCGCTCGATGCGCGACTGAAGGCCGGCCTCCTGAAACTCGACCCCGACACCCGGCTTGAACAGCGCTGCGACGCGGAGGCGCTGGAACGCATCGCGCGCGACGCGAACCCCTATAAGCCGGACCGCGTCGTGGCCTATGCGATCAAGACGCCGACACTGCAAGGCGACGCGATCGAGAGCCCCGGCGCCGCCTTCCGCGCCAAGGGCCGGTGGTATCGCCTCTCCTACACCTGCCGCACCGCCCACGACCGCATGAAGGTTCTGTCGTTCAGCTACAAGATCGGCGAGAGGATTTCCGAGGACGACTGGCCGAAATACAATCTCTGGCGCTGAGCGTCGTCGGTTCGGAAAGCGGCCGCACCGGCCGCTTTCCTTTCCAGCGCCCTACCCGCCCATGCCGCTGCGCGGCAGCAGGATGTTCTCAAAGCGCGCGCGCAGCTTGTCGTCGATGGAGCGCGGCACATGGCGCGGGAAGCGCTCGGCCAGGATGCGCTTCTTCTCGGCGATGGCCCGCTGCAATATGTCGGGCTTGCCCTTCTCGTTCCATTCCTTCGGGCTGAAACGGTCGCCTATGGCCGGGTAGAAATATTCGGTCTGCATCAGCTTCAGCGTCTGGTCGTTGCCGAGATAGTGGCCGGGACCGTTGAGGCAGACCTCGGTGATCGTATCGATCGACATCGCCTCGTCGGTGACCTCGATACCGCGCACGCAGCGCTGGCAGTGGCCGAGCATGTCGTTGTCGATGATCAGGCTTTCCAGGCAGAAGCCGAGCAGCGACGCATGCATGCCGGCCGATTCATAGACGAGGTTGAGCCCCGACAGGCCGGCCATCACATTGGTGATGCCCTTTTCGTAGCCGGACTGGATGTCGGGCAGCTTGGAGTCGGCCATGCCGGCGGCCGATCCGCCGGGCAGATCGTAGAACTGGGCCATCTGCGCGCAGGCCGCCGTCAGCAGCGCCTGCTCGGCCGAGCCGCCCGACATGGCGCCGGTGCGCAGGTCCGACACGAACGGCCAGGTGCCGAAGATGGCCGGGTGCCCGGGCTTCAGCGCGTTGACATAGACGAGGCCCGCCAGCACCTCGGCCACCGCCTGCACCACCGCGCCAGCAATCGCCGCGGGTGCGGTGGCGCCGGCCTGCCCGGCCGAAAGCAGCAGGATCGGGATGCCGCCCTCCACGCACGCTTCGAGCACGCCGCAGGCATCCTCGGCGAACTTCATCGGCGGCACCACGAAGCAGTTGGAATTGGAAACGAACGGCCGGGCACGGAAATTCTCCTCGCCGCCGGCGATTGCGTAGAGCATCTCCAGTGCTGGCGCCACGTTCTCGCGGACGGTGAACGAGGTGCCGACATGCTTCGACGTGCCCATCACGCAGGCATAGAGCGTGTTGAAGTCCATATCGAGCGGGTCGGGAACGTCGCGGGGCACCATCGGCCGCTGGAAGAAGTGGATGTTATCGAGCCCATCGACGATGCGGGCGGCGTCGTAGATGTCCTGCAGCAGCGACTCGCGGTATTCGCGCTTTTCGACGTCGACGAGGTGGACCGCCGCGCCTGCCGTGCCATAGTGCACGCGCGTGCCCTGGATCATCATGTCGTGCTTGGGGTCCTGGCCATAGAGCGTGAAGTTGCGCGCGGCGTTCTTGATCGTCGACAGCACCAGCTCGCGCGGGAAGCGGATGCGGCCGTCCTCGCCATAGATAGCGCCCACCCGCGTCAGCGCCTCGATGCAGCTGGGGATCGCATTGGCGAAACCGACGGTTTCGAGCAGCGTCAGCACCGATTCATGGATGCGTTCCAGATCGTTCTGGCCCAACGGCTTATACCTGCCGCCCTCCAGTCCGGGACGGATAGGCCGGACATCCTCGGCCAGGGGGGCGGCGCGAAGCGCACGACGCGCCTCCCGGCCGCCGGACCTGCGAGACTTCTGGTCTGCTGCCACGACGTCATGCTGTTCGAGCGCGCTCGACATGCGAAAACCTCCACCATATTCGCTGGCCCTCTCGCGCCGAATGTGCCTCCGGTCGCGCGGCCTGGTTCCCCTATGGCGGAGACTATGCAGCGCCTAATAGGCCAGGCGTATGGGCCACCTGTTGCCGCCAGATGTGCCAGGAGTTTTCGCCTGGAAGGCGGCCGGAAACGCCGGCCGCGTGCGGTGCTTCAGGCAGCCGCGGGCCGGCGGCCGGCGGCCGTCGCCAGCTCGCGAATGCCGGGCTCGATGTGCTGGAGAGCGATGGAGGAGAAGCCGAGCCGCATGAAGCGCGACGGCTTGTCGGCGCGGTCGAAGAAGCGGTCGCCGGGCTCGATGATGACGCTGCGCGAGGCGGCCGCCTCGGCGAGGCTGCGGGCATCGGTGCCGCGCGGCCCCTCCAACCACAGCGAAGTGCCGCCGGACGTGACGGTCGGCCGCCAATCGGGCAGGAAGGCGTCGATGGCCTGGACCAGACGCTTGCGGCGCTCGTCGAAGGCCGACGACAGTCGGCGCACCAGCGCCTCGTGATGGCCGAGCGACAGGAAAAGCGCCACCGCGCGCTGGTTGTTTGCCGGCGGATGGCGCAGCACGAAGCGGCGCAGCGCCCGCAGTTCGGCGATAAGGTCGGCGGAGGCGACGATGTAGCCCAGCCGCAGGCCGGGCGCGAGCGTCTTGGACATGGAGCCGACATAGACCACGCGGCCGGACCGGTCGATGCTCTTCAGCGCCTGCTGCGGCGCCTCGTCGAGAAGCTGGCTGTCATAGCCGTCCTCGATGATGATCTGGTTGTTGCGGCTGGCGCGCGCCAGCAGGTCCTGCCGCCGCTCGGCGCTCATCGACACCATGGTCGGGCAATGATGGCTGGGGGTGACGAAGACGAAGCCGGCGTCCGAGGGAATGGCCGAGGTGACGATGCCGTCCTCATCGACCGGGGTGGGCTGGATCTCGGCGCCGGCCAGCCGGAAGATGCTGCGCGCATCCGGATAGCCGGGGTCCTCCATCGCCACCTTGCTGCCCTTGGTCATCAGCAGCGTGGCCAGCATGTAGAGCGCGTTCTGCGCGCCCAGCGTGACGATGATCTCGTCGGGATTGGCGAAGATGCCGCGCCGGGGCAGGAGGCGGGCCTGGATCTGCTCGATCAGCAGCGGGTCGTCGCGGTCCACCATATCGGCCGCCCAGTTGCGGATTTCGAGCACCGCGAGCGCCATGCGGTTGCATTCACGCCATTCCGCGGTGGGAAACAGCGCTGGGTCGAACTGGCCATAGACAAAGGGGTAGGAAGACTTGATCCAGTTGTCGAGCTTGGCCGCGCGCGGCATGTCGCTGGCCGGGATCTGGCGGCGCGCCTTCCAGTCGATCTCGCTGGCCTGTTCGCCGGTCTTGTGCTGCGGCTTGGCGGGGGTGGCCAGCACCTCCGGATTGACGAAGTGGCCGCGCCGCTCGCGCGCCACCAGGAAGCCCTGGTCGACAAGTTGCTGGAAGGCCAGCACCACCGTGCCGCGCGCAACGCCGAGCTTCTCGGCCAGGATGCGGCAGGAAGGCAGCGGCATGGAAGCGGCGATCTGGCGGTCGAGAATGGCTGCGACGATGGCCTGACGGATCTGTGCCTGAAGCGTCTGGCCGGATTCCGCGGATATCCGGAACAGTCCCGACCAAATGGCCGAATCGTTTCTCTGTGGCATCAGTAATTCCCCGGTCAGGCGTTATGCTTTATCTTTTGTGGACCAGTGGACCGTATCCGTGGTCCAACGGGTTGCGCCAATGAATTTTTCTAATCGCTAGGATTTATGCCAGTGATCCTTCCTGGCATGACACACCGCCGAAAGGGCGATGCGGCAAAATCAGTCGATTGAGACTTTTCCCCGCAAAACTATTTCCGTGGCTCCGCATCGCCGACGGGCTCTGGTAAGCTTGCAGGAAGCAGATGGACCATTGGAGACTGGCTGTGACCGACGCCCCCCTTCATGCAGCCCTGACCGCGCTTCGCGAGGAACAGGAAGAAACGCCGATGAATATGCGCGAGGCGTTCAAGTCCGATCCACAGCGCTTCGCGAGATTCTCGCTGACGGATGGGGGCCTGCTGTTCGACTGGTCTAAATGCGCCGTCACGTCCGAAACCATGGCTCTTCTGGAACGGCTGGCGCTGGCGGCCAACCTGCCCGAGCGGCGCGAGGCGATGTTCTCGGGCGAGAAGATCAACAGCACTGAAGGCCGCGCCGTGCTGCACACCGCACTTCGGGCCGGGCCTGACGCGAAGGTGATGGTGGACGGCAAGGACGTGATGCCCGATGTGCGCGCGGTGCTGGCTGCCATGGGCGCCTTCGCCCATGCGGTGCGTTCGGGTGCTGCCACCGGCGCGACCGGCAAGCGCATCACCGAAATCGTCAACATCGGCATCGGCGGCTCCGACCTGGGCCCCGCGATGGCCACCCTGGCGCTCGCCCCCTACCATGACGGGCCGCGCGCGCACTTCGTGTCGAACGTCGATGGCGCGCATATTCACGACACGCTGAAGCACCTCGACCCTCAGACGACGCTGTTCATCGTGGCATCCAAGACCTTCACCACGGTCGAGACCATGACCAATGCCGAGACCGCCCGCGACTGGGTGGAGAAGGCGCTGGGCAAGGATGCAGTGGGCCAGCATTTCGCGGCCGTGTCGACCGCGCTCGACAAGGTCGCCGCCTTCGGTATTGCGCCGGACCGTGTCTTCGGCTTCTGGGACTGGGTGGGCGGCCGCTATTCGCTGTGGTCGGCCATCGGCCTGCCGATCATGATCGCCATCGGGCCGGAACGGTTCGGCGAATTCCTGGCCGGCGCGCGCGACATGGACCGGCACTTCGAAACGGCCCCGCTTCTGAAGAACATTCCGGTGGTGATGGGGCTGATCGGCTATTTCCACCGCGTGGTTTGCGACTACCCGGCCCGCGCCGTCATACCCTACGACCAGCGGCTGGCGCGGCTGCCGGCCTATCTGCAGCAGCTCGACATGGAATCCAATGGCAAGCACGTGCTGCTCGGCGGGCAGAAGGCGGTGACCGCGACCGGACCGCTGGTTTGGGGCGAGCCCGGCACCAACGGCCAGCACGCCTTCTTCCAGCTTCTGCACCAAGGCACCGACATCATCCCGGTCGAGTTCCTCGCGGCGGCAGAAGGTCATGAGGCGGAGTTGCGCCACCAGCATGACCTCTTGCTCGCCAACTGCCTGGCGCAATCGGAGGCGCTGATGAAGGGCCGCACGCTGGAAGAGGCGCGCCGGCAGATGCTGACCCGCGGCATGCCGCTGGAAGAGGTCGACCGCATCGCGCCGCACCGCGTGTTCTCAGGCAACCGGCCTTCGGTCACCCTGCTCTATCGCAAGCTCGACCCCTTCACGCTCGGACGGCTGATTGCGCTTTACGAACACCGCGTGTTCGTGGAAGGAACGCTTTTCGGCATCAATTCCTTCGACCAATGGGGCGTGGAACTGGGCAAGGAACTGGCAACCGGGCTGCTGCCTGTCGTGGAGGGAACGGAAGATGCCGCGCAAAGCGACGCTTCCACCGCCGGTTTGGTGCGCCATATCCATCGTCTCAGGGCAACGGAGTAGACGGCATTGCAGGGCATCAAGGGCATCCTGTTCGACAAGGACGGGACACTGGTCGATTTCCAGAAGACATGGTTCGCCATCGGCGACCTGATGGCGCTGCAGGCAGCCGAAGGCGACCGCACAAGGGCGGACGCACTGCTGACGCTGGCCGGCTACGACTTCGACGGTCAACGCTTCAAGGCCGACTCCGTGTTTGCCGCCGGGACCAACGCAGAGATCGTGGCGCTGTGGTATCCCGACGCCAGCGAACAGGAGCGCCAAACCATCACCGCCGGGTTCAACACGATGACCGCCGAGGCGGGCGCGGCGGCGTCGGTGCCACTGCCGGGCAGCAAGGATGCCATCGCAGTGCTGCACGGCTCTGGCTTCCGGCTCGGCGTGGCGACCAACGATTCCACCAGTGGCGCCGAGCAGACGCTGCTGGCGCTCGGCATCGCCCAGATGTTCGACGCGGCCTACGGCTACGACGCGGTGGCCAACCCGAAGCCGGCGCCGGATGCAATCCACGCCTTTGCCGACCTCACCGGCCTCAAGCCCTCGGAGATCGCCATGGTGGGCGACAACCGGCACGACCTGGAGATGGCGCGGGCCGGCGGCGCTGGGCTGGCCGTGGCCGTGCTGAGCGGCACCGGAACCCGCGAAACGCTGGCGCCCATGGCCGACGTGATCCTCAATTCGGTGGCCGACCTGCCGGGCTTTCTGGGAACGATCTGACTTGTTCTCGGGGTGCGGCCGGCACAGGTCCACTCCGCTCCCCGATGGTTCGCATCGCAGGCTCGCGGCATGCCGCGAAGCCTGCGACGCAGATCTTCAGCCCCGCAGCTCCCGCCGCAGGATCTTACCCACGTTGGTCTTGGGCAGTTCGGTGCGGAACTCGATCAGCTTCGGGCGCTTGTAGCCGGTCAGGTTCTGCCGGCAATATTCCAGCAGGTCCTCGGCGGTCAGGTTGGGGTCCTTCTTGACCACGAACAGCTTCGGCACCTCGCCCGAATGCTCGTCCGGCACGCCCACAGCCGCGACCTCCAGCACGCCCGGGTGCTGCACCGCGACCTCTTCCAGCTCGTTGGGATAGACGTTGAATCCCGAAACGATGATCATGTCCTTCTTGCGGTCGACGATCTTGGTATAGCCGTGGCTGTCCATGAAGCCCATGTCGCCGGTGCGGAAGAAGCCATCCGCGGTCATCGCCTTGGCGGTTTCGTCGGGCCGGTTCCAGTAACCGGCCATGACCTGGGGGCCGCGAATGCAAATTTCACCGACTTCGCCCAGTGCCAACTCGTGGCCTTCCTCGTCGCGGATCGCGACCTCGGTCGAAGGCATCGGCAGGCCGATGGTGCCGGAAAACTCCTCAGCGTCGAAGCGATTGGCAGTCGCCACCGGCGAGGTCTCCGACAGGCCGTAGCCCTCGGAAACGGTGACGCCGGTCAGTTTCTTCCAGCGTTCGGCCACGGCACGCTGCACCGCCATGCCGCCCCCGAAGGTGAGAAACAGCGGCTTGAAGTCGAGCTTGCGGAACTCCTCGTTGTTCAGCAGCGCGTTGAATAGCGTGTTGAGGCCAGGGAAGACGTTAAAGGGATACTTCTTCAGTTCCTTGACGAAGCCGGGAATGTCGCGCGGGTTGGGGATCATGATGTTGTGCGCGCCCTGCTGGATGCCCATCAGCGCGTTCACCGTCAGCGCATAGATGTGGTAGAGCGGCAGCGCGCACACGAAGGTCAGCGTTGGTGGGCGCTGCCTCTTCGTGAAGGCCGTCTCCATCCAGATCATGTTCTGCACCACATTGGCCAGAATGTTGCGGTGGAGCAGGATGGCGCCCTTGGAAACGCCCGTTGTTCCGCCCGTATATTGCAGGAAGGCGACGTCGTCGCCGAACACCCTGGCGGGCTTGAAGTTGCGCGCGGCACCTTCCTTGAGCGCTGCCGGGAACTTGACATGCCCCGGCAGCGACCATGCGGGCACCATCTTCTTCACCCGCCGCACCACCAGGTTGACGATGTGGCCCTTGAGCCCGAGCATGTCGCCCATGGCCGCCACGACCACGTGCTTGACCGGCGTGCGGGCGATCACCCCCTGCAAGGTGGTGGCGAAGTTTTCGAGGATGATGATGGCTTCGGCACCGGAGTCCTTGAGCTGGTGCTCAAGCTCGCGCGGGGTGTAGAGCGGATTGACGTTGACCACCGTGTAGCCCGCGCGCAGAACTCCCAGCAGCGCAATCGGATATTGCAGCACGTTAGGCATCATCAGCGCCACACGGGCACCTGGCGCCAGCCCCTTCGACTGCAGATAAGCCCCGAAGGCCGCCGACAGTCGCTCAAGTTCGGCAAAAGTGATGGTCTTGCCCATGCAGGTGAAGCAGGGCCGGGTTGCATATTTCTTGGCGGCATCGACCACCAGGTCGCCGATGGAATTGAATTCGAGCGGCGGGATCTCCGCGGGGATGTTGGCCGGATAGCTGCTCAGCCATGGCTTGACCTCGTGCGGCGCAACAGCGCCGTCCGGAGCGGCAGGAGCCTTGGCGGGCGCTGCCGCTTTCGGCTTCGCCTGCTTCTTCGCCGTGCTGGAGGCGGACGCCTTTGGCTTGGCTGCACCGTCGGCCTTGGCGGCCTTTGCCGGCCTTTCCGCGGCGCGCGCCGCCGCTGCGGCCTTCGCCTTGCTTGGGGCAGGTTTTTCGTTCTTTGCGACCTTGCTGGCGACCGGCTTGGCAGTCGCAGGTTTCTTCACGGCCTTCTTGGCCGCAGTCTTTGCGGCTTTCGCGGCCGATGGCGCCGAGCTCGCGGTGCCGGCAGCCGCCTCGGCAACAGCGGGGCGAGAGGCCGAGCCGCCCGCGGTCTCAGCTTTCCTTGTCCGGCTTGCCCCCTTGGCCTCAGGCGCCTGCGCCGTCTTGGCGGCCGATGGTTTCCTTGCCTGCACCGGCTTCACCTTCTCGTCCACTTGCGCTTTCCCAGCCTTGTTGCTCGTGTTGGCCACCCCGTCCTCCCTCGCAGTTCTTCTCGTTTGCTTGGACGCCTACCCCTCGCGGACCCGCCCTCTCGAATTGTTGCGCCCCCGGATTTCCAAGTAGAATGCGTCTATATCCAATTTATGGCCACAACCAGCGCGCATGCAAGCCTTGCTCCCCTGCAACGGCAAGCAGTGGGGAACGGGCGCCTGAAAGCCCGGCGGACGTGGGTTTCCCGGCCCTCGAGGGCGCAAATTCGACATCCGTTGTCGTAACGTAAGCTGTCGAGGCACCACCCCAAAAGGAAAGACCATTTCGCAAGATGCGTCTTCATCGAAACAATGTAACCGCATGATGACAACATGTTGAAACATTGTTCCACCTTTCGCGCACGTTAAAACAAGGTGTTCCATAGGCTCGAAAACGATGCTTATATGCGGCCTCAAAGCCAGTTTGAGGGGCTTGGATCCATGACAGGGAGTGATCAATGATAAGGAAGCTGACTTTTGCAGCCGCACTCGCGGCTGCAACCGTCTTGGGCGGCGCGGCGAATGCCAAAACTCTGGTGTACTGCTCTGAGGCGTCGCCGGCAGGCTTTGACCCGTCTCCGTGGAGCGGCGGCAACGACTTCGACGCCTCTTCGCGCACCATCTATTCGCGTCTTGTCGAGTTCGAACACGGCAAGACCAGCCTCATGCCCGGCCTCGCCGAAAGCTGGACCGTCTCGGACGACGGCCTGGAATACACCTTCAAGCTTCGCCCCGGCGTGAAGTTCCAGACCACCGACTACTTCACCCCGACCCGCGACCTGAACGCCGACGACGTCGTCTTCTCGTTCGAGCGCCAGTGGAAGAAGGACAGCCCCTGGTACGAATACCTGCCCGGCACCGGCTGGGAGTATTTCACCGGCATGGGCTTCCCGGACCTGCTGAAGGAAGTCGTCAAGGTCGACGATCTGACGGTCAAGTTCGTTCTGAACAAGCCGGAAGTCGCCTTCCTGCCCGACCTCGGCATGGACTTCGCCTCGATCGTGTCGAAGGAATATGCCGACCAGCTGGAAAAAGAAGGCAATCTGCAGCAGTTCACCCAGAAGCCGGTCGGCACGGGTCCCTTCCAGTTCGTCGACTATCAGGTTGACGCCGTCATCCGCTACGCTGCCTGGGATGGTTACTTCGGCGGCCGCCAGAAGATCGACGACCTGATCTTCGCCATCACCCCCGATCCGGCGGTGCGCGCGCAGAAGCTCAAGGCCGGCGAATGCCACATCATGTCCTACCCGGCCCCGGCCGATATCGCTGGCCTGCAGGCTGACGAGAACCTCAAGGTCGACGAGCAGGAAGGCCTGAACATCGGCTACATGGCCTACAACACGACCGTGGCGCCCTTCGACAAGGCCGAGGTCCGCAAGGCCCTCAACATGGCCGTCAACAAGCAGGCCATCATCGACGCGGTCTACCAGGGCGCCGGCCAAGCGGCCGTGAACCCGATCCCGCCGACGATGTGGGGCTACAACACCGAGATCAAGGACGATCCGTACGATCCGGAAGCGGCCAAGAAGATGCTCGAGGAAGCCGGCGTCAAGGATCTTTCGATGAAGATCTGGGCCATGCCGGTCAGCCGCCCCTACAACCCGAACGCCCAGCGCGTGGCTGAGCTGATCCAGGCCGACTACGCCAAGATCGGCGTCAAGGCCGAGATCGTCAGCTACGAATGGACCGAGTATCGCGAACGCGGCAAGCAGAAGGATCGTGACGGCGCCTTCCAGCTCGGCTGGACCGGCGACAACGGCGATCCGGACAACTTCCTGTTCCTGCTCGGCTGCGATGCCATCGGCCAGTCCAACTACGCCATCTGGTGCAACAAGGAGTTCGAAGCCCTGCTGCAGAAGGGCAAGGCGACGACCGACCAGGCCGAGCGCACCAAGATCTACGAGGAAGCCCAGGTCGTCTTCAAGCGCGAAGCGCCGTGGCTGACCATCGCCCACTCGAAGGTCTTCATGCCCATGTCCAAGAAGGTCGAGGGCTTCGTGATGGATCCGCTCGGCATCCATCGTTTCGACGGCGTCGACATCGCCGAATAAGAAAAGCGAATAGGGGACGGCGCCCCTCAGGGGCGCCGTCTAGCCATCGCAATCACCATGTTCCGCTACATCCTCCACAAACTCGCCCTGATCGTTCCGACGATCTTCGGCATCTCGCTGGCCGCCTTCGCATTCGTGCGCCTGCTGCCCGGCGACCCGATCCTGGCCATGGCCGGGGAACGCGGCGTCAGCCCCGAACGCTACGCCGAACTGCTCGAACGCTTCGGCTACAACCGCCCGATCTGGGTTCAGTATTTCGACTACATCAGCAACGTCCTGCACGGCAATTTCGGCATTTCGCTTGCCACGAAGCGGCCTGTGATCGGCGAATTCCTGGCGCTGTTTCCGGCCACGCTTGAACTGGCGACGGTCGCCATGCTGCTTGCGGTCATCATCGGCATTCCCGCCGGCATCTTTGCGGCCGTCAAGCGCGGCTCCTGGTTCGATCAGATCACCATGGGCGCTGCCCTGACCGGCTATTCCATGCCGATCTTCTGGTGGGGCCTGCTGCTGATCATCTTCTTCTCCGGCACGCTGGGCTGGACGCCGGTTTCCGGCCGCATCGGCCTGCAATACTTCTTCCCGCCGGTCACCGGCTTCATGCTGATCGACAGCCTGCTGTCGGGCAAGAGCGGCGCCTTCTCGTCGGCCGTCAGCCATCTCATCCTGCCGTCGATCGTGCTGGCCACGATCCCGCTTGCCGTGATTGCGCGCCAGACGCGCTCGGCCATGCTGGAAGTGCTGGGCGAGGACTATGTGCGCACTGCCCGCGCCAAGGGCCTCGCGCCGCGCCAGGTCATCGGGCTGCATGCGTTCCGCAACGCGCTGATCCCGGTCGTGACCACGATCGGCCTGCAGGTCGGCACGCTGATGGCGGGCGCGATCCTCACCGAAACCATCTTCTCCTGGCCGGGCATCGGCAAGTGGATGATCGATTCCATCGGCAAGCGCGACTATGTCGTGGTGCAGAGCGGCCTGCTCTTGATCGCACTGATCGTCATGGCCGTGAACCTTGTCGTCGATCTCCTCTACGCCGTCATCAACCCCCGCATCCGCGTGCAGTGAGGCAAGGATGAGCAACGAAACCACTGTCATGCCGGCGGCCAAGCCAGCTGCCCGTCCAGGCGCTCTGGCCGAGTTCTGGCACTATTTCTCCATGAACCATGGGGCCGTCGTCGGTCTCGTCGTCTTCGCCCTGCTGGTGCTGGTCGCCGTCTTTGCGCCGCTGATTGCGCCGCACATGCCCAACGAGCAGTATCGCGACGCACTGCTGACGCCGCCGATGTGGTGGGCGAACGGCACCTCGAACTTCGTGCTCGGCACCGATGCGGTGGGCCGCGACATCCTCTCGCGGCTGATCTACGGCGCCCGCTACTCGCTGTTCATCGGTCTCGTGGTCGTGACCTTCGCCCTGATCAGCGGCATCATCCTCGGCCTGCTTGCCGGCTATTTCCGCGGTTGGGTCGACACGCTGATTATGCGCCTGATGGACATCATCCTGTCCTTCCCGTCGCTGCTTCTGGCGCTGGTGCTGGTGGCGATCCTGGGGCCTGGCCTGTTCAACGCCATGCTGGCCATCGCAGTCGTGCTGCAGCCGCACTTCGCCCGCCTGACGCGCGCTGCGGTGATGGCCGAGAAGAACCGCGAATATGTCGTCTCGGCCAAGGTGGCGGGCGCCGGGCACCTGCGCCTGATGCTGGTGACCATCCTGCCCAACTGCCTGGCACCGCTGATCGTGCAGGCGACGCTGTCCTTCTCCAACGCCATCCTCGAGGCGGCGGCACTTGGCTTCCTGGGCATGGGCGCACAGCCGCCGACGCCGGAATGGGGCACGATGCTGGCCGCGGCCCGCGAGTTCATCCTGCGCGCGCCCTGGGTGGTGACCTTCCCGGGTCTCGCCATCCTCATCACCGTGCTTGCCATCAACCTCATCGGCGACGGCCTGCGCGACGCCTTCGACCCCAAGCTGAAGAGGTCGTAAGATGCCGCTTCTTGAAATCAGGAACCTCAAAGTCTCCTTCGACACCAGCGCCGGCGAGTTCATCGCCGTGAAGGGCATCGATCTGTCGATCGAGCCGCGCGAGGTGCTGGCCATTGTGGGCGAGTCCGGCTCGGGCAAGTCCGTCTCGATGCTGGCGGTCATGGGCCTCCTGCCCAAAACGGCCAAGGTGGCCGCCGACAGCATGACCTTCAACGGTCAGGACCTGCTGGCCATGACGCCCGAGCAGCGCCGCAAGATCATCGGCCGCGACATCGCCATGATCTTCCAGGAGCCAATGGCGAGCCTCAACCCGTGCTTCACCGTCGGTTTTCAGATCGAGGAGGTGCTGCGCGTCCACATGAACATGGATCGCGCCCAGCGCCGCGCCCGCGCCATCGAGCTGTTCCAGCAGGTCGGCATTCCGGACCCGGCGGAACGGCTCAGCTCCTACCCGCACCGGATGTCGGGCGGGCAGTGCCAGCGCGTGATGATCGCCATGGCCATTGCCTGCAACCCCAAGCTCCTGATCGCCGACGAGCCGACCACCGCGCTCGACGTGACGATCCAGAAGCAGATCCTCGATCTTCTGATGGGCCTGCAGGCCGAGCACGGCATGGGGCTGATCATGATCACCCACAATATGGGCGTGGTCGCCGAAACGGCCGACCGCGTCGTCGTCCAGTACAAGGGACGCAAGATGGAAGAAGCCGACGTGCTCTCCCTGTTTGAATCGCCCAAGAGCAGCTACACCAAGGCGCTGCTGTCGGCCCTGCCCGACAACGCCACCGGCGACCGCCTGCCCACCATCTCCGACTTCGTGCTCGACGAGCCGGAAGGAGCGCTGGCATGAGCAACACCGTCCTCGAAGCCCGGCACCTGAAGCGCGACTACCACGTCGCTGGCGGGCTGTTCTCCAAGGCGCGCACCGTGCATGCGGTGAAGGGCGTGAGCTTCTCTGTCGAGAAGGGCAAGACTCTGGCCATCGTCGGCGAGAGCGGCTGCGGCAAGTCCACGCTGGCACGCATCATCACGCTGATCGATGCGGCGACCTCGGGCGAGCTGTTCATCGACGGCCAGAAGGTGGACATCGCGCGCGACGGGCTGACGCCCGAGCTGCGCCGCAAGGTGCAGATCGTGTTCCAGAACCCCTACGGCTCGCTCAACCCGCGCCAGAAGATCGGCGACGTGCTGGCCGAGCCGCTGAAGATCAACACCGACATGCCGGCTTCCGAGCGGCGCGACCGCGCCATGGCGATGCTGAAGAAGGTCGGGTTGGGCGAAGAACACTTCAACCGCTACCCGCACATGTTCTCCGGCGGCCAGCGCCAGCGTATCGCCATTGCGCGCGCGCTGATGCTGAACCCGAGCCTGCTTGTGCTGGACGAGCCGGTGTCGGCGCTGGACCTTTCGGTTCAGGCGCAGGTGCTGAACCTGCTTGCCGACCTGCAGGACGAGTTCAAGCTGACCTACGTCTTCATCAGCCACGACCTTTCGGTGGTGCGCTACATCGCCGACGAGGTGATGGTGATGTATTTCGGCGAGGCGGTGGAATATGGCACCCGCGACGAGGTGTTTTCCAACCCGCAGCACAGCTACACCAAGACACTGTTTGCGGCCACGCCCCGCGCGGATGTGGCAAGCATCAGGGCAAGGCTCGCGCGCAAGCAGGCGGCTTGAGAGCCAACGTCCCCCTCCCCTTGAGGGGAGGGTCGATCCGCGCAGCGGATCGGGAAGGGGTCATAGCGGCAGTGCGCCGGCCCTCCCTTTCAGAGTACAGAGGTGGGGTCGTTGCGACCGCGCTCGGCATGGACCAACCCCTCCCGGCCGGCCCTCCGCTATGGCTCCGGGCGTTCGTCGTTCGAAAAGCCAAATCGTTGGCTTTTCGTGGCCTTCGGCCACCACTCCTCACCCCCTCAAGCGAGAGGTGGGCGTTGGCGCTCAATGATTGTCCCGCGGAATACCCCTGGTCTGTGCCACGCGCTGATATTTCACTGCCGGCTTCAGCACCATGCCTTCCGAAAGCTGGTCGACCATGCCGCGCTGGATTTCCTGCCACGGCGTCTGGTGGGCCGGATAGGAGTAGCCGCCGTCGCCCTGTAGGGCGGCGCGGCGGCTTTGCAGTTCCTCGTCGCTGATCAGAATATCGGCCGTGCCCTCCCTGAGGTCGATCCGCACGCGGTCACCCGATTTCAGCAGCGCCAGGCCGCCGCCGACCGCGGCTTCCGGCGAGGCGTTGAGGATGGAGGGCGAGCCGGACGTGCCCGATTGCCGTCCGTCGCCGATGCAGGGCAGCGAGTGCACGCCCCTTTTGATGAGGTAATCTGGCGGCTGCATGTTCACCACCTCGGCACCGCCGGGGTAGCCGACGGGCCCTGCCCCGCGCATGAACAGCACCGTGTGCTCGTCGATGCCGAGCGCCGGATCGTCGATGCGGGCGTGATAGTCCTCCGGTCCGTCGAACACCATGGCCTTGCCCTCGAAGGCATCCGGGTCGGCCGGGTTCGACAGATAGCGCCCGCGGAACTCGGCTGAGATCACGCTGGTCTTCATGATCGCGCTGTCGAACAGATTGCCCTTGAGATTGATGAAGCCGGCATTTTCCTTCAGCGGGTCGGACACCGGGCGAATGACGTCAGGATTGAGGTTTTCGACCGCGGCGCAATTCTCGCCGATGGGGCTGCCGTTGGCGGTGACGGCGCCGGGATGCGGCAGCAGGCCGGCCTTCAGCAATTCCATCACCACCGCCGGCACGCCGCCGGCATGACAAAAATCCTCGCCCAGAAATTCGCCGGCCGGCTGCAGGTTCACCAAAAGCGGGATCTTGTGGCCGATGGCCTGCCAGTCGTCATTGTCGAGTTTTATGCCGAGATGGCGCGCAATTGCATTGAGATGAATCGGCGCGTTGGTGGAACCGCCGATCGCCGAATTGACGACGATGGCGTTCTCGAAAGCCTCGCGCGTCATGATGTCTGACGGCTTCAGGTCCTCGTGCACCATGGCCACGATGCGCTTGCCTGTCTCGTAGGCGATCTGGCCGCGCTCGCGATAGGGCGCGGGAATGGCGGCCGCTCCCGGCAGTTGCATGCCCAGTGCCTCGGCCAGGCTGTTCATGGTGGTGGCGGTGCCCATGGTGTTGCAATAGCCGACCGAGGGCGCAGAAGACGCAACGATCTCCATGAACTCATTATAGTCGATTTCGCCGGCCGACAGGCGCTGGCGCGATTCCCACACGATGGTACCCGAGCCCGTGCGCTTGCCCTTGTGCCAGCCGTTGAGCATCGGCCCGACCGACAGCGCAATCGCCGGAATGTTGACCGTGGCCGCCGCCATCAGCATGGCCGGCGTGGTCTTGTCGCAGCCAATGGTCAGCACCACCCCGTCGAGCGGATAGCCATAAAGCACCTCGACCAGCGACAGATAGGCAAGGTTGCGGTCGAGCGCTGCGGTGGGGCGTTTTCCGGTTTCCTGGATCGGATGGCAGGGAAACTCGAAGGGGATGCCGCCGGCGGCCACGATGCCCGCGCGCACGCGCTTGGCAAGCT
Organism: Mesorhizobium sp. KR2-14; assembly: GCF_040049255.1. Taxonomy (NCBI): domain Bacteria; kingdom Pseudomonadati; phylum Pseudomonadota; class Alphaproteobacteria; order Hyphomicrobiales; family Phyllobacteriaceae; genus Mesorhizobium; species Mesorhizobium sp. KR2-14. The sequence continues at coordinate 130,434 of NZ_JBDZDR010000002.1, read as the reverse complement.
CGATGTGATGGCGGTTGCAGGGCGAGAGGTCCGAGCCGGTCTGGGCGATGCCGATGAGCGGCTTGCCCGACTGCAGCTCCTCGCGGGTGAGGCCGTAGTTCAGGTAGCGCTCGAGATAGAGCGCGGTCATGCCCGGGTTGTCGGGATTATCGAACCATTCCTGCGAGCGGAATTTCCTGCGCGTGTTCGAACCGGCCATCAGCTTCTCCCGGAGGGCGACTATGAAATGGTTATGGCAAGGATTGCGGGGCCGCAAGAGGCGGCACCAAAGCGCCGCCGCCGGTTTTCGGACAGGGGAAGACGAAGACGGCGGGAAGATGGTATCAGCGCAGGTGAGTGGAAGAGGAATGCTTGTATGACCCTGATCGACGACCGCCTCTATATCGACCCCGAGCTGGTTCAGTTCTACGACCTCGAGAATGAAGGCGGCGCGGATCAAGACTATTGCATCGCCTTTGCCGAGGGCGCGAGTAGCGTGCTCGACCTCGGCTGCGGCACCGGGCAGGTAGCGGTGGCGCTCGCGCCCGGCCGCGATGTCACCGGCGTCGACCCGGCGGCGGCCATGCTGGACGTGGCACGCGGCCGGCCAGGCGGCGAGAGCGTGGAGTGGGTGGAGGCCGATGCGCGCCATCTGCGGCTCGGCAAAAAGTTCGACCTGGTGCTGCTGACCGGCCATGCCTTCCAGGTGTTCCTGTCCGCGGAAGACCAGCGGGCGGTGCTGGAAACCATCGCAGCCCATCTCGCGCCGGAAGGGCGCTTCATCTTCGACAGCCGCAACCCGGCGGCGCGGGAATGGCTGGAATGGGTGCCGGAAGAATCGCAGCGTTTTGTCGAGCATCCGCGCCTCGGCACGGTGCAGGCCTGGAACGACGCCGCGTGGGACGAAGCGGCCGGGATAGTGACCTACGACACCTTTTACGAGGCGGCTGGCGGCCGGCGTTTCCACGCGCAGTCGAAAATCGCCTTTCCGGGCAAGGACGCGTTGGCGAAGATGCTGGGCGAGGCCGGCCTTGCCGCCGACCGCTGGCTGGGCGACTGGCACGGCGCGCCATGGACGCCGGCCTCGCGCGAAATCATCCCGATCGGGCGGCTGCGCTGAGCCCGGCGGCGCTCGCAGCACTTTGGTGCGATAGACAAGAAACTCCGCCTCCGTTACCCCTTCGGCGAGGAATCCATTCGGGAGGAAACAATGGCCCTCGTCATCGAAGGTGAAGAACGCATCGCCGCGCCCGTGCAGAAGGTGTGGGAATCGCTGAACGACCCCGAAGTGCTGAAGGAATGCATTCCCGGCTGCCAGGACCTGGAGATGAAATCGCCCACCGAAATGGCCGCCACCGTGGTACTCAAGATCGGCCCGATCAAGGCGACCTTCGCCGGCGAGGTGACGCTGACGAACCTGAAGCCGCCGCACTCCTACACCATCTCCGGCGAGGGCAAGGGCGGTATTGCAGGCTTTGCCAAGGGCGGCGCCGACGTGACCTTGTGCGAGGATGGCCCCGACACCACCATCCTCAAATACGAGGCCAAGGCCGATGTCGGCGGCAAGATCGCCCAGCTCGGCAGCCGGCTGATCATGTCGACTTCGAAGAAGCTCGCCGGCCAGTTCTTTTCCAGTTTTGGAGAAAAGGTGGGCGCGGGGTAACCACAGCAGGTTGCTGATCGCATAGCGTCTTCCCCCACTCCGTCGCGCTTCGCGCGCCACCTCTCCCCCCTCCGGAGGGAGAGGAAGGGCGCCCAGCTTCGTCGGTTCGCGCCTTTCCTCTCCCCCGTCGAACGGGGGAGAGGTGGTCCGCGAAGCGGATCGGAGTGGGGGTCGATCAGCGCCTCACTCAAACACGATGTTCGGCACTGCAGCCTCGGCCACGCCGCGCTCTTCCTGAACCCGCGTCCAGACCTTGCCGGCGATGTCGCGATAAATCCTGGCCTCAAGCCCGTCGGGCTTGGAGACGACCACAGGCGCGCCGGCGTCCGAGCTTTCGCGGATGCCCATTTCCAGCGGCACCTCGCCGAGGAAGGTGACGCCCAGGCGCTCGGCTTCCTTCTTCGCGCCGCCATGGCCAAAAATGTCGTAGCGCTTGCCGGTATCGGGCGCCACGAAGTAGCTCATGTTCTCGACGATGCCGAGCAGCGGCACGTCGACCTTCTTGAACATGTTGAGCCCCTTGCGCGCGTCGATGAGCGCCAAGTCCTGCGGCGTCGAGACGATGACGGCGCCGGCCAGCGGCACCTGCTGGGCCATGGTGAGCTGGGCGTCGCCGGTGCCGGGAGGCATGTCGACCACCAGCACGTCGAGCGGCCCCCAATCGACCTCGCGCAGCATCTGCGTGAGTGCCGACATCACCATCGGCCCGCGCCAGATCATCGGCGTCTCCTCGTCGACGAGGAAGCCCATGGACATGACCTTGAGCCCGTATTTCTCCATCGGCTTCAGCACCCGACCGTCCACCGTCTGGGGCCGGCCGTGCAGGTTGAGCAGCTTGGGCATGGAGGGGCCGTAGATGTCGGCATCGAGCACGCCGACCCTCAAGCCATTGGCCGCAAGGCCGAGCGCGATGTTGATGGCGGTGGTCGACTTGCCGACGCCGCCCTTCCCGGAAGCCACCGCGATGATCGCCTCGATGCCGGGCACGCCGCGCTTGCCCGGTTGATGGCCGGCGGGCGCGTGGGGTGCGGGTCGGGGCGGCGTGGCAGGCGCTGCCGGGCGGGGCGGAACGGGCCGTGGCGGCGCGCTTTCCATGCCGCCGCCCTTCTTCTCGGCCGTCAGCGCCACCATGGCGCTGACGACGCCGGGGATGGACTTCACGGCGCGCTCGGCAGCGGCGCGCAACGGTTCCAGTTCCTGCGCGCGGGCGGCCGGAACGGTGATGGAGAAAAAGACCTTGCTGTCGGCGACGAAGATTTCCGAGACCAGCCCAAGGCTGACGATGTCGCCTTCAAGATCGGGGCCCTTGATCGTGCTGAGCTTTTCGAGAACGGCTTCTCTGGTCACTGACATGATGCTTCTTCTCTTCCGGTGTTTAGCTTGAGATAATGCATATCGTCGCCGGAACCAAGCGCCCGGCTCTCGAGGCGGCCAGAGGTCGCGCTCCCCCATCATTGCATATGGATGCAATCGGCCTTGTACCCCCACCCCTAACCCCTCCCCACAAGGGGGAGGGGAATTCTGCTGCATGACCGTCCGGCACCAACCATCACCGTTCTTGGCGTGCACGGTGACAAAGCGGTCCCCCTCCCCCTTGTGGGGAGGGGTTAGGGGTGGGGGTACTTCAAATGCCCTGCCCTGAAATGGAGGCGGAAATGCCGAGCGAAGCGAGGAGTGGGCGATCGAAGTCGATCACAGCCTGGCAGCGTCCGTTCCTTCTGGCGCTCCGGCTGCCAACCGGCTAGTTTCACCGCATGATCGACAAGCTCGAATTCTTCCTGGCGCTGGCCAAGGAGCAGCACTTTGGTCGCGCGGCCGAGGAATGCGGCGTGACACAGCCCACCCTTTCGGCCGGCATCAAGCAGCTGGAAGACCAGCTCGGCGTGATGCTGGTGCAGCGCGGCTCGCGTTTCCAGGGCCTGACACCTGAAGGCAGCCGCGTGCTGGAATGGGCACGCCGCATCGTCGGCGACACCCGCACCATGCGCGAGGAGATGCGCGCGGCGCGCCACGGCCTCTCCGGCCATGTGCGCATCGCCGCCATTCCCACAGCACTTGCCATGACGCCGCGGCTGACGACGCCCTTCCACGAAAAGCACCCGGCGGTGACCTTTTCCATCATCTCGCGCACTTCCATCGAGGTGCTGACGCTTCTGGAAAACCTCGAGGCCGACATCGGCATCACCTATCTCGACAACGAGCCGCTTGGCCGAGTCGCCTCGGTGCCGCTCTATTCGGAGCGCTACCAGCTCATCACTGCGGCGGGCACGCCGTTTTCGGACCGAAAATCTGTGACCTGGGCCGAGGTGAGCACGCTGCCGCTGTGCCTGCTGACGCCGGACATGCAGAATCGCCGCATCATCAACCGGCATCTGGAGGAAGCCGGCGTTAAGGCGCAAACCACGCTCGAATCGAATTCGATGATCGTGCTGTTCTCGCATATCCGCACCGGCAAATGGGCGTCGATCATGCCGCTCAATCTGGCCGAAACCTTCGGCTTTGCGGAACCCATCCGCGCCATTCCCATCGTCGAGCCGGATGCAAGCCATCTGGTGGGCCTGGTGGCCGCGCACCGGGAGCCGAACACGCCGATCGTTTCGGCGCTGATGCATGAGGCGCGTCTGCTTGCGGCAAGCCTTGTCGCCCTTCAATAGAATTTTTCTATCGATCAACGAAACTGCTATATTGATTACGCTTTCCCGTTCTGAATAGCTTTGCCCGTTTCAGAAAGGGAGGGCGCTGCATGGCTATGCAGTCGGCAGGTACCGACATCGCCGCCAGGGCAAGATCGGTCATCGACGAGTTCAAGGATCTGGAAGGCCCTCTGCTTCCGATTCTCCACGGCATCCAGGAAGAATTCGGCCACGTGCCGTCTGAGACCGTTCCGGTCATCGCCGAGGCGCTGAACCTGTCGCGCGCGGAAGTGCACGGCGTGGTCACCTTCTATCACGACTATCGCAGCCAGCCTGCCGGTCGGCACGTGCTGAAGCTTTGCCGCGCCGAGGCCTGCCAGTCGATGGGCGCCGACGCCATCGCCGCGCAGATCAGCCAGGCGCTGGGCATCGGCTTCCATGAGACGGCCAAGGACGATTCGGTGACGCTGGAGCCGGTGTTCTGCTTGGGCCTCTGCGCCTGCGCCCCGGCGGCCATGCTGGACGGCGAGGTCATCGGGCGGCTCGACGCCGACAAGATCGAAGAAATCGTCGCGGAGGTGCGCTCGTGACCGTCACCATCTACGTTCCGGGTGATTCCGGCGCGCTGGCGCTCGGCGCTGAAAAGGTAGCCAAGGCAATCGAGGCCGAGGCTCTTTCGCGCGGCATCGATGCGCGGATTGTGCGCAACGGCTCGCGCGGCCTCTACTGGCTGGAGCCGATGGTGGAAGTGGCCACCGACGCCGGCCGCGTGGCCTATGGCCCGGTCTCGGCCAAGGACGTGCCAACGCTGTTCGACGCCGGCCTGGTGTCCGGCGGCCAGCACAAGCTTTCGCTGGGCGACCCTGAAAAGATTCCCTTCCTCGCCAAACAGACGCGCCTGACCTTCGCGCGTTGCGGCATCACCGATCCGGTGTCGCTGGAAGACTATGAAGTGCATGGCGGCCTCACCGGCCTGCGCAATGCGGTGAAGATGATCCCGGCCGACATCGTCAAGCAGGTGACCGATTCGGGCCTGCGCGGACGCGGCGGCGCTGGCTTCCCCACCGGCATCAAGTGGAAGACGGTTCTCGATACGGCGGCCGAGCAGAAATACATCGTCTGCAACGCCGACGAAGGCGACTCGGCCACCTTCGCCGACCGCATGATCATGGAAGGCGACCCCTTCGTGCTCATCGAGGGCATGGCGATTGCCGGCCTCGCCACCGGCGCGACCAAGGGTTTTGTCTATATCCGCTCCGAATATCCGCACGCGATTGCGGTGATGAACAAGGCCGTGCAGGTGGCGCGCAGCGCCGGCATTCTCGGCAAGAGCGTCCTCGGGTCCTCCCAAGGCTTCGACCTCGAGATCCGTTCCGGCGCCGGCGCTTATGTCTGCGGCGAGGAAACCTCGCTGCTTAACAGCCTGGAAGGCAAGCGCGGCGTGGTGCGCGCCAAGCCGCCGCTGCCGGCGATCCAGGGCCTGTTCGGCAAGCCCACCGTCATCAACAACGTGATCTCGTTGGCCTCGGTGCCGATCATCATGGACAAGGGCGCGGAATATTACCGCGACTTCGGCATGGGCCGCTCGCGCGGCACCATCCCGATCCAGATCGCCGGCAATGTCAAGCATGGCGGCCTTTTCGAGGTGGCCTTCGGCCTGACGCTGGGCGAGATCGTCGACGAGATCGGCGGCGGCACCGCCACCGGCCGGCCGGTGAAGGCGGTGCAGGTGGGCGGCCCGCTGGGCGCTTACTTCCCGCGCACGCTGTTCGACACGCCGTTCGACTACGAGGAATTTGCCAAGCGCGACGGCCTGATCGGCCACGCCGGCATCACCGTGTTCGACGACAGCGCCGACATGCTGAGAATGGCGCGCTTTGCCATGGAGTTCTGCGCCATCGAAAGCTGCGGCAAGTGCACGCCCTGCCGCATCGGATCGACGCGCGGCGTGGAGACGCTGGACAAGGTGGCGGGCGGCATCGAGCCCGAGAAGAACCTCGCGCTGGTCACCGACCTCTGCAACACGATGAAGTTCGGCTCGCTTTGCGCGCTCGGCGGCTTCACCCCCTACCCGGTCATGAGCGCACTCACCCACTTCCCCGAAGATTTCCGGCCGGTCCCGGTCGCCCAGGCAGCGGAATAGGAGTCAGAACCATGGGTCTCGTCCACGAAATCGACTACGGCACCCCTGCCTCCCGTTCGGAAAAGCAGGTCACGCTGACCGTCGACGGCTTTTCGGTGACCGTGCCTGAGGGCACTTCGATCATGCGCGCCTCGATGGAGGCCGGCATCCAGGTCCCGAAGCTTTGCGCCACCGATATGGTCGACGCCTTCGGCTCGTGCCGGCTTTGCCTGGTCGAGATCGAGGGCCGCGCCGGCACGCCGGCCTCGTGCACCACGCCCGTCATGCCTGGCATGGTGGTCCATACCCAGACCAGCCGCCTGAAGGACATCCGCAAGGGCGTGATGGAGCTCTACATCTCCGACCATCCGCTGGACTGCCTGACCTGCGCGGCCAATGGCGACTGCGAGTTGCAGGACATGGCGGGTGCAGTGGGCCTGCGCGACGTGCGCTACGGCCATGAAGGCGAGAACCACGTCCGCGCCAAGAACGACGGCGTCCAGAACTTCAAGTGGATGCCCAAGGACGAATCGAATCCCTATTTCACATACGACCCGTCCAAGTGCATCGTCTGCTCGCGCTGTGTGCGGGCCTGCGAAGAGGTGCAGGGCACCTTTGCGCTGACCATCGAAGGCCGCGGCTTCGACAGCCGCGTTTCGCCGGGCGCGCACCAGCTGTTCCTCGACTCCGAATGCGTGTCCTGCGGCGCCTGCGTGCAGGCCTGCCCGACGGCGACGCTGACGGAAAAGTCGGTCATCCAGATCGGCCAGCCTGAGCATTCGGTCGTTACAACTTGCGCCTACTGCGGCGTCGGCTGCTCGTTCAAGGCCGAGATGCGCGGCGAAGAGTTGGTGCGCATGGTGCCCTACAAGGACGGCAAGGCCAATCGCGGCCATAGCTGCGTCAAGGGCCGCTTCGCTTATGGCTATGCCACGCACAAGGAGCGCATCCTCAACCCGATGATCCGCGAAAAGATCACCGACCCGTGGCGCGAAGTGTCATGGGAAGAGGCGCTGACCCACACCGCCAACGAGTTCCGCCGCATCCAGTACCAGTACGGTCGCGGCGCCGTGGGCGGCATCACCTCCTCGCGCTGCACCAACGAGGAGACCTATCTCGTCCAGAAGCTGATCCGCCAGGGTTTCGGCAACAACAACGTCGACACCTGCGCCCGCGTTTGCCACTCGCCGACCGGCTACGGCCTCGGCCAGGCCTTCGGCACCTCGGCAGGCACGCAGGACTTCGACTCGGTCGAGCACACCGATGTCGTGATCGTCATCGGCGCCAACCCGGCATCGGCCCATCCGGTGTTCGCATCGCGGCTGAAGAAGCGGCTGCGCGCCGGCGCCAAGCTGATCGTCATCGATCCGCGCCGCACCGAGATGGTGAAGTCGCCGCATATCGAGGCGGCGTACCACCTGGCGCTGAAGCCGGGCACCAACGTGGCAGTGATGACCGCGCTGGCGCATGTCATCGTCACCGAAGGGCTCTATGACGAGGCCTTCATTCGCGAACGCTGCGACTGGTCGGAATTCGAAGACTGGGCGTCCTTCGTCGCCGAGCCGCAGAACTCGCCGGAAGAGGTCGAGAAGCTGTCGGGCGTTCCGGCCGAGACGATCCGCGGCGCGGCCCGCCTCTATGCCCGCGGCGGCAACGGCTCGATCTATTACGGCCTGGGCGTGACTGAGCACAGCCAGGGCTCGACCACCGTCATGTCTATCGCCAACCTTGCCATGGCCACCGGCAATATCGGCCGGCCGGGCGTGGGCGTGAACCCGCTGCGCGGCCAGAACAACGTGCAGGGCTCGTGCGACATGGGCTCCTTCCCGCACGAACTGCCGGGCTATCGCCACGTTTCGGGCGACGCGGTGCGCGACATCTATGAGAGCCTGTGGGGCGTGAAGCTCGACAACGAACCGGGCCTGCGCATTCCCAACATGCTGGACGCGGCGGTCGAAGGTACGTTCAAGGGCATCTACATCCAGGGCGAGGACATCCTTCAGTCCGACCCGGACACCAAGCACGTCGCGGCTGGCCTCGCCGCCATGGAATGCGTGGTGGTGCAGGACCTGTTCCTCAACGAGACGGCCAACTACGCCCACGTCTTCCTGCCGGGCTCGACCTTCCTCGAGAAGGACGGCACCTTCACCAACGCCGAACGCCGTATCAACCGCGTTCGCCGCGTGATGAGCCCGAAGAACGGCTATGCCGACTGGGAAGTGACGCAGAAGCTCGCCCAGGCCATGGGCGTGAACTGGAACTACCAGCACCCGTCCGAGATCATGGACGAGATTGCCAAGACCACGCCGACCTTCGCCGGCGTCTCCTACGACTATCTGGAGAAGATGGGCTCGGTTCAGTGGCCGTGCAACGAGAAGGCGCCGGAAGGCACGCCGGTCATGCATCTCGACGGCTTCGTGCGCGGCAAGGGCAAGTTCATCCGCACCGAATATGTCGCGACCGACGAGAAGACCGGGCCGCGCTTCCCGCTGCTGCTCACCACCGGCCGCATCCTGAGCCAGTACAATGTCGGCGCGCAGACCCGCCGCACCGACAACGTGGTGTGGCACGACGAAGACCGGCTGGAGATCCACCCGCATGACGCCGAAAACCGCGGCATCCGCGAGGGCGACTGGGTGCGGCTGGCCAGCCGCTCGGGCGAGACGACGCTGCGCGCGCTGATCACAGACCGCGTGGCGCCGGGCGTGGTCTACACCACCTTCCACCACCCGACCACGCAGGCCAACGTCATCACCACCGACTTCTCCGACTGGGCTACCAACTGTCCGGAGTACAAGGTCACTGCCGTTCAGGTCACGCCGTCCAACGGCCCGTCCGAGTGGCAGGTGGAATATGAGGAGCAGGCCCGCCAGAGCCGGCGCATCGCGCTGGAAGCAGCGGAGTAAGGCGGCTCGCCATGAGCCCTCGCCCCGCCATTACGCAGATCACCCGCATCGCGCGCCGCGCGAGCGGAACGGCTGCGGCGCATCGCATGGTGCCGGAGGAAACGCCGATCGCGCTTTCCTATGCCGGCACCACGCATGCAGTGATGATGGCGAGCCCCGCCGACTTCGAGGATTTCGCGCTCGGCTTCTCGCTGACCGAAGGCATCGTCAGTACCGCCGAGGAGATCGAGGCGTTCGAGATCGAGGACCACGGCGCTGGCATCGACATCCAGATCCGGCTGAAGGACCAGGCCAACACCCGCTTCCAGGCGCGGCGGCGAAGGCTCGCCGGTCCGGTCGGCTGCGGGCTGTGCGGCATCGAGTCCATCGAGGAGGCGATGCGCCCGGTCTGCCAGGTCGGCGCGGCCGCGCTGATGCTTTCGCAGGACGACATCGTCCAGTCGGTCAAGCTGCTTTCCAAGGCGCAGCCCATGCATGCCGAGACCGGCGCGGTGCACGCCGCCGGCTTCTATGTGCCCGGCCAGGGCATCGTGCTGGCGCGCGAGGACGTCGGCCGCCACAACGCACTCGACAAGCTTGCCGGCGCGCTGGCCAAGGCCGGCATCGCAGGCTCCAGCGGCGCGGTTGTGGTCACCTCCCGCGTTTCCGTCGAGATGGTGCAGAAGGCGGCCGCCATCGGTTCGCGCTTCATCATCGCCGTCTCGGCGCCGACCGCGCTCGCCATCCGCACGGCGGAAGAAGCCGGCATGACGCTGGTGGCGCTGGTGCGCGGCGACGACTTCGACATCTTCACCTATCCAGACCGCGTAATTTCCGGAGCAGAACGCCATGTCGCTTGATGAACACAGGGCCAGCACGCGCGACAAGATCATCCGCATGGCCAACCAGATCGCCACCTTCTTTCATTCCAAGCCGCGCGAGGAAGGCATCGCCGGCACCGCCGAGCACATCAACAAATTCTGGGAGCCGCGCATGCGCCGGCACCTGTTCGAGATCATCGATGCCGGCGGCGGCGGGCTGGACGAGCTGGTGATCGCGGCTTCCGCGACCATCAGGCGGCCGGCCGACGCGGCGGCATAGTGCCGATCTACCGCCGCCCTGCCCGCTTCCAGCCGTCGCGGATGTGGACAAAACCCTCGCGATAGACTGCCTCCGGGCTCTCGGCAAAATCGCGCCAGACTTTTGTCGCCGCCGCGAGGTCCTTCAGGCCGCGGCCGAAGGCTTCTATGGTGAGCCAGCCGTCATAGCCGCTCTCGCGGATCGCCGAAAAAGTCTTCTTCCACGGTATGTTGCCGCGCCCCGGCACGCCGCGGTCGTTCTCCGAAATGTGGACATGAACGATGTTGCCGACGTGGTTGGTGTAGGCGCCGATCGGGTCGGCCTCCTCGATATTGGCGTGAAACGTGTCGTACATCGCCTTGATGTGCGGATGCGCGATCTCGTCCACATGCGCGGACAAATCGGCCATGGTGTTGAGCAGATAGCACTCGAAGCGATTGAGCGCTTCGAGCCCGATGGTGACGCCTTTGGCGCCGGCATGGTCGCCGATGGCGCGCTGGGAGGCGACCGAGCGTTTTTTCTCCGCCGCGGTGGGGCCGACGCCCGTGAAGCGGCCGAGCGTGGAATGCAACGGGCCGCTGAGCGTTGCCGCCCCAAGCGCGGAGGCGCAGTCGACCGCCCATTTCATGTAGGAAATGCCGGCCTTGCGCGTGGCCGCATCAGGCGCGATCAGGTTCATGGCCGGATCGCCCATGGCCGAGACCGCGGTGCGCTCCAGCCCGATGCGGTCGAGCATCTCACCCAGCCTTTTGTAGTCGTCCGGCGTGCCTTCGAAGATCGGAATCTCGACGCCGTCATAGCCGGTCGCCTTGATATCCTTCAGCAGCGCCTCATGCTTTCCCGTGACGTTGGTGGTCCAGAGAAACATGCAGAAGCCGACTTTCATGTGTCCCCTCCTCGCAGCGCCACTATCGGCGCCGCGAGGAGGTTAGCGCGGAAAATCTGGTCCTACCAGACGGGATCATAGAAACCGCACGTCAGGGCGCCGCTCTCCGCAGCGCCCCGACTGCCGGCTGCTCACCCATGCGCGACCATGACGTGGCGGACCACCGTGTAGTCCTCCAGCGCATAGAGCGACATGTCCTTGCCATAGCCCGACTGCTTGATGCCGCCATGCGGCATCTCATTGGTGAGCATGAAGTGGGTGTTGATCCAGGTGCAGCCATATTGCAGCCGCGCGGCGGTCGCCATGGCGCGCGAAATGTCCTTGGTCCACACCGACGAGGCAAGGCCATAGTCGGAATCGTTGGCCCAGTTCACGGCTTCGTCCACATCGGAGAAGCGGGTGACGGAGACAACGGGTCCGAACACCTCGCGCTGCACGATCTCATCTTCCTGCAGCGCGCCGGCCACCACGGTGGGCTGGTAGTAGAAGCCGCCGCCCTCGCCCGGCCTGCCGCCGGTTGTGATCTCGATGTGCTTGCGCTCGGTGGCGCGCTCGACGAAGCTCGCCACGCGGTCCCGCTGGCGGCTGGAGATGAGCGGCCCGATCTCGTTCTCGGTATCGTCGGGCAGGTTGTACTTGATCGTGGACACGGCCGAGGTGAGCTCGGCCACCAGCTTGTCGTAGATCTTCCTGCCGGCATAAATGCGGCAGGCAGCGGTGCAGTCCTGGCCGGCATTGTAGTAGCCGAAGGCGCGGACGCCGTTGACGACTGCTTCCAGGTCCGCGTCGTCGAAAACGATGACCGGGGCCTTGCCGCCGAGTTCCAGATGCGTGCGCTTGACCGAGCGGGCGGCCGCCTGCAGCACCTTCTTGCCGGTGGCGATGTCGCCGGTGATCGAGATCATGTTGACCTTGGGATGGTTGATCAGCGCATTGCCGACGCTTTCGCCGCGGCCGAGCACGATGTTGACCACGCCCTCGGGCAGCACTTCGGACAGGATGCGGCCGAGCTTCAGCGCCGTCAGCGGCGTCTGCTCGGACGGCTTGAAGACCACCGTGTTGCCGCCCGCAATCGCAGGCGCCAGCTTCCAGGCCATCATCATCAGCGGATAGTTCCACGGCGCGATGGAGGCGACGATGCCGACCGGGTCGCGGCGGATCATCGAGGTGTGGCCGGCAATGTATTCGCCGGCGACGACGCCCGGCATGGTGCGCACCGCGCCTGCAAAGAAGCGATAGCAATCCACCAGCGCCGGGATCTCGTCGTTAAGCACGGCGTTGACGGGCTTGCCGCAGTTCAGCGCCTCTAGCTTGGCGAAGCTCTCGGCCTCCGCCTCGATGCGCTCGGCGATCTTGAGCAGATAGCCGGAGCGCTCGGCAGGCGTGGTGCGCGACCAGGAAGCAAAGGCCTTCTCGGCGGAGGCGACTGCGGCGTCGATCTGCGCCTGGCTGGCCTCGGGCAGTTTGAGGATGGTTTCGCCGGTCCTGGGGTTGAGGATGGGCTCCTCGGTTTCCGTGCCGCTTTCGAAACGTGAACCGATCAGCATCTCGGTGTACATGATGTCTCTCTCCCTTTGAATTCTACTTGCCGCCGCCGGCGACCTGGTCGCCTTCGCGGGTCAGGTAATAGGCGGCGAGGATGGGCAGGAACGTCACCAGCACCACCACCATCGCCACCACATTGGTGACCGGGCGCTGGCGCGGCCGAACCAGTTCCTCCAGCATCCAGATCGGCAGCGTCTGCTGCTGGCCGGCGGTGAAGGTGGTGACGATGACCTCGTCGAAGGAAAGTGCAAAGGCCAGCATGCCGCCGGCAAGAAGCGCGGTGCCGATGTTGGGCAGCACCACGTAGCGGAAGGTCTGGAAACCGTCGGCGCCCAGGTCCATCGAGGCCTCGATCATCGAACCGGAGGTGCGGCGGAAGCGCGCCACAGCATTGTTGTAGACCACCACCACGCAGAAGGTGGCGTGGCCGAGGATGATCGTCCAGAACGAGAACGGGATGTCGGCCAGGTTGAAGGCCGAGCGCAAAGCGATGCCGGTGATGATGCCGGGCAGCGCAATTGGCAAGATCACCAGCAGCGACACCACCTCGCGACCGAAGAATTTTGTTTGGCTCACGGCAGCCGCACACAGCGTGCCGAGCACCAGCGCAATCCCCGTGGCGATCGACGCCACCTTGACCGACAGGCCAAGTGCGGCCCACACGTCTGGCCGGTTCCAGGCGACCGACAGCCAGTTCAGCGTGAAGCCGGGCGGCGGCCACTGATAGGTCTTTTCTTCCGTCGTGAAGGCGTAGACGAAGATCAGCAGGATCGGCAGGTGCAGGAACAGGAGCCCCGCCGCGGCCGCGAGCTTGACGCCCAAAGGCGCGGACTGGTTGCGATCAGAGCGCATGGATGCCTCCCACTGCTATGAGAGGAGCCTTACCCCCACCCCTGACCCCTCCCCACAAGGGGGAGGGGGATTTCTGACACACTCGCTTGCGCGAAACTTTTCCCGTCCGCGGCTTGTAGATGTGGAGGACGCGACGGAAAGGTTCCCCTCCCCCTTGTGGGGAGGGGTTAGGGGTGGGGGTCAGTTCACATGGACTACAGCGCATCGAAGGCTCCCATGCGCTTGGCGCCCCACAGATAAAAACCCATGATGACGACGGGGACGACAGTGAAGGCGGCGGCCAGCGGAATGTTGCCGGCGGTGCCCTGCTGGGCGTAGACCGCCTGGCCGATGAACAGGCGCGACGTGCCGACGATCTGCGGGATGATGTAGTCGCCCAGCGTCAGCGAGAAGGTGAAGATGGAGCCCGCCACGATACCCGGCAGCGCCAGCGGAAACAGCACGTTGCGGAAGGTCTGGCCCGGCGAGGCGCCGAGGTCGGACGAGGCCTCGACCAGATTGCCCGGCACGCGCTCGAGTGCTGCCTGGATCGGCAGGATCATGAAGGGCAGCCAGACATAGACGAAGACGATGAAGGTGCCGGTGAACGAAACCGACAGCGAGTTGCCCCCGACATAGGGCAGCGACAGCCAGGCATCGAGCAGCCAGGAGAGATGCAGCTTGTCGAACAGCCAGGTGAGGATGCCTTCCTTGGCGAGGATCAGCTTCCAGGCATAGACCTTGACCAGATAGCTCGACCACAAGGGCAGCATGATGCCGAGATAGAACAGCGCCTTCCATTTGCCGCGCGCATAGCGGGCCGCGTAGTAGGCGATGGGGAAGGCCACGACCGCCGAGGCGAGCGTGACGCAGGCCGCCATGGTGACGGTGCGCAGGATGATGTCGATATTGGCAGCCTGGAGAAGGTCGCCATAGGTCTTCAGCGTGAACTGCCGGTCGATGAGGCCGGAGAACTCGTCGATCGAGAAGAAGCTCTGCAACAGCAGCGCAAACAGTGCCCCGAGATAGACTATGCCGAGCCAGAGCAGCGGCGGCAGCAGCATCAGGAACAGCAGCAGCTTCGGCCGGCGCCAGAAAGTGTCGGAGAGGGTACCCGCTATACCGCCCCGGCTGGGCAGGATGGCGGGCGCGGCGCGCGCGGAGATCACCGCCGACGCACTCATGACGCTTCGTCCATCAGGTGCAGGTCGGCAGGCGACCATGAGAGGCGGATTGCGGCGCCGTCTTCCGGCAGCGACAGGCCGGCGGGCGCCACCACATGCAGGCGCACGCCTTCGGCATCGACGGCGATGCGGTTGGTGGCGCCGAGGAAGCTGCGCGATTTCACCGTACCGGACACGCCGCCTCCGGTGCCGTCGCCAAGGCGGATCTTTTCCGGCCGCAGGCTCGCCCAGCGCTTGGCACCGCCGTGCCGGGCGACGAAGTCGGGCGGCAGCACGTTGGAGGAGCCGACGAAATCGGCGACGAAGCGCGATTGCGGCCGCTCATAGATGTCCTGCGGGGCGCCGACCTGCATGATGCGGCCGTCGTTGAACACGGCGACACGGTCGGCCATGGACAGCGCCTCGCCCTGGTCGTGGGTGACGAAGACGAAGGTGATGCCGAGCGCACGCTGCAGCAGCTTCAGTTCTTCCTGCATGTTCTCGCGCAGCTTGAGGTCCAGCGCGCCGAGCGGTTCGTCGAGCAGCAGCACGCGCGGCTTGTTGATCAGCGCGCGGGCAAGCGCGACGCGCTGGCGCTGGCCGCCGGAAAGCTGGCCGGGCTTGCGGCCGCCATAGCCTGGAAGCTGCACCAGCTTCAGCGCTTCTTCTGCCTGCCGGCCGCGCTCGGCGCGGGAAACGCCCTTGACCATCAGCCCATAGGCGACGTTGTCGAGCACGTTGAGATGCGGAAACAGCGCGTAGTCCTGGAACACGGTGTTGACGTTGCGGCGATAGGGCGGGACGCCCTCGGCGCGCTCGCCGAATATCCTGATGCTGCCGCCGGTCGGCTGCTCGAAGCCGGCTATGAGGCGCAGGCACGTGGTCTTGCCCGAGCCCGAGGGGCCGAGCATGGCGAAGAACTCGCCCGGCCTGATGTCGAGATCGACCGCATCGACCGCGCGCACGGCGCCGAAGTGGCGGGAGACATTTTCGAAGGAAACGGCTGAGGTCATGCGCATAATTCCGTATGCTTGATAAGCACCCCTCATCATTCGCTTCGCGAACCACCTCTCCCCCTGCTGGGAAAGAGGAAGAGGGAAGTTAGGGACGCGACGCCCACCTCTCCCTTGAGGGCAGGGCAATTGCATATGGCACGACTTACCCCCACTCCGCCTCGCTTCGCTCGGCACCTCTCCCCCTCAAAAGGGGAGAGGAAGGGCGCCAAGCTCGGGGACGGCGTTTCCTCTCCCCCGTCGATCGGGGGAGAGGTGGTTTGCGAAGCAAACCGGAGTGGGGGTCGAATTCCGTACGCGATCGCCTCCCTACAAGGGGGAGGGTTAGGCTCTTACCGCCCGCCGATCACGGCGATGTAGTCGGAGACCCAGCGGTAATAGGGCACGCACTCACCCTGGCTCGCGCACTTGGCCACCGGCGTACGCCAGAACCTGATCTTGGCGAAGTCCTCGAAGCCGTTGGTCTTGCAGCCCTCGTCGCCCAGCAGCTCATTGCCCTTACAGGCGGCCGGCACGGCCGGGTTGGAGCCGAACCAGGCGGCAAGATCGCCCTGCACCTTGGGCGACAGCGAATGCTCCATCCACATATAGGCGCAGTTGGGGTTGGCGGCGTCGGCATGCAGCATGGTGGTGTCGGCCCAGCCGGTGGCGCCCTCTTCCGGAATGGTCGAGGCGATGGGCTGGTCTTCCGACTTCAGCAGGTTGACCTGGAACGGCCACGAACCGGAGGCGACGACGCCCTCGTTCTTGAAGTCGTCGACCTGGATCATGGCGTCGTGCCAGTAGCGGCCGGCCAGCGTGCGCTGTACGCGCAGCAGGTCGAGGGCGGCCTTGTACTGGTCTTCGTTCAGCTCGTAGGGGTCCTTGATGCCGAGCTCGGGCTTGTGCGCCATGAGATAGTTGGAAGCGTCAGCGATGTGGATCGGCCCGTCATAGGCCTGGATGCGGCCCTTGTTGGACTTGCCGTCCGGGAAATCCATCGGCTCGAACACGACATTCCAGCTCTTGGGCGCTTCCTTGAAGACATGGGTGTTGTACATCAGCACGTTGGGGCCCCACTGATAGGGCACGCCGTAATGCACCTTGTCGACCGTGAACCAGGGCGCGTCCTGCAGGCGCTCGTCGACCGTCTTCCAGCTCGGGATGAGATCGACATTAACCGGCTGCACGCGCTTGCCGGCCACCAGCCGCAGCGAGGCGTCGCCCGAGGCGGTGACCAGGTCGAAGCCGCCCTCGTTCATCAGCGCGACCATTTCATCGGAGGTGGCGGCGGTCTTCACGTTGACCTTGCAGCCCGTCTGCTTCTCGAAATCCGAGACCCAGTCATAGGCCTTGTCGGTTTCGCCGCGCTCGATATAGCCCGGCCAGGCGACGATATTGACCTGACCTTCGCCCTTGCCAAGTTCCTTGAGCATTTCCTGCGCCATGGCCTGGCTGGAAAAGCTCATCGCAAGTGCGATGGCAGTACACGTCTTCAGAATCGACTTCATGTCTTCTTCTCTCCCATTGTGTGGCCGCTCTGGTCGGCGGCACTGATCCCTGGATGAGAAGTTGATCCGAAAGCGGAGCATTCGCAAACGGATTTATCAGAAAGACGATATCGGTTTTTCCGATAGGTCAGGCCCGCTGACGGCTTTGTCGCTGCAACTGCGCCACGCCGATGAAATCGCGCGCTGCCTGCGGCAAGGTGGAGCCGCGCCGCCAGACCATGCCGACCTGCACCGCCGGCAGCGAGCCGGAAATGTCGCGCGACTCGATGCGGTCGCCTTCGAGCGACCACGGCCGGTAGACGAGGTCGGGCAGCAGCGTGACGCCCGCGCCGGTAGCGACAAGGCTGCGCACCGCCTCCACTGACCTCGTGCGAAATGCGACATGCGGGCGCGCGCCGAAGGCCGAAAGCAGCTTGCCGGTGTTCTCCTCGATCTCGTCCACCGTCAGCATGATCAGCGGCTCGGCGGCGATGTCGTTGATGCCGATGATATCGGCGTCGACCAGCGCATGGCCGAGCGGCAGCCACAGCCGATAGGGCGAGACCTCGAGGATCTCGGCCTGCAGCGCCATGCGGTCGCGCAGGTTGGAGATGATCATGACGGCGACGTCGAGCTCGCCGCCGATCAGCAGGTGTTCGAGGTAGTCGCCATTGTCCTCGATCGCCGAAACCTCGATCGATGGAAAGGCGCGGCGGTAGCGGGCGAGCAGGTCGGACAGCACATAGCCGGCCACCAGCGAGGTGACGCCGAGCTGAAGGCGGCCGCCGACCCGTTCCGGCGTTTCGGTGAATGTGCGCCGCGCATCCGAGACATTGGCAAGGATCTTTGTGGCGTGGCGCAGGAACTGGTGGCCCTTGTGGGTGATGGTAAGCCCGCGCGGATGGCGTTCGAACAACTCGACGCCGAGGTCCCGCTCCAGATCCTTGATCGCCTCGGTAACCGCCGACTGGGAGATCGAAAGGTTCTGCGCCGCGCCAGAGACCGTGCCCTGCTCGGCCACCGCGACGAAAAACTGCAACTGCCTGATCGTGAACGCCATGGCGCGACTAAACACGGGCGCATAGCGCTTGGGAAGAGGCAGCGCGGAGGCGACGAAGCTCGAAACCGCCGGCTCAGGCCTCCAGCGCCGCAGCTTCCTCGGGTGCATTGGGTTCCGAAGCAGGCGGCGCGACGGGCGGTTTGGCGATGTCTCCCCATCTCAGCTTCTTGTAGTCGAAGCCATATTCCAGCGTCGGCTTCACCACCTGAAAATAGGGAGAGAGGTCGAAATCGCGCGGCGTATAGAGTGAGTGGTGGCGGATGTGCAGGATCTCCTGCCGCATGTAGCGCGACTGCGCCGCGGCGCGGCCGGGGGCTGGCGTGATGCGCGGCAGGATCGGGTAGCGAATGCGCCCGAAGGCTTCGGCGATCAGCGAGGAGCAGATTGCGCGCGTGGGGTCGCCCGAACCGAAGGCGATCATGCGGCGGCGCCAGCGCACCGGCACCGGCGGCGTCGGCAGGAAATAGCGCAGCATGTCGAAGATGTTCTTCATGTCGTATCTCAGGCCCAGACGCGAGATCATGAACTCGACCACCTCGCGCCGGTCTTCCGGTGTCAGGCCGCGCGCCCGGCAGATGCGGGTGTTGTAGGTGCGGTATTTCGAAAGCGGCACCGCCACGCAGCCCTGCCCGAGATTGACCTCGACCAGACGCGGCCGTTCCGAGCCGTCTTCCGGCGTCGGCAGGGCGTCGCCCACATAGAGGCAGGAGTGCGACCAGGTGGACTGGGTAAGATATTTGATAGCCGCCGAGACCTTCTGGTTGCCTTCGACCAGCAGGACGTCTCCCGGCTGCAAGACGCGGTGCAGGGTCTCCGGGTCGGAGGGCGTGTAGGGCTCGTAGCCGGAGGATTCCTGCTGCAGCCGCGCGGCCAGCCAGCGCCCGAACCGGTCCAGCAGCGTGTCGGTTGCGGCAGTCATTGCCGGGCTCCGCAGAGGTCGGCCCGGAAAGGCGGATCGATGCGACTGCTCATGAAGGCTCCGCCGGCCGGCCCGAAAGCGCCAGCGATGCGTTGTAGTAGGCCGCCTGGCCGGTGACCTCGCGCCCGAGCCAGGCGGGAAGCGCGGCATCAGGCACCTCGCCGGGCGTCTCCAATTCGGCCAGCACCAGCCCCTCGAGGTCGCCGCCAAAGACATCGACCTCGTAGAGGTAACCGCCATGACGGACATGATAGCGGGTCTTCTCGATGACATTGCCCACTGCGAAGGCCTGCATCTCCTCCGCCTCGGCCAGCGGGATGGGATATTCGAACTCGTCGCGTGCCTTCGCCTGCGCCCCGAACTTCAGCGTCAGCAGCGCCTGCCCGTCGCGGATGCGTATGCGCACCGTGCGGTCGGGCGCGGCGACGACATAGAACTGACGGATGGACGAAGACGACGAGGCGGAGCCGCGCCAGCCTTCATCCGCCAACAGGAACTTGCGTTCGATTTCCTTCGCCATGCGCGAGAATAAAGCCCAACCGGCGCAGCGGAGCAAGACACACTTGCAATTAATCAATCGATTGATTAAAAGTGCAGCATGGACCGAAAGCCGAAAACCGCGCGCGCACGCAACGCCACCTCCGCCGCTAGCGACCAGACCCGCACTGCCCTGGTGCATGCGGCGCTGCAACTGTTCGGCGTCAAGGGTTTTGATGGCACCTCCACCCGCGAGATCGCGGCACTCGCCAAGGCGAATATCGGCTCCATCGCCTACCATTTCGGCGGCAAGGAAGGCCTGCGGCTGGGGGCGGCCGACTACATCGTGGAGACCATCCAGCGCGTCGCCACCCAGGCGCTGGATGGCGTTCCGCCGATCGGGGAGGCGCCGGCTTCGGCGGAAGTCGCACGTGAGCAGTTGCGGGGGGCGATCGAGCGCATGGTTCAATTCATCGTCGCTCGTCCGGAGGCCGGCGAGATCGTGCAGTTCCTGCTGCGCGAGCTTTCGCACCCCACTGCAGCGCTGGACCGCATCTATGCCGGTGTCTTCGAGCCGCTGCACCGTCGGCTCTGCGCGATCTGGGCAGCGGCGACCGGCGAAGCGGCCGAAAGCGATGCCACCAAGCTCACCGTCTTCACCCTTATTGGCCAGGTCATCTACTTCCGCATCGGCCAGGAGGCGGTGAAGCGGCGCATGGGCTGGGCCGCCATCGGGTCTGCGGAGGCCGCCGCCGTGGCCGCGGTGGCCAAGGACAATCTCGCCGCGATGCTGGCGTTCCACGAAATAACGCCACCGAAAGACAAGACACCATGAGCCTGCTTTGCGCCATTCCAGTCATTGTCTCGCTGCTGCAGGCCTGCGGCACCACTCCGCTTGCAGTCGGCTATGTGGAAGGCGACTTTGTGCTGCTGGCGCCGATCGAAGTGGCACAGGTGCACTCTCTTGCGGTTGCGCGCGGTGACCGGGTCGAGAAAGACCAGACGATAGCGCTTGCCGAGGATACCGACGCCAAGATCGCGGTAACCCAGGCGGAAGACGCGCTTGCCCAGGCGCAGGCCCAGCTGGCCGACCTGCTGGTCGGCCGCCGGCCGGAAGAAATCGCAGTGCTGGAAGCGTCAGTGCGCACGGCCAAGGCGCAAGCGGCGGCGGCAAAGCGCACTCTGGTCCGCACGCAGGACCTGAACAAGCATGGCTTCGCCACGCAGGCGCAACTGGACGACGCCACCACCCAGGTCGAGGTGACCGAGGCGGCGATCGGCCAAAGCGAGGCCAACCTGGCGGTGGGCCGCCTGCCCGCGCGGCCGGAGACGATCAAGGCCGCGGACAATGCCGTGAAGGTGGCCCAGTCGCAACTCGACCAGGCGCGCTGGCGCCTTTCAAAGCGCACCATCACCGCGCCCGCGCCGGGTCGCGTCACCGACGTCATCCGCAATCCGGGCGATCTCGCCGGCCCTTCCGCGCCGGTGATCTCGATGCTGCCGGACGACGCGGTCAAGCTGAAGGTCTACGTGCCGGAGGAGAAATTCTCGGCTGTGAAGTTCGGGGACGTGCTTTCGGTACGTTGCGACGGGTGCCCCTCCGGGCTCCAGGCGCGGGTGAGCTACGTTTCGCCGGACCCGGAGTTCACGCCGCCGGTCATCTACTCGCTGGAGACGCGACAGAAGCTCGTCTATCTCATCGAGGCGCGGCCGATCGGCACCCACACTCCGCTGCAGCCGGGCCAGATCGTCGACGTGGACCTGGCGAGCCAGTAGCAAAGCCATGAAACGGGCGCGCAAAAAGCCATGAACGCCATCGAAGTCACCGGGCTGGTCAAGCGCTTCGGCACCCATACCGTGGTCGACCATGTGTCGATGAGCGTGGCCGAGGGCGAGATCGTCGGCTTCCTCGGGCCCAACGGCTCGGGCAAGACCACCACCATCCGCATGATGTGCGGACTGCTGACCCCCGACGAGGGCGGCGGCCAGGTGCTGGGCTATGACCTGCGCACCGAGGCGCTGAAGATCAAGCGCGAGGTGGGCTACATGACCCAGCGCTTCTCATTCTACGAAGACCTGACGATCGCCGAGAACCTGGAATTCGTCGCGCGGCTCTACCGGCTGAAGCCGGTGAAGCAACATGTCGCCCGCACGCTTGAGGAGCTCGGGCTGGTCTCGCGCAGCAATCAATTGGCCGGCACCCTGTCGGGCGGCTGGAAGCAGCGCCTTGCGCTTGCCGCCTGCATCATGCACAGGCCCAAGCTGCTTCTGCTCGACGAGCCCACGGCTGGCGTCGACCCCAAGGCGCGGCGCGAGTTCTGGGACGAGATCCACCGCCTCGCCAACGAAGGGCTGACCGTGCTGGTCTCGACACACTACATGGACGAGGCCGAGCGCTGCCACCGCATCAGCTACATTTCCTTCGGCAAGATGCTGGCCACCGGCACGGTGGACGAGGTGATCGCCTCCGCCGGGCTGACGACCTTCGTGGTCACCGGACCGCGGCTAGGCAAGGTGGCGGCCGAGCTGGAAGGCATGCCCGGCGTCGATCAGGTGGCGCCTTTCGGCACGACACTGCACGTGGTCGGTTCCGACAGGACAAAGCTGGAAGCCGCGCTGGAGAACGTCAAGCGCCGCGACGGCATCACCGTCGAGGCCGGCCAGACCAGCCTGGAGGATGTGTTCATCCAGTTCATGGGCAAGGCGAAGGGCAACGGCAGATGAACACCGTGTTTTCCTTCGCCCGCCTCGGCGCCCTGCTGATGAAGGAATTCATCCAGATGCGACGCGACAGGCTGACCTTCGCCATGATGCTCGGCGTGCCGCTGATGCAGCTTCTGCTGTTCGGCTACGCTATCAACAACGACCCCAAGAGCCTGCCGACCGCTTTGGTGACGACCAGCAACGACCACTACACGCGCGCGATGGTCTCGGCGCTGGAGATGACCGGCTACTATCGCATCGACCATGTCGTGCGCAGTGCCGCGGAAGCCGAGGCGCTGATTGCCAACGGCACCGTCTCCTTCGTCGTCACCATTCCGTCGGACCTCGCCCGGCGCGTGGACAACGGCGACAGCCCGCAGATCCTGATCGAGGCCGACGCCACCGACCCCGCGGCGGCGAGCGGCGCGATATCGACGCTCGGCACGGTGGCCAGCCAGGCACTGCTGCGCGAGCAGGGCATGCAGCAGGCGGCCGACGAGACCAACAAGAGCCAGCTGCAGGTGATCGTGCACCGGCGCTACAACCCCGAAATCATCTCCCAATACAATATCGTGCCCGGGCTTCTCGGCGTCATCCTGCAGATGACCATGGTGATGATGACGGCCATGGCGCTGACGCGCGAGACCGAACGCGGCACCATGGAAAACCTTCTGGCGATGCCCGCCAGCCCGGCCGAGATAATGCTTGGCAAGGTCTTGCCCTATCTGGTCGTCGGAGCCGTGCAGATGGTGGTGGTGCTGGTGGCGGCCAAGCTCCTGTTCGGCGTGCCCTTCATCGGCTCGCTGACCCTGCTCCTGTCGAGCGTCCTGATTTTCGTGCTGGCGCTGGTGCTGCTCGGCTACACGATCTCGACCGTATCGCGCACGCAGATGCAGGCCATGCAGTTGACCTTTTTCTTCTTCCTGCCGTCGATCCTGCTGTCGGGCTTCATGTTTCCCTATCGCGGCATGCCCGACTGGGCGCAGGTATTCGGCGAGATCTTCCCGCTGACCCACTTCCTGCGCGTTGTCCGCGGCGTGATGCTGAAGGGTGCCGACCTCCAGGCGATCTCCAGCGAGGTGGCGGCGCTGCTCGCCTTCGTGGTGCTGTTTGCAACGATGGCGCTGCTGCGCTTCCGCCGCACGCTGGATTGAGGCAAACTCCGCGGCGCCGGAACAGCTTCAGCTCTCGGGCAAGCCGGCCAGGGGAAGAACCGCTATGCTTCGCAGTTCAGGATTTTGCTGCCTTGTTGCCCTGCTAGCGGCTGTGCTGCCCGCTTTCCACGCGGTAGCCGACGAACTTTACCAGGCGAAAGCTGTCGTCAGCGGACAGGGAGAGGAACGCCGGGCGCTCGGGTTTGCCCTGTGCCTCAAGGATGTGGTGGCCAAGGTTTCGGGCGACCCGCGCCTGACGGACGATCCGAAGGTGGCTGCGCTGGCAGGCAAGGCGGCTTCGTTCGTGACCGGCTTCAGCTATCGCGACCGTCTCGGCGGCATACCGCTCCACGACGAACAGGGAAGCTATGACAGGCCGCATGATCTGACCTGCGATTTCGACCGGCAGAAGATTGACGCCCTGCTCGCCAGCCTCGGCCGCCGGCCATGGCCTGCGCCGCGCCCGCGTATTGTTCTTCTGGTCGGCATCAGGGACATGAAAGGCAAGACCTTCACACTGGCCGAAGACAGCGCCGACGCCCGCGACCAGGACATGCGCGGCGCACTGGCCGCTGCGGCGGATCGCTCCGCCCTGCCCTTCGTTCTGCCTCCGCAAGCCGTTCTTGCTGAGGCTTCGGACGGCCAGACCGGCAATCTCGATCGGATCGCGAAGACGGCAGGCTCAGATTTGGTCGTAGCCGGCACCCTTTCCTGGAGCGACGAGGCGCTGGGCTGGGTTGCGCAGTGGCAGCTTTCAGCTCGGGGAAAGAACTATCGCTGGCAGGCGCGTGGCGTCGGTTTCGACGACGCATTTCGCAACGTCGTGAGCGGCGCGGCGCAGATCCTGTCGGGAAACGGCCAGCCTGCCGATCTCGTGAAGTAAGCGGCTAGGTGGCGCCTCAAGCCTCAGCCAAGCCGCACGCGCTGGCGCTGCTGGCCGCCTGCCTTGCGCCAGGCCTTCAGACGATGGGTTGCGGCGGCAAAGGAAATCTTCATCGCCCGCGCCACGGAGTAGCGGCTATGGCCCGCGTCGAACAGGCGATAGCAGCACTCCACGCCGTCAGCCGTCAGCTTGCCGTCGCAGGTCTTGTTGCGCGGGTCGGCGGGGTCGAATTCCTGCGCCGGCGGCTGCAGCATTCCTCTCAGCCGGTCGAGATCGGCCTGGATGCTGGTGATGAGTTCGAGGACGAGCGTGGTGTCGATAGCAGTATTTATGGCCGGCATCGGACCATCCTTCCATCGGTGCATCCGGTCCATATAGGCGAAGGTATAGCTATAAAAAGACCGATCCCGATTTCTTGATCTGGTCTCATATCGGCCGTTGACCGGGCCGTAAGCATCAAATAGTTTAGAACCATTCTAAACTAATGGATTCCACTCATGCTTTCCCGCGTACTCGGCATTGGCCGCCGTCCCTTCGAATCCCTCTCTGAACAGGAAATCCTGGCGCTGGCGATCTCATCGGAGGAGGACGACGCGCGCATCTATCGCGCCTATGCCGACGGGCTGGCCGAACAATATCCGGACTCGGCCAAGGTGTTCGAGGAAATGGCGGAGGAAGAGGACGGCCACCGGGCCGCGCTGATCGAGCTGCATCGCAAGCGCTTCGGCGACCGTATTCCGCTGATCCGGCGCGAGCATGTGCGCGGCTATTACGACCGCAAGCCGGACTGGCTGGTGCGGCCGCTCGGGCTGGACAAGGTGCGCGCCATGGCCGAGCAGATGGAAGAGCAGGCCTACCGCTTCTACATGGAGGCCATCAAGCGCACGACCGACGCCTCCACCCGCAAGCTGCTGGGCGACCTTGCGGCGGCTGAAAAGGCGCATGAATCGCTGGCAGTGCGTCTCGGCCGCAAGCACCTCACCGACGAGGTCCTCGCCGAGGAAGGCGCGACCGAGCGGCGGCAGTTCATCCTGACCTATATCCAGCCGGGCCTGGCCGGGCTGATGGACGGTTCCGTCTCCACGCTGGCGCCGATCTTCGCCGCCGCCTTCGCCACGCAGGATACCTGGCAGACCTTCCTTGTCGGCCTCTCTGCCTCTGTCGGCGCCGGCATTTCCATGGGCTTCACCGAAGCCGCCCATGACGATGGCAAGATCTCCGGTCGTGGCTCGCCGCTGATCCGGGGCCTGGCCTCCGGCATCATGACGGCGATCGGCGGGCTGGGACACGCCCTGCCCTATCTGATCACCGATTTCTGGACCGCGACGACCATCGCGGTGATCGTCGTGTTCTTCGAATTGTGGGCAATCGTCTTCATCCAGAACCGCTTCATGGAAACGCCCTGGCTACGCGCCACGTTCCAGGTGGTGCTGGGCGGGGCGCTGGTGCTGGCTGCAGGCGTGCTGATCGGCAACGCCTAGCGCGCCTAAGCCCCTTAGCCATGCACGCCTCGGCTGTCGGCCGGGGCTTCGCCGCGCTCGGCCATGCCATAGTCGCGCAGCACATGCGCGATGCGCAGCCGGTAGTCCTCGAATATGCCTGCGCGCCCCGCCTTCTGCGCCTGTCGATGCTCCTCGGTGTTGCGCCACGCGTTCACCGCCTCCTCGTCGCGCCAGAACGAAAGCGAGAGCACGCGGCGGGGATCGGACAGGCTCTGGAACCGTTCGATCGACACAAAACCGTCGACACCGGCGAGCAGCGGCCTGAGTTCGGCGGCGATGCCGAGATAGGCATCATAGCGGTCGGCCGCTGGCGTGGCCTCGAAGATGACCGCGATCATGGCCGCACCGGCGCGGCATGCGGGGCCGAGACCAGCTTCAGGAAGATGCGGTCTTCTCGCCGGATGAATTTTTTCTCCTGCGCGAAGGCATAATTTTCGCGGCCGAGCGGGTCGGCGGCAAGCCTCGACCGATAGGCTTCGTAATCCGCGAGGCTGTCGAGCGTGTAGGCCGCGTAAGCTGTCGTGGCCGAGCCCTCGTGCGGCGCGAAATAGCCGATCAGGTCGGCGCCGCAGCGCGGGATGGCCTGGCCCCAGTTGCGCGCATAGCGCTCGAAATCCGCCTTGCCCGTCGGCTCGATTTCGTAGCGGATGAAGCAGGTGATGCTCATATCGTCTCCTTTCCACAAATGATGCTTCGAGTGCCGGCCACGCTTCGATACGGAACGAAGCGTCGGCGGCGAATTCGTGTCAGGCTGGTCAGCGGCGCCAGAACGGCTTGGCGCGCTCGCGTTCGACCATGCCCGGAGGAATGCCGATGTCGCGCAGGATATGGTCGTCCAGTTCGGTGAGGTGCCGGCGCCGCCGCCAACGCTCGTACCAGACAGAGAGCCGCCGCAATGCCGGGCGCCTTGATCGGTTCTCCACCGGCGATGCGCCCTCGGCGCTCGCGTCATCAATGTCCGTCTTCATGTCCATGTCGGCGACCATAGCCGCTTGCCCGACATGAATGCTTCGACTAGCATCGAACCATGCGAAACAGCCCCGACATCGCCCGCATCGCCAGCCTGGTGGGAGACCCCGCCCGCGCCAACATGCTGACGGCGCTGATGGGGGGCGGTGCGCTGACCGCAAGCGAGCTGGCGCTGGAAGCCGGCGTGACCGTGCAGACGGCAAGCTCGCATCTTTCAAAGCTGCTGGAGGGCGGATTGCTGTCGCTCGCCGCGCAAGGCCGCCATCGCTATTACGGCCTTGCCAATGCGCAAGTCGCGGCAATGCTGGAATCGATCATGGGCGTGGCGGCCGCTGCCGGGCCAAAGCGGGTGCGCCCCGGCCCGCGCGAGGCCAAGATGCGCGAAGCGCGCATCTGCTACGACCACCTCGCCGGCGACCATGCGGTGGCCATGCTCGACGGTTTCCTCGCCCGTAACATCCTGAGCCGTGAAGGCGAGCGTATCGGCATGGGCGAAGCCGGCCCGTCCTTCTTCCGCGCCGTCGGCATCGAGCCGGACCAGCTTGGAAAGTCGCGCCGCCCGGTCTGCCGGGCCTGCCTGGACTGGAGCGTGCGTCGCTCGCATCTGGCGGGCTCGCTGGGGGCGGCGATCTTCGACAGGATCATTGCCGAGAAATGGGCGCGCCGCGAGGCCGGCAGCCGCGCAATCATCTTTTCTCCGCCCGGCAGACGCGCCTTTGAGAAGTCGTTTCTGCCCTGATTTTCTCCTGCGGCCCCGGGCCGAATTCGGTCCGCCTTCCGTTGCGTAAAAGGCACACTCGGCCGCCACCCGCCGACCGCCGGCGAAAGAGCGCGAAACCACCTCTTTTCGGCCATGATTGGAGGCTTTTTCGGGCAAAGATTAACAACGCGTTCACGGACTATTCACGACCGCACGCTATCATTGGTCTGCATTCGGAAGGGGGCTTCCGACGGACTGGGATTTTTAGACATGGCTCTCTGGAATCGCATCATCAGCTACGCAATCGCGCTGCGCGAATTCATCGCTCCGACCTACCGTCCGGAACGCCATTACATGCGCGGTCCCGGCCCGGCCTGCGAGCGCCGCCGCAACGCCAAGCCCAATGTACGGCCTTCTTTCAGTGAACGGCTTCGCCCTGAATTCTGATCGCCACGGGAGCATCTTCGCCCGTGCCCGCTGCGGCGCTTAACCGCCATTTTCGCGCGCGGCCAAGCCCCGCGCAATCCACAGCAGTGCTGCAGCCTGCCGAAACGCCCCCATCCCAGCTAAACAATCTTTCGGCGACGACGAACGCCACCAGACATGGCCGTTCGGCAGCGGCCGTGGCCGCTGCCCCGCTTCATCTCACCACATGGCGTGATCGGCGTTGAGCGCGCCGAGAACGGGGTGCTGCCGCAGCCCGGCGCACAGCCGCTCGATATTGGGCAGCGCGGCGCGCGCCTTCTCGGGCTGCGGGTGCCAGGAATAGAGCATCAGCAGATAGACATCCGCCAGCGAGAGGCTGTCGCCCGCCAGCCAGCCGCGGCCCTCGAGCGACCGGTCGATGATGGCAAGGCCGCGATCGATCTCCGCCTGGGCTGCTGCCTCTACGGCGGCCTTGCCGTCGGGATCGGCCGTATAGCGCGGCGCGTAATAGAGCCGCAGGATCGCGGGGTAGAGCGCGGAGGACATGAAGGCCATCCAGCGCAGGAAATCGGCGCGCGCCTCCTCGCCTAGGCCGGGCGCGAGGCCCGCTTCCGGATGACGCTCGCCCAGCAGGATGCAGATGGCTGCGGTTTCGGTCATCGTGCCGCCTTCGGGCAGCGCCAGCGCCGGCACCTGGCCGAGCGGGCTGACTTTCAGGAACTGCGGATCGCCAGCCTCCGACTTGGCCACGTTGATCCGTTCGTAGGGCACATTGGCCAGCGCGAATGCAGCCTCGGCCACGAAGCCGCCGCTGCCGGGGCGCGTATAGAGTCTGTACATGAAGTTCCTCCCCACCGGCCGATCGCCGGTCGGGGAGATTTGATCGCTATCGAGCCGCCGCTCAACCGGGCGGCCACCGCGCCACACCGGTTTTTTCAGCGGTCCAGCGGTGCGGTGACCCGGGCTCCTAGCCGCCCAGCCCTTCGAACAGGGCCGTGGACAGATAGCGCTCGGCGAAGGAGGGGATGACCACGACGAGGTTCTTGCCGGCATTTTCCGGCCGCGCGCCGATGATGGCCGCCGCATGCAGCGCCGCGCCCGATGAGATGCCGACCGGCACGCCCTCCAGCCGGGCCACCAACCGTGCATCGGCCAGGGCGTCTTCGTTGGTCACGCGCACGATCTCGTCATAGATCGACGTGTCGAGAACCTTCGGCGCGAAGCCGGCGCCGATGCCCTGGATCTTGTGCGGGCCCGGCTGGCCGCCGGAAAGCACCGGCGAGGCATCCGGCTCCACCGCCACCACCTTCACGTCGGGCTTGCGCTGCTTCAGCACCTGGCCGACACCGGTGATGGTGCCGCCGGTGCCGATGCCGGAAACCAGTATGTCGACCTCGCCCTGGGTGTCGTTCCAGATTTCCTCGGCCGTCGTCTGGCGATGGATTTCCGGGTTGGCCGGGTTTTCGAACTGCTGCGGGATGATGGCGCCGGGAATGGTGGCGGCCAGCTCGTCGGCCTTGGCAATCGCACCCTTCATGCCCTTGGCGCCCTCGGTGAGCACCAGTTCGGCGCCCAGCAGCGCCAGCATCTTGCGGCGCTCGAGCGACATGGTTTCCGGCATGGTCAGGATCAGGCGATAGCCCTTGGCCGCGGCCGTGAAGGCCAGCGCGATGCCGGTGTTGCCCGAGGTCGGCTCGATCAGCGTGGTCTTGCCGGGGGTGATCTTGCCTGCCGCTTCCAGCGCCTCGATCATGGCCACGCCGATGCGGTCCTTGACGCTGGCGATCGGATTGAAGAACTCCAGCTTGGCGAGGAGATTGGCCACCACGCCCTTCTCCTTGGCGAACTTGTCGAGGCGCACCAGCGGCGTGTCGCCGATCGTCTCGGTAATCGAGCCGTAGATGCGGCCGCGCCCGGGCGCGCGCGTGTTGAGGGCGGGCTTGTTCATGGGTACTGCTCCACTATGGATTGCCTGAAAATTCTCTTTGCCAAAGGATAGGGCGGCAGCCGGCAAAAACCGAGTGGCGGGCATGCAGAAAAGCCCTGCCGCATAGAATGAAATTCCAAACGACTGAGAGAAAAGAGAACGCAGTTCCGGAAAGACTGCTCTCAGCGGGCCGCGATGGCTGCAGCCGCGCCGGCCATAAAGGCCGCGGCGGTGCGATTCAGCGCCTTGAGCGCACGCGGCGTTCGGAGCAGCCAGCGCGCCTTGGCCGCCAGCGCCAGATAGGGCACCAGAACGACCAGAAGCACGAGAATTGTGATCACTGCCAACACGCCATAGTCGAAGGGCGTGATGGTGCGCAGGTCGACCAGCGTCGGCGTCAGCGCGAGATAGAAGATCATCGTCTTGGGATTGCCCAGCGTGACGGTGAGCCCGGAAAGGAAGGCGCTGAACATGCCGCCCCTGCCCTTGCGCGCCTCGACGTTCTCGGGCGTGATGCCGCTGCGCCAGAAAGTCCAGGCAAGATAGGCAAGATAGGCCACGCCCAGCCACTTGATGACCAGGAACACGGTGCCGAAGGTCTGCGCCACCAGCGCCAGCCCAAGTACCACCGCAGTGAGATAGGTAAGGTCGCCGCAGATCAGCCCCAGCGACATGGCGAGCGACGAGCGGAAACCGGAACCGAGTGCGCGCGCCACCAGCGCAGTAACGCCGGGCCCGGGAATGGCGGCGGCAACGGCGAGCGCGCCGCTATAGGCAAGGAATCCGGCAAGAGTCATGGGACAGCGTATCGCACACGGCCGCACCCTTGGAAATGGGCCAGCGCGGCAACGCCATTTGCCGGCGGCAGCGCGTATCCCGCCGCCGGATCCTCTCAGCCGTTGGCAGTGCCGAAATTGGCGTCGAGCTGCTTCTCCAGTTCGACCAGGTCGGCCGGCAGCGGCATGCCCATGGCGCGCAGTTCGTTGAGCTTCTCGCGGATGCGCTCGTAGATTTCGTGTGCGTCTTCGGGCCGGTCGACCATCTGGCCAACGAGATAGCCGATCTGCGCCTTGAGTTCTTCCAGTGCCATCGGCGTCTCCAAAGGCTTCAGCTCACGGACGAATAGCTCTCTGAGGATACCACCGTGCGGGAGCGCGGACTGATCACCTTGCGGTAGAGATGCCAGGTGGCATGGCCGAGGATCGGCATCACCACCGCAAGGCCCGCAAACAACGGCAGCGAGCCGATGATCAGGCAGACGGCCACGATCAGCCCCCAGAACAGGATCTGGAGCGGATTGACCAGGATCGTGCGCACGCATGTCTCCACCGCCGAAACCACGCCGACGTCGCGATCGAGCAGCAGCGGGAAGGCAATCACGGTCGTGGCGAGCGCCACCACGGCGAAGCAGAAGCCGATGAGATTTCCCCACAGGATCAGCTGATGGCCGGCATAAGTCCGGAAGACCTCGTTGAAGAAAACGCGCATCGAGGCCGGCGCTTCGGGCCCGAACAGCGAAACATAGAGCGCCTTGGCGCTGAGCAGCCATACGATGAAGAGCACGAAAAGCCAGATGCCGAGCGCGACGATGGATGGCAGCGCCGGTGAATGCCTAACATCGAACGCATGGCCCCAGGATGCATCAAGGCCCAGTTCGCGCCGACGGCTGATCTCGTAGAGGCCGATCGCGGCGAGCGGCCCTAGCAGGGCAAATCCCGATGCCAGCGGAAACAACAGCGGCAGCGCGTTGCGACCGGAGGTCCATGACGCCAGGAAAACGCCAACAAGCGGGTAGATCACGCAAAGAAAGACATAGTGGGAAGGCTTTTCCCAAAAATCCCGCGCGCCCTGCCGAAGCGCGTCGAGCACATCCGCAAAACCGATCTTGCGCACCGTGATGCGTTCATAGCCTTCGGTGGCGCCTGCCATGACGTGGAAACCTGCCATTGCCGTTCCTCCACTGTTGGAGCGGCCACTGGTACATCCCGGCGCGCGAACTCTCGCCACGACGAACCGTGACCCGCACGGCAGTGATAATAATCCTTCAGGCGCTTCTTGTCGCCTCACGAACGTTTCAGGGATGCGACAAACGCCGCTGTGGAGCGGATGGCCTTCCCTGAACCGCCTTAGCGCAGCAGGCGGGAGATGAGCTGGGCGGTGTAGTCCACCATCGGCACGATACGGGCGTAGTTCAACCGGGTGGGCCCGATGACGCCGAGCGCGCCGACCACCCGAGCATCCTTGTCGCGATAGGGCGCGACCACCAGCGAGGAGCCGGAAAGCGAAAACAGCTTGTTTTCCGAACCGATGAAGATGCGCACGCCCGACCCAGCCTCTGCGAGATCGAGAAGCTGCTCCATGCTTTGCTGCGTCTCGAGGTCTTCGAACAGATGCTTCAGCAGCTCGATGTCGGCCTGGGCGGTGAGGTTTTCCAGGAGATTGGCGCGGCCACGCACGATGAGGCGCGCCGGCAAGCCGGTTTCGGCGCCTGCCCATATCGCCAGCCCCTTTTCGACCAGGTCCTGGGACAGCGCGTCCAGCGCGGCGCGCGTCTCCTCCTTGAGCCGGCCGATCTCGCTTCTGGCCTCTGCCAGCGTGCGGCCGCGCACATGCGCGTTGAGGTAGTTCGAGGCCTCGATGAGCTGGGAGGCAGTGACGCCGGCGGGCAACTCGACGACGCGGTTTTCCACATCGCCGTTCTGCGAAACCATGATGGCGAGCGCCCGGCGCGGATCGAGCTGGATGAATTCGATGTGCTTCAGCGGCACTTCGTTCTTGCTCGCCAGCACCAGACCGGCGCCGCGCGACAGGCCGGAGAGCATCTGGCTGGCGTCGATGAGCATCTGTTCCAGCGTGGCGCCGCTGCCGGCTGCCTTGAGCTGGGTCTCGATCGAGCGGCGCTCCTCTTCGCTGAGGTCGCCTATCTCCATGAAGGCGTCGACGAAGAAGCGCAGGCCCTGCTGCGTGGGCAGGCGGCCGGCGGAAATATGCGGCGCATAGATCAGCCCAAGCTGCTCCAGGTCGCTCATGACGTTGCGCACGGTGGCGGGCGACAGGCTGGAAGGCAGCATGCGCGCCAGATTGCGCGAGCCGACCGGCTCGCCGTCTTTCAGGTAGGATTCCACGATGCGACGGAAGATCTCGCGCGAACGCATGTCGAGCGACGGCAACATTGGATCCAGAACAGGCTTCGTCATGGTCTCATCAAACCTCCGGAATCAAGATATAGATTCACCCAGCCGGAACACAACCGTGCCGCGGTGCCGCTGCTTTTCCTTTGCGCTAGGGCCGGCATGAGGCTACAAGCCGGCCAGAAAACAGCTCTCAAGAAGAAAGAACCGCATGCGCCCTTCCAAACGCCAACCCGACGAAATGCGCCCCATCTCGTTCGAGCGCAACGTTTCCAAGCACGCGGAAGGCTCCTGCCTCGTCAAATTCGGCGACACGCATGTGCTGTGCACCGCCAGCCTGGAGGAAAAGGTGCCGGGCTGGATGCGCAACACCGGCAAGGGCTGGGTGACGGCCGAATACGGCATGCTGCCGCGCTCCACCGGCGAACGCATGCGCCGCGAGGCCGCCGCCGGCAAGCAGGGCGGCCGCACGCTGGAAATCCAGCGCCTGATCGGCCGCTCCTTGCGCGCCGTGGTGGACCTGCAGGCGCTGGGCGAGATGCAGATCACGGTCGACTGCGACGTCATCCAGGCCGACGGCGGCACGCGCACGGCCGCCATCACCGGCGGCTGGGTGGCGCTGCACGACTGCCTGCGCTGGATGGAAGCGCGCCAGATGATCTCGGTTGCCAAGGTGCTAAAGGACCATGTCGCCGCGATCTCCTGCGGCATCCATGAGGGCCAGCCGGTGCTCGACCTCGACTACCTGGAAGACTCCTCGGCCGGCACCGACGCCAATTTCGTCATGACGGGCAAGGGCGGCATCGTCGAGATCCAGGGCACTGCCGAAGGCGCGCCCTTCTCGGAAGAAGAGTTCACCAATCTCATGGCGCTGGCCAAGAAGGGTATTTCGCGGCTGGTGAGCCTGCAGCAGATGGCGGTGGCCTGAGGCAAAAATGCGCCCCTCCGGCATCCTCGAAAGCGCCCTCTACGTCTCCGACCTCGACGCGGCGGAGACGTTTTACGGTGAGGTGATGGGGCTGGAGCGCATTGCCAAGGTGCCGGGCCGGCATGTCTTCTTCCGCTGCGGGCAAGGCGTGCTCCTGCTGTTCAACGCCGAGGCGACGCAGCATCCGCCCGCCTCGGACGCGAAACTTCCGGTGCCGCCGCATGGCACGGTGGGTGAGGGCCACCTCTGCTTTTCGGGCACCGCCGATGAAATTGCGCGATGGAAGGCCCATCTGCAGGCCAGCAACGTCGCCATCGAAGCCGATTTCGAATGGCCAAACGGGGGCCGTTCCATCTATTTCCGCGACCCTTCAGGCAATTCGCTGGAGATCGCCGAACCACGTATCTGGGGTATCTGAATGCGCATTCTGACCGACCGGGAAATCGTCGTCGCCAGCCACAATGACGGCAAGCTGCGCGAATTCGCCGACCTGATGGCGCCGTTCGGCTTCAAGGCGAAGTCGGCCAAGGAGTTCGGTCTGCCCGAGCCCGACGAGACCGGCACCACATTTGAGGAGAACGCCGCGATCAAGGCGCTGGCCGCCGCGACCGCCACCGGCCTGCCGGCGCTGTCGGACGATTCCGGCCTGTGCGTGGATGCGCTCGACGGGCAGCCGGGCGTCTACACCGCCAACTGGGCCGAGAAGCCCGACGGCAGCCGCGACTTCGCCATGGCCATGCAGCGCACGGAAGATGCGATGAACGAGGCCGGCGCGGTTTCGTCCGACCAGCGCAGCGGCCGCTTCGTCGCCGTCATCTGCGTGGCCTGGCCGGACGGTCACACCGAATATTTCCGTGGCGAGGCCGAAGGCCAACTGGTCTGGCCGCCGCGCGGCGAGAAGGGTTTCGGCTACGATCCCGTCTTCTTGCCGGAAGGCCATGACAAGACCTTCGGCGAGATGACGGCCGAGGAAAAGCACGGCTGGAAGCCGGGCCAGGACAAGGCGCTTTCGCACCGCGCCCGCGCCTTCCAGAAATTTGCCCGCGCCATGCTCGGCTCGGCCTGAAGGACGCGATATTGACCAGCAGCGAACCGGGCTTCGGCGTCTACATCCACTGGCCGTTCTGCGCGGCCAAGTGCCCCTATTGCGACTTCAACAGCCATGTCCGCCACCAGCCGGTGGACCAGGAGCGTTTTGTCCGCGCCTTCGAGGCCGAACTGGCGACGATGCGCCAGCGCACCGGTCCGCGCGAGGTGACCAGCATATTCCTCGGCGGCGGCACGCCCTCGCTGATGAAGCCGCAGACGGTGGCGGCCGTACTCGACGCGGTCGCCGCCAACTGGACCGTGCCGCAGGGCGTGGAAATAACGCTGGAGGCCAACCCCTCCTCCGTCGAGGCCGAGCGCTTCCGCGGCTATCGCGCCGCCGGGGTCAATCGCGTTTCGCTGGGCGTTCAGGCACTGAACGACGCCGACCTGCGCTTCCTTGGCCGGCTGCACAGTGTCGAGGAAGCGTTGCAGGCCATCGCGCTGGCGCGCGAAACATTCCCGCGCCTGTCCTTCGACCTGATCTATGCCCGGCCCGGCCAGACGCCGCAGGCCTGGGCGGCCGAGCTGAAGCAGGCGATTGGCCATGCCGTCGACCACCTCTCGCTCTACCAGCTCACCATCGAGGAAGGCACGCGCTTCCATGCGCTCCATGAGGCGCACAAGTTCGAACTGCCGGACGCCGACCAGGCGGCCGAGCTCTATGCGATCACGCAGGAGGTTACGGCCGCGCACGGGCTGCCTGCCCACGAAATCTCCAACCACGCCCGGCCCGGCGCGGAAAGCCGGCACAACCTGATCTACTGGCGCTACGGCGAATATGTCGGCGTCGGCCCCGGCGCGCACGGCCGCTTCGTGGAGGATGGGCGGCGCGTGGTGACCATTGCCGAAAAGATGCCCGAGACCTGGCTCGAGCTGGTCGAGACCAAGGGCCACGGCGTCACCGGCGGCGAGATACTGACCCGTTCGGAGGAAGCCGACGAATTCCTGCTGATGGGCCTGCGGCTCGTCGAAGGCATCGACCTCGTGCGCTACGAGGCGCTTTCGGGGCGGGAATTGTCTCCGGCGCGCGTGTCGATATTGCGGGACGAAGGGCTCATAGAGCCCGTCGGCAATTCGCGCCTTCGCGCCACCCCTTCGGGCATGATCGTGCTGGATGCGGTGGTGGCCGACCTGGCGCGGTGAGAGGCCGGCTGCGCCAATGCTCTAGGCGCAAAAAATCTTCTGATCTGTAGCGGCGGCGAGTATGTCGAGGCATGGATTCCCGACACTCTCCGCTCGTTTCACTCGCTCACGAGGTCGGGAATGACGGCGTTGAGAGCTTCCGCGCACCAATGCTCTCGCTCGGCGTGAAACCCGGCTCTTGCCGAGCTTCGAACTGATTGCGTTTCACGCATGGACGTCGGTGGCCGCCTCCGGCTCGGCGTCGCCTCGCCGGTAGCCCGCTACGTCCCTGCCGGGAGTGTCCTCCGTCCGGCCGAGAGGCGGCACGATACTCCAGCCGTCATTCCCGACCTCGTGAGCGAACGGAGTGAGCGGAGAGTGTCGGGAATCCATGCCTCTCCAGCAACAACGAGCCAGCGGTGCAAGCGATATACCCGCCAGCCGTAAACGTCCGTCAACCCATCCGTTTTCCACCTCTCCCCCAAAATGCTACAGCCTTTGCACCAACGTCCCGGCGGAGAAATCAGCCCATGACCATCTACTCATCCTGGCAGTTCTGGGCGGTGCTGTCGGCCGCCTTCGCAGCACTCACCGCCATCTTCGCCAAGGTCGGCGTTGAAAACGTCAACTCCGACTTCGCCACGCTGATCCGCACCATCGTCATCCTGCTGGTGACGGCCGGCATCGTGGTCGCCACGGGACAGGCGCAGGCGCTCGGGTCGATCTCCACGAAGACATATACCTTCCTGATCCTGTCCGGGTGCGCGACGGGCGCTTCGTGGCTCTGCTACTTCCGCGCGCTGAAGCTTGGGCAGGCCGCGCAGGTGGCTCCCATCGATAAGCTCAGCGTGGTTCTTGTCGCGGTGTTCGGCGTGGTCTTTCTGGGCGAGCGGCTGACCAGCGCCAACTGGCTCGGCATCGCGCTGATTGCCGCCGGTGCGGTGCTGGTCGCCTACCGTGTCTGACTGCCCCGATTTTCAGGAACGGCGCGAAACGTCTTTTGCAACGCACGGCCGCCCATGCGAAAGAGGGCGACCAAGGAGAAGGCAGCGTGACGACGGACAGCGGCAGGAAGAGTTTTATGATCGGGCAGACGGAAGTCGCCGCCCGGCCGCTGGAGGTAGCGCTCTATCTCGTCGCCACGCCCATCGGCAATCTCGGCGACATAACTTTGCGCGCGCTGGAAACCCTGGCCGGGGCCGACGTGCTTGCCTGCGAGGACACGCGCGTCACCCGCGTGCTGCTCGACCGTTACGGCGTCCGCCAGCGCCCGACGCCCTATCACGAGCACAATGCGGCCGAGGCCGGTCCACGACTGATCGAGGCGCTGGAGGCGGGCAGAAGCGTGGCGCTTGTCTCGGATGCCGGCACGCCGCTCGTCTCCGACCCGGGCTACCGGCTGGTGGAACAGGCGCTGGAACGCGGCATCCGAGTGGTGCCGATCCCCGGCCCGTCCGCCGTGCTGGCGGCACTGACCGCCTCGGGCCTGCCTTCGGACGCCTTCATGTTTGCCGGCTTCCTGCCGGTGAAGGACGGCCAGAAGCGCACCCGGCTGTCCGAACTTTCCGCCGTGCCGGCAACGCTGATCTTCTTCGAATCGCCGCGCCGGCTAGCCGACACGCTGGTCGACATGGCCGATGTCTATGGCGACCGGCCGGCCGCGATCGGCCGCGAACTCACCAAGACCTTCGAGGAGATGCGAACCGGCACGCTGGCAGCACTTGCCGCACATTATGCCGAGGCGCCGACGCCCAAGGGCGAGATCGTCATCTGCGTCGGGCCGCCGATTGCTAAGGCCACCGAGGCCGAGGACGTCGACCGCCTGCTGCTTTCGCTTGCGGCCGAGATGCCGGCCTCCAAGGCGGCGGCCGAGGCCGCGCGCATGACCGGCGGTCAAAAGCCCGCGCTCTATCGCCGCCTGCTCGAACTCAAGGAAGGTGGCGGTGGCTGATACGCTGGCGCGACGCAAGGCCTATAGGCGCGGACACCGCGGCGAATGGCTTGCGGCACTCGCGCTGATGCTGAAAGGCTACCGCATCGTGGCGCGGCGCTACCGGACAAAACTCGGCGAGATCGACCTCATCGCCCGGCGCGGCGACCTCGTGCTGATCGTAGAGGTGAAGGTGCGCCCCACCCTTGCCGAAGCCATGGAGGCAGTGGCCTACGGCTCGGAACGCCGCATCGAGGGCGCGGCCGATCTCTGGCTGTCGCGCCAGCCGGATTACGGCCGGCTTTCCGTGCGCTTCGACCTGGTGGCGGTGCTTCCGCGTCGCTGGCCGGTGCATGTGGAGAATGCATTCCAGGGGCGGAATTGAGCGTGGGGCTTTACGCTGACGGCCGATGCCCTTAACAGGCCTCGCAAAGCTTGCGACGCGGGCAATCGCGTCCGCATCGCGCCAAGGATTACTGGAGAAAGCAATGACCCTTCCCGACCGGCTGAGCATCGACCCGCGCAGCCCCTTCTTCAACGACGAAGTGCTGGAACGCGGCGTCGGCATCCTGTTCAACGGACGCGAGCGCGAGGATGTCAGCGAATATTGCGTCAGCGAGGGCTGGATCCGCGTGCCTGCCGGCAAGTCCAAGGACCGCTTCGGCCAACCGATCACCATCAAGCTCAAGGGTACGGTTGAGCCTTTCCTGCGCGCCTGAGCGTCGGCAACTGCAGAGAGGCCGTGTTCCTTCGCACCCCCTCTGTCCTGCCGGACATCTCCCCCACAAGGGGGGAGATCAGCCGGCCGCAATGCAGCCGCCCTTTATGCAACGCTGGAGATTGGCTTCCCTACCCTCGCCGCGTCACCCGCATCGGCAGGCCGCCCTGCGGCTGGGTGGTCAGCTTCTGCACCGGCCATGGCTTCGTCTCCGCCACCGTGTCGAAGCGGAAGCGCGATAGCAGGATGGCAAGCGCGATGATCGCCTCCTGCATGGCAAAGCTGGCGCCGATGCAGACACGCGGACCGGCGCCGAACGGCAGATACTGATAGCGGTCGATCTTCTCGCGGTTGCCGGGATGGAATCGCGACGGCATGAAGGCATCCGGCTGGTCCCACAGCTTGCGGTGGCGGTGCACCGTCCAGGGCATCACCAGCACCGCCGCCTTGGGCGGAATATAGAGGTCGCGGTAATATTCGGGCTCGATCGGCTCGCGGTTGATCGAGGGTGCCGGCGGATAAAGCCGCAACGCCTCCTCGAAGGCCGCACGCGCCAGCGGCATGGCATCGAGCCACTTGGTCGGGTCGGGCTGGCGCGCCAGCACCGCATCGATTTCTTGTTCGATCGGCGCGCGTTCCCACGGCGCCTCCGCCAGGCAATAGAGTGTCCAGCCGAGCGCGCGTGCGGTGGTTTCGTGCCCGGCGCCGATGAAGGTGATGATGTTGTCCTCGATCTCGGCGCGCGTCAGCCCGTCCGGCCCCTCGGCGCGCAACAGCAGCGTCAGGAAATCCTGCGGCGCGGTGTCGGGCTCGCGCGCCAGCCTCTCCTTGCGCATGGTCATCGTGTCGGACACGATTTTCCGGAAATAGGCCATGGTCTTGCAGCCGCGAATGCGGGTTATGCGCGGCAGCCAGTCGGGCGCGCGCAAGAGGTCGAGCGGATCGACCCGGCCCATGGTCTCGAACAGATGGTCGACCTGGCGCCCGAAACTCCCCGGCTCGCCGGCGATCTCGCCGGAAAACAGCGTTTCGGCGAGGATTTCGTAGGTCAGCGTGGTCATGTCGCGGGCGATGTCGACCGTGCCGGTCTCGCCCTCGTAGCGCTCGACGAATTCCAGCGTGCGCTTCAGCATGGGCTGCGCGAAGCCGAAGATGTGGCGCGGCGTGAACACCGGCGCCATGGCCTTGCGCGAGCGCCTCCACACCTCGCCCTCGGCGGTCAGAAGCCCGTCGCGCAGGATCGGCCGCAGGATCTTCTGGCGCACCGCCGCCATCTTGTAGTTCTTCGCATTGTCCACCAGCACGTGGCGGATCAGCCCGGGATCGTTGGCGATCACCAGCGGCCCGCCGATGCCGGACACCGAAATCCACGGCTCGTTGTAGGAAGGCTCGCCCCACAGTTCGAGCGGGTTGCGGTAGACGATGCGGATCATCTGCAGCGTCGAGGGCGGCGTGCTGCGGGGTTTTGGCGCGGGCGGAATGAAGGGAGCGGGCGCGGTATCCATCGTGTCCTCCGTCCGGCTTATGTAGGCGGGGCGCGGCCGCGCGTCCACAGAAACGAAGACTGTCCCGCAAAGGATGAACGCAGCGTCACCGGCAAATTCCCGCCGAGGGCCGATGGTGCTCGCTTGCCTTCCGGGCGGGATAGGCCCATTTCCTCCCTAAGTCACCTTTGGTGACTGGATTGCATAGGGAATACGACTTTGACACATAAGCTCCACATCATCATCGGCAGCACCCGGCCAGGCCGCGTCGGCCCGGTCTTCGCAAAATGGTTTGCCGGTTTCGCGCGCGAGCACGGCAAGTTCGAGCCGGTGCTGGTGGACA
The DNA here is from genome assembly GCF_040049255.1 of Mesorhizobium sp. KR2-14. Classification (NCBI taxonomy): domain Bacteria; kingdom Pseudomonadati; phylum Pseudomonadota; class Alphaproteobacteria; order Hyphomicrobiales; family Phyllobacteriaceae; genus Mesorhizobium; species Mesorhizobium sp. KR2-14. The sequence goes on along the minus strand of NZ_JBDZDR010000002.1, from coordinate 89,700 downwards.
TCGCCGAGTTCGAGCTACCGCTGTTCGACGAGCCGAAGCACCCGCGCCTCGGCCAGTACGAGAACGAGCACACCAAGCGCTGGGCGCAGACGATCGCCGAGGGCGACGCCTTCGTGTTCGTGACGCCGGAATACAACTACTTCATCCCGGCGCCGCTGGTGAATGCCATCACCTATCTGTCGGCCGAGTGGCGCTACAAGCCGGCCGGCTTCCTGAGCTACGGCGGCGTTTCGGGCGGTCTTCGCGCGGTCGAATCGGCCAAGCCGCTGCTGATGGTCCAGAAGGTGGTGCCAATTCCCGAAGGCGTGCCGGTGCCGAACTATCCGCAACTGCTGGTCGATGGCGAGTTCAAGCCGAACGACCTCATTCTCGCCAGCGCCACGACCATGCTGGACGAGCTGGACCGCTGGACCGGCGCGCTGAAGGCGCTGCGCCCGGCCAAGCAGGCGGCGGCCGCCGCCTGACCCGCAGGCGTGACCAGCAAGAATTCGCCCTGTCTGCACCCAGGCAGGGCGAATGGCGGGAAACCGGCTCATGCCCGCATTTCCCTACCCGGACTGCTGGGCCGCAGCAAAATCCGGCCTTTGCGGCCCTGCCCGCGGCGGCCACTGCGCCCGCGCCCGACCCGGCGCGCTGCGAGGCGTTGCCCTCATTCCCGGCCCCGCTCCGGGTCTGATTCGCTCCTCCGCGTCGCCAGTGAGATGCTGGCAAAAGTGATCGCCGCGAAGGCGGACTTGCTGCGCAGCGAACGCGACGTTCGACGGCTGCGTGAAGCCCGGTGAAACGATCCCGTAAAGCGCCCAATTTCCCCCGCAAAATCCTTGTAAAACTTGGAAAAATGGCTGGGAACCCCTATATCTTGATTATAATCGGGTGCGCGATTCGAGGGGCTTCGCGCGTACCTGTCCCGCGACAGAGAGACGAAAGCACTTCATGAGCGATACGACCGAGAACCAGGCCGGTGCGCAGCCTGAATATGGTGCCGATTCCATCAAGGTCCTCAAGGGCCTGGACGCGGTGCGCAAGCGGCCCGGCATGTATATTGGCGACACCGACGACGGCTCGGGCCTGCACCACATGGTGTATGAAGTGGTCGACAACGCCATCGACGAGGCGCTGGCGGGCCACGCCACGCTCGTCACCGTCACGCTCAATCCCGACGGGTCCTGCACGGTGACCGACAACGGCCGCGGCATTCCGACCGACCTGCACCCTTCCGAAGGCGTCTCGGCGGCGGAAGTCATCATGACGCAGCTGCACGCCGGCGGTAAGTTCGACCAGAACTCCTACAAGGTCTCGGGCGGCCTGCACGGCGTCGGCGTGTCGGTGGTCAACGCGCTGTCGATCTGGCTGAAGCTGAAGATCCGCCGCGGTGGCAAGATCCACGAGATGAAGTTCACTCATGGCGTGGCCGATGCGCCGCTGGCCGTTACCGGCGATGCGGGCACTGAAACCGGAACGGAAGTGTCGTTCCTGCCCTCGCCCGAAACCTTCACCATGGTCCAGTTCGACTTTTCGACGCTGGAACACCGGCTGCGCGAGCTCGCCTTCCTGAACTCCGGCGTCCGCATCATGCTGACCGACAAGCGACACGCCGATGTGAAGAGCCAGGAACTGCTCTACCAGGGCGGGCTCGAAGCCTTCGTGAAGTATCTCGACCGCGCCAAGAAGCCGCTGATCCCCTCGCCCATCGCCATCCGCGCCGAGCGCGACGGCATCACGGTGGAAGTGGCCATGTGGTGGAACGACAGCTATCACGAGAACGTGCTGTGCTTCACCAACAACATCCCGCAGCGCGACGGCGGCACCCATCTGGCCGGCTTCCGCGGCGCGCTGACCCGCCAGGTGACCAGCTATGCCGAGACCTCCGGCATCTCCAAGAAGGAAAAGGTCTCGATCACGGGCGATGACAGCCGTGAGGGCCTGACGGCGGTGCTTTCGGTCAAGGTGCCGGACCCGAAATTCTCCTCGCAGACCAAGGACAAGCTGGTTTCCTCCGAGGTGCGGCCGGTGGTCGAAAGCCTGGTCAACGAGGCGCTCGGCACCTGGTTCGAGGAGCATCCTTCGGAAGCGAAGATCCTCATCGCCAAGGTGGTTGAAGCTGCCGCCGCGCGCGAGGCCGCCCGCAAGGCGCGCGAGCTGACGCGTCGCAAGGGCGTGCTCGACATCACCTCGCTGCCCGGCAAGCTCGCCGACTGCCAGGAGCGCGACCCGGCCAAGTCCGAACTCTTCATCGTCGAAGGTGACTCGGCAGGCGGCTCGGCCAAGGGCGGGCGCTCGCGCCAGAACCAGGCGATCCTGCCGCTGCGCGGCAAGATCCTCAATGTGGAGCGCGCCCGCTTCGACCGCATGCTGTCGTCCGACATGATCGGCACGCTGATCACGGCGCTGGGCACCTCCATCGGCAAGGACGAGTTCAACGCCGACAAGCTGCGCTACCACAAGATCATCATCATGACCGACGCCGACGTCGACGGCGCCCACATCCGCACGCTGCTGCTCACCTTCTTCTTCAGGCAGATGCCGGAGCTGATCGAGCGCGGCCACCTCTATATCGCGCAGCCGCCGCTCTATAAGGTCTCGCGTGGCAAGAGCTCGCAATATCTCAAGAACGAGACCGCCTTGGAGGAATTCCTCATCGGCACCGGGCTTGAGGAGGCTTCGCTGACGCTCGGCTCCGGCGAAGTGCGCGCCGGCCAGGACCTGCGCGCCGTGGTGGACGATGCGCTTGCCGTGCGCGGGCTGCTCAATGGCTTGCACACGCGCTATTCGCGCAGCATCGTGGAACAGGCGGCGATCGCCGGCGCGCTCGATCCGGCCATCCTCGACGATCTCGGCCGGGCAAACGAAATGGCCGAGACCATCGCCACTCTTCTGGACGCCATCGCGGAAGACACCGAGCGCGGCTGGCATGGCCGCACCGCGACCTCTAACGAGGGCCCCGGCGGCTACATCCTCGAGCGTACCGTGCGCGGCGTGAAGGAATCCGCCTTTCTCGACATGGGGCTGCTGCATTCGGCCGACGCGCGCGCGCTCGACCGCTTTGCCGGCCGCCTCGGAGAGGTCTACGGCACCGTGCCGGTGCTGCGCCGCAAGGAGACTTCCGAGGCGATCTCGGGGCCGATGGCGCTGCTCGACACCATCTTCGCCACCGGCCGCAAGGGCCTGACCATGCAGCGCTACAAGGGCCTTGGCGAGATGAACGCCGAGCAGCTTTGGGAGACCACGCTGGACCCGAACGTGCGCTCGCTGCTGCAGGTCAAGATCTCCGACGCGACCGACGCCGACGCCCTGTTCGCACGGCTGATGGGCGACGAGGTGGAGCCACGCCGCGAGTTCATCCAGGACAACGCGCTGTCGGTGGCAAACCTGGACGTGTAACCCACCTGCCCGTGCACATTCTCACAATAAACGGGAAACACACCGCAAAAAGGCGAAAATATTGTCGCCGTGGTCAGTCTCACTGGCGACGCAATTCAAAATCACCAGATAGCAGAGGGGCATTGACGCCCCTCTGTCGGACAAGGCTCCTCCTCCATTCGCCCACCAGGACTTCTGCAGCAGGCGTATCTTTTGGATGATGAAAGAACGGTACAGCCGGGGACGGCGATGATGGTGCAAACGAGGACGGGTCGCCGCTTGGTGTAGAGCCGCCCCCACAAGTCACCTCGGGCTCCCGACGAACGCTGCGGCCTCTGGCGCGCCCTGTGCAACGGCGAGACCACACGTCCCGCTCATTCCAGCATGAGCCAGCGCGTTTCTCGTGCAGTTGCAGTATTTTTGCAAAGTGGCCGATAGAACGTACAGCCAACGTTTCGATTTACGTCATTTCCTGGCAGCGGGCTGCTGAACCCCAGGCCTTTCTGGAATTCTAAACCCTGGGCCAAGACCCTGTTCAGGGGGCAAGAACGTTATCCCAGCATCCTCTAATGCCCCTTGGACTTTCTCAATTGAGCGGGTCCCGACGTTCTCCGCGGTAAGTTCAATTTTTGTCAGAGTGGGTCTGCTCACGCGTGAACGAGCGGCCAGTTCCTCGTGGCTCATTTTCAGCGCAATCCGAGCGGCGCGCAGCAATTCTCTCGTGTAGATGGCCGACATTTTTTCAGGAAACCGGCGGTCCTTGGGCAAAGTCAAGGATTTGCTATCCCGTCGATATTTTTTAGCATTACGCTAAAATTATTGGACATAATGCTAAGAATCGTAGAATTGGGGTCCTGCACTGGCCCCCCCGGCAATCCCTGGTCACGGCTGCAAAGGATTCGAAAGTGATTCGATACGGAATTTTTGACCCTGATAATCAGGCTTCGGAAATCGCGGAGTTGGCTGCACGACTTATCGCGGCTCCTTCGCTCTGCGCCACGATTTGGAAAGCCGAGGCGACCGATTCCCTCATGGCCTCCGCTGCTCAACTAATCCGACAGGTCTGAAATGATGCTCCGATTTGGCCCGAATATCGAAATCGCCTCCGACGATAACCTTCGGAAATTGCTGCGCTTCCAATATTTGGTGGACGATCTCGAAAAGCTGGCCCGAGGAAAATGGCCGAATATTCACGAAAACCCGGGAGCGCCAATTCTCGAAGAATGGCGTCTGGGTGTGCGGACGGTGCCTTGTCTCGAAGGGCTGGTGACAGGCCACCCCAAGATACCTGGTGCTCGACGTGAAATTACCACGTCCGAAATAATCGCATTTTCACCGCAGCTTGGCTGGGCGCGGACGCTTTCTCGTTGGTATCGGCTCGCACCGCGTGACCAAGAAATACGCAGTGTTTCTGATGACCAGCGCCGATAATGGCCATGCCGTGTATAAACGGCTTTATTCGCATTCTCTCAAACGGCTGTGGCACGCGAAAACCGGGGAAGCAGTTATCGCAGCACTCGATCGCGAAATGCTGGTTTCGAGCACGTTTTCGCATGATGGTTTGTCAGGTGCCGTGTTTCAGCCCGGTCCGGCGGCCGCAGGAAAGACAGAACCTGAAATTCGGCGCGTTCTTGGGAACCCAGCCAAAAATAGCGCTAACCGGACCGGCAATTTTGTCGTCGAGGATGGCGAATACCTCATTCAGGAGGACAGATATCCGCTGACGAAATTCTCCGGTGGCAAGTCTGCAATCAGCAAAAAACAAACAAGCGAAAAGCCACAAACCCACCTCGGTATTGTCCCGCAATTGATGTCGCGGGCGGATCTGTTGCGGCTGGTCCGGCAGTGCGCCGCCCCACCAGACGCAGCTGAGCTGGTCACCCTGCTGCTGGTTGCCAAGGCGGTCGCACGCGAAAACGCGGCTTTGGCCGATGTGCTCGCCATTCTCAGGCGACCGCGCCCGATCATCTCGATCACGTGTCCGGTCAAGGGCTTTGAGGAGCAGTTCGTCGCATTGCTCGACCGCGGCTTCATTCTGACTGGCGCGGTGGTGCGCTCGAACGGCTACGAATCCTTTGATCGCGGCGAATTGAAAGCAAACCTCAACGGCAAGAACCAGCGGCGCATCACCTGCTTCCAGGGAAACGACTGTGCGCCTGCCCATCTCGACTCCTGGACGATGAAGGCGGCGGTTCGCAACCGCCCAATCCTGTGTGTCGGCGAGTCCGCCGGTGTGTTGCCGCCCAAATTCGTCATCGCCGCCGACTTGCGCCTGAACTGCGGTCCGCTCACGCCCGAGCTGCTGCGCGACACGATCACGGCTATCCTCGGCGATCTGCCCGATGACGCGCTGGCCGCGGTCGACTGCTCAGGCCTCGACCTGGTTGACGTGGCCGTGGCCATGCGACCGGGAAACACCCCGCGCCGGGCGGCAACGCTGCTGAAGGAGCTCGCCGCGGACAAGCAGAACGATCACGCGCAATCCGGGTCCGCCGATCGGCGGACCGCGTCCGGGAAGAAAGACAAGCGCGGCGAAGCTGTTGGCTCTGGCAGCGAAAAGTTCATGCCAGAACCGATGACCGAGCCGACTCAGCACAGCCGCGTCCCGAGCATAGAGACCCTATCAGGATACGGAGACGCCGCCGTCTGGGCGACGAACCTGAAAAGCGATCTGGAAGACTGGCGGGCCGAAGACCTGAGTTGGAACGAGCTGCCCTCAAAGATCCTGCTGTCGGGGCCGCCGGGAACGGGGAAGACCTTCTTTGCCCGCGCGCTGTGCAACTCGCTGCAACTGCCGTTGTTTTGCACGTCGGTGAGCACGTGGCTGCGGCCGGGTCATCTCGGCGATGTCATCAGCCGCATGAACAAGGCCTTCGAGGAAGCCCAATCATCCGGTCCCGCCATCCTGTTCATTGACGAAATCGACGGCATCGGAGCCCGGCTAGACCCCAGCCGGGACCATGCAGATTATTGGAATGCGCTCGTCAACACACTCCTGGAGATCCTTGATGGCGTCACAAGCCTGAACGGCGTCATTGTGGTCGGGGCGACCAACCGACCCGCGCACATCGATCCAGCGCTCCTGCGAGCCGGACGGTTGATGCCTCACATCGAGGTCGGTCTGCCCGACACCGCCGCGCTGACGGGCATCCTTCGCCATCATCTCGGTGACGATCTCGACGCCGTGGTGACCAGCGCGCCAGGGCTGCCGAGTGAGAGCCCTTGACCAAAGGCGCGGCCGAGCGGCGCAGCAAGACAGACCAGCGAGACGCGAAGAGAGACAATAATCATGGCAATCGACCCGACTGACAGGACATCAAGCATCACAGACCAGGTCCTGCGCAAACTCGCGCGCCAGACGACGGGCATGAGCGGGGCCGAGATCGCCTCGCTCGTCAACGAGGCGCGCCGAACAGCGCGTCGCGAGAAGCGGAACATCACCATGGCCGACATCGATGAGGCGTTGCTGCAGCGAAAGCCACCAAAGTCGGATGACCTAAAGTTTCTTCTTGCCCATCACGAGGCAGGGCACGCGGTCGCGCAGATCCATTTGGACGTGGGATCGATCAATCTGCTCACCATCAATGGCGCGAACGGAGCTGCATACGTAGCCGGGTCCCTCGAAGACTTCCAAGATGTCCTAACTGAGGAAGCGCTTACCTGTTTGCTCATCATCAAGCTCGCCGGGCGCGCGGCCGAGGAAGAGTTATGCGGGGTTACATCCACGGCCGCGGGAGGAGCCTACGACAGTGACCTCGCGCAAGCCACCCGCCTGGCCTGCGACCTGGAGATGACACTCGGTTTCGGGGCCGAGCACCCCCTGCTGTATCGCAAGGTTGACGACCCGCATGCAGTGCTGGCCCTCAACCCGACGCTCGCAGAGCCAGTCCATCGGCGTGTCAAACGTGCTTCCGAGCACGCACGCATCCTCGTCCTCTGGCAGCGAAGGGCAATCGAGTATCTGGCGGACCGCCTTCTGGAGGAGGAGACGTTGGAGGGCGAGACGCTGGAAGCAGCCATCCAGGAGGTCAGAAACTGCATCGCAGACAATCCTGTGCCAGCGCGTGGTCAGCGTTAGCGACCCACGCCACTTAAGAATCCCGACGCGGTTGGAAATGAAAACAATCCTGAATTTACCCTCGGATTTGATAACATTTGCGACTTAAGGCTCCCTCGGGGATCCTTATGCGAGTCAGGTGTGGCAGCGTTCATCGGTTCCGGGTGACGTTGCCCCCAGAATTTATCCAGTTTTGAGTTCGTTCCGGCGTTGGTTTTATCCTGCTGGGCGTGGGAAGCGGCGGGAGTTGGCGCAGAGCGCCCTGGCCATTGTCTGAAAGCCGACATTGGGTCTGTGATCGTTAAGTTGGCCAATCTGCGTGGGATGGAGACGGTCGGTCTCCAGCCGAGTGAGGGCAAAAGCGTGGTCTATCGTGGGTAAGGGGGGCGGATAGGCGATGAAGTGCTCGGGCCATTCTGTGTGCCGCCACCCACCTGATCGAGGATATCGCCTCATAGCTATTGTAATTCTCGCGTTAATGCTAATTGTTTTGCGGGGGAAAGATCATTGGCTGGCAAAATCTGCATCAGACGTCTTCTGATAATGCGGTTTCGTGGACTCGAAGACCTGAAATGGAATCCCGACCCTGGAATGAATGTCATTCTGGGCGGTGGCGACTGCGGCAAGACAACCATACTTGAAGCGATTGGACTGCTGTTCAGCCCCTCAAACTCGAATGCACTGGTCGAGTCCGACTTTCATGACAGGGACTACGACAGGGGCTTTGAGATCGAAGCCGTCGTCAGTGTTTCCGATGGTGCCGTCTTTTCAGCAGGCGGCAAAATTTACTGGCCATGGAAGTGGGATGGTGAAGACGCTGTCCAGCCAGACGCGGACGATCAGTCGGACCCCGTGACAGAGCATTTTTTCAGGGTGTCTGTTACTGCGACACCCGACTTTGACCTTGCATGGGAAATCATTCAGCCGGACGGCACCAGAGAGTCGTTCCCTGTTTCACTGCGAAGACAGATCGGTCTGGTCCGTCTTGGGGCAGAAGACAAAAGTGACCGTGACCTGCGGCTGGTCTTTGGATCTGCGCTCGACCGGCTGATATCGGACGACAGTCTGCGGGCAAGGATATCCAGTGAAATCGCCAAAATTTCCCTGCATGACCAGGTGGGGGCTGAAGGTAAAGCTGCCCTCAAGACGCTTGACCAGAATCTTGACGAGGCCGCACTTCCTTCGGACCTCTCCATCGGTCTGACCGGCAGTCAGGGTGTCACCATTGGTTCCCTTGTGGGACTCTTTGCAAAACGCAGGGCGGTTTCCCTGCCCCTTACCAGCTGGGGCACGGGCACACGCCGCATGGTGGCAATGCACGTTGCTGCCGCCCAGAAGGACGAGGCCAGCCTCATAACGATTGATGAAATCGAACGCGGACTTGAGCCTTACCGCCTCAGGCAGTTCATCTCGTCGCTGGAAAAATCACCGATGCAGGCCTTCGTAACCACCCATAGCCCGGTGGCTATCGCCGCTGCCCTGAAAGCGCAGCTCTGGTTCCTGGACCTCGAAGGCCATATTGGCAGGCTAGACAGGGACAAAATCAAAAGCCAGCAGGAACGTGATCCGGAAACGTTTCTTGCCAGACTTCCGGTGCTCACCGAAGGCGAGACCGAGCAGGGACTTGTGCAGGAACTTCTGCGCATCGCGTTCGCAGGAAATCCACTGGATGCAGGAACGCGCGTCTGTCTGGCACAGGGCAATCAGCAGCTCCGCAATCTTCTCAAGCAACTGGTGGGCGCAGGGCTGAAAGTGGCTGCCTTCGCGGATGATGAAGGTGATAGCGGCCAGACCTGGACTGATCTGAAAACGAAAATGAATGATTGCCTGTTTCGCTGGGCTTCAGGCTGCACCGAAGAATATATCCTCGCACTAATGCCGGATGACTACCTTGAAAACCTGTTCAGGGATGCTGACGGCGACCCGGAGCCTTACCGTCTGAAAAGCGTTCAGGATCGACTTGGGGCCACGGATAAATCCTTCGCGACTTTAACTGCGACTGCGACCGCCAAGGGTGTAGGTCTGAAGCAGATCATTATCGAGGCTGCGACTGGAAACTGTGACGGGACCGATGACAAAGCCATTGCGAAGGAATGGAAAAAACATGCCCGCACCTGGTTCAAAAAGGCTGATGGAAGTGGTGGCAGGGAGCTCCTACAACATCTGAAAGCGACCAACACCTGGTCTGCTGTCGAGCCGACCCTTCGCCCCTTCGTCAATGCGGTCCTGCGAGCCTCCGGCAAGCCTGAGCTTTCCGTCATTGATCTGCCATGACCGATGAAGAAGTTGCCGCACTCCTTCGATCAGATGCAGCCCTTGTCGTCATCGAGGCCCCAGCCGGATGCGGCAAGACCTACCAGGCGGCGCAGTATGCCGCTTATGCAGGGCGTCATCTGAAGCAGGGTAAGGTCCTTATCCTCACCCATACCCATGCGGCCTGTTCGGTAGTGGCCAAGGCCACACGGGACTGTCGTCGCAGCGTCAACATCCGGACGCTGGATTCCCTGATCCATCAGGTCGCGACCGCCTACCACCTTGCGCTGTCGCTTCCTTCGGATGTTTCTCAATGGATACGGGAGAATTCGCACGAAAAACTCGCCGAAAAGGTAGCAGATTTCCTTGATGCAAATCCGTCCATCTGTCTCTGGATTGCCATGAACTACCCGGTAGTCATCTGTGACGAACATCAGGACGCCAGCATCCATCAGGACAGGATCGTTCACTGCCTTGGAAACAGCGGGGCTGCTCTGCGGATATTCGGCGATCCGATGCAGTGTATCCCTGGCGGGCGAACGCAGGATGCCGTGGAAGCAGAAGTCCGTAAACGCTGGGACGACCTGAAAACACTTGCAGGCGCAAATTTCGGCGAACTTGAAACGCCGCACCGCTGGGCAAAAACAAATCCCGCACTGGGGGACTGGATTCTTCAGGCAAGAGACGACCTGAAAAATGGGCGGCCCGTAACTCTGCCAGATCCGCTGCCAAGGGGCTTGCGGATCATCCGCGCGGAAAATGATGCTGTGCGTGGTCAGCCATATCAGCTTGCTCCACAGAATTGGACCCAGATTGATGGCTTAGTCGACGCGCCGCAGCCTGCTTTCTTCCTGGCGAAGGCAGCCGACATCGTGGATGCCCTTCGTCGATCTTTCAGGCGGCGGATTGCTATCTGGGAAGGTCTGGGGCGCGACGAGCTTGACAGGCTCGTCGTAAGCGCGACGTCTGATTCTGCTACAGCTGTCACCGTTACGCAGGCGTTAGTTGACTTTGTTCAGACCGTGATTTCACGATTTTCCAACAGCGCGTACGCCAATAGGCTTGCTGCGGAAGTTCAAAACCCTACAGCTAGCCCACGAGGCGATATTCCGCCCCATCTCAAATCCATGGCGCTGCTGTTACGCAACTCACCAGACTGTAAAGGATGCTCCGCTGCGGCAGCGTATCTGCGGGATCTGATCCGCAATCGCTCAAAAGGCTTCACCGATCTGCAAATAGACTATCCCTCACAACTGGCAGACCTTATCCGTCTTGGCGAATTCGATGATCCTGCGGCAGGCCTTCTGGAACTCTCTCAGCGTCGTGCAAGAGCCTACCCATCGCCACCAGCAAAATCCCTGAGCACGATACACAAGGCGAAGGGCCTTGAAGCGCACAGAGTGAGCCTGTTCGCGCTTGATGGCGTTGAGTTTACGGAACGGCAAACAAGGCGAAATCTGCTTTATGTCGCCCTAAGCCGGGCAACATCGGAAGTGGTCCTTGTGGTGTCCGATCGGAATCCAACGCCCCTGATCGTAATCCCGTAACAGACCTCTGCTCAGATGGCACTATGCCGGTGGCGGAAGGACAGTTAGCCACGCGGATCAGTCTGACCATCTTCTGATCCTTCCACAGCCTGAAAGTGAATAACTACGGCGGGAGCATCAAGCAGGCCAACCAGTCTCACGCCGTTGGACGGTCGCACGGTAGCGCAGTTTGCCGGATGCGATATCAGTCGGACTTCATCTTTCTGTCCGGTTTCAAGCCCTGAAACGAGCGCGAGGATGTAATCACTGCCACGTTCCCTCGCTCGTTCATATTCATTGGCGCTTCCTCCGGACCCACCGGAGCCAGGTGCTGAGGAATGAAGCTTCTTCTTTGGCCTAGAAACGGGACCGGGATCGGGTTTCTGCGACCCTGAATGGACCGTTGCGCCAAGTACAGACCCGACAGCCTGCTTCAGCGTGCGCGGCTCTACGGGGGCTGTTCGGCTCTTAGGCGCGGAAACCGATATCTTTCCAAGCGGGCTCGCGTTTATGGAGTCCGCAGCTTCCTGCATGGCCTCGCTTATTGTAAACCCTTGTGCCTTTCGGCTCACTTATCCTCAATCGAATCGGCCGAATGCAGCAAGTACTTGGAAAACGCCGAATACGCTTCCGTCAAAACCTGAAAGGCTCTAGGTCGGCGGCCATTCGGCTCCGTTCGTCGGCAGGTGGATGGACCGTTTCGGCGCGGCGATGGTCATGACCGTCGGCTCCGCCATCTCCGCCCTGACCCTGTTGCTCTGAGGGCGACGACGGAACGGCCGCTTCTCAACAACATGATCCCTTCTCGGCCCCGTTGGGGTCATTGTAGAACTCGCGACCGGAAGTCGGCATCGAACCGCGATTGGCCGCCCCACTTCTGGCGACATCAGAGAGCGTAAATTGCTTTCGCCAGACACCTGTCATCCTCGCCGCATCACGCAGCGGGTCATTAGAGGCCGACATTACCAGGATTTTGATGCGTTTTCTTCAGTGCCGACCGACGCGGATGACGCGCTTGCCGAAGTTTTCGCCTTTGAGAAGACCGATGAAAGCTTCCGGTGCGTTTTCCAGACCATCGATGATCTCTTCGCGATATTTGATCTTGCCGCTTGCGACCCAGCCGCCCATTTCTTCGGCGAACTCAGGGTAAAGATGGCCGAATGTGTCAAAGATGATGAAGCCCTGGATCCTGATTTTCTTGCGCAGGATTTGGCCCATCAGCCAGTTCATCCGGTCCGGTCCCGCGGGTAGTTCGGTTGCGTTGTATTGCGAAACCAGCCCGCACACAGGCACGCGCGCATATGAATTCAGAAGCGGAAGCACCGCGTCCAGCACCTTGCCGCCGACATTCTCGAAATAGATGTCGATGCCGTTGGGGCTGGCCTCGGCGAGTTGCTCTGCAAAATCGGGGGCCTTGTGGTCGATGCAGGCATCAAACCCCAACTCGTTCACGGCATAGGCACATTTGTCGGGCCCGCCCGCAATGCCGATTACACGACAATCCAAGAGCTTGCCGATCTGCCCAACTGTCGCGCCGACCGGGCCGGTTGCCGCGGCCACGGCAATTGTCTCACCAGGCTTGGGCGCACCGATCTGCTTCAGGCCTGCCCAGGCCGTGAAGCCAGGCATGCCCAGGATGCCAAGCGCCCAGGAGGGGTGTTCAGGCGACTGGCCCAGGTTGGTCACCCCCTTGCCATCCGAAAGAGCATAGTCTTGCCAGCCATTGAAGCTGAGTACCCAATCGCCTGGCGCAAAGCGCTCGACATGCGAGGTAACAACGCGGGCGACCGTACCACCAACCATCACACCGCCGATTTCGACGGGGGCGGCGTAAGACGGCGCATCGCTCATCCGACCCCGCATGTAGGGATCAAGCGAGAGGTATTCGGTGCGCAACAGCATCTGTCCTGCAGAAGGCACGGGAATGGGGCTCTCGACCAACCTCAGCGTATTTGCGTCAGGCTCGCCCTTCGGACGTTGGGCCAATATCAGCTGGCGATTGGTTTTGTCGGTTTGTGGCATGGGTCTCTGCTTTCAAAGGGCGGTTTGACGAACGCAGCAGGTATCGGTTGAAGAACAGGCAGGCTTTTATTCGCCATCATCGCTTTCGGAATATGACCGATAGATTGTTCGCAGGCATCTCGTGGATATCTGGAGCACCGAAGCCATGCAAAATAGCGCAGCGGGCGACATCCTCCACATTGCGCAAGCCCCATTCCGGGTTGCACGAACGCAACTGCCTGTCGAACGCTTCGTTGCTCGGTGACGTCGCCACACCGCTCTGCCGATATGGGCCGTAAAGAAAAAGGACGCCACCTTGGCCAAGAATGGTTTCCGCCCCCAAAATAAGCCCCTCAGCGGCAGACCACGGCGCGATGTGAATCATGTTGAGGCAAACTACGGCCTGCGCGGCCCCTGCCTGCCATGGCAGCTCCGTCACGTCGAGGCGTAGCGGAGATCGAATATTCGGCAGCGTCTCCACCGCCATCCACTGCCTAATCCATTGGAGGGACGACTCGTCGCGTTCACTGGGCTGCCATATGAGGCCCGGCATCTCACGGGCAAAATGAACGACATGCTGCCCTGTTCCGCTGCCGACCTCGAGCACGGTGCCATGATCGGGCAGCACGCGTTTCAGGATGTCGGCGATAGAGCCCTTGTTGCGTTCAGCCGACGGGCTGACAGGGCGTGTATCAGGAGAAACGTGGAGTTCTTCGTTTCGCAAATCGCTTCCCTGCCTCTGCTATGCCCCGAAGAGTATCTGCGCCAAGAAACCGAGCCGTCCGTGACGACGAAATCCGCGAGGATCAGGACGGCGGCAGTGCCTTGGACCGTGATCGCCCGGATGGTGTCGGCTTCACCCGGATGCGCATTGCCCCCCCTTCGGGATGGTCGATTTCGAACTCGTTCGTCTTTCGCACGAGGTCACTCAATTTGCGTGAGCCGAAGGTGCGCGGATCGAAATCAGAGACGAGGTTGGCAAGCTGATTGCCTACCGCGCCGAGCGGTACCCATCCGTCTTCGCTCTCCATCTGAGCAATGACTCGTTTGATGATAGCTGCCGCTGCGCTCGGTGGCTGGAGAGGTGGGCTGGGCTGAGCCGCATCATTCGCGTTTGCGGAAGCGGTGGGCAGCAGGTTCTCCGTATAAACGAAGCGACGGCATGCCTGCCGGAAACTCTCCGGGGTCTTTTGCTCGCCGAAGCCATACACATCAACGCCCTGTTCGCGAATACGGGCTGCGAGCCGGGTGAAGTCGCTGTCGGACGAGACGAGGCAAAACCCGTCGAACCGACCGCTATGCAGCAGGTCCATTGCATCGATTACCAAGGTAATGTCGGCGGCGTTCTTGCCCGTCGTGTAGGCGAACTGCTGTTGCGGAATGATGGCGTGTTTCGACAAAATATCCGCCCAGCTCTTCGAGCGGGCGCTGGAGAAATCTCCATAGATGCGCCTTACGCTGGCTTCGCCGATCTTGGCGATCTCCTCGAACAGCCCATCGGCGATCTTTGCCGAGGCATTGTCGGCATCGATGAGGACGGCCAGGCGTCGGGATCGTTGTTCATTTGGCATGGACGGCTTTCTTTCATGTGGTCCGCAAGGATTGCCACCACATCATGATCGTCGCGTCGTTGGCGGACAGGAACGTTGTCCGGGGTGCAAGCGCGCGCCAGGCATCGCGGTGCTTTGCCGACACGGTGGTGAGAACGGGTTTGCCTGCGGCAAAGGCGGCCTGGAACGCTGGAGCCAATCCTTCTCCCGTGGCTTCCAGCTTGCCGAATTTGCTGAGCACGACGACATCACTCGAAGCCACCTGGTCGAGGAGCGACGCGCAAGCATTTTCGACACCCACCGCATCGAGATGGCACGATGTTCCCTCCGGCGACGTCTCCAGAAAAATGGGGTAGAGGTCGCCGGAAACGATGTCACGCAGAACACCCGCGATCAGGCAGACCATGAGCCTCACTGATGACGCCGACGGCCTTGATGCCTGCGACACGCCATTTGGCGACGACGGATCCGAACAATTGCTGGATGGCCGCGCCATCGTCTCCCACGACGGTGGCGATTTTCGCCGATGATATCGTCGCCGTTTTCTGCTGCATCTGATGGCCTCGCATAAGGCTGGAGACGATCTCCGTCGGCATGATGTCTTCGCCGCCGCTAACGGTTGCGGCGGCACCTTCTCGATCATCGTCAGTCCATTCGCCGCTTACGCCGTTTGGCCAAATGACATGGCGTGCGCCGCAGCAACAATGGACCATATCCGCTGATGATGAGACCGTCGAGGATCAGCCCGGACGTTCTGATTAATGGAAGCTTCGGTGCCCCCGATCTGGCGACAAGTCCGATGTGCGCGAACGGCATGAAGTTGTTGATCTACGCCCGTGACAACACGCGGAAATACCCAAAGCTAACCGCCTGCACCGCCAGAGCCAGCTCCTCTTCAAGCGCCGCGTTGGCCACACGGAGCGCCCTCACCGCTTGCCTCTGATTTCGATCGGCGGCCTTGAGAAATTCGACCGCGCCCTAGCTTCTCGTCGCTGACTCGACTCGTCCTCCCGCCTTTGCTTTGATGGGCTGGGGTTTGGGAGGGGAACCATGAAATTTCAACTATCAGCCGTCTTATCGGTGGCTGCTTTGCTTTGCGGTTGCGCGAAAGCACCTGACAGTATCTCGGCATCCTACATTAGTGACGTTGGCTATCGATCCTGGTCGTGCGAGAACCTTAAGGCAGAGGCAACGCGCTTGTCGGCCGCCTACACTGTTGCGGCCAAGCAGCAGGAAAACGCACGAACCAACGATGTTGTCGGCGTCATTCTCATAGGACTCCCAGTTTCTTCGCTTTCCGGTGACAACATTGCTCCCGAGATTGCTAGACTAAAGGGGGAGCAGGAGGCCGTCCGGAAGGCTACAATGGCTAAGAACTGTGGTTGAGCAAAATATTGGATCCGCGGGTGGTCTGGCGCTACAAGCCCGCCGTCTAGGTCCGGGGCCGATCGTATAGCCTCTGGCCGCTGCTTGTCGGTCAGCGCCACTTCTGGTTACCTGCCAACGTTTTCAGCTCTGGGGGATCAATGAAAGCTATTCTAGTTCTGCTTGCCAGCGTGGCGTTCACATCTTCCGCTTTCGCCCATGGCGGCGGCTGCCGAAAGGACTCGCCTCCGGGTCAGTGCTGTCACATGGACAAGAAGACTGGTACGGTTCACTGCCACTAAATGGCTACGCTCCGGGAGCGCTCTAATCGTGATCGCGAGCGTCCGGCTCGCGGGCAGCGTCGTTTGTGCCGAGCCCATACTCGGCCGCGCTTCCGTCATCGACGGGGACACCATCGAAATCCACGACCAGCGCGTCCGTTTCAACGGCATCGCAAGCCTTACCGCATGTCAGACCGCAGTACTGAGTCCAGCAAGCACTTGGGAGGGGGATGTTGAAATATTTCAAAACCATTGCCTGGACGACGGTCACCCTGGCTTTTTTACTCGGGGCGTGGGACTGGACTGTATCGAACGGCAAAAGTGCTATAGCGGATATCGCTCGGAAAAAGGGCTACTGCGAGGATGATGCCTGCGATAGAGGCATCGCCGACGTGGAACGCACTATCAGTGAGCGGACCCAAACGAACCCGATGCTCATCCAATGGTGCTTCGGCGTCGACGAGTGGGCAGCGGCCAATGTCCGTCGCGGTGCGTTGATCAGATCGATCCTCGTCGATCTCATGTACTGGCCGTGTGGAACTCTGCGAGGCGAACGCTGACGCCCACAGAATTTGCAAGGCGACACTAAGCTATGAGATCGAGGGGAAGCTTGGACACCGTATCGCTGCCCTGCTGGCGGCGGAACGCCCTTGAATAGCCTGTCTCTATGAACCAAGTTGCAGGGCCGGACCTTCTTCATACCGAATCCTGATCAGGTCGTTGTCACTCTGCTACCTTCAAACCATTAGCACGGGCACCTCTGCGAGCCTCGTTGTGTATCGGGGCGACCGCATCTCGGCCTTCGTTTCGAACGCCCGCTGGAAACCCTCAGAGCCGACGACAAGCTTCTTCTTGCCGAAGCGATCATTGACCGCATCGAGTGCAGCCATGAGCTTGGCATCCCTTGGCTGCTGGAATTCGAACAGCGGCTGCGGGGCTTCGTCTTCCTTGATCAGGTCGTCCAGAATGACGCCCGCCTTGGTGTAAGCGTAGCCATTTCCGCATCGATCACCCTTCCAACCTCGCTGGATACAGAGGCCGGCGGCCTGGACGAGGTCGAAAGTGTTGTTCGTCATCGGCTTCAGGTGCATCGTTCTCGATGCCGAATGCTGCGGAGCGGATCTCGAAAATGGGCTCGTGTGGAAGAAGCCGGTGATCTGGCCCGCGACCAGCCCGTGCTGTCTCAGCTTCTGCGCCGCCCGCGACGCATGTGCCGTCATAGCCTGCATCACGGTGTCGAAATCTCGCATCGGCTCCCCTGCAGAACGGGTGACGGCCATCCCCTTTCGCTGGGGCGCGACGTCTTCCATCTCGAGACAACGAACGCCCTGCAGCTCGGCGACAATGCGCTCGAGCACCACCGTGCCCAACTTTCTGGCAAGGGGAATCGGCATGTCACGAAGCTGGGCGACAGTCCTGATACCGATGTTCAGCAGTTTGGCCTCGGTTGCACCACCGACGCCCCAAACTTCGCCGACCGCTATCCTCTCCATGCACCAGGTGGCCGATCGTTGATCGGTAAAATCGCAGACCCCGCCGAACACCGGGTTCTTTTTCGCAGCGAAATTGGCCAGCTTGGCCAGCGTTTTTGTCGGCGCAATGCCCACGCAGGTCGGGATGCCTGTCAGTTCACGGACCGTCGTCCGCATTTCTGAAGCCTGCTTCAGAGAGCGATCTCCAAATCCACCGAGGTCCACGAACGTCTCATCGATGGAATAGACTTCGTATGATGGCGAAAACTGGCCAACCGCGTCGACGACCCGACGGCTCATATCGCCATACAGCGTATAGTTTGACGACAGCAGCCGAATCCCGTGGTCTCGGACTTTGTCGCGGAATTGAAACAATGGCTGAGCCATCTTGACGCCAAGGACCTTGGCTTCTTCAGAGCGAGCGACCGCGCAGCCGTCATTGTTCGACAGCACGACCACGGGTATGCCCACGAGCTTCGGATCGAACACCCGTTCGCAGCTGACGTAGAAATTGTTGCAGTCGATGAGCGCGATTGGACCGGGCATCGGGTTGTCGCCCTTGCGTCAATCGACGGGGTATCGCCGAACGACACCAGCAACGACACCCCAGATTTCAGTGTTCTCCGTCACCAATATTGGCGTGAATTCCCTCCCTTGTGATTTTGGATCAAGCCAATAGCGTCCTTCCCTTTTTGCCAGCTTCTTAACCGTCACTGCGCCGTCGACAATAGCCAGGACAATGCGGCCGACACGTTTCTTGCCCGCACGATCGACTGCGATCAGGTCACCGTCGTGGATGCCCTCGTCTACCAGACTGTCGCCAGCAACTCGCCACCAGAACGTCGCCGACGGGTGCCGTACCAGCCAGCCAATGGGATCGATTTCCTCCTCAAGGTCGTCGCCCGCAGGAGATGGAAATCCTGCCGGCACGAGGGTGACCGACAATGGCATTGTCGCGCCTCTTGAGGAAACGGAAACAGGAACGAAGGGTTTGGTGACTGCTGCTGACATGGCGTGAGAACATACCGCGAACACGGGTCAGCCTCAATCGGGAGAAAGGAATATTTTCTTGTGAGTGCGATGATACATCGGACAAGCTGGCTGGTTCGAGAACTCCCACTGCTTCGGAGGTCGCGGGCGGCGGTTTTGACTTTAGCCCGATACCAGACGTTCCCACCGGCGCATCAGCGATTGGTCCGAAAATCTGCCGGCCGCTTTCGAAACAGAACAGATCTGGCTGAAGCGGACATTCGTCAAACGTCACCTTCGGACGTTGGCATCGTCACCAACATCGCTTCAAAGCGGACGTTCGTTTTGTGAAACAAAATACAGGAATTCTGCTTCATACCCGATCACGGACTTGTGATCAAAAAAAAGAGCAAATAAGCCGCCTTCGAAGGGTTCAGAGCTGCCCCGAAGATAAATACTTCAGGCAAGGGCGGCCTGAAAGAACCCAGAAAGACCATAATAATCAAATGATATCAATAATTTATATTACTATAGCTATTTGTTATACGGCGTTGGCGATCCATTATTTCATGACCTAATCGCTCGATCCCTTCCGGAAAAAATTTCGGAAGGGATCACCATGTACCAGCCGGAAAGCTGTCCAACGGTCGGGGAGTAGCTCACCGTTTTAGTCAGCGCGTAAGATCAGAAGCCGGCGCCGGAAATTAAGGGTGCCGCGTCGCTGTGCCTGCGCCATTCCCATGGCAGGGCGAACGATCCGGCCCACATGCCACGCTTGCCGCCCCTGGCCGCCTCCTGCGCGGAAGCGTAAGCGCCATTGCTGTATTCGGGCCAGTCAAGCGCATGTCCCTGCTTGACCATCCATTCTGCGATGTCGACGCCACCTGCAGTGCAGACGGCAACAACGCGGCGATAACGATCGCGATCGACTTCGATGCACGTCGTCGGCTGACGGCCCTCAAGGAAGCCAGCTAGCGCGAATGATGCCTTCTGTCCGCAGCGGTACTTCTTGCCCTGGGCGTCGAGGCAAAGCTGCTTGCTCTCGGGAGCGTCGATGCCGTTGAAACGGATACGCTGGCCGTGGATTTCGATGGTGTCCCCGTCGATGACGGAAGCGCGGCCGAGTATGGGCTCGGCACAAGCGACGCTGGCACCCAGCCCGACGCCCGCAATCACGACTAGAGTGCTACAACGTTGGAGGAGCGCAGCCATTTAGTGGCAGTGAACCGTGCCAGCCTTCTTATCCATGTGACAGCACTGACCCGGAGGCGAGTCCTTTCGGCAGCCGCCGCCATGGGCGAAAGCGGAAGACGTGAACGCCACGCCGGCAAGCAGAATTATAATAGCTTTCATTGATCCCCCCAGAGCTGAAAACGTTGGCAGGTAACCATAAATGGCGCTCACCGACAAGCAGCGGCCCCATTCCAGGCGGCCTCAATCCCGTCAGTCTACCAAAGCTCTTCTGTGACAAACGCTGGTGTGGCCCGAATGGAATCCAGCAACAGGCGCTACTGCGGCCTCCATCTCATGGTCGGCAGCCGTCGCCATCCGCACGCGGCGGTGGTGAATCACAAGACATCGCAAACCGCGAGAACACGGCAGGGCCGACCACGACACGCTGATCCAGCGCGAGGGAGGCTATAGGTCGGCTTGGACCTAGACAGCCGATCGGTAGCACCAGACCACCGGTGGAACCATTAGCTACAGCTCACCCACAGTTCTTAGCCATTGTAGCCTTCCGGACGGCTTCCTGCTCCCCCTTTAGTCTTGCAATCTCGGGCGCAATGTTGTCACCGGAAGCGAAGAAACTGGGAGCCCTACGAGGATGACGCCGACAACATCGTTGGTTCGTGCGTTTTCCTGCTGCTTGGCCGCAACAGTGTAGGCGGCCGACGTTGCCTCTACCGTAAGGTTTTTGCACGACGTCTGGGGTCAGGTTCATTTGTCTGTCCTTCAGATTGCGAAATGAGCGAAGTTAATCGATTCCTAACGCTGGCCTCTATGCTGTTCTAGCGACACAGGTGGCGATCAACGTACCTCTTGCTGCCGCTTGCTGTGAAATAGTAGCAGCCGCCGCGAGGTCCGATGATGTAGCGGATGGATTGTGATCTACGAACGGGCTTCCTCGCTTGCGGGCCGCCAGGAGGCGTCACGAGCGCTGCTGAGCTTGAGATTGCCGCGTTTCGCTCCGGTCTTTGTTTGGCAAGGTAGTCGCCGCGTATCCAGCCGCTGTGGTTATCGTAGACAACCAGATGCCATTGTCCTTCGGCGCGCGATGATCTGACTTCAGATCCTTTCGGGACAGTTAAAATTGCCGCTGAATTCGTCGATGGTCCTGATCGAAGCCGAACGGCAGTAGTTGTAAAGAGTGTCACGGCTGCAGGTGCCATTGCTTTCGGTGCTATCGACACGATTGGAAAAGGAGCTAAAGGCTGGTTGGGTGGCTTGTCCGTCGATACGAAATCTACACCCTCTGACCGGTGCGGTGCGGATTGTCCGCTGCACCATGCGACGCCGAATATGATCGCGGCTACGGTGAGGACAATTGAAAGGCCCGATACTGGCCATTTCTCTTCTACACCGGGCGAGAGAGCATCAATGTCTGGAGTTGGACGGACATCCGCGCTCTTCCGTACCGGAGCAAGCGTCTCACTATAGTATAGCCCGGTCCCGGGTATCCCGGCGCTTACACGCTTCTTGCCAGTCGAGCTAATCGTGTAACCAAGACCGCGAGGACCGATGCGGACGCTCGTGCTCTTGGTGCTGAAATTAACACGAATGCCCGGCGCAATCCTTATTGATCGCCGGAAGCGTAACCCCATGCCAAAGCCCTCCCATCGGCAGCATGGGCGAATGGCTCAGAGGAGTCGAGTCTGCGGTGTGACCCCCAGTTCGCAGATATCCCTCTCAGTCAACTTGTAGAAAGATTTTAACCTCACAGGGCAGCCCCACACGTGATAGTGAACCTGTATCCGGGCAAATCTAACGCGCAGGAGCATTATCTATCGGATGTCAGCGTCCGCGATGTCACAAGCACCTGAGTTACGGCGACGAAGCGGCAGCACGTATCGGCCGGACAACCGGAACAATTTGGACCACGCTCCTTGAGGAACCCGGTACCGGGAGGTCTAAAATCTTGCCATCGGCGTGATAATCCCGAAGCTGGGGCTCGGCACTCGACGGTTTACCGAAGCCGAGAACCGTGTGCGTCGTCCGCGACGCCATCGAGTTCGGCTGCCGCCATATCGATACCACTCGGGCTTATGTAATGAGCACGGCGTTGGTGAAGGCCTGCGCGACAGCGGCGCTTTTTGGCATCATCATCGCAAGGTTTTGGAAAGCGACTGGGATTCCAAGAAGAACGTCCGTGTTCTTTCCTACTCACGACGCGGATCATGGGAAGCGGAACTCGCGGGGCGACGGTGACGCCGCTACTGCGTTGTCCCGACCACTTGTTCAGAACGCCTGCGGATACGTATCTCGATGCGTCGGCGCTCCCGCACGTCGCCCGACTGCGCGCCGTCACTGAGGTGGTCGCCGGGCACGATCAGCTGCGCTCCTGAAAGCGGCAGGATGGTTGCCGCCGCGAGGCGCGGGTCGTCTTTTAGCAGTTGTGTCACAGCTATCGCGCGGGCGAGTCCGAGCCCTGCGTTGTCCGCGGGGCGCAAGCCGGTTGCCCCCATGCGTCCGGCGACTACGCCGGCGATTTCCCGGTCAAGGTTCGAGGTACGGCCCTCCGCAAGATTCTGCTCGTCGGTGTGGCCAATGACTTCCACTATATCGACTTTATATTCCGCGAGGTAGCGGGCGATGCGAACGACGATGTCCTCGCTCAGCTGGCGACGGAAGTCGCTGGTAAGCTCCGCGCTACCCACCGCGAAAAAATAGCCGCCTGCCTCACTCAAATTGATAATTGGAGGCCATTCATGTGGGCGACCTTCTTGTTCGCCTTTCGACAACGACGCCGATAGCAGGGCTTCCGGTGCAGTATGGTCGACGTACCCATGAGCCTTGAGGACCTTCAGCGTTGAAGCCAGTTTCATCGCTTCCGAGTGGGTCAGCCCGGCAGATTCCACCGCCGCTGCAAGGTCTTTTGCGAGAGTGAGCTCCTGCCAATCGTCATCAACGCCGCTCGACGCCACAATTTCCGGGGGTAGCGCTGCAATGGTCTGCTCAAGTCGCGCATTCGTCTCGACCAGTTGAACCAGCTGTAGCTCAAGCCGCAAGCGTTCATTGCGCGCCACCTCTATGTCCCGGCGTGCCGCGTCGAGCTCGTCTTGGATTGATGAAAGCGACGCCCTAGCCTCGTCTGTCGCTTTTCGTTCCGCTGCAAGCGCAGCGGCAGCAACCAGCAGCAGGCAGAACACAAGGAGCAGGAACGTCTCCGCCATACACTTGGACCAACCCCGAAACGAACCTGAAGACAATGATACCGGGCGGCTGGGTGAGCGAGACAATGCCGGGGCCGGACGGCGGCACTCTCTATGCATTCACGAATCTCCAGACTGGTGTGGTCGCGATCTTTGCCGTTGAAACCTCGACGCAGCACACACTGGTTTCCTATGCGGATGCGCTGGAAGTCTCGCTCTCGAAAACCATGAATTTTGAGGAGTGGTCACGATACGATTTGCCCGAGGTCTGGCAGCGAAATGCCACGATGAAGGAAGGAAACCATCCAGCGGCCCTTCTTCTTCGGAAGATTGATCAAAGCTTCTGGCGGGTCGTTTATGTCGACCAACTCGGAAAGGGGCGCAAGGTCGAAAACCCCGCTTTGACGCGGGCGCTGTTTGCCACTGTGGGGGTGAAGTGATGGCTGACGGGTCCCTAAGCATTAAATCCGTCCCCCGTCGAGACTAGCCGTCTGTTTCGCGAAGAAAGGGGAGGAAATGGCTTGGATTGCAGCGGCGATCTTCGGGGTCGCAGTCGAAAAGGGATGCTGTTCGCTGTGGGCAACCAAGCGAAGCGGCGTCACATATGGCAGTTGCTGGGCGTGCTGCGCGTCGACCCGCCAACGGATGCCGAGTTGGCGCAGGCCCGGTTTTTCTAGAGGCCGGGCACGGAGCGCGTGCGCTTAGCCGGTCGATCGGCTCCATGAGGTTGTAGGAGCGAAGCGATGTGATGGCGAAACCGGTCAGGCCGGAAACAGGGACAACCCGTCGAATGTCGGAGGCTTCATAGCCTGCAAAGCAGATTGGGACCTTGTTCGCCGACCCCATCAGGGCCAGCAGTCTCCAATGGCTGCATCAACAGGCCGGACAGAAGACTGCACCCGACCAACGCGCCAGAACACCGAAATACCTCTTGCAATGCGGGGGCCATCCACAGAAGACATTCAACGATCGCGGCGTTGACCTTGAAACTAGGAGGCGACCTATCCTTTGATGCCATACCAGGGTCGATGCCGCGCTTCCGGAACACACGTCATTGCGAGACGCCTCGTCCGGACGTTTTCGATCAAGGAGGGGCGCGCAGACCCACCTTGAGATCGAAGTTGGGCCTCAGTTCGAACTGCCAGAGCGGAAGCGCCTTTCCCCGGTAGCCTTCGGGGATTTCGAGACTGAACATGTCGGGATCGTGCTTCACGTCTAAGCCGGGTTCCCGCCGCAGAGCATTGAACGCCAACACCAAGAAGGGGCGTAAGGCCGATCTCACTCAGCGCCTTACACGTAGGTGACTCTGTTTCTCCGACCTCAGGGATTTTCCGGCACGCCACTCGATGTCCTGCTCTTGCGGTCGAGCGAAGCCAATTCGCTGAATGGGGCCCCTCACCTCATTAGGCTTTTGGGGCTCGCCCACGACTGCCGGAGCGTGCGGCGGGACCTTTTCGTGCTCCAGCGCGCGCTTGGCCTGGAAACCGATTCGGAAAGTCAACTAGAGCACTCGGCACGGTGGCGGGATCCCAGTACCGGATTGATCCCGTACTGCGGAATGGCTCTTCCCTCAACTGTACTTGGCCGTCCTCTTGGCCGCGTCTGTCCATCCTGTCTCGCTGAGGGCGAGGACTTTCGTTGGGCTTGGGACATCAAGACAGTGGTTGCCTGCGAACTTCACGGATGCTTCTTGCGAGACCGTTGCCCTTCGTGCGGACTGTCCCTGAATTGGGATCGTCCGCGACTCGACGAATGTCGCTGCGGGTCCAGTTACCGAAAGGACACGGATCCTGCACCTCGATCTGCCGTCGAACTATCGGCGGCGTTGGTGGGGTACGGGAGTGGCCGGAACCATGCACTGAGACTTTCCGATGCGGCGCAGCTCCTTTGGTTTGCCGCGGTACGACACCAGGGAAGCTTGCGCCCGGGGGCCACAATCGAGCGCCCTGACGTGCCGACGACGTGGACACTCATTGCGCCAGTCGCAAGTCTCCTCGACGACTGGCCACAGGGATTTGCGGAGTGGATTCGGTCGAGCCATAAGGCCGATGCCCTATCCAGCAGCCTGTACCGCCACCTACCCCTCCTCGCAGATCTCAAACACAGCTTCAGAACGCGGTGTCCCGAGATTCTGCAAGCGGCTAGCGAGACGATCAATGCAGATGCTGCGCTACCCGCGGTCCGTTCCAACTCGTCGTTTCACCGACCAGATGCAGTGTCTCTCGGAGCCGTCGCTGCCGCGAGACTCCTCGGGATCTCGCCCCAGACAGTTTGCAACAGAATTGCGGCCGGTGAGATGCCGGGAAGGATCATTACAGTCGGGCGTCGAAGAATGGTGGCCATCCAACGGAACGATGCCATTTCATGCGCCAACGCCACGCAATCGAACTCAATGTCTGCAGTGGCAGCCCAGTTGGGTGTTTCCCGAAAACATGTCAAGCGCCTGTGTGATGCTGGACAGCTTAGGCGCGGTGCCAAACTGGCTGAAAGTGCGCTGGCACTTTTGCGTAGGCTTGACAACATCGCTTCGCAGGGAGTGGCGCGGCCCGGAGATACGGTCTCACTGGCTGGCGTTCCGTCCCTGCGCGGTCCCACTCAACCAGCGGCGATAGCCCTCGTCCTTACCGGAGTCCTTGCCGCCTGGTACGGCAGGAATTCTGAAACACCGCCGTTTCACCGGATACTCGTTTCGAGGTCAGAACTCTCCCGTCTTGCTGCGGGCGGGCTTAGCGTCAGAGAAGCCGCGAAGTTGCTCGGGGTAGCGGTTCGCCAGATCCCCGTCCTTGTGGAGAGGGGCTGCTTGCCGATCTGCGATCAAAGGAAACGACGCAGAATTGCACTCGATGCAACCCAACATTTCATGGAAAGGTACATCACCGCAGGGCGCATTGCTTCGCGCACACTCACCAATACGCGGACAACGCTGGCACGCCTTCGTGACGCTGGCGTGATACCAGTGGTCAATTCTGACGTACGCAAAGGAATATCGTCAGTGTGGCGCTTGAGCGATATCGAATACGCGTCTCTGGACTTTCAGACTATGTAAACACGAAATGAGCGGAGACTGTTCTAGGCTATCTGTTCAGATGAGCAGAACATCCATGTCAGATTACAACGAAATACGCCCATTCATACGCCTCACTCTTTCCGCTCGTGAGAATTTTCTAGGATATCTGCTACGACTTCGCACCGAAAATGAGCTCCGTGGAAGATCCCTATCTACAATATTCTGGGAATGCGAGCGAAAATCCCGGACGGATGCTATCCGGATGCTCTGCAACTGGACCGCTAGCACGCCGGATAACATCAAGCCGCTATTCGTCCGACATGAACGCAGAGCACAGCGACTCAGAGTATGGGCACCCGTGCCCGGGTACGACCTGTGCCGCTCAATGATTCATCCTGGTGCGAGGGTCTGCCCTGCATGCCTTGCACGCGACGGGATTTCTGACTCGGCGTGGAGCCTCCGCCTCTACATAGGCTGCAGCGAACATCGTACGAAGCTTGCTAAAAGCTGCCCCTCATGCGGAAAGGCTTTGCTTTGGAACCGTCCGGGTATCCGGACGTGTGTCTGTGGATATGACCTGACACAAATTCGCACCGAACGGTTACCGGATGATCAAGTCGAACTGATGTCGATGATCAGATCGGCGTGTTCCCGATCCCATGCTCAGGCCGCGACACCCCACACCCCAGCAGAACTCGCCCTTCCAGATCTTCTCAAATTGATCATGCTAGTTAGTCTTGACGACTCGCCGTATTGGGAAGTTGGACTATGGCACTGCACCGATAGCAACACCGATGACCTTGTTCGAAAGGCAGCACAGGCCCTGACGAACTGGCCCCATGGTATGAGAACACTCCTTCGCAGAGTTCTGCTTGGCGGAGCCGACAAGACGATTTGGAATGCTCCAGCAGATGGAAAGAGATTAATCCGAGCGATCAACTCTCGGAAACAAGTCGGATCGAAATGGTCGGGTCGTCTGATGGTCATCGAACAAGCTTACACTGTCGTGGAGGGACAATCTTTCGTTCGGCTAAAACCCAGAGCTCGACTTACCTTACTTAACCACTGCGCGAGCGGCTAGAAATGCTGGGCCTCGCGGTCGCGACGCTGATACGCGTCGCACCGACAAATAAGATGGATAGGACTATACATTTCTATCCCAAGGCAATGTTTCTGTATAATTACAAAGAAATAGAGGCGCGCGACCAGTTCGGCATCTATGAGAGGCAGACCGCCGCAGCGGCCCTGGGCTGGCCAGCATCTCTTGTGCGATAGGTATCCTGAGGACTGGCCTGCTGAAAAGTCGTTCCCCCTGAGGTAGGCTATTGAGCCTTTTGGGGGGGGGTGCGGGACGTCGGAATGTTCCAAGATGTGGTCTGCCCCTAGTGCCTCCTCCCTTCGTAGGGTTAACCGACGACGAAATTGCCGCAAGTCTACGACTTATTCGCGCCTCGCCCATGAGTATGCGCAGCCGTCGAAGGCACATTCCGCGCGCACTCAAACATTCTAGCCGTTATAGTGTTAGGACACCTAGTTTTTTATGTCGCCAGAGCGAGCGTGGTAGGCCTTATATTAGGCGATAGACCCCAATATACCTACATACATCCCACTCCTCTGCTTATATGTTTGTGTTGTTTCTGTTTGTCAAACGAGATGTATGATGGGTCATTCAATGGAATCTTTCTCTACGTATGACGAAGTTGCCTCTTCGGATCTGCCCAGTACAGTGCTGACCAAGGTGATTTCAAGGGCTGGAAAATCAAAGAATTACACCGATCTCATTCCACTGGATGGAGGCACTGTTGGAATAGCACATTTTGCAACCGGGGGACTTTCGGAACTCTACAAACAAATGGACACACAGGAATATTTCGGCAGATCTCAGGAAGATATGATTTCGCATTATTCGGCCAAATGTCGACCCAGCGGCAAAAAGGGGAACGATACCGGCTGGGGATGCTATTCGCAGGCCTGGTGGCATGAGGGAATGGCCCGCTTCCTAGCCAGCCCTGAGTCCGAGAAAGCGCAATACCGCGCATGGTTGAACCTAATGCAACCTGCTATCAAAGCAGCCTTGGCCCACAACTGGACTGACCGTAGGAGCCTTGCCATCGCTATGGGGATAGCCAATTCGCTGGGTAGTGCAGGGCTCAATTCGCTTGCTACCAAGCACAACTGGCACGCTGAGCAGGTCCTGACTGCCTACGTTGGCACCGATGCGCACCGCGCCAGGAGGCGCGACGCGCTGAATGCCGCCTTTGGGCCGAAGTAGGGTAGAGCTTTGGCGTTTAACGCCGGCTCAGCCTCTTATTCGTCACCATCCAGCGCGGTCGCCTCTTGGCCGCCGGAGCCTCGGCCTGCTTCCGCCGGCGTGCCTTCCGGTCCCGTAATCCTCCCCCGTCAGCCCGGACGCTCTCCATTGTGCGTACACATAGCGTCCGCGTGGGTGAAACCAATTGCCAGCATGCTTCTCCTCAACGAAGTTGGGACTTTTACCAGCAAATGACGATAGAAATTACCTTGAGGCCAATATTATTAAAAGACGTTGACGCGCATAAACGTAAAGATATCCTGTCTTTTCATGAAGGGAGGGTGAACAATGATCTTTACGCTTTCTCGAGGCGGCGAAAACGTCATTGCTGAGGTTCAGCGATGGCAATACTTTCTCTTGCGGATAGGGGTTACTCAAGTTGGGGGCATCGATGGCGATTTCGGTCCAAAGACTGAGACCGGAACCAAGATCTTTCAGGTCCAGGCGGGCCTGACGGCAACCGGGAAGGTCAACGAGGAAACTCTGCTGAAGGCGCGCGAGCTGGGTTACAAGATACTACCCGATGATTACTATCATAAACGCTCCACAATCGAGTTCCCCAAAAAGCCGATTGATTTGGAGAGCCCGTCCAATTCGTCACGCAACCATACCTTCACCTGCTTCAACTTTATGCAGCTTCCTCGAGCGAGCAGACCAGATGCCGAAGCGATTGTCATCAGGGGCAGCTGCGACGGTTCTCTTCCGGACTGGACGACGGGCAAGATCACCCAGATAGATGTGCCGCAGCTGAAATTCGCGAAAGGCCACACCGGCAAGGTTGTCTGTCATAAGCTCGCTGCTCCGCTGATCAAAAGGCTCTTTGAAGCCTGGGAGGCTGCCGATCTCTTGCACCTAATCATGAGCTATGAGGGATGCTTTGTGCCTCGATATAAGCGCAACCAAGCCACCCCTGATGCACATGGGCACTCCGAGAAGAAGAGTTCTGACGTCTCAGCCCTGAGCAATCACTCTTTCGGCTCGGCCTTCGACATCAATTTCATCGACAACCAACTCGGCCATGTGCCGGCTCTCTGCGGACACCGTGGTTCAACGCGAGAGCTTGTCGAGTTGGCCAATCACGACGGTTTCTTTTGGGGAGGGCACTTTAGCAAGAAAGATGGGATGCATTTCGAAATAAACCGAATTTAGAGCAAGCCATGATGAGGCACTTGATCTCGTTTGCTTTGTGGACTGCAGCGCCGGTGTGCATTGCGTTATCGCCAGCCTTTGCGAACGAATGTCCGTTCCATAGTTGGCAGTCCTACAGAGGAACGGAACTGTTCCGAACTGCGGACAAGGCAGCCTACTTGTGGGTAACAAACCGAACCGCAATCGATGCAGACGGATCACCACGGGCCTACCACCCGGATGATGTTGGTAAACCATGCGGGGCAACCGGCACCGGGCTCGATTGCCCCGCGAATGCGGGCTACCCTAGCACGTCGTGGTGGCCGACCGTTTTGGCTACAGATCCAGACAACCCAAGCAAAGCATTTGTTCAGCCGTCAGGTGCGACAGCAGGGTTCTTTGTCTCGAAGACTGCCCTAGTCGACAAGGGTAACACCAACTCACGCGATCCCCAGCGCTACACGGATGCGTCTACCGTACCCTACATCGTTTTCCCCCGGCCATTTTATAGAATGTCGGGGACCGGTAAATTAGGCGATATCGGCGTGGCCGTACACTTGAGCACCAAACGCCGAGCTCCATTCGTCGTCGGTGACATCGGACCGAGTGAGCCACTGGGCGAGGCATCCATCGCCCTGTTCAGCGCACTGGGAGGCAATGATCCTAATCCGCGGACAGGTGGCGGGGTGGCTGCAGGTTCAACGCTCTACCTTGTGTTCCCAAGATCGGTCGATGAAAGGCCAGTCGCATGGCCAATTTCAGCACAGCAGATGCAAGATAGCTTGGACGCGAGCATCGGCAAAATTGGTGGCCAATCGGTGCTCGAAGCGTGTGTAAAAAAATTCCATTAGACTGGGTTCGGTTCTTCGATGACTTCACCCGCGAATGCCCTGTACTAGCGGCGGACACGTTCCCTTAGGCATCCCAGTGGCAAGGTAGCTGGCTCGATAGACCTTTCTAGTACTTTGGCAGCGCGTCAGTCAGCCATTGGCTCTCATCCAATCTACCCACCGAATAGGATCGAAGGGAGCGGCGGATATTTTTTCAATCGGTCGGCCGACCGAGAGGACCGCTACTTTCATGTCGGAAGCTGCAATCACCTTGGGAGCGGAAATGCGCTCAGTTTGGATGGCTCTGCAAGCATTCGGATTGCTGGCGGGGTCAACGTTGCATGGCCTCGCTGCTTCATTCACAGTGGAGCAATGGCGAGGAAAACACTGTTCTTCGTCTGTTAGGCCCCATTCATAAGGAGACGACGGAAGAGTCGCGCGGGCCTATGCGCAAGGTAAATTGTGATCATGCGTCGAAGCGTGTGCCCGCCAAGGCAAGTGAACTCGGTAAGCCCTTATACTTTGTTGGTCCGATCACGCTGCGCCTCAAGCGCAGTGATTAGCCCGATCAACCAACCTCCAAACCCTTCTGTCCATATACCGTTATGCCCATCGATCACATCTTTGGTTGTAGAAGCAACAATAAATGGATTGTGCGGCTGCACGGTTGATCTGCCGGCGCTTCGGGCCAAACGTGCAAGGCACAATCCTTCTGAAACAAACTCCTCGGAAAGGGGTGCATCGTTAAATTGCTCCGTAGACGCAGTAGCCCGCGATAACGTATGTGTGACAAAAGGTAGATAGTTGCCAAGCGTGGTGAGTTCGCGCGCGGACCTCGCGCGTCCCAACCACTGTCCAAGTGGGAACGCTCTGCGAGTTGCCCAGTCATTATCAGTCGCAACACTTATCAGGAGAGGCGGCTGGTCAAACTGGAACCGTTCGTCCCGTCTCATCACATCGTCGATCGCCGAGTATCTTGAAGCTTCGAACGCCGGATTAAGAAGAATTATGGCATCAGCTGGCCCTTCCACAACGCCATAGGCCCCATTGGGATGGCCCGGGTGAGCACGCTCCGCTTGATAGATGAGCGACTGGGCCACCGCGGAAAACAGCAATCTCGCGCCAAAACTGTGACCAATAGCAATAAACTGGTCCGTTCGACCTCGGACACCCCGCGATTCCGCGCCAATTGAACTTACGATCTTAGTGACGACGCCGCTCTGCGCAATCCGATCCGCGTTTGTCTTCTTGATCCAAAACGAAGCGTTTTCAAGAAGCCCTGGCAGCCCTGCAGATGCGTCCCAGCCCACGTAGACCCCAACAATATGCTTGGCTCCCCTGTGCCTATGTCGCAATTGGGCGATCAATTCGGAGAAATTGGTGAGGTCTGTATCGTCACTTGCATAGCCGTGTTTCCATCCGTGGATATATAGCACCGTCAGTTTGGGCAAACTCGGCGCATCTGGCTGCACCGCAACACCAAATGAGTCCTCCGGCCTCTCTCGATCCCAATTTAGTTCATATAGTGCATCGGTAAGCTCGCATCGGTCGACGAATTCGCCTGCATTAGTCAGGCGGATGATTTTGACAGATCCGCTTGGGCGGGGAATACGTCTTGGATCGTTACCAGGATCAGTAATATGCTTTCGGCACTTGCTTTGGCTCTTGTCGGGAGGCAAATCACGACGGTTCATCCACATGGGCGCGAAATGCCAGCAGCCCAACATGCAAAAGACGCCCAGCCCTAAGGCGAAAAACTGCATATGGCATAGCCTCTAACTGACACTGATACCGCTGTTTTGCCGGCAAGTACGTCTCTGCAGCATCGCGCGCCTCTGAACCAATTGCGAGTAATCGATCTTCCTGAGTTTTTTTGCATTACCCCCCATCGATACGAACTCGTCGGCGAGCTCGTCAAAGCATACATCAGGGATGTAAGCAGCCTTTAGCGATTCGGAAAAAGGGAGGCCGCACATGACTGGAATCCGCGTAGCGATCTCGCTCTGTCGAAGCAACATTCCATCGTTATCCTCAAATTGTTTTGCGAAGAACGGATGCACACGCTCCAACATTTCTCGATACGGAGCCGATATTGCTTCTTCTAGCGTTTCCGGATCCGAGAGGAGACCGGAGACAAGACGCCACTCCCGTTGGCGGTAGTAAGCAAGATCGTAAGCATCCAATGTTTTGTGAGGCCTCGCAGAATCCGCATGGTAGAAAAAGTTCGACGCAAATTGCAGAGAGTCGAGCATGTCCTCAAAGCTACCTTTCTCTCCCAGTAAAAAATCCAGTATTATATCAATCTCTCTCAATTTGATCGGACCGGATCGCCGTCTTGTCTGGACGCTAAGTGTCTCGTCGAGTTCCCCTTTATTGATTATAACAATATCATTTAAGTGAATCAGCTCTTGTAATAAGACTATTACGTCGCGCAACTGATGGATAAAGTTGCTTCCTACGGTGCTGGCGGACGAAACACCTCCCGGAACTGTTAGCGGAGACGGGACGTAAATTACGGGAAATCCGCCGCACCTTCGAATTACCTCTGTATCAAAGGCGAACGAAAACGCACCGAAAACAGCGGAATGATCATAGACCTCGTGCTCTTCAATTGCGGTTAGGCAAAACCTGCGCTGATCGATTGTCGTCGCAGCAAATGTTTGAACGCCATGCCGATCGTAAAGCGGGAAACAAATCTTCTCATATGTCAACAGCGGTCCCAACAATAGGAACGATCTGAAGATTTGCTGGCCCAGAGATATCTCTTGGTGCGTGGTTCGTTGTTTTGATGAAATTCGCGGGAATGAATGGAAAAGGTCCACAACGTTAGTTCTTCCACTGTACGGGCATCTCATCTCTGGGTATTTCTATAGTATCAAGTTTTTCCTGCTGTGATTGAAATAACGATGTAAACTCCTGCCACTGCTGAGCGCAGGTAGCGGACATGTAGCGGAAAAGCGCTATGTGTCTCGCGAGGCGCTCTACGCTAGAATAAATTACAGGATTGTACGACGAAAAAAACTCCACTGCTGACCCATCATAAGTTTCTATTATTCGACCTATATTATATTCATCGTAAACTTCTTCTACACTAGCCCAATATGGCCTTCCGGTTATTTGAAGCTTATCTTGCGATAAGCCGAATCTGAACGAAACATTCCTGTCCCAGAAAATTATATGACGATGGCGCAGTAATTCGCGATCTTCTTTCCATGCGGCGACCTTATCTTCAGTGGGAGCAACTTGTGGAAACCCAGGAATGCTATCCTCGTCGAAAATCAGGTGAGAGGATGGGAAGTCCTCATTGACGCCAGCATTGTCTAGAAGAAAGAGCTCTACACCCACAAGATTATTGATGAATGCGCGGTGGTATTCGGCTTCATCCCTCATGTAGCTAAACAGTCCCTCACCGCCGGCCACGACGAAGTCGATTGCCGGCGCGAGCTCCCAATCATAGATGGTGGAGTGTGCGGTCGGAACGTTCGGAAATTGGAACGTCAGTCGTTGCCCATTAGGGGATGAAAGGGATAATCCGATAACGGGGCATTGCTTGGCGATGTCATCATCCGGAACCGCGGTTGCCAAAAAGAGAACTCCGCCTATTGCACGGAGTGTGGTTCGGTGAATGTACCGGTTTTCGAGTGAGACAACCTTTTTGCTAGAATACCTGAGGGTTTTCGGGCCCTTGCCGGGGTTGGTGTACATTCCCATTGACGAGTTCGGGCGGAAATGCACCTCCTTTTTCTCTGCAACCGCCATACTCACTGAAATCATGGCTATGCAAGTCAAGATAGCGGCATGAAAAATGGCGTTTCGCATGTCCCCTCCCAAAGATATTTTCGCTTCAGAATAATGTTCTGACAGTTGTTTGCCAAGCGGCCCGGCCGGAATAGATCGCCTGCCTGCCCACCGGAACGCGTTTTCCGTTTTCTTCGACATCAAATGGCCGATTTCTGTTTTTCTGCGATAAAGCATTCATGTTTTCGTCAGCAGTGATTCTTCTAACACACTGTTTATTATTCGGATCGTTTTCAGCTTATTGAGAGAATGAGCAGCCCGGCCGGATGGTCAGCGTCAGAAATTATGAGAATCTTGTTCACGGTAGTGAGAAACTACGGAACAAGATTCTCGTTCTTGAGAAAGTTCACCCCGAGAGACCACCCGAATGAAGCATTCGTCTCTGAGACCGAACGACTGGCGCCGAAATGGAGCTCATGCGGCGCGGTGAACTGCCCCAGGCATTGACAGGCGGAGAGCACACGCCGATCTCGACCGCTGGATCCTTAGCGCATCAGCGGGGATCCTGGCGTCGCTTCCGTCCTTGATAGCCAAGAGCAATTGCTCGATCCCGATCGGCGCTGCGACCCCGAACCTGCCGATTTCGCACCACTGGTCGGCCAGCGGCGCATAGGGGGCTTGCGGGTCGCGGGGCGCCGCAAGGCGCTTGCGGCGGGCCCAGGCGATATCGAGGCCGGCTAGGTCGAAGACAGCAGAGCGTCTAAGATCGCCGATAAACATCCGCGCGAAGATGCAAGGGACCTTGGTCATCACCTCACGGCATGAACAGGAGTACCGCATAGACGACGAAGAGCGCCAGATGCATCATCCCCTGCATTGGTGAAGTTCGCGGTCCGAGAAGGGTCAGTGTCGTCAGGACGATGGTGAGAACGAGAAGGACCGTGTCAGCGGCGTTCAGCCCCAGCACCACGGTCTTGTTCATGATCAGGCCGATCGCCAGCACTGCGGGTACGGTTAGCCCCACCGTTGAGACGAAAGCGCCGAGGCACAGATTGATGGCGCGCTGCATCTGGTTGGCCACCGCCGCCTTGACCGCCGTGATGGATTCCGGCGTAAACACGATGATTGCGATCAGGACGCCGCCCACGGCGGCCGGTGCGCCCGCCTGTTCAATGCCAAGATCGATCAGGATGGCCAAATCATGGGCAAGCAGCACGATAGGCAGGATAAGCGCCACGAGGATCACAGAGCGAATCAGAATAGCACGCTTGTGCAGCGGCATCCGCGCGTCTGGACCTTCCGGCGGAGCCGATTCAGGTTGGATGAAGAAGCGTCGATAGCTTCTTGTCTGCATCGCGAGGAAGGTCGCGTAGAGGATTACCGTCAGGACGGCGAGCGCGAAGGCCTGCCCCGGCGCGAAGGTCCCGTTCCCGGAACTGACGACATTCGGCAAGACCAGTGCGGAGCCTGTCAGCAGCACAATCATCGACAGATATGCCACGGCGCCCTGGGAGTTGTATTCCTGCTCGCCGTTTGCAAGCCGCCGAAAAGCAGGCAGATGCCGGTTACCAGATTCATGATGATCATCATGACCGCGAAGATTGAATCGCGTCCGATTGTGTCGGACTGTCGAGGACCGACCATGACCGCCGTTATCAGGATGACCTCGATCGTCACGATGATGAGGGTGAGGATCGAGGTGCCGTAAGGCTCGCCAAGCTGCGATCGGCGGCGATGGTCAGCATCGTCTCCGATGCGGCCTTGAACAGCAGCTCGTCAACCAGCACCTTGTTGTGGAAGGCGATGTCGGTGACCTCGACGGGCAGCGTAAACACGACATGGAAGTAGCCGATCGGCAGCAGGTCGGCTTCCCGCTCGGCCGGGCCCTGTCACTTCGGGCAGTGCCGGTTGCGGCAGGAGTTGTAGGCGATGCGCCACTGGCCGCAGTCCGTGCAGGCTTCGACATCACCGCCGAGGGCGGCGGTGCGGCAGTGCAGTGCTCGATCGCCGACATGACCTTGAGCTGCTGCAGGCTCAGGTGTCCGGATGGGCGGCCCGGTAGGCGGGCCCGGCGCCGCGGAACACGTCGGCGACCTCCAGGTCTGCGCGCACCGGTTCAACCGGGAGGCGTCTTGTCCTCCATCAGCGCCACCCAGCCGGTCGAGCGGCCCCGCAACCGCGTGGATCGTCCGGGTCGAGACCTTGGTGTAGAGCGCGGTCGTGTCGAGCTTGCTGTGCCCGAGTAGCACCTGGATGACGCGAATGTCGACATCCTGTTCGAGCAGGTGGGTGGCGAAGCTGTGCCGCAGCGCGTGCGGGCTGACGCGCTTGCGGAGGCCGGCGACTTCGGCCGCGTCCTGGACCGCGCGATGCAGTTGTCGCGACGAGATCGGATGCCGCGCCCCGGAACAGCCAGCCATGCGGGAGCATTACCCCGCGCCGACTGCCTTCGCGCCACCACAGATGCAGCAGTTCCAGCAGTTGCGGCGACAGCATGGCGTTGCGGTCCTTGCGTCCCTTGCCCTGTTCGACGCGGATCAGCATGCGCATGCTATCGATATCGTCGACCTTGAGGTGCGCGACTTCGGACACGCGCAGGCCTGCGCCATAGGCGACGCCGCGCGTTGGTGCCGCTTCGAGCAGCCGCGCCGCTTCCTCCACGCTCAGCACCTCGGGCAGCTTGCGCGGATACCGGGTGATCACCTGCTTGCACGCGCCAGATCCCGCCGGTTCAGCGTCACCATGAACAGGAACCGCAACGCCGAGACTGCGCCGTTGATGGTCGCCGAGCCGACACCGTTATCATGCTGATGCAGTTGGAAGCGGCGGATGTCCTCGGCTATCGCGGTATCGGGCGAGCGGCCAAGGAACGCGGCGAAGCGCCGGACGTGACGAACTTAATCCTGCTGGGTATGCGAGCCCAGACACCGCATCAGCATGTCGTGCTGCATGCGCTGCCGAAGCGGCGAGATCGGTGCATCGGTCGACAGGGTAGCCATGGCGAGTTCCTCTCGTTGAAGGGAACGCCATGGTCAGATCGTTGCCTCTACCCCCTCAAGGCCGATGAACGTCGCGCCATCTCAGAACGAGGCGCCCCTCCCGCGCGGCGGGTTCGTGCATGGTGCGCAAAGCCGACATGCACAGCATGCCTGTAAGGGTCTGCTTCGGGCGGCATACTAGACACCACTGCGGTCAAGCGAGTTCATCTTGCATGGCAGATCGCGCTTCGATCCGCGGGATTGCGATGAGGCCACCTATTTCAAGCCGGCCTGCGAAACCCCGGAGGAGGCCGCCGCGGAATTCTGCAGGCGCTCGTAGCCATTGCTTGCCAACACCTGTAGTCTGATCCAGCGATTTCGCGAGAGGCGTGCCCACATAGCGTCTCCCGGTCGGCGACCGGGTTGCTTGGCTTAGCTTCCATGGGCCGTTGCAGCCGAGGTTACAATGGACATCAACCAGTTCCTTTACCTTCCGCTTGCGCCTGCATTGTTCGTCATTCTCGTTGTGGTTGGTTTCCTTGTATTGGTCCTCGGCCTGATAAGGCGCGCTTATCGGCAACTGGGCCTCAGTCCAGCCCAAGCCATGCTTTTGCTGATCGGTTCCCTGATCGGAAGCTGCATCAACATTCCCCTCACGGTGATTTCGACGGATTCCGTCATGGCGGATCAAATGGTCGAATTCTTCGGCATGCGCTATCCAATCCCGCCACCAACGGACTGGGGTGGCACCGTGCTCGCGATAAATGTGGGTGGAGCGATCATTCCGGTGGTCATGTCCGTATTCCTACTCATTCGATGGCGGCTTTGGTTTGCCGGGCTGTTGGCGACGGCCGTGGTGTCCGCGATCTGCTACTGGTTCTCGTCTGCCGTCCCGGGGATGGGGATAGCCGTACCGGTGTTCATCCCGGCGATAGCAGCGACGGTTTTGGCGCTGCTGCTGTCACGCCAGAGCGCCGCACCGCTTGCTTACATCGCCGGGTCGCTGGGCACATTGATCGGGGGCGATTTGCTCAATTATGGGCAACTTGCCGAACTCGGTGCTCCCATTTTGTCGATCGGTGGCGCGGGAACCTTCGATGCTGTTTTCCTGACAGGTGTCATTGCGGTACTGATCACCGGCATTTCACCGCGGAGGGAGGACACAAAGCCAACAGCCTCCTGAAAGCAATCCGGCCGCTCATCGCAGCTAGCGGCGCGAAGCCGTCAGGCACAGCTTCCACTGAAGAATCTGCTTCAGGCCGACTGCGGCCACGGCTCAATGGAAATTTCGCCCCTTGAAACTGATGGGGCTGCTCGACTGAACGGGGCAAATTTGTGCGCCGACGCTCCCAGCTACAGCGTCGCAATTGAACGCCAATTATATGAAGTCTCCCGAATAGGTTAAATGCCCGTTTATCCGGCTTCGCGAAGCATTCCCGGAAATACGCAGAGGACTTTCTTGCCTCCACGCGCATGTTTGGTGTGCGGCAGTGCCTCATCCACTTTTGGGGGCTCTCCTTTTTGGAGAGTCACCCTTCCGGTCAGGGCGAGATATAAATTTGTTTATCTTGGTGACTCCTCGCTGGGTATGCCAGGACAGCAGTCGGCGCAGATTGCGAGCGAAAAGCTAGTCCGAACTTTAGCACATGCCGACGAATTGTCGCGTAGGGGACGTCTTCCAAGAATTCTTTGACGTAGCGATAGATGCTTTTGCGTCAAAAGAGACGTCTAAGCTGGCGATCGACAACAGCATTCAACAACATCGCAATCGTGGAGAACCAGAGGATGTGGCGAGGCAATCAAAGCTCTATATCCGCTGAGAGCCAGCTCCAGATCCCACACGGTGCAGAACGGTCGCACATCAACAAGTCTTCGCGCTGGATAACTGCAAAGCCTCATCTCAAGTCACTCTTTACATTACTGCTGACTGGCCGCCTGCGGCTCATCCCACAAGTCGAGACTTATCCGCGTGTTGTTGCATTCGCCCAGACCTATGCAGGGCGTGTGGCCCTGTTATGCATATTCGGACTTTTGCTCTTCCCCACAAAATACCCGTGGCAATTCATGGTCGTGGGGACTGCTGCTTGCGCCTATGCTGGACAGTACCGTCGCTGGGCTTTGACCGCCATTACCCTCCTGTTTCTAGGCTTTCAATCATATAAGTTAGGGAATTTCACCGTCTTAGCTTCCGTTTTGGCATTTTCCGCAGGTCTGACTTTCCTAACCTGCCGCTTCCGCCAGTTCCTGGTCTTCCGCTGGCCGGTCTTATCCCTGCATGTCTTGGTCATGGCCCTGGTGATGGTTGCCGCGACAGGGGTTCTCAACGGCACTGCTCAAGGCTTGCTGTGGCCGTTCTTGTTCGCACTGTGCGGGTCCTTCTTTTTCCTTGCGTATGCCCTGCGTGACCAGGGCAACAAGGATCGATGGCCTGTTCTCGCTCAACTCGGAACTATCCACCCTTTTTGGGGAGGGACATCCACTCCCTTTGGAAAGGGGGCGGCGTACTTGCGAAAAGTGGAGGCCGCCTATGCAGACGATCTGGCAATCACTCAGATAAAGG
This sequence comes from Mesorhizobium sp. KR2-14, assembly GCF_040049255.1. Taxonomy (NCBI): domain Bacteria; kingdom Pseudomonadati; phylum Pseudomonadota; class Alphaproteobacteria; order Hyphomicrobiales; family Phyllobacteriaceae; genus Mesorhizobium; species Mesorhizobium sp. KR2-14. The sequence continues at coordinate 49,944 of NZ_JBDZDR010000002.1, read as the reverse complement.
CAGTGAAGCTGCTCGCGTGGGTCTACGTCTTGAAGGCTATATCCGTTGCGTTCGGTTATGTGTCTCACGATGCTATGCACATACCGTTCTACCAGGATGCATTCGAACGCCATGCAGCGGGTATGCCTTATCCATGGTATCTGTCTTCGCTGGCCCTGATCACGTACTTTTTTGAAGCCCTGATGGGTCTGGCGATCGCCGGTCATATGATCGTTGCGTGCGCCCGAATGGCTGGCTTCCGCCTGTTGAGAAATACTTACCGGCCCTTGGCGTCCCGCACCATCGCCGAGTTCTGGAACAGGTATTATTTCTATTTCAAAGAACTGCTTGTGGAGTTCTATTATTATCCGACGTTCTTCCAATGCTTCAAGCGGCACAAGCGGATCCGGCTTCTCTTCGCGACCTTCATGGCGGCAGGCGTCGGAAATGCTTTCTATCATTTCATCCGCGACATTGAATACGTGCAGAGCATGGGCTTGTTGAATGCCGTCGCGGGATACCAGACATACCTATTCTATTGCGTGGTGCTCTCAGCGGGGATCGGTCTTTCCCAACTGCGGCCACGCAAGGATCCGGCGACCATGAATGCGTTCCGCAGACATGTGCTCGCCCCGTTAGGGGTCGCAACGTTCTTCTGCATACTTCTCATCTTCAGCGATGAAGATCGTCAGTACTCCCTGGCCCAACATTTCTCCTTCCTGTTCCATCTCTTTGGGGGTTAGTCATGGATGCAAGCGTGCGTGAGAAGCTTCGAGCTTTCGTCAGAGAACGGCTGCCGGAAAGTAGAAGTCGGCACCCTTTCGATGACTCCGATTCATTGTTCTTATCCGGGCAACTAAGTTCATACGACGCGGTCGAACTCATCCTGTTTATGGAGGCTGAGTTCGGGATCGACTTGGCTGGCGCCGACTTCGACCAGATGCTGCTTGATACGATCAACTCGATCACGCAACTCGTCGGCACCTACGGCAATAAAGGCCTCCTCGCCGCCGGAAGCGGTACCGGGATAGGCCTGCCATAGACGCTGCCCGGACAAAGAATCCACGTACGGAACCAATGCGATGAGCTATCTCGTCCATCACCTCGTTCAAAGCGCAGCACACCGTCATGCTAGACGTCCTGCAGTGAGCTACCAGGGGCGGTCTGTTGACTATGATGATCTTTGGCACCAGGTCGAAAGCATTGCGCGAGGTTTTTTCGAATTAGGGCTGAGGCGGGGAGAGCGCATCGGCATCTACTTGGAGAAGCGCATCGAGACAGTGATCTCTATTTTCGCCACGGCCGCTGCAGGATGCGTCTTCGTTCCAATCAATCCGATCCTGAGATCGCGGCAGGTCGCCTATATTCTGAGCGACTGCAATATACGCCTCTTGGTGACGTCACAAGCACGGGCTGCCGAGCTGGCGGAAGACTTGGCGACATGCCCTGATCTCGTGTTTGTCTTGACGGTTGACGGTGTGGGGCCTGCACAGAATGGCATCAGACCCACTATGGTGACATGGGACGAGGCCTCCGCAATCCGAAAGGACGGCCCGCTTGGCCAGATGATTGACAGCGATATGGCAGCGATCCTGTACACGTCCGGGAGTACAGGGAAACCCAAGGGCGTCGTGCTGTCCCACCGCAATATCGTGGCAGGCGCAAGAAGTGTGAGTTCCTATCTAGAGAACTGTGCTGATGACCGGATTTTGTCTGTCCTTCCCCTCAGCTTCGATGCCGGTTTGAGCCAGCTCACAACCGCATTCGCGGTGGGTGCTTGCGTGGTCCTTCACAATTACATGTTGCCCGGATCAGTGGTGCGGGCATGTGCAGAGGAAGAGATTACCGGCATCGTCGGCGTGCCCCCGCTCTGGATCCAGCTTGCGGAGCTTGATTGGCCGCAAGCTGCCACCCAGAACATCCGCTATTTCGCCAATACAGGCGGCCGCATGCCACGCGCCGTGCTCGACCGTTTGAGGGCTGTGCTGCCGAAGGCAAGACCCTACCTGATGTATGGCCTGACCGAGGCGTTCCGATCAACCTATCTCGATCCGGCAGAGATCGACCGTCGCCCGGATTCGATCGGCAAGGCCATTCCTAACGCAGAGATCCTCGTCGTCCGTCCTGATGGCACTCTGTGTGAGCCCGACGAGGAAGGCGAACTGGTACATCGCGGCGCACTCGTATCAATGGGCTACTGGAACGACCCCGAGCGCACCGCAGAGCGCTTCAGACCGGCGCCGGGACAGACATCTCGGTTGTGCCTGTCGGAAATAGCAGTCTGGTCGGGCGACCGCGTTCGCCGCGACACCGAAGGTTTCCTGTATTTTGTCGGCCGTCAGGACGAAATGATCAAGACCTCCGGGTATCGTGTCAGCCCGACAGAAGTCGAAGAGTTCCTTTATTCCACCGGGGACGTCGGCGCTGCGGCCGCACTCGGTGTTCCTCATCCCCGACTGGGCCAAGCCATCGTGGTGGTTGCAACACCGCCCAGCGATGGACAGTTGGATAAAGACACGCTCCTGCGCAAATGCCGCCGCGGCATGCCTCAGTACATGGTGCCACTTACAGTTGTCGAGCGGGAGGAGCTGCCCCGAAATTCAAACGGGAAGATCGATCGAAAGCTTTTGGCAACCGAGTTCATCAACGCGTTTGAGTGAGGTATTGGATGAATGAAACAAGGCCTGAGATGCACCCGACCATCAGCACCTTTGCAAGGCATGATGGCTGCCTCCATGTTGGGGGAGTTCCCCTCACCCGGCTCGCTGATCGGGTCGGACAAACACCCTTCTTCGTCTATGATCGCTCGCTACTCAATCGACGAATCCAAGCTCTACGCACGCACCTTCCTGATGAAGTTGCGCTTCACTACGCCATAAAGGCCAATCCAATGCCTGCAGTTGTTCAGCACCTGGCTGGCTTGGTTGATGGCTTCGACGTGGCATCTGGCCTGGAACTTAAGACGGCGCTGGATACACCGATGCCTGCCGAGCACATCGGATTTGCCGGACCTGGTAAGTCGGTGGAGGAACTTGCACAGGCCGTCGCAGCCGATGTGGTCATTGAGGTGGAGTCCCTGGGCGAGATTGGCAGGATCGCTGAATTGGCCAGACGTCAACGCTTGCGCCCGCGCATCGCCATACGCGTCAACCCCGATTTCGAGTTGAAAGGCGCAGGCATGCGCATGGGCGGTGGGCCGCGCCAGTTCGGTATCGACGCTGAGCAGGTCCCGCAGGCGATGATCGTGGTCGCCCACTCGGATCTCGAGTTCATTGGCTTTCACATCTTCGCCGGCTCGCAGAACTTGCGCTCAGATATTCTGCAGCAGGTGCAAGAGCAAACTATCGATCTGGCGATTGCCTTGTCCCAGCATGCCTCCGCGCCAGTCCGCTACCTTAATATCGGCGGTGGGTTTGGCATTCCTTATTTCACCTCCGACACGCCCCTCGACGTACATTCAGTCGGCAAGAATCTCGGACGGCTGATCCGCGAGCGCCTGAGGCCGGCGTTGCCTGAGGCTCGGGTGATCATGGAACTTGGTCGCTATGTTGTAGGCGAGGCTGGATTGTATGTGACCCGCATCATTGATCGCAAGGTGTCGCGGGGTCAGATTTTTCTGGTCACCGACGGTGGCCTCCATCATCAACTGGCCGCATCAGGCAACTTTGGCCAATTGATTCGGCGCAACTATCCCGTCGCCATAGGCAACCGTATGGACCAGCCAGAAAAAGAGAAAGTGAGCATCGTCGGCTGCTTGTGCACCCCGCTTGATTTACTTGCAGATCGAGAGTACCTGCCAACTGCGGAGGTTGGCGATCTCATAGTTGTCTTCCAGTCTGGCGCCTATGGTCTGACAGCCAGTCCTGTCAACTTCTTAAGTCACCCCCTTCCCCCTGAAATTCTGGTTTAAGAACTGCATAGACCCCGGCCATCCGAGCTCTAACCAATGTCTCCATGCGGTTGGGACCTGTCGCGTCCGGCGCAGCGGCACTCGAAGCCCTGTCTCTCACGGAGGGAACCAAGCGACAGCACCGGAAGACTTTCGGCGTTGAAATGGAGACTTACGGTATTCTCATGGCGGCCGATTAATGCCCGACTCCGCAACCCAAGTCGTTCTCCTTGAAAGCAGTGAGCGAATTTCGCCGTATGATTATTGCCTCGGGGACTGCCACATCACTTACTTTCGCTCGGCTGCATCGTTCCGCTCGTCGTATGCCCGTTCAGCAGGCGACAAGATCAGTGTGACCGAACCCCTTGGAGTAGTCGAGGACAGAGATGACTGTTGGCGTCACTCGGAAAATGCGGACCTGTTCAGCAGTCGGCATGGGCCCCGGCAGGGAGACTTGCTCCGGGTATTTCAATGGCAGCATCTGCAAGACCCTGTCTGCTTCAGCCCGATCCACCACTGCCTGAGCGCGGGCCGCCATGGAAAGTCCAGTGATTTCCATTATTTGCGCCGTATCGTGGTCGATGGCCAGGGACACGCGATCGTCTCTAGCCAGATTGGTCGCCTTCTGGCTATCCAGTCCACAGAGGAAGTAAAGAGTGAGGCCTTCGCTTACATAACCGACGGTCGTGGCTTGCGGCCAACCGTCAGGCCTGAGTGTGGCAATCGTCATGATCCGGTGCTGAGACAACAACGCCAAGATCTTCTTTCTGAGCTGTTCGTCCATCGGATATCTCCACGATCATCGCAGTTTGATCATAACTGCCGCAGGTCGCTTGGCATTGATGCACCTCAAGCGAACGACGTCGCGCAACCAAGCATCAGACCCAACCTGAGCGCCTCTCCGAAAATCGGACAGTGACGGAAGCTAAGATGTGAAGTCCGCAGGTCTCCAAGGACGAGCAGCCAGTCCCTTCAGCACTGCGTCGGCGCTGGAGCGCAATCGCCCGCATCGGGGTCGACTGGATGACAGATCGACATGAAGGTGATGACCTGCCTGGCTGCTTGTAACAACGAGGCCATTTACTGACATCTCCCTATGCTCATTACCAATGACATAGATCCGATATATCCAATTTTTACAAATTTATACTAAGCCCAACAAATCGCCCTTTCTATTCTGTCGCTCACCGCCGCTCACTGCTTGGCCGAAGCCCAAAGAACAAGGCCAGTCCAGAGGAATCCCAGAACATGCGTGACCTTCAACAGCCCGGCCGTTCCGCCGTCCGGGCCATGGACGGCCTGGTGGCAACGTCCCACCCGCTTTCCTCGCTGGCTGCGATCGATATGCTCCGCTCCGGCGGCAACGCCATGGATGCCGCCGTCTGCGCGGCCGCAGTGCAAGCTGTCGTGGAACCGCAGTCGACCGGCATCGGCGGCGACTGTTTCGTGCTCTTTGCGCCGAGCGGTAACGACAAGGTCATCGGCTTCAACGGTTCCGGCAGGTCGCCGGCCAGCGCGACGCTCGACTGGTACCTCGACAACGGTTTTGCGGAAATCCCCGACCTTGGCGCCCATGCGGTGACGGTTCCGGGCGCCATCGATGCCTGGTGCCGGCTGCTGGAGGATCACGGGCGCAAAGGCATCGACGCGGCGTTGGCGCCGGCCATCCGCTATGCGGAGGAAGGCTATGTCATTCTGGATCGCGTCGCATTCGACTGGGACGACGCCGTGCCGAGGCTGAGATCCGATCCGACGGCCGCCCGCATCTTTCTGAAGAGCGGCGAGCCGCTACGGCCGGGTGACGTCCACCGTCAGCCTGAACTCGCCGCAACCATGCGCACCATCGCCGCCAAGGGCCGCGCCGGCTTCTACGAAGGCGAAGTTGCCGACGATCTCGTGCGTCGCCTGAAAGAGCTTGGCGGCCACCACACGCTGGGCGATTTCGGCGCCACGACGGGCGACTATGTCGAGCCAGTGAAGACGCATTACCGCGGCCTCGATATCCATCAGATGCCCCCCAACAATCAGGGCCTGACCGCGCTTCTGATGCTCAACATATTGTCGGGCTTCGAGCTTTCCAAGCTCGACCCCAATGGTGCCGACCGGCTGCACCTGGAGATCGAGGCGGGGCGCCTCGCTTATCACGACCGGGACGCGTTCGTCGGCGATCCTGCGCTGGTGCACGTGCCCGTCGCCGAATTGCTTGCCCCTGCCTATGCCGCACGACTCGCGACCTCTATCCAGGCGGACCGCGCGATGACGCACCTGCCCCGGGTCCGCCTGCCCGGAAGCGACACCGTCTATATCTCGGTTGTCGACCGCGACCGCAACGCCGTGAGCTTCATCAATTCCACATACGAATCCTTCGGCAGCGGCGTCGTCGGCCCGAAGTCGGGCGTCGTGCTTCAGAATCGCGGCCGCAGCTTTCGTCTCGTGCGCGACCATCCCAATGCGATCGCACCCGGCAAGCGCCCGATGCATACGATCATGCCTGGCATGGCGACAGCCAACGGGCGCGCGATCATGCCATTCGGCGTCATGGGCGGCTCCTACCAGCCTGTCGGCCATGTCCATGTGCTGAGCAACCTGCTCGATTTCGGCATGGACCCGCAGGAGGCCATCGACGCGCCGCGGGTATACCACAACGACGGAAAGGTGGCCGTTGAACGCAGTGTGCCGTCGGCAACCGTCGAAGGTCTGCGCCGCTTGGGCCATGACGTGATGCCGGCTGTCGAACCTCTCGGAGGCGGACAGTTGGTCTGGATCGATTGGGAGAACGGCACGCTCACCGGAGCATCGGATCCCCGCAAGGACGGTTGCGCGATCGGATATTGATCGCGACGTCTCTGAAGGGGCCGGAAGCTGCCTGTCCCGTTCCGGGCGGCATAGATTGATTAACTGACGTCGCCACGTTTTCCAGGGGATTGCCTGACGCGGACTCTTCTAGGCGTAGAACTCCGCGTCCGTCGCCTCGATGCCTTCCAACGCCAGCTCAAGCTGCTCGATCGAGGTTTCGATCTTCTCCGATGAGGCACCGAAGCGGGCCCGCCTCAGAACGGCAAGCTGAGCCTTCAGCTTCTCGATCAACGTGTCGCGCGAGCGTAACCTCTGGCTTGACGCGCCAGTTTCTCGGCTTGCGCGGCAATGATCGCGCGTAGGCTCTCGACGTCTTCCGGCAGCTCGGAAAGGCTCTGCTACATGGCCGGAATGTATAGCTGATTTGACCGCTGCTCACCAGCTATCACAGTGGAAAGGTTGAGCTTTTTTCCTCATGCGGTGCGCTTCGGCGCAGCGGTCCAGGACGGCCGCCGCCAGTCGATTCCATCCCATAGCATCGCCAGTTGCGCCGCCGTCAGCCGGGCCGCTCCATCGGCAGCCGAAGGCCACGGAAAGCGGCCTTGCTCCAGGACCTTGTAGTGGAGGCAAAATCCCTGGCCGTCTCAGAATAGAAACTTGATGCTGTTGCCGCGACAGCCGCGAAAGACGAATACCGATCCGGACGCTGGCGTTTGCCGCAGCACCGTCTGCACCAGTGCCGTCAATCCGTCCATCCCCTTGCGCATGTCAGTCACCCCACAGGCGAGATAGACGCGCGCATTCGCCCCTGGACCTACCATGCTTCTTCCACCGACCGGATTAGCGCCTTCAGTGTTCCTGGCGCAATCGAGGCATCGATCTTCAGGATGCGGCCGCCCTTGCAGCCGATCTCAATGCGCGACGGCTTTGTCGGACGTTTCGCTGTGACCTTCTCCACTGCTGCAGTTCGATACGCTTGCCGGGCGACGAATTCCTCGACCTGTGTGAGTCGGCCCTGACGTTTATGCGTGACGGGATCGTCGCCATCATCCACTAGGATTACAAGGCTCGCGGCGGCGGAGATCATGAGCTGCCCGGTGGAAGACCATTTGCAAGCCATTGTCACCCTCTTCTCGCTGGTCAATCCCGTGGTCTGCGCGACGATATTCACCTGGCCTGACTGCCGGACGGACGGGGGCGCAGCGCGCTTCAAATGCTACAAGGGTGATCCTGACCATCGCCATGGTCCTGATCATCGCGGCGCTTGAATACTCGACATCTCTCACCGCTCGCGAAACGATGTATTCAGATTGGATACTAACGGTCCGAGAAGATAATTGAGTGCCGAACGCCCTTCCGTCGTAATCATGACGCTTGCAGGCATACCGGGGTACAGCTGGATGTTTGGGCTTGCTGACAGTTCATTCGCATCTACATCAACGGTCACCGCATAATAGGGAATCTGGCTCCGTTCATCAGTGAGACGGTCGGCGGAAATGCTTGTTACTTGTCCATGGATGATAGGAAGTATCTTCTGCTTGTACGACGTAAAGTGAACCTCCGCTTCCATTCCAGGCTTCACGTCAGTGACGTCTTCGACCCTGATCCGCGCCTCGACAGTCAGAGGTGACTTGTCTGGGACAATCTCAAGCAGCGTCTCGCCAGGGCGAACCACCTGGCCATCGTTGAAGAATTTCAGGTCCACAATGATTCCGTCGGCAGGGGAGCGGACCTCCGTGTTTTCTAATGTGACTCTTGCAGCTTCGAGGCGCGGCGTTATCTCGGCCAGGCGAGTTCGGACTTCCCGAAGCTCGCGAGCGATGTCTCTTTTTCGCTCGCTCGACAGATTTTCAATCTGGGCCTGGACCTCTGCAATGGATTGGCGCGTTACATCGGCGGATGTAAATTGCGCCTCCAGTTCGCCACGTACCTGGCTCTCCGCGCGCAACAATTCGTTGAGGCGTGTCCTAGTCGAAAGACCTTTTTTTACCAAGCGCTCCTGAAGTTCGCGCTCAGCCGCAAAGCTTTGCAGTCGTTCATTGAGGGCATGCTTCTGCGCCTCATTTCCCTCCAGTTGCATCTGGAACTGAAGCACTTTCTTACGCAGCACCTCGCGCTCGCCCGCCAGGGCTGAGCGACGGATGTTGAATTCATCAACCTGTTCCTGAAGGATATCAGAAGCGGCGGAATCCTCTGGCCCGACAATGCTTTCGGGTAAGGACCAGGTCTCCGCTTCCGTTGCTTCAGCCACGAGGCGCGCTTCCAGGGCGAGAAGCTGCATTTGCTGCTTTTCGAGAATTGCGACCTGCGCTTTCGCCTGTGTGTCGTCCAGGACAACGAGCAGGTCGCCTTGCCGAACATGGCTACCTTCCCACACGCCCAGTCGCCGGATCGTGCCGCCGTCGAGATGCTGAATACTTTTGCGATTGCCCTGGACCTTGACCAATCCTTCACCGATAACGGCCGCATTCAGTGGTGCAAAAGCGGCCCAGGTGCCAAGGCATCCGAAAAAGCCCAAAATGATGAGCCAGCCAGTCCGGGCTACAGGATGAAAATCGTCGTCCGGGCGGAGCGTTGTGGGTTGCGCCTCCTGCCGCAACGCTGAATGGGTGAGGACGGCGCCGCTCATTCGGCCTCTCTAAGGGAAGGTGGCGCGGAATTGTTGACGTGGATGACCTTGATGCTCGGCTTGGCATTTACCTGCGGTGGGGCCAAGAAGCGGCGCATCAGATCGTCCCGCTCGCCGAACGCCTCCACCAGGCCATCCTTTACCACCAGCAATTTGTCCACGGCGGCAATCGTCGCAACCCTATGCGAGATGATGACTACGGTGCACCCCTGTTCCTTTAGACGCCGAATGCATTCGGCCAGCGCCAGATCGCCGACCGTATCGAGGTTCGAGCTGGGTTCATCGAGAACTACGAGATTCGGGAGGCCATAGATGGCGCGCGCCAAGCCTATGCGCTGGCGCGTACCGCCCGACAGCATGGCACTACCCGGACCAATTCGCGTGTCGTAGCCTTGCGGAAGTTGCAGGATCAGTTCGTGCACGCCTGCCATCTTAGCCGCCTCGACGATCAGATGATCCTCCCCCGCCTCGAAGCGGCAGATGTTGGCAGCGATCGTATCGGGAAACAGCTCGATGTCTTGCGGCATATAGCCAAGATAGCGGCCAAGCTGGGATTTTGGCCACCGGGCGATGTTGGCTCCGTCAAGCCGGACAACACCAACAGATGGCCGAGCGACTCCCATCAGCAGGCGGGCCAGCGTCGATTTACCAGCGCCGGATGGTCCGATCACGCCGAGGGCCTCGCCCGCTTCAAGTCGAAAGGACACTCCTTTGAGAATGGGCTTCTGTGAGCCAGCGGCGGCGAACGCCACATTTTCCACGCTGAGCGCTCCCCTGGGCCTTGGCAGAAGGAGGCTCGATCTTTCTGGCGGAACGGTCGCCAGCAACTGGTCGATGCGCGCATAGGCATCCCGGGCGGAAACGAAGCTGCGCCAATGCGCCACCACCTGCTCGACCGGCTGGAGCGCACGCCCCAGCAGCATGGACCCGGCAAACATGATGCCGGCGGTGGCCATGCGCTCGATGACAAGAAAGGCGCCCAGCCCCAAGACGATCGATTGCATCGACATTCTGATGAACTTGATTACCCCGCCGACAAAGCCGCCGCGGTCCCCTGCGAGCAATTGGCGGTGAAGCATGAGGTTGCGGTCATCGGACCAGCGGACGATCAGGCTGCGCGCCATCCCCATCGCATTGACGGCTTCGGCGTTGCGCAGGCTGACATCGGTGAATGCATAATTGCGGTTCGAGGCGTCGCCCGCCTCGCTGAGGGCCTTGCGAAGGATCAGTTCGTTGATGAAGGCAAGTGTTCCGATCACCATCGCCCCGCCCAGGGCGAATACGCCAAGCAGGGGATGAAGGAGAAACAGGACGATCAGGTAAATTGGCACCCACGGCAGGTCGAACACCGCCTGAATGCCGCCACCGGTGGCGAATTGCCGGATCGTATCCAGATCGCGCAATGGTTGGCTGCGGCTCTCCGGCCGCTCCAGCGAGGCCAGCAGGATCCGTTGCGACAGAAGCGTATCCATTCGGATGCCCGCTCGGCTGAGAATGCGCCCGCGCACCATGTCCAGCCCGACCAGGCAGATATAGGCGAGCAGCAGTATTAGGCTCAGCATGACCAGCGTGGTCACGCTGCCGCTGGACATGACGCGGTCGTAGACCTGAAGCATGTAGATCGGCCCAGCCAAGTACAGCAGATTAACCGCAAAACTGAACAGGCCCGCGACAAAATAATAATGCCGCAATTGATAGGCGACGCCCCTTAACTCCGGATTCCTGATCATCACCGCCCGCTACGTCCCAGCCAATTCCTATGTGAGACTTGCGGGGAATTGGCCATACACAAACAGCGGCACCGGCCGCCGATCAACGGAGAAGGCCGCTGCCGCCCTTCTCGACCAAAAAGGAGGGCGCTCGTGCGCCCTCCGATCGCTTTTCGGACGCTATCTCAGGCCCAGTGCCAGTAGTCGTAGGTGTAATCCACGCGGACCGTTACACTGTCGGTCGGGTCGGCCTGGCCGTTGAAGCCAACGTTGTAGTCTATCTTATTATCGTTTAGGGCGGAGGCCGACAGGGCGCTGGTGTCTGTAGGGCTGTCTTCCGTTAGATTGATGGTCTTCGTGAAATCGACACCTGCGCCAGCTTTGGAGTCTACCCAATCTACCACGTTGACCTTTTGATTACCCGTCAAGCCGCTTTGAGTCGCCGTTAGCGTGCCGCCAGTAGCTGTGAAATCAAAACCGCCATCCGCAGCCTCAGAGAATTTCAGCTCCAAGACATTGTGGTTGATGTTTCCGCCCCCGGTCGTCGAATCTGACCGAAGGTGCGTCTGCTCGACATGAAAGCTACCATGTTCCTGGTAGATGTCTTTGGTCCCCTCGATATGGATATAGGCCGTATTCGATATCGTATGCCCTTGGCCGTCGTCGATGTTGTAGGTGAGCGACAGTTCCCGGTGCTCGCCAACCCTCAGATCGTCCAGATCAATGTGGTTCTGGTCAATGATCAGTTTTCCGCCGACGATCGTAATGTAGTCGGGCATGTCGATTGGCTTGTTGTCCTTGTCGAAGAACTGATAGCCGCCTGTGGAAAGAACGTCGCCGTCCGGATCCTTTGCCTGTGCGTCCTCAATCAGGTCCACAACCTTGAGATCTTCCACGTGCCTGTTGTCGACGTGGTGATTGGCGTCGTAGGTCGACTGAGTCTCCGTGGCATTGACATAAATCTTATCAGCGGTCGGCGCCCCATTCGGCTTGGGCGGGTTCGACCAGTCAGAACTGTACCCGTCCGGCTCATGCGAGGACGTGTAGAACTCGCGCGTATGGAACTGGCCGTTCTTCCCGGAGTCCTTCCAGGTTTCGGTATCGAGGCCGCCAAGCATGTCTTTGATCGAAATCGTCACCCCGTTCACCACAACCACGGGGTTGGGGGCTTTCATCGCGCTGCCGTCGACGGGGCCAATCTTGCTCTGTGCGGAGCTCTGCAGATCATCAAGCTTGAATTTGCCCTCCGAGATCGCTTTAACAACGGCCTTGGCGTCCTCGACACTGGCACCCGATTTCCAGTAAATATAGCCAACATAGTCTGCGAGCCCCTTTAGTTCCGTCGAAAGCCAGGCCTCGTAGCTTTTTGAGAGCTGTCCCTGAATAGACGCATTACTCTTATCATCATACCAATCTGTGAACGAAAACCCCATAATCCCCACCCTTAAAGACCAATCCGCACCGCGATTGTTGAGACAAGCGGCCTTAACACTTTTTTAGCTATACTATTCGTGAAATGTGCGTCAACACCATTACGGGTTATTGCTTAATTTCTGGCGCCTCGCTGAATATCGGGTGGAACGGAATTTCGAGGAGGTGTAATCAGCTTCCTCGCGGTCCTGTTGCAAATTGGCAAGATGAGACGAGGCAGCTTTCCGCTGATCGGCGATGGCCTTGAGCTGCTCCTTCGGGATTGAAGGCGGAACGACCTCAGCGCTTTCGCACCATAGGCACCTTCTTGATGCCAGCCGACGCGAATGATTTGAGCCGACCATGGGTGCCAGAACGGTGCGGGTCGGCGGCTAGAGCGCCAGGATGTCGGGTGGTCCCGGAATCACCTGCATCGACGTCGGATCAGCCGATCCGACCTTCCTTGCAATCTGCCAGATCGCTTTCTATCTTCAGAAACCCGCGAGCGGATGACTACTGTCTGCGAACCTGACCACCGGTAATCATTTTGGACGAGATGGGTGTCAGCGCTACGGTGTCATAGGCGTAAGTGGACGCGCATGGCGTCGATGCCGGCTTTTCTTGCGTCCAGCAAGTCGTCAAGCCATGTGGGCAGACACATGGGCTGCGGTCGGCGGCACATGTCCTGCGGTTACATCTTTTCCCCGATGCACCACCCACACATTGCGGAAGCGAAATTCGTTTCGCGGGCTGTACACTGGCGGCGACTACAAGGGCTGCCAGATGCAACAATTTCGGCGTTTCGAGAACTCGGCTCGTCTGAAGCAGCGATCGCACACGTTGATTCCCGGCGGCTGCCATACCTACGCAAAGGGCGATGACCAGTATCCCGTACTTGCTCCGGGCTTCATAGAACGCGGTTCCGGCTGCCGCGTCTGGGACGTCGACGGCAACCAGTACATCGAGTACGGCATGGGCAACCGCGCGGTCGGTCTCGGCCATGCCTATCCTCCCGTGCTGAGGGCGGTGGAAAAAGCTCTTCATGACGGCTGCAACTTCACGCGTCCGACGAGGATCGAGGTCGAGTGCGCGGAAACGTTTCTGGACCTCGTTCCGGGCGCCGAAATGGTGAAGTTCTGCAAGGATGGCTCCCATGCGACATCGGGCGCGGTCCGCCTTGCGCGAGCCTATACGGGCCGGGACCTTGTTGCGTGTTGTGCCGACCACCCCTTCTTCTCCACCGACGACTGGTTCATCGGCACCACAGCGATGAACTCAGGGATTCCGGGCACTGTGAGGGGGCTGACAGTCACCTTCCGCTATAACGACCTCTCCAGTGTGAAGGAGCTGTTCGCAAGACACGCGGGCAAGATAGCGGCCCTGATACTCGAGCCCTCGCGCGTCGACGAGCCTCGAGACGGCTTCCTGCACGAGACGCAACGGCTATGCCGCGAGAACGGCGCGCTGCTTATCCTTGACGAAATGATCACCGGCTTCCGTTGGCACCTGGGCGGCGCGCAGGGTTCGTATGGGATCGAACCCGACCTTTCGACCTTCGGAAAGGCACTCGCGAACGGATTTTCCGTGTCGGCGCTGGCAGGCAGACGCGAATACATGCGGCTCGGCGGCTTGGAACACACTGATCGTCCAAGGGTTTTCCTTCTTTCCACGACACACGGAGCCGAAACCCATTCCCTCGCCGCTGCGATCGCCACAATGCGGACCTACCAGGCAGAACCGGTTATCGAGCACCTTTACAGGCAGGGGGAGAAACTGAGGGAAGGCATTGAAACATCGGCCCGGCGCCACGGGCTGGGCAACCATTTCAAGATCGTCGGACGCCCCTGCTGTCTGGCGTACGCGACGCTTGACGAAAACGGCCAGTCGTCGCAGGCATTCCGCACCCTTTTCCTGCAGGAAACGATCAGGCACGGCGTGTTGATGCCGTCGCTTGTCGTCAGCTACTCTCACGACGATGCGGCTGTCGCGCAAACTATTGACGCTGTTGACAAGGCGCTTGAGGTCTACGCGCGCGCGCTTGACGGCGGTGTCGAGCGTTTCCTGGTCGGACGTCCGTCCCAGCTAGTCTATCGCCGTTTCAATCAGATGGTGGATTCGCAGTAATCATCCCCACGAGCAAGTGAGCGGCAGGCAGCCAGGCAAGCTGTGTTGATTTCCACCAGCCGGGCTTGTGGTCCTCCACGTGATCGCCGATTTCGGAATGCAGTGCGACGACCAGTACGCCTGCCCGATCGGCTTATGTTTTGAGAGAAACGGTATCGGGCCAATTCTTCGGAACAGCTTCTAAAGTAGTAGCGCACAGCGATGCGAGCCAAAAAAGGACAGCTTTCAATACTCGAATCCATCGTGCAAAAAAATCAGTCTTTGACATCGAAATTTCTCTACAACGCAGTGGTGCGATTGGGGGTCAAGGTGCGTATAGCCTTCGTACATGAGTGGCTTGTAACCTATGCTGGCTCCGAGAAGGTGCTGTCGGAGATGCTCAAGGATTTTCCGGAGGCGGACTTGTTCTGCCTGGTGGACTTCAGTGACGGACGGTACAAGTCGCACTTCCTTGGAAAGACCTTTCGGACAAGCTTTCTTCAAAGATTCAAAGCCCTTTCAGGCATCTACAGATACTTCTTTCCATTGATGTCCATAGCCGTCGAACAGTTCGATCTGTCCGGTTATGACATCGTTGTCTCCAACAGCCATTCTGTTGCCAAGGGGGTGATCACGGGTCCGGATCAACTGCATATATGCTACTGCTATACGCCGATGCGGTATGCCTGGGATCTGCAGCATCAATACCTCAGGGAACAACGTTTCGATGGCAGGCCTCGAGGTGTTGTAGCCAGGGCAGTACTGCACAGGGCCCGCATCTGGGATACCCGGACAGCAAATGGTGTCGACCATTTCATCGCCTGCTCGGAATATATCGGGCGTCGTATCTGGAAGGCCTACCGGCGGAGCTCGGACGTTATCTATCCCGGCGTGGATACGAACTATTTCCGGATTGGCGGAACCAAGGGTGATTACTATTTCACCTCCTCGCGCATGGTGCCTTACAAGAAGATCCCGCTGATCGTCGAAGCCTTCAGGCAGATGCCGGACAAGAAACTGGTCGTGATCGGCGACGGGCCGCAATACAAGGACGCCTTGAGAAGGGCCGGCCCCAATGTGTCCGTCCTCGGCTATCAGCCCGACGACGTTCTCCTGAAGCACATGCAGGAGGCCAAGGCATTCATTTTCATGGCCGAGGAAGATTTCGGCATTACCCCGCTGGAAGCGCAGGCCTGCGGCACGCCCGTGCTTGCCTTCGGGCGCGGTGGCGCTTCGGAGACCGTCGTCGACGGCGTGACCGGCTTTCATTTCTGGGAGCAAAGCGCTCAGGCCGTCTGCGATGTGGTCGCGAAGTTCGAAAATTCAACCGTCACATTCGATCCGGCGACGATCCGTCAGCATGCCGAGCGATTTTCCATTGCTCGCTTCCGGACCGAATTCAAGAATCTGGTCCTTGCCAAGTGGCAGGCACATAGCCGCGCCAATGCAGGCGTGAAGGAAAGGGTGAAGAATGAAGCGGGCCTTCGTGACAGGGCTAACGGGACAGGACGGAGCCTACCTCACCAGGCACCTGCTTGATAAGGGCTACCGGGTCTTTGGCGGACACCGCAGAACGAGCACGCAGAGCTTCTGGCGCCTTTCTGAGCTCAAGGTAGCCGATCACGAAAACTTCTCGCTCGTTGAACATGATCTGACGGATCCCGGCTCGAACATTCGAGCGCTCACGGCCGCCGAACCCGACGAGGTCTACAATCTGGCAGGTCAGAGCCACGTTGGCGTGTCCTTCAAGGAACCGACGCTTACAGCGCAGATATCCGCCGTTGGGGCCCTGCAACTCCTGGAAGCGGTGCGCACCGTCAATCCGAAGATCCGGGTTTACCAGGCCTCGTCCGCCGAAATGTTCGGCAAGGTCCAGGCGATTCCTCAAACGGAGGAGACCCCCTTCTATCCGAGGAGTCCCTATGCCGTGGCCAAGCTGTTCGGGCACTGGTCAGCGGTGAACTACCGCGAGTCTTACGGGATTTTTGCAAGCTCCGGCATACTGTTCAACCACGAGTCGCCCCTGCGTGGGCAAGAATTCGTGACGCGCAAGATCAGCATTGGTGCCGCCCGTATCAGCCTTGGCCTGCAATCCAGCCTGACGCTTGGCAATCTCGACGCCAAGCGCGACTGGGGGTTTGCGGGAGAGTTCGTCGACGGCATGTGGCGCATGCTCCAGGCAGAGGAGCCAAACACCTTCGTTCTTGCAACGGGGGTCTCCACTACCGTCCGGGATTTTGCCACGCAATCCTTCGCGGCGGCAGGAATAGAGCTTGAGTGGATCGGGACCGGGGACAACGAGGTAGGCCGCTGTTGCGACACCAAGCGCCATCTCGTCCTTGTCGATCCGGCGCTGCGCCGGCCTTCCGAGGTCGATCTCCTGCTCGGCAGCCCTGCCAAGGCAGGGCGGATTTTGGACTGGAAGCCCGCTACCACAGTAGCGCAACTCTCTCAGATGATGGTTGCAGCCGACCTCGCGCGTGAAAGGGCGCGGGCTCAGTCCGCCCATTGATGAGTGGAACCGCTTTGCTTGTGAAGGGTGGCCGCACGGACCGCCATCGATGTTGCGGGCCCGACCGGCACGGGGGCAGGAACCCATAGTGCCGAAATGACAACGGCCCGGAACCGATCATCGATTTCCGGGCCGTCTTCTTTGCGGTCGCTTTCATGAAGCCCCCGCGTTGGAGAGGGTTAACGCCTCAGGCCAGGCCTTCGTCGCGCAGTGCCTTCTGCACCGCCGGGCGGGCGGCCACGGTGCCGAGGAAGCGCTGGAGATTGGCGAAGGGCGCGAGATCGAAGCCGACGTGCTTCGCCCAGCCAAGAACGGTCCACAGATAGGCATCGGCCGCGCTGAAGGCATCGCCCATCAGATAGGAGCGGCCCTCGAGCTTCTGGTCGACATAGGCGAGGCGCTTCGTCAGATGCGCACGGTTTGCCTCGTTGGTCGCCTCGGGCGTGTCGGGCCGGAAGAACGGACCGAATGCCTTGTGCAGTTCGGTCGAAATGAAAGCCAGCCACTGCTGGACGCGGTAGCGCGCCATTTCGCCTGCCTTCGGCATCAGGCCGCTTTCGGGCTTCTGGTCGGCGAGGTACTGCACCAGCACGGATGCCTCGGTCATCAGCTCGCCATCGGCCAACACCAGTGCCGGCACATAGCCGTTGGGGTTGGTGGCGAGGAAATCCTGGTCGGCCTCGGTCTTCTTGCTCTTGCCGTCGACCTTGATGAGCTCGACGTCGAGACCGGCTTCGTTGGCAACGATATGCGGAGCCAGCGAGCAGGCGCCGGGCATGTAGAAAAGTTTCATTTCGAAAGATACTCCGAATGGATTGGCCAGCCCCTCTCGCACGCACGCGCGAAGCGGCCAAGTCCGCGTGCGATAAACAATGTGTGTTCAGGCGAGAGACAGCGGCGGCTCGGAGGCGCGGACTAGAACCTCGGTGGTCTTCAGCCGTTCGGCGATAACCTCGGCCAGCCGTTCGGCGACCTCGGCCTTGGTCATGTCGGGCCATTCCTCGATGCCGGCCTTGGAGACGATCTTTACCCGGTTACGGTCGCCGCCCATGGCGCCGCCGGCTTCCGAAACATCGTTGGCGACGATGAAATCGGCACCCTTCTTCTTCAGCTTCGCCTCGGCATTCGCGACGATGTTCTGGGTTTCGGCGGCAAAACCGACCACCAGATAGGGGCGGCTCTTGTGATGGCCGATGGTTGCGAGGATGTCCGGATTCTCGACCATCTGCAGCGCCGGCGGCCCCTCGCCCGCCACCTTCTTGATCTTCTCGTCGGCGGAATTGGCGGTGCGCCAGTCGGCAACGGCAGCGACGAAGACAGCAGCATCTGCCGGCAGCAGGCTTTCCACGGCATCGCGCATTTGCTGCGCCGTCTCGACATGGGTCGTGTGAACGCCTGCCGGATCCGGAATGGTGACCGGGCCGGACACCAGCCGCACATCCGCACCTAGCTTGGCGAGCGCGGCCGCGATCGCATGCCCCTGCTTGCCCGACGAGCGGTTGGCGATGTAGCGCACCGGGTCGATCGGCTCATGCGTGGGGCCGGAAGTGACGATGATCCTGCGGCCCGTGAGCGGCTTCGGCCGCGTGTCCAACTGCGCCTCGATGGCCGCCACGATCTCCAGCGGCTCGGCCATGCGCCCCTCGCCGGCCTCGCCGCTCTCGGCCATCTCGCCCCTGTTCGGCCCGACGAAGACGACGCCATCCTCATGCAGCGTCGCATGGTTGCGCCGGGTGGCCGGATGCGCCCACATTCTCGGGTTCATCGCCGGCGCCATCAGCACTTTCTTGTCAGCGGCGAGCAGCACGGCAGAGGCAAGGTCGTTGGCGAGCCCGTTGGCAAGCTTGGCCATCAGGTCTGCGGTGGCGGGCGCCACTACGATCAGGTCGGCCTCGCGCGACAGGCGGATGTGGCCGACATCCTGCTCGTCCTGGCGGTCGAACAAATCGGTGAAGACATGGTCGGCGCTGAGCGCGCCGACAGCGAGCGGAGTGACGAACTGCTGCGCAGCCTCGGTCATGATGCAGCGCACCGCCGCACCCCTCTCGCGCAGCCGGCGGATGAGGTCCAGCGACTTGTAGGCTGCGATGCCACCGCCGATGATGAGCAGAATGCGCTTGCCCGAAAGTGTCATGCCTTGCCTGCCCTCACGCCGGCTTCAGCGCCGGTTTGATATCCGTATGGATGAAATCGTCGCCTTTGAAAAGCAAAGGCAGGTTGCGGGTCTTGGCGAGGGCGTAGGAAAAGCAGTCGCCCATATTGAGGCCCGCCATGTGGCCAGAGCCCATAGAGCAAGTACGCTGCTCGCGCGGCCTGCAACTGTTCCGCGTCGAAGGCGACGACAGAAAGCTCAAGTCGATCGATTAGGTTTTGAAGTGCGCCAACAGCAGCACCACCGATCCATCGACACGCTACGCTATGTGCTTCAAGAAGCGTGGCAGTGCTAACGAATGACTCTGCAGCACCTATGATATCTAGGAATGCCCCCGCTTCCGGCTCGGCATTGAGAATGGCTATCAACGCTGACGTATCGACCGCTACCGTCACAAAAGCCCCTCGTCCCACATCTGGTCGCAAACTGCCTTGAGGTCGAACGGCCGTTCCGGCTTCCGCCCGAGAGCCAAAATCTCCTCCCGGGAGGCCTTGAGCCTCCAAACCTTCTGCGAAGACGATTGCTCACCCAAGATGGCCGATCTTA
This sequence comes from Mesorhizobium sp. KR2-14, assembly GCF_040049255.1. Lineage (NCBI taxonomy): Bacteria > Pseudomonadati > Pseudomonadota > Alphaproteobacteria > Hyphomicrobiales > Phyllobacteriaceae > Mesorhizobium > Mesorhizobium sp. KR2-14. Next base: position 30,219 of record NZ_JBDZDR010000002.1, on the reverse strand, counting down.
AAACCTCGCCTGCTTCCTGCTCAACGGAAACACCATGCTCGGCGGCGCGCTCGCGTAGAGCCTGCTGTGTACGCTCATCAAGATTGCGAATGGTAAGGGCACTCATAGAACTCTCACTTTGAAAGTGACTTTCACTTCGAAGTTAGTCCAAGAGCATCAAGCCTTCAATGACAGCAATCCTGTCACCCAGCCACTACACCAGCTTCCACCCGATCCAGACCATCGCCAGCGCGATCACCCACAGCGCCGCCCGGCCCCAGCGCGTGTGGCGCGCTTCGGCTTTGCCGATGGCCTCCGCGGTTGCCGCGTCGAAGCGCAGGCCGTGCTCAGCCATGGCGTCGATCTCGCGCGACAGGCGCTCGGTGCGGGCGGCGAAGTCCGGCGCCTGGCGGGCGAGTGAAAGCAGCGCGTTCACGCCGTCGCGCGCGTCGCTCAGCATGCCGCGCGGGCCCAGGTTGGCGGCGATCCAGCTGCCCACCACCGGCTCGGACGTCTTCCACATGTTGAAGTGCGGGTCGAGCGTGCGGGCCACGCCTTCCACCACCACCATGGTCTTTTGCAGCAGGATCAGCTCTGGGCGCGTCTGCATGTCGAACAGCTCGGTCACCTCGAACAGCAAGGTGAGCAGCTTGGCCATGGAGATGGTCTCGGCCGGCTGGCCGTGGATCGGCTCACCTATGGCGCGGATGGCCTGGGCGAAAGCCGCCACATTGTGCTTGCGCGGCACATAGCCCGCCTCGAAATGCACCTCGGCCACGCGCACATAGTTGCGGGTGATGAAGCCGTAGAGGATTTCGGCCAGGAAGTGGCGCTCCTTCTTGCCGAGCCGCCCGGCAATGCCAAGATCGACCGCCACGATGGTGCCGTCGGCCTCCACGAACAAATTGCCCGGATGCATGTCGGCATGGAAGAAGCCGTCGCGCAGCGTATGGCGCAGGAAGGACTGGATCAGGTTGGAAGCAATCCGGGGCAGGTCGTGGCCAGCATCGCGCAGCCCTTCGACATCGCTCATCTTGATGCCGTCGACCCATTCCATGGTCAGCACATCTCGGCCGGTACGCTCCCAGTCGACCTGCGGCACGCGGAAGCCGGGGTCGTCGCGGGTATTCTCGCCAATCTCGGAAAGAGCCGCCGCTTCCAGGCGCAGATCCATCTCGATACGGGTGGTCTGCGCCAGGGTTTCGGTCACCTCGACCGGCCTCAGCCGGCGGCTGGTGGGGATGTACCGCTCCTGCAGGCGCGCGGCCAGGAAGAAGCTTTCCAGGTCGTGCTGGAAGGCCTTGCGCACGCCCGGCCGGATGACCTTGACGGCCACCTTCGACACGTCACCCCCGTTGCGCACCTCGGCGGTGTGCACCTGCGCGATTGACGCGGCCGCCACCGGCGCCCCCAGTTCGACGAACAGGTCACCGATCGGCCGCCCCAGCGAGCCTTCTATGGCATGCACCGCCTGCTCCCTGGGGAAGGTTTGCATGCGGTCCTGCAGCAGGGCGAGGTCGAGCGCAATGTCATTCCCCACCACGTCGGGGCGTGTCGCCAGGAACTGTCCCAGCTTGACGTAGGAAGGTCCCAGCCGCGCCACCGCGCCGGCCAGCCGCTCGGAGCGCTGGCGGCGGCGGGCGCCGCCGCGCGTCAAAAGCTTCGCCACCCGCCAGCCGAATTTCGGCAGGCCCGTCATGTCTTCGCCGGGCAAGGCAGCAACCACGCCCTCGCGCGTGAGAATCCATCCCGCCCTGACCAGCCGGAAAGCGGCCCCTATCGAAGTCATCCGCAGGCGCCCGTCAAAGCTTCCAGCCGGAATGCAGCGCGGCAATGCCGCCCGAATAGTTCCGGTATGTCACACGGTCGAAGCCGGCGCGCGAGATCATTGCGGCGAAGTTGGGCTGGTTGGGGAACTTGCGGATCGATTCGACCAGATAGCTGTAGGGCTCTCCATCGCCGGTCACGATCTGGCCGATGCGCGGAATGGCGTTGAAGGACCACTGCTCGTAGACCTTGTCGAGCACCGGCATGTCGACTTCCGAAAACTCCAGGCACAGGAAGCGCCCGCCAGGCTTCAGCACGCGGTAGGCTTCCGACAGCGCCACGTCGATGCGCGGCACATTGCGGATGCCAAATGCGATCGTATAGGCGTCGAAGGTCTCGTCGGCGAAGGGCAGTTCCTCGGCATTGGCCTCCACGAAGTCGGTGTTGGCGGCCAGCCCGCGCTTTTCGGCGCGCTCCTTGCCCACCGCCAGCATGGAACCGTTGATGTCGAGCACGGTGGCGTGAGCCTGCCGCTGCGAGGCCTCGACTATGCGGAAGGAGATGTCGCCGGTGCCCCCGGCCACGTCCAGAACCTTCCAGCCCGCGCGCTTCGGCGGGTTGAGCCAGGCCACCATGGCGTCCTTCCACAGCCGGTGCAGGCCGCCAGACATCAGGTCGTTCATCAGGTCGTAGCGGCTGGCGACGCGGTGGAAAACTTCGTTGACCAAGACCTGCTTCTCGGCCTGGTCTACGCTCTTGAAACCATAGGAGGTTTCCATGCCTCCGGCCGCCGTGGTCCGTTGCTCTGACATTTTTTCCGATCCGCCATAAATCCGGCGGGACCATAGCCGATCACGATTGGCGACGCCATTGTTTAAGGCGCGGTGAAGAGCCGCGTTTTTAGGATACGCGGCTGCGAGAGGGAAACGACATGCCTGTGAAAGCGGAATTGCACTGCCACATAGAGGGGGCGGCGGCGCCTGAGCTCGTGCTGAAGCAGGCCGAGAAATACGGCAAGGACGTTTCCTCCGTCATTCGCGACGGCTCCTTTGTCTGGCACGATTTCACCAGCTTCCTCGCGGCCTACGACGTCGCTTCCGACCTCTTCCGCACCGAGGAGGACTACGCGAAGCTTTCCGAGCACTACCTGACCAGCCTGGCGCGCGATGGCGCCATCTATTCGGAGGTCTTCACCTCGCCCGATCATGCCATCAAGGCCGGGCTTTCGCCCAAGGCCTACACCGACGCGTTGGGCGAAGGCATTTTGCGCGCGCGCGACAAGACCGGCATCGAGGGCCGCATGATCGTGACCGGCGTGCGCCATTTCGGCGTCGAATCGATCGAGGCAGCGGCCCGCTTCGCGGCCAAATGCGACCACCCGCTGGTGACCGGCTTCGGCGTCGCCGGCGACGAGCGCCACGGCGACATGGAAGATTATGTGCGCGCCTTCGAGATTGCGCGCGAAGCGGGGCTGGGCATCACGGTGCATGCCGGCGAGTTCGGCGGCTGGGAAAGCGTCAAGGCAGCCCTCGACCACATCCGCCCGTCACGCATCGGCCACGGCGTGCGCGCCATCGAAAATCCGGACCTGGTCAAGCGCATCGCCGACGAGGGCGTGGTGCTGGAATGCTGCCCCGGCTCCAACATCGCACTGAAAGTGTTCGAGGATTTCGCCAGCCATCCCTTCCTGAAGCTGCAGGAAGCTGGGTGCAAGGTGACGCTCAACTCCGACGACCCGCCCTATTTCTGGACGACGCTGAAGCGCGAATACGAGATTGCCGCCACCCATTTCGGCATGAACGACAAGGCACTTGCAGCGGTGACCCGCACGGCAATCGAGGCCGCTTTCGTCGGCCGCAAGACCAGGACCCAGCTTCTCGCCCGGCTCGACGCGCCCAAGCGCTGAGAAAGCGCGACAAAACTGTGGCTGGTGCGCAGCAGGCGGTTTCGCCCGCCCGCCGCAACCGATAATATTGGCCGGCAGCAGAACCTTCAGGAGCGAATTTCAATGGGCGTCACCGTCGTCGACCACCCGCTTGTCCAGCACAAGCTCACCATCATGCGCGACAAGGAAACGTCGACCGCCAGCTTCCGGCGGCTGCTGCGCGAGATCTCGCTGCTGCTCGGCTATGAGGTGACGCGCGACCTGGAGCTCACCACCAAGACCATCGAGACCCCCATCGAAACGATGGAAGCGCCAATCCTGGAGGGCAAGAAGCTGGTCTTCGCCTCGGTGCTGCGCGCCGGCAACGGGCTTCTGGAAGGCCTGCTCGATCTGGTGCCGGCCGCGCGTGTCGCACATATCGGCCTCTACCGCGACCACGAGACGCTCGAGGCGGTGGAGTATTTCTTCAAGGCGCCGAGCGACCTCGCCAACCGCCTGATCATCGTCGTCGACCCGATGCTGGCAACCGCCAATTCCGCAATCGCGGCCATCGACAAGCTGAAGGAGCGCGGCGCCACCAACATGCGCTATCTGTGCCTGCTGGCCGCGCCCGAAGGCATCGAGCGCTTCACCACGGCCCACCCGGACGTGCCGGTCTACACCGCGGCCATCGACCGCCAGCTCAACGAGAAGGGCTACATACTTCCCGGCCTGGGCGACGCCGGCGACCGCCTCTACGGCACAAAGTAGGCCCTATCCGCTTTACCAACGGTTAAGCACGCGCCGCGAAACCGGTGCAAAAGTCGACGCGGATGCGCGGTCGTTAAGACCGCCCATACTGCGAAGCCCCTAGGATCGCCCAAAAAGACTAGGGCGGCCATGCTTCGCAAGTTGATCATCTTTTCCGTCTGCGCGGGAATCTCCGCATCCTTCCCGATGCTGTACGAGTCCAACCGGGAGGCGTTCGATCGCCTGCTGGGGCCCCTCTTCGGCGCCGAGACAGCGCAGGCCCAGGCCGCGACCGCGCAGCCGGTTTCGCTGCGCCCGGAAGGAACCGTCGGCCGCAAGGTGCGGCTCGCCGCCGATTCGCGCGGCCACTTCACCGCCGAGTTTCGGCTGAACGGGCGCGCCGTGGACGCCATGATCGACACCGGGGCCACGGTGGTGGCCATCAATCGCTCCACCGCCCGGCGCATCGGCATATCGCCGTCGCAACTGGACTACAGCCAGAAAGTGGACACCGCAAACGGCATCGCGCGCGCGGCTTTCGTGATCATCGATCGGCTCCAGATCGGGCAGATTTCCGTCGACAACGTACAGGCGGTCGTGATGGACGACCGGGCGCTTTCGGGCACGCTGATCGGCATGAATTTCCTCAACCGGCTCGGCAAATACCAGGTGCAGAACGGCACACTGCTGATGGTGCAGTAGCCGTCCTTCGCCTGTCCGGGCACCGGTTCTTGAGCTTCGCGGTTGTTCGCCCTCGGCCTCGGCGCGCGCCCACTTCTCAATTCTTTGTTTTCACGCCGCTTTCTGAAAACTTTCTGCCGAGGCACGCCCTGCCGCCGCGCAAGAATGGCAAATTCCGATTTCTTTCAACAAACGGCATTGGGGTGCTGGACAGGCGAAAATCTCGTGCTATAACCCACCCGCTTTCAGGGGTTGCCAACCACCTGACGGCGTCAAGCGAAGCGCGGCAGCGCATTGCACAGGCCCAGATAGCTCAGTTGGTAGAGCAGCGGATTGAAAATCCGCGTGTCCGTGGTTCGAATCCGCGTCTGGGCACCATCACTCCTTCGTAACAGTGTAGCGTCACGCCGCCGCTCAGTCCCTGATCCGGGTTCCAGCTTATTGAGCCGCTCCGATGCAGCGGGTCGCAAGCTCGCTTTCCTTTACAACCCTCACTTTCGAATAGTGAGCGACGAACTTCCCCGCCGGTCCGCCGCGCTGCGGCGATGCTCGATTATGTGATGGAACGGCGGTATCTGACCGGCGTTGGCTACGATCAGTCTATGGAGGACCACCATGAGACAGATCCTCATCAAAAGCGTACTCGCCCTGACTATTGGCACAGTTCCGGGCTTCGCCATTGCGCAAAACGAAATGCTCAAGAAGAGGCCGTCGGAGCAATCCGAAGGCCAGGGCGGCCAGTATGGCACTGAAAAGGGCCAGGGAGAGGAAGGCGGCCGCAATATGGAAGAAAACGGCGGCCAAGGCGGCGAAAAGGCGCCCATGAAGCATGAGGGCCAGGAAACAAAGCGGCCGAAGGGACAGTCCGAGGAGCTCAAGGAAGAGCAAGGCGGTGAAAAGGGCGAAAAGGGGCAAATGAAGCACGAAGGCCAGGAAACAAAGCGGCCGAAGGGACAGGAGGAGCAGGGCGGTGAAGAGGGAGGCCCGGCAAAGAACAAGACCGAAGAACACGGGACCAAGGAACGCCACGGGGAAAGGCGCCACGTAAACGAGGAGCAGCGATCGGAACTCAAGCGCGTGTTCCACGAACATCGTGTCGAGGCGGTTCCCAACGTCAACTTCTCGGTGGATGTCGGCGCGCGGGTGCCGCGGGAGGTTCACCTGCATCGGCTTCCGCCTCGCATCCTGGAAATCGTTCCCGACTATGAAGGTTACATGTACTTCATGCTGCCCGACGGACGAGTGGCGATCGTCGACCCCGACTCGCTGGAAATCGTTCTCATCATTGCCTAGCGGCCGACAGGTGCTCGCCCGGCCGGCGGGCACCGAAGATGTTTCTGCATGATTGCGGGCGGGCTTTACAGCCCGCCGCCAGAGTCCTGAGGTGGCGGGGGATTTCGTGCCCTCGCCGGCCCATCAGGGCCGGCCAGCCGGGAGAGCATCCATGGCATCACCGATCATCGGCATATTGATCACTTTTCTGGTCGTCATCCTGGTCTTGTATCTCGTCCAGCGGCTTCCAATTGATGCTCGGCTGAGACAGATAGTGCAGATCATAGTGATCATCATCGGCATCGTGTCACTGCTGAAATACCTGGCGGTGTTCTGAGCGTCCGCTTCCACAGGCCTCAGGAACCGATCGGTCGTCCCCGCGTTGCAGGCCAGGCGCTTTGCCGTGTCGGCATGGCTGAGATCATCCGGATGAGCCCGACCCCCGAAATCAGGCCAAATGAACCGCGCACGAGGGCTTTCGCCCGCGTTATCGGCCCGTTTCTGTTCCTCACGACGGCTGCCGCCCTCTATCGCATGCCCCAGATGGACCAGATCTTTGCCGACTTCTTCGCGAACAGCAGCCTGGCCTGGGTGACCGGCGCGTTTCTGCTTCTCGCCGGAATGATCGTGATCGCCCTCCACCAGCATTGGCGAAGCCCCGCAGCGATCCTCATTTCCTTGCTGGGTTGGCTGGTGGCATTGCGCGGCGCCGTACTGATGCTGGTTCCCGATTTCCTCCTGGGCGTTGGCGAAGCCGCCATGAGGCAGACACTCGCCGTGCAGATCTCATTTGCCGTCTTTGCGCTGATCGGCCTCTATCTCTCCTATGTCGGCTGGATCGCCAGACCGCGCGGCAGCCGAGATGCCGACAGAGGCTGAAAGGCTTCACTTCAGCCCGTGCCCCTTCCCTCCTCCGCCGCACTCCCTCCGCGCTAGGCAGCGAGCGTCTTTGTGGGCATGATGTGCCGTAACGGCATGTCCGCAGAGCAGGATCTCGAGCTTCCGGGGGAATTTTCGATGCAGGTGACAGACGATGAATTCATCGGGAGCATGCAGAAGTTTGGCCGCAGGCTCGACTGGAACCTGCTCAAGACGTTCCATGACATCGTCCAGGCAAACGGCATCACGGCGGCGGCGAATGTCGGCTGGCGGAAGCAATCCACGATCAGCCTGGCTCTCAAGCGCCTGGAATCCATCCTCGACAGCAGGCTTTGCCAGAGGGGCCGCGCAGGGTTCGAACTGACCGACGAGGGAAGGATACTCTATGAATACGTGAGGAACGTCTACGTTAACATAGATGAAATTCCGACCGCGCTCGAAAACCTGAATGAGCTTATTTCCGGCCAGCTGAAGGTTGCCATCATCAGCAACCTCTACGGAAGCGAGATAGACCGGCTGTTCACGAATTGCGCGGACCTCTATCGGGACGTCGTGCTTGACGTGGACGTGCAGCCCTGGGCGAGCATATCCAACAGCATCGTCAACAACGACTACGACATCGGGATCACCCCGATACTCTACAGGCACAACGACCTTCGCTACGATTTTCTGATGAAGGAGTTCCACGGCATCTACTGTGGGGCGCAGCATCCGCTGTTCGGCGAGTCGCCGGGGATAGCGGCGCTGTCGGATGAAGCGTTCGTGCTGACGGGCTCCGACGAGCCCGACTCGCTGACCAGCTTCCGCCTGCGCCATCGGCTCGGCCACAAGGTCACGGCCAGGACCCCCAACCTGGAAGAAGCCAGGCGCCTTGCAGTAGCGGGCGTCGGCATCTGCATCCTGCCCGAACAGCTCGTGGCGTCCGACGTGGCCAGCGGTTCCCTCTGGCCATTGATGGAGCGCTCCGAGGAGATGTGCTGCGACATCTACGCCGTCACCAACATCCACGCCCCGAAGCGCCTCGCCAGGGAAGCCTTCGTGGCGCTTGTTGCGGAAATCAACAGCCCCGAAAACTAGCGCCGCACCGCAATTGCCCGGTCGCCCGCGGCGCTGGACGCGCGATTTCTCATGCGTTGCAACGTGTTAGGCGCCCGCGCCGAAGGGCGCATTGATAAAATCAATGTAGAAAATAGCCAGCCGGTAGGTTTCTCGAGGCCATCGGTGTGTTCTCCAGGAGAATTAAGAAAAAGGTCCGAAAACGGCCAAACGAGAAGGAGGAGGACATGCAAGGCGGAATGCAGTCGGTCTTGGACGTCGGCGACAGCGCGGCGACATTCACAGGCACCCAGGAAACACCGTCATACTCGCTTCACCGCACGCTTAACTGGACACACGCATTTTGGTTCGCATCAGGAACGCCGGTCCTGGTGCTGTTTTCGATCGGCGCGGTCGCCTCGGCGGTCGGAAACATCTCCCCGCTGGTGTGGATCGTCTCGATGTTCATCGGCTTCATCCAGTGTTTCGCCTATGCCGAGATCTCGGGCCTGTTTCCGAACAAATCCGGCGGCGCCTCGGTCTACGGGGCCATTGCATGGGTGCGCTATGGAAAGGTGCTGGGGCCCATCTCCGTCTGGACCAACTGGTTTTCTTGGTCTCCCGTTCTTGCCGTCGGCTCGGGCCTGGCGGCGGGTTATGTGCTGCAGATGCTGTTTCCGGCCGACGCCGCGATCCGTACCTGGTCGATCACGCTCTTTGACCTGAGCTTCATCAAGTCCGGCCTGCATATGCGCATCAACACCACCTTCCTGCTCGGCCTTTTCCTGATGCTGACGGTGTTCGCGATCCAGCACCGCGGCATACTCAAGGCCGCAAAGGTGCAGATGATAGTCGCCATCGCGGTTCTGATGCCGCTGTTCCTGATCGGCGTCGTGCCGTTCTTCACCGGCGACCTGCACACTGACAGCTTCATGCCCTTCGTTCCGCTCGAGCACGACGCGTCGGGCCAGCCAGTGCCGGGCAGCTGGAACATGGTGGGCTACACCACCTTCGCAGCCGGGCTGCTGCTGGCGGCCTGGTCCACCTACCCCTTCGAAACCGCGGTCTGCTATGTCCGCGAGTTCAAGAATCCCGGCTACGATACCGTGCGCGCCCTAGTCTATTCGGGGCTGCTGTGCATCCTGTTCTACACCATCGTTCCGATCTCGTTCCAAGGCTACCTTGGCCTTGACGGCCTGCTGGACCCCGGCATCTACGACGGCACCGGCGTCGGCCGCTTCATGGCGCAGATGGTCGGCGCCGGGCCGATACTGGCCAACATCATCATGACCATGCTGATCCTGTCGGTGTGCCTGGTGATCATGACGGCAATGGCCGGTTCGTCGCGCACGCTCTACCAGGGCGCGCATGACGGCTGGCTGCCGAAATACCTGTCGCGGCTCAACAGCCATGGCGCGCCGGTCGCCGCGATGTGGACCGACCTGATCTTCAATGCATTTTTGCTGACCTTGTCGGACTACGTGTTCCTGATCGTTCTGGCCAACACCACCTACATGATCTTCGTGTTCCTGAACCTCCAGGCCGGCTGGCTGCACAGGATGGATCGGCCCAATGCGCCGCGGCCATACCGTAGCCCGAACTGGCTGCTGTGGGTCGGCGGCATCTGCGGCTACTTCAACCTGCTGATCATGGGTTGGGGCGCGGACTTCTGGGGAGAGCGCGCCCTGCTGACCAGCCTGCTGATCACGGCCGGCATCATCCCGATCTTTCTGTTCCGCCACTACATCACCGACGGTGGGCGCTTCCCTTCCTGGATGCAGGCGGACCTCATGGAGAGCGGCAGGCTGATCCGGAAACGCGCCGGCATATTGCCCTATGTCGTTCTGATCACAGGCGGCCTGACGATCTATGTCGGGCATCTCCTGGCCACATACCAGATGTGAACCATGGGCGCGACCGCCGAGGCGGTCGCCTCATCTGACCGCAAAGCGGCTCGAGCAGGCCCCGTCGGAAACCTTCCGGCGGGGCTTTTCCGTTTTTGCCGGCTCCTTCGGACCCGGCGGCCGCAGCCCCGAACGGGATTGATAGGATCAATGTTCGATATTGGAATTCAGGTCGTTGATGCCAAAATATTCAGCCGATACTGTGCTGATATATTTGGTTTTTAGAAACATTGACCGAATTTATGTAGGCAGTTCAGAAGCATCAATTTTCATCGACAAATACTTTCAAAATATACTTGTCAGTTTGGAACCTTTGGAACGGCGCAGGGGTGGCGATTGACGATCGACCGCTCCGAAATCGAGGACAGAAGCGATGGGAAATGGACATCACGATCATCACCATGCCGACGGGCACAGCCACTCCCATGCGGAGGAGATAAGGTCCTCCACGGACGGAAGGCAGGCCCTGGAGCGGCTCTCGCGCATTTCGCAGAAGAAACAGGCCGAAGAGACCGCCCGCTCGCTCGAACTGGGCCTCGAGGCCGCCCCCTCCGTCGTCGACCGCAGCATCTCGCTCTTCAGCCGCGGCCACCAGCCGGCCTTCGCCGGCATCAACACCTTCATGAAGGTTCCCTATTGCGAGGACATCCGCAAGATCGGCCAGTACGAAGCCGCCTTCGTCGGCGCACCCTTCGATTCCGCGACGACCTATCGCCCTGGAACCCGGTTCGGCCCGCAGGCCGTGCGGCGCATTTCCGCGCTCTATGACGGCTACTGGTTCGACGGCGGCGTCGACATCTATGAAGAGCTGGACATGTGCGACGCCGGCGACATTTTCGTCATTCCCGGCAATATCGAAAAGACCTTCGACCAGGTCACCAAGGCGGTGTCGCACATCTACACCTCGGGCGTGTTTCCGATCATCTGCGGCGGCGATCACAGCCTCGGCTTCCCCAACGTCCGCGGCATAGCCCCGCATATCGACGGCAATGTCGGCATCATCCACATCGACCGGCACATCGATATCCAGGAAAAGGACATGGATGAGCGGATGCACACCACGCCCTGGTTCTGGACCACGCATGAGGGGCGCGAAACCTCGCATCGCGACCACAGCCACATGCACGATGTCGGCCTCCCGAACTGCCATCCCAAGAACCTGGTGCAGCTCGGCATCGGCGGCTGGTACGGCAACCGCCCCGGCAGCGCCGTCGCGCATCAGCGCGGCACCAGTGTCATGACCATGTTCGACCTCGAAAAGCACGGCCCCAAGAAGGTCGCCGAGATGGCGCTCGAGATGGCCTGGGAAGGCTGCAAGGCGGTCTACCTGTCCTTCGACATCGACTCTATCGATCCGGGCTTCGCTCCCGGCACAGGCTCGCCGGAGCCCGGCGGGCTGATGCCGCGCGAGGCCTTCGAGATCATTCGCACCATCGCGGCCGAAGGGCTGTGCGGCATGGAGGTGGTGGAGGTTTCACCGCCCTATGACGTCAACGACAACACGGCGCAACTTGCCTGCCGTGTGGTTCTCGACACGCTGGGCACGCTGATTGCGAATGGCAAGCTCGGCCATCGCGACAAGGCAAAGGTGGAGAACGCCGGCTAGGCAAATTCCCCGCCCTCACCTTCAAGCCACACTTTCAATCGAAACTCGGAACAACTCTGGAGGCAACTCATGTCCAGATCCAGCATTCGCGCTGTCCTGACCGCGGCAACCGTTTTCCTGCCCACCATGGCGATGGCCCACCCGGCGCATGACCAGGCTTTCGGCTTCGCGCACGGCTTTGCCCATCCGATGGGCGGCCTCGACCACATATTGGCGATGGTGATGGTCGGCCTGTTGGCGGCCCAGATCGGCGGCAGGGCCATGTGGCTGGTCCCGGCCAGCTTCGTTGCGATCATGGCGCTCGGCGGCGGCGCCGGCGTCGCCGGCATCGGCATGCCCTTCGTGGAAATCGGCATTGCGCTGTCGGTGGTCGTGCTGGGCGGCATCGTGGCGTTCCGTCTCGCCACGCCGGTGGCCGTGGCTATGGGGCTGGTCGGCTTCTTCGCAGTCTTCCACGGCTACGCCCATGGCGCCGAGATGCCGGGAACGGCCGGCGGTCTTGCCTATGGCGCCGGCTTCGTCACAGCCACCATGTTGCTCCATGCGCTGGGCATCGCCGGCGGTTTGCTGCTTGGCCGCGCCGGCGCAAAGGCGCATGGCGCCACTGTGGTCCAGAGCCTGGGCGCGGCCGCATCGCTTGCCGGCGTTGGCATTCTCGCCGGCATCATCTGACCTGACACGGAGAGGCGCCCGGCCCGGCGCCTCTCCCTCCGTCGTGAAAGGCCTGCCCCGACGCGTCTATTGCAGCTTGTGGAGGAGATTCCGGGATGACTGAATCTTGCGGCACAGCGGCACGCTCGCACGATGAAAGCGACCCGCCATCATCCGGTATGTCTCCGGAGCGGTGGCGAGCCTTCGACAGCTCCAGGGACCGCAAGGGCGCTGCTCTCCAGGCCGCGGTCGGCCGCGAAATTCGCTCCCTGCGGCTCGGCTTCGGCATGAACCTCCAGGAACTTGCCGCAGAGGCCGGCATCTCGGCCAGCACGCTCTGCAGGGTCGAGAAGGGTTCCATCTCCCCGTCGCTGGACACGCTGCAGGCGCTGTCGTCTGCCTTCCAGGTGCCGCTGGCCAGGCTGTTTCGCGGCTTCGAAAAAGGGAACCGCGTCAGGCTGATGAAGGCCGGGGACGGAATCGAAATCGGCCACGGCGACACCGGCTTCCAGCGCAGGCTGTTCCGCCATGTCGGCAGCGACGGCATGGCCGTCGAGCTTGGCCTACTCACCGCGTCGACACTCCCGGAAAGATTGCCCACATTCCGCCGGGAAGGCCTGGAGCTGCTCTATTTGCTGGAAGGCGAAATCACCTATCGGCACGGCAACGCTCTCTACCGGATGGCGCCGGGCGACTGCCTTTTCCTGGACACCGGCGAGCCGCACGGTCCCCATGAGCTTGCCAAGCTGCCCATGCGCCTGCTCTCAATGGTCTGCTACCGTGCCGCCTAGCAGCCGCGGCGATCACTTCAGGCAGGCAATGAAGTCTTCGCGAAGCCGGCTGCGCCGCGCCGGCTGAGGGAAGCTCGGATTGTCGATGATGTAGACGGCGATGGAAGGAACGATCTCGCGTGGAAGCAAGGGCCACAACCGTCCATCCGCCTCGTCTGCCGAGGCATAGCTCTCCGGCAGGAAGCTCAGCCCCATGCCAAGCAGCGCAAACCGCTTTGCCTCTTCCAGGTGCTCCGTGACCGCCGCGACCTTCTCCCCAAGCCCGAACTGCAGCCGGAATGCCCTCAGCTCATCCGGCTCGTCACTCCCCGTGAGGATGAAGCGCTCCTCCTTCAACTGCCGAGGATCATCGAATTGCCTGCCAAACAGCTGGTGGTGAACGCCGCAATAAGGCCGGTGGATCTCGTCCGAAAGAAACCGGTATCTCAGTTCCGGGCGCAGCACCCTCGACGGGGCCACGCCGACGTCGATTTCATTGCGCATGACCGAGCCCGTCACATGCGCGGACGGCATGGTGGCGACGATGAGTTCCACATTGGGAAACCTGCCGTGAAACAGGCTGATTGCCGCATCCAATGCGCCGCACGTGAAATTGCTGATCAGCCCTATCGTCAGGTTTCCATGAATTTCGCCGGGGGCCTCGTTGGCCAGGCTGGGAATCTCGCGCACCGACCGCATGATCGGCGCGCAGAGTTCCGCCAGCAGCATTCCTTCGGGCGTAAGCTCGAACCCGGCCGAGCCGCGTTTGCACAGAACCACGCCTATTCGCTTTTCCAGGCGCTGCAACGCAAGGCTTATTGCGGATTGCTTGAGGAGAGTCTTTTCGGATGCCCTGGATATCCCGCCAGCCTGCACGATCTCGTGGAATATCTTCAATAGGTTCCAGTCCAGATCGCGGGCGAAGTCGTCGATGGACGTCATGAAGTCACTGCCTTGTCAGACGCAAATGATCGAACGGCAGGTCGTGGCGGTCGCAATTCCAAAGCATCAAGACAATCCCGGCGCAGCCGGCCGCATGGCAAGGCACATCGTCCAGGATGTCAAGCGCCGGACGGGCCATTGATTTTGAACCAGACCATAGGGATGTTACGAATGACAGCGAGCGCTCCGCACCGTTGCCTGCAGTGGCTTCGGAGAGTTCTATACAAACTGCTTGCGGTAAGGGCTGCCCGTCATTTTGGCCCGGAAACTGCCAGGAAATTGGGTGTAGAGAGCAAAAAACGCCAGGACGGCTAAACGGATTCGGTTCCTCGATGCTGCGCGACGCGATCGTCTTCCTGCTTGCGGCAATAGTCGTCGTGCCCCTCTTTCGACGCTTCGGTGTCAACGCCGTCATCGGATACCTTGTGGCGGGCGTGGTCATCGGCCCTCACGGGCTGGCGCTCGTGCGCGAAGTCGAAGGCACGCATGAACTGGCCGAACTCGGCGTCGTCTTCATGCTGTTTGCGATCGGCCTCGAGCTGTCGCTGGAAAGACTTCGGGTGATGGCGCGCTATGTCTTCGGGCTCGGCGTGGCCCAGGTGGCGCTAACCGGCGCGGTCCTTGCCGGAGGCGCGCTGCTCCTCGGCGCCGACTGGGGCCAGGCCGCGGTGCTGGGCGGAGCCTTGGCGCTCTCTTCCACGGCATTCGTTCTTCAGCTTCTTCTGGAAAGAGGCGAGCTTTCCACCCACTTCGGTCGCATTTCGCTGTCCGTACTTCTGCTCCAGGACCTGGCGGTGGTGCCCGGCCTTGCAATCGTGACGGCACTCGGGACCGAGCCGGATGCACTGGCTCAAGCCCTCCTGGTCGCCGCCGTCAAGGCGCTGGCCGCCCTCGCCCTGATCCTGGTGGCGGGCCGGCTGCTGCTGCGCCCGCTCTATCGCATGATCGCCGGCACGCGCAGCCCCGAACTGTTCGCGGCCGCGACCCTGCTGGTTGTTCTGGGAACGGCCTGGGCCACCATGCAGGGAGGACTGTCCATGGCGCTCGGCGCCTTTCTGGCCGGGTTGATGCTTGCCGGCACAGAATACCGCCACCAGATCGATGCCGATATCCGCCCCGCCCGCGGGCTCCTGCTCGGGCTGTTCTTCGTCTCCATTGGAATGCTGATCGATTTTCGGACCATCATTCCTCGGCTGCCGGAAATCCTGCTTGTCACGGCGCTGCTGATCATTGCCAAGGCCGCAATCATGACGGCCCTGTGCCGGCTGTTCCGGCTGCCCTTGCCCCTTTCCGTGAATATCGGGTTGCACCTTGCGCAGGGCGGCGAGTTCGCATTCGTGCTGTTCTCGCTTGCAATGGGAACCGCGGTTCTTCCGGTCGAAGCAGGCCAGTTTCTGCTGGCGGTCGTGGCGATCACCATGGCGATGACCCCGCTTTTGGGCCTGCTCGGCCAGCGAGCACAGGCCTGGCTGGAGGAAAAAGGCCTTGGCGGCGCGGCCGCCCTGGCGGCCGAGGCGCAGCTCTACGAAAACCATGTCGTCATTGCAGGCTTCGGCCGCGTGGGCCGTACCATCGCCGAGATGCTCGACGCACGACATATTCCCTGGATCGCCGTCGATCTAGATCCGGCCAACGTCGCCGCAGCGCGAGCCCGCGGACTGCACGTGTTCTTCGGAAACGCTTCACAGGAAGCGATCATGCACGCGGCCAAGGTGCGTCGGGCACGAGCAGCCGTGATCACCCTCGACGATCCTGCGGCGGCGGTCGCCGCGCTGAGGGTGATCCGAAGGGATTTGCCCGATCTGCCGGTTATCTTGCGGGCGCGAGATGCGAAAAACATGGACGAGCTACTGCGCCGCGGCGCCAACAGCGTCATGCCCGAAACCATCGAGTCGAGCCTGCTGCTCGGCGGCATGGTTCTTCGCACGCTTGGAGAAACCGATGCCCAGATCGACGAGGTCATCGGGCACCTCAGGCTCAGCACCTACCGGGGGCGCGGATCGGGCGCTCACTAGCGCGGCGACACGCTCGGGAGGCCGCTTGCCGCCGGTCAGGAGCCGAGCCTGATGCCGCACAAGTGAGTCGCGGGAACGTATTCACCCCGGAAAATTCTGGTATTTTATTCCAAGAGACAGTTGCTCATGCGTCGGCTGCGACATGGGCTTGGAGGCGTCTGAGGCATCGGCCATCGAAGATGCGGTCTCTTCCCAAGCGCCGTCGAAGCCAATCGGGTTGGATCCCTACCGTACGCTTGACTTTGATCGGGGGAACTGGCGCTCGGCACAATCAGACACGTTTAAGGCGCGGGCAATTCGTCCTCACCCGGCGGCGATGCAAGCCATCGGCTTGTTCGGCCGCATACCATGGAGGAATAGATGAAACCCGCAATCGTGACATGCGCTGCGACGATGCTCCCTGTCAAAGTGGCACTCATCTCGGTGCTGATGCTGTCCTTGTCTCCTGGTGCTGTGCTGGGAGCCTCGATCGAAAAGAAAGGGACCACACCCTACGTTACGCATTTCATCTTTCGGCCGTTGACGAACATCGACATACCCGGGCTCGGAACGGCCACCGCGCTGGAGGCGGTCGGGACCACTCAGAACATGAAGGGCGAAGCGATGCTCGACAAGATGTCGGCGCACTGCACGGCGGTAAGCGTTGCTTCGGGTGAGAAGAAATACATCGATGGAGCCTGCGTGCTGGCCGACAAGGACGGAGACAAGATCTTCTCGACCTTCGACACACGGGACCTCGACAAGTCGCAGCCGGATATGAATTGCGGCACCCACATCATCACTGGCGGAACGGGCAAATACCAGGGCATCACCGGCAGCGAGCCCTTTGCCTGCATAAACATGCCCGCACTGGCCGGCCCCGGCGGCTACACCGCCATGGACATTCCGCACAACACGACCTGGGAGATCAAATGACGGCTTGCCGCCTTGCGTGCAGCGGCACCTGAAAATCAAACAGGATCAAGTCCAAGTTTGGCCCCGGCAGCGGGGCCATCTTTCTGCCGCTGGGTGGTGATTGGTTGCGGCACGCGCGGCCGCATCGTGCTGGAACCGTCGCTGGCCTTGTAGTAAGGGCGCAATCTCGCCGCAACTTGCCGGCATAGGGCGCCATGCGATTCACATTGCACAAAATTCTGATCATTACCGTCGCCGCGAGCCTTGCCGGCTGCGCCACGCCGCCCAGCGCGATCGAGGCCAAGACAGTGAACGACGGCCGCTTCGCAAATCTCGACTGCCCGATGCTCATAAGCGAGCGCGACCGCAAGGTTCAGATCCGTGACCTGCTGATCGACGCCCAGAACGAGCGCTTTCGCGCCGACGTTATCAGCGGCGCACTCACCGGAATGACTCAGTCGATGATCAAGTCGCCGCAGGAGCGGGAGGCGAAGATCGCCGAGGTGAAGGGCGAAATCATCGCGCTGAACCAGGAAATTGCCGCGAAGGACTGCGTGGTGCGGCTGACGCAGTGAAGCTGCGCGGCCAGGCTTCAATCCGACCTGACGGGCTCCACAGGGAATTGCGATGGCAGTGAAGGCCGAGTGACGGTAAACCGGCACCCGAACGCGGAGCCGCGCCGACCTGGTTCGGCCGCTCGGACCAAAAAGAAGTGTTACCGATGGTGAAGCATGAAGCCTGACGTTGTGATTGTAACCGGAGCCGGCCGTGGGATCGGCGCCGCCATAGCCCAGCGCCTTGCCTGCGACGGGTGGAAGGTTGCCGGCCTCGACCGGGTGTTCGGCGAAGAGGACTGCCCGCATCTCGCCTTCCGCCACACGGTGGACGTCGCTGACTACGAAGCCGTGGAGGCTGCCGTCGGCGAGGTGGAAAAGGCGGTCGGGCCGGTGGGCGGGCTGGTGAACAACGCCGGCATCACCCGCGACGCCATCTGCCACCGCATGGACCCGGCCGACTTCCGCGCCGTTCTGGACGTCAATCTGGTCGGGCCATTCAATCTGTGCCGCGCCCTGCTCGGCGGCATGCGCGAGCGTTCCTTCGGGCGCATCGTCAACATCTCGTCCATCAATGCGCTGCGCGGCCAAGCGGGCCAGGCGAACTATGCGGCCGCCAAGGCCGGTCTCATCGCGCTCACCAAGAGCATCGCGCTCGAGAACGCCTCGAAGGGGATTACCGCCAACTGCATCGCGCCCGGCTTCGTCCGCACCGACATGACCGACGCGATGCGCGCCGACATCAGGGATGCCGAGGTCGCACGCATTCCGGTCGGCCGGATCGGCGCGCCGGAGGACATCGCTTCCGCCGCCTCGTTCCTGATGTCCGACGAGACGGGCTTCATCACCGGCGAGGTGCTTTCGGTGAACGGCGGGCAGTTCATGCGCTGATGGCGCAGGAAGCGCCGTCGAGCCACGAAAGATGCGCCGCGCCGCCCTGCCCTTCCGTTGGCTTCAGCGCGGCGCGATGCGCCTGACCACTGCCTTGCGCGGCGCGGGCTTCGCGTCGCCCAGCGTGTAGGCGGCCAGCACCGAAGCGGCCGCGCGCTCGGCATCCGGCTTGCTGCGCGCATGCACGAGCGCCAGCGCCTCACCAGCCTTGACCTCCGCGCCCACCGGCAGCAGCCGGGTGATGCCTACCGTGTGGTCAACGCTGTCTTCCGGCTTGGTGCGGCCACCGCCGAGCGCCACCACCGCCATGCCGACGTCGCGCGTCTCGATGTTGGTCACGAAGCCGCCGCGCGGCGCCTTCACCGCCAATTCCGTCTTGGCGCTGGGCAGATAGGACGCGCAGTTCTCGACGAAGTCCGACGGTCCGCCGAGTGCGGCCACCATGCGCGAAAACACTTCGGCCGCCGCACCACTGTCCAGCGCCTGCCGCGCTCGGCGCTCGCCTTCCTGGTTGGAGGCGGCGATGCCCGCCTGCTGCAGCATCTCGGCGGCCAGCGCCAGCGTGACCTGCTCCAGCCGGCGGTCGCGATAGCGGCCGGTGAGGAAATCGACCGCGTTCTGCACCTCCACCGCATTGCCGGCGGCCGAAGCCAGCGGTTCGTTCATGTCGGTTATCAGCGCCGAAGTGGGCAGGCCGGCACCGTTCGCCACTTCGACCAGGCTGGTCGCCAGCGCTGTGGCATCGCGGCTCTTGGCCATGAAGGCGCCGTTGCCGACCTTGACGTCGAGCACCAGCGACTGCAGCCCGGCGGCCAGCTTCTTCGACAGGATCGAGGCGGTGATGAGCGGAATGGATTCGACGGTCGCCGTCACGTCGCGGATCGAATAGACCCGCTTGTCGGCCGGCGCGAGGTTCGCCGTCTGGCCGATGATGGCGCAGCCCGTCTTCAGCACCGCATCGCGGAACAGCTTGTTGTCGGGCTGGCTGACATAGCCGGGGATGGAATCCATCTTGTCGAGCGTGCCGCCGGTATGGCCGAGGCCGCGGCCCGAGATCATCGGCACATAGGCACCGCATGCCGCCACGATGGGCGCCAGCATCAGCGAGACATTGTCGCCCACGCCGCCGGTGGAGTGCTTGTCGGTGACCGGGCCGGGCAGATCCGACCAGTCGAGCACGTCGCCGGAATCGCGCATGGCGAGCGTCAGCGCCACGGCCTCGTCGCGGCTCATGCCGTTGAAGAAGATCGCCATGGCAAGCGCTGCCACCTGGCCCTCGGACACCGCGCCCGAGGTCAGCCCCTGGACAAACCCGGCGATCTCCTCGGCGGAGAGCGGCTTGCCGTCCCGCTTGCGGCGAATGATTTCCTGCGGGAGCAGGTTGCCTCCCCTCGCCTCACCGCTACTCATCCAGAAACCCCTCGCGGAACATGGTCTTCAGCACGGTGGCCAGGCGGGCGCCGCCGATGGGCGCCATGTCCTTGGTCTCTTCGTGCGACAGCTCGGCCCCGGTCATGCCGGCCGCCAGATTGGTGACGACCGAGCAGGCCGCGACCTTGAGGCCGAAGAAGCGCGCCAGGATCACTTCCGGCACGGTCGACATGCCCACCGCATTGGCGCCCAGCACCCGCGCCATGCGGATTTCGGCCGGCGTCTCGAAGCTCGGGCCGGAGAACCACATGTAGACGCCGCGGTGCAGCGTGATTTCCGCTGTCTCCGCCGCCCGCACAATCGCGGCGCGCAGGCCCGCGTCATAGGCTTCCGTCATACCGACGAAGCGGCGGTCGCTCGGCTCGCCGAACAGCGGATTGGTGCCGGAGAAGTTGATGTGGTCGTCGATAAGCATGACCGAACCCGGCAGCATGTCGGGGTCCACCGAGCCGGCAGCGTTGGTGAGCAGCAGGTGCGTGATGCCGATGCCGGCGAGCACCTCGATCACGGGTCGCATGGCGGCGGCGCTGCCGTGCTCGTAATAGTGCGCGCGGCCGGCCAGCATCAGCACCGGCAAGCCGGCGAAATGGCCGGCCACGACCTCGCCGGCATGGCCGGTGACGCCACTGACCGGAAAACCCGGCAGGTCGGCATAGGAGATGCGGATCGCATCCTCCACCTCATTGACGAGGCCGCCCAGGCCGGAGCCCAGCACCAGAGCCACGCGTGGCGCCAGGCCGCCCAGCTTCTCGACGAGATGATCCACCGCGCCCTTCATTTGAGGATGCTGCCCTTGAAGCCGTAGGGCAGCATTTCGCCCATCGTCACCGTCTCGACCACGCCGGTGTCATCGCAGAGAAAGAGCTTGGTGTCCGCGTCCGCGAATTCGGCCAGACGCTGGCGACAGCCGCCGCAGGGCGTGATGCGATGCATGCGCTCGGCAACCACCGCGATCCCCGTGATCCTGCCGCCGCCGCCCATGATGTACTGGCCTAGCGCCGTGGTTTCCGCGCACCAGCCCTCGGGATAGGACGCCACCTCGATGTTGCAGCCAGAGAAGATGCGTCCGTCCTCGGTGCGCAGGGCCGCCCCCACGGGGAACTTCGAATAGGGCGCGTGGGCGTGTTTCATCGCGGCAACGGCCGCCTCGAACAGATCGTGCGACATTGCTTATCTTTCCTTCACATAGGGCACGCCGCCGGCGCGCGGCGGGATCGCCTTGCCGATGAAGCCGGCCAGAAGGATGACGGTGAGCATGTAGGGCAGCGCCTGCATCAATTGCACCGGCACCTTGCCGATCATCGGCCAGGCCATGCCCTGGAAGCGGATGGAAGCGGCCTCCAGGAAGCCGAACAGCAGGCAGGCGAACATGGCCGGCACGGGCTTCCACTTGGCGAAGATGAGCGCGGCGAGCGCGATGAACCCCTTGCCGGCGGTCATGTCCTTCACGAAGCCGGCATTCTGCGCCACCGAAAGATAGGCGCCGGCAAGGCCGGTGAGCACGCCGGTGCACAGCAGCGCGCGATAGCGCAGCCAGGTCACCGAAATGCCTGCGGTGTCGACCGCCGCCGGGTTCTCGCCCACGGCGCGAAGGCGCAGGCCGAAGCGGGTGCGAAACAGCACCCACCAGGTGAACGGCACCATCAGGAAGGCGACATAGACCAGCAGCGAGTGGCCGGACAGGATGTCCGAATAGATTGTGCCGACCACCGGCACCTCCCGCAGCGCATCCGCGCCGGGCAGCGTGATCGCCTGGAAGCGGGCGTCGCCGCTCAGCGAGGGCGTGCGGCCGCCTTGGCTGAACCAGGCCTGGCCCAGGATGATGGTGGAGCCGGCGGCGATGAAGTTGATCGCCACGCCCGACACGATCTGGTTGCCGCGATGGGTGATGGAGGCGAAGCCGTGCACCAGCGCCAGCGCAATCGACGTCAGCACGGCCGCACTGAGCCCCACCCAGGCCGAGCCGGTGACGGCGGCGGCAGAAGCACCGGCAAAGGCGCCGGCCAGCATCTTGCCTTCCAGGCCAATGTCGAAGATGCCCGAGCGCTCGGAATAGAGGCCGGCGAGGCAGGCCAGCAGCAGCGGCACCGAGACGCGGATCGTCGCGCCGACGAGTTGGACCAGGGCGTCCAGAAGTTCCATGTCAGGCCCCCTCTTCCTTGGCCACTGTAACGCCGACCGAGCGCGGGCTGACGCTGGCGAAAAGGGTCTGGATAGCCGGGCGGAACATGTGCTCCAGCGCGCCGGCAAACAGGATAACGAGACCCTGGATGATCACGATCATGTCTCGGCTGATGTTGGGCATCTCGAATGCCAGTTCCGCGCCGCCCTGGTAGAGCACGCCGAACAGGATAGCCGCCGGCACGATGCCCGCCGGATGCGAGCGGCCCATCAGCGCCACCGCGATGCCGACGAAGCCGGCGCCGGTGACGAAGTCGAGTTGCACGCGGTGCTGGTCGCCCATGATCGGGTTCAGTGCCATCATGCCGGCCAGCGCGCCCGAGATCATCATGGTGATTATGATGATGCGCGCCTCGGAAATGCCCGCATAGCGCGCCGCCTTGGGGCTGAAGCCGTAGGTGCGCATCTCGTAGCCGAGCCTGGTGCGCCAGATCAGCACCCAGACCAGGAAGGCCATGACCAGCGCCAGCAGGAAGGAGATGTTGAGCGGGGCCGAGCGCACCGACATTCCGAACATTTCCAGCAGCCAGCCGAGCTTCGGCAGCTGCGCGCCGGGCAGGAAGTCGCGCGTCTGCGGCGCCATCGAGCCGGCCGGCTTCAGCACATCGACCAGCAGGTAGACCATGGCGCTGGCGGCGATGAAGTTGAACATGATGGTGGTGATGACGATGTGCGACCCGCGCTTGGCCAAGAGATAGGCCGGGATCAGCGCCCACAGCGCGCCCACCGCAGCCGAGGCCAGGATCGCGAGGGGGAACGTCGTCCACCATGGCAACACGCTGTCGAGCCCCAGGCACACGACCGCCACACCAAGGCCTGCGATATAGGCCTGTCCCTCGCCGCCGATGTTGAACAGGCCGCAATGGAAGGCCACCGCGACCGCAAGGCCGGTGAAGATGAAATTGGTGGCGTAGAACAGCGTGTAGGCGATGTTCTGGCCGCTGCCGAAGGCACCCTTCACCAGGATGCCCGCCGCCTGCAGCGGGTTCTCGCCCACCAGCATGACGACCAGGCCGGCCACGATGAAGGCCACCGCCAGGTTGACGATGGGTATAAGGCCATAGTCCGCCCAGCCGGGCAGTTTTGCGTAGGGGGTGCTCACTCTGCGGCCTCCTTGCCTTCGACGCCGGCCATCAGCAGGCCCAGTTCGCCCTCGCTTGCGTCGGGGCCGCGCTCGCCGACGACACGGCCGGCGAACATGACCAGGATGCGGTCGGAGAGCGAGCGGATTTCGTCGAGCTCGACCGAGACCAGAAGCACGGCCTTTCCCTGGTCGCGCATGGCGATGAGGCGCTTGTGGATGAATTCGATGGCGCCGACATCGACGCCGCGCGTCGGCTGGCCGACGATAAGGACGCCCGGGTCTTGCTCGATCTCGCGCGCCAGCACGATCTTCTGCTGGTTGCCGCCGGAAAAGTTCGCGGTCTTCAGGCGGCAGTCACCCGGCCGGATGTCGTATTTCTCGATCTTCTCCCTGGCGTCGTTGCGGATGGCATCAATGTTCAGGAAGGGGCCGTTCAGATACTTCGGTTGGTCGTGATAGCCGAGGATGGAGTTCTCGTTTTCCTCGAAGGCCAGCACGAGGCCGACATGGTGGCGGTCCTCCGGCACGTGCGCCAGGCCACGGTCGCGCAGCTCGCCGGGGTCGGCGTTGCCGGTGACGTCGATGGGCTTGCCGTCGAGGGTCACCGAGCCCGAAACGGCGCGGCGCGTGCCGGCAATCGCCTCGATCAGCTCCGACTGGCCGTTGCCGGCGACGCCGGCGATGCCGACGATCTCGCCGGCGCGCACGGCGAAGGAGACGTTGTCGACCATGGTGACGCCGCGCGAATCCTTCACCGTCAGGTTCTTCACCGACAGCTTGACCTCGCTTGGCTTGGGCTCGCCCTTTTCGACGCGCAGCAGCACGCGGCGGCCGACCATCAGCTCGGCCAGCTCCTCGACCGTGGTGTCGGCGGTCTTGCGGGTGGCGACCATGGTGCCCTGGCGCATGACCGAGACGGTGTCGGTGATGGCCATGATCTCGCGCAGCTTGTGCGTGATCAGCACAACCGTCTTGCCCTGGTCCTTGAGCTGCTGGAGGATGCGGAACAGGTGATCGGCCTCAGCCGGGGTCAGCACGCCGGTCGGCTCATCTAGGATGAGGATTTCGGCGCCGCGATAGAGCGCCTTGAGGATTTCCACGCGCTGCTGCAGGCCCACCGGCAGTTCCTCGATCACCGCATCGGGATCGACCTCGAGGCCGTATTCGCGCTCCAGCCGGCGCAGCTCGGAGCGCGCCTTGGAAATGGAGTTGTTGAGCAGGGCCTCGCCCTCGGCACCGAGGATGACGTTTTCAAGCACGGTAAAATTTTCCACCAGCATGAAGTGCTGGTGCACCATGCCGATGCCCACCGCGATGGCGTCGTTGGGCGTACGGATGGCGGTCGGCCTGCCGTCGACGCGGATCTCGCCGCTGTCGGCCTGGTAGAAGCCGTACAGGATCGACATCAGCGTCGACTTGCCTGCTCCGTTTTCGCCGATGATGCCGTGGATGGTGCCGGGAGCGATTTCCAGGTTGATATCGCGGTTGGCGCGAACGGCACCAAAACTCTTGTTGATGCCGATCAGCTCGATTGCAGCTTCCGCCATTCGACGGTGTACCCCTGTTTTATTTTTATCGTTTGGTCAAAAACTAGCATGCCGCCATTTCCCTGCCAATTGGCCAGGGGACCCGGATTTCACTCTCGACAAATCGCCTGCCAATTGTCAATTTCCCAGGGCGCGCCGGGCGCGATATTGACAGATTGTCGAGATTTTGTGGCATTTCGCCCGCCCGGCTCTAAATTTTGCAACAGGATTTCCGACATGACCGCCCCCGACGACCGGCTGACGACGCTCGAAATACGAGCGGCCGAACAGGAGAAGACCATCGAGGAACTGTCCGGCCAGATCGCCGAACAGTGGAAGGTGATCGATCGGCTTCAGCGGAAGCTGGATGCGCTGACGGATCGCTTCCTGGCGCTGGAAGAGCAGGCCGCCCCCGGCCACGAGGCCACCAAGCCGCCGCATTGGTAATGGCATGCCTCGGTCACGCATCATTCCGCTGCGGACAGGTTTTTCGACATCAGCGCCATAGGCTGGCCGCCGTCCCGAAAACGCTCGACGACGCTCCATCCCAGGGCCGCATAAAACCCTTCGGCGTTCGAGGTATATAGGTGGATGACCGGGCAGGCGACGGATCGGGCATGCGCCTCGATCGCCTCCACCAGCTTCGACCCCAGCCCTCGCCCCCTGAATTCGGGCGCCACCACCAGTCCGGCGAGCCAGGGCGACACGTCGTGCTGCGCATCGATCTCGTTGCGCACGAAGAGGCATGTGCCGGCGAGCCTGCCATCGCTTTCTGCCACGAGGGCGACTTCGTAGCCCTGATTGCGGACGAAGGTCTCGATCTCGCTGCGGTCTTGCAATAGCGAGCGGTCGCTGCCCTTGAAGAAAGCGTCGTAGCGCAGCTTCGCCATCGCCGCGAGTTCGTCCGCCGTCGGCTTCGCCAAGCGTATGCTAACCGGCATGTACCGCCTCCGGTCCGCGCGGTTGCGAGCGCGCCAGCGGCAGCAGGCAAAGCCCGCCGATGGCGGCGGTCAGCGCCAGGAACACGCCAAAACCCGCCCAGCCATGGGCCTCGATGACATAGCCCGCCAGCGGCGGCCCGATGACGGTGCCGATGCCGCCCGCCTGGCAGACGAGGCCGATAGCGATCGAGGCGGATTTTCCCTGCGGCACGATTGCCGGAATGCTGGCGAACAACGCCGAGGCGATGATGCCGCCCGCAATGGCGATGACCACCGCAGCGGCGGTCGCCAGCGCCGGCGCAGAGCCGCCGAAGGTCGGCACCGCCGCAACCAGGCTCGCCGCGAAGCCTACGCCCGCCAGCATGAGCACGAAGCGGCCGTCGCGTCCCTTGACCAGAACGCCGGTCAGCACATTGCCGATCGGCACGATCAACGCGATCAGCCCGGCCGACAGTGCGATATTCGCCTGCGGAAGCGCAACGAATGCCGGCGTGAACGCGAAGAAGCTGACTGAGAGCACGACGTAGAAACCAAAGGACAGCGCCACCAGAGCGACCGGAAAGGTCAGCTGCGCGGCAAGGCCGCCGGTTGTCGGGGCTGCCGCCTGCGTTTCCGAGCCGGCATCAGCATCGCCGACCATTGCCAGCAGCACGGCTCCGATCAGCGCGAACAGCGCAAACGCCACGATGGCTGCCAGCAGGAAAAGCTGCGGCTCGGCCGTCGGCAGAATCCCACGTGCCATGAAATCGGCGACAGCGAACCCGACGGGGACGAAACCGCCCCAGATCGCCAGTGCCGGCGCCCGCCAGGCGGGTGGCGCAATGGTGTTAAGCAGCGCCGGAATGACAATGACCAGCACCAGGTAGCCGATGCCTTCGACCAGGCGCGCCACGAGAATGGCCGCTGGATCGTCGAGAAATGCCAGCGCCAGGCCGCCGGCAGTCATCACCACAGCAGACGCGATGAAGGAGCGGCGCATGCCGGCGCGCTCGATGGCCCAGCCGGTCGGCAGCGCCACCAGCGCCACGAAGATGCTGATCATCGAGGTCAGCCAGCCGATCAGCACCAGCGAGAAGCCGGCCTCGCTTCTGTACCAGTCCACCAGCGGCGCGATCTTGCCGAGTTGCGTGCCCGCCAGCACGCCCGCCAGCAGCAGGGCGGCGATGGTCGCCAGGCGTATCCGGCTGTCGTTCATGCATTTCCCCCCGATCACGCGTCGGCCGGCTCCGGCGTCAGCCCCAAGTGCGGCTCAGGCTGCAGCGTGCCCTGCGCGAAAAGGACCACGCACCATTTCTACAGAGTTCAAACAAAAGCCGCCGGCTTGCGCCGGCGGCTTTATTCTGGCGCCCTTACCGATCAATAGGGGCAGGCGTTGTCCGACATGTAGTCGTGAACCTCGATCTTGCCCGCAGCGATGTCGGCCTTGGCCTGTTCCACGGCCGCCTTCATCTCTTCGGTCACCAGGTCCTTGTTGTTCTCGTCCATGGCGTAGTCGACGCCGCCTTCCTTCAGGCCGAGATTGTTGAAGCCCGGCGTGAACTTGTCGTCCTTGGTGTCCATGAAGGCATTGTAGACGGCCACGTCGACGCGCTTGAGCATCGACGTCAGCACCTTGCCCGGCTGCAGGCCGTTCTGGTTGGAATCGACGCCGATGCCGAGCTTGCCCGCGTCGGCGGCTGCTTGCAGCACGCCCACGCCGGTGCCGCCGGCCGCGGCATAGACCACGTCCGCGCCCTGCGAGATCTGCGACTTGGCGATTTCGCCGCCCTTCGTCGGGTCGTTCCAGGCCGCCGGGGTGTCGCCCGTCATGTTGTAGAACACCTCGGTCGCGCCGGCTGCCTTGGCGCCGCCAACATAGCCGCAACCGAACTTGCGGATCAGCGGAATGTCCATGCCGCCGATGAAGCCGACCTTCTTGGTCTGGGAGGCCATGGCCGCCAGCATGCCGACGATGTAGGAGCCCTCATTGTCCTTGAACACCACCGAACGCACGTTCGGCTTGTCCACCACCATGTCGATGATGGTGAACTTGATGTCCGGGAATTCCGGCGCAACCTTTTCCAGCGCCGCGGCCCAGGAGAAGCCGGCCATGACGATGGGGTTGTTGCCGTCCTCGGCGAACTTGCGCAGCGCCTGCTCGCGCTGGGCGTCGTTCTGGATTTCAAAGTCGCGATAGGCGATGCCGGTCTCTTCCTTGAACTTCTCGGCGCCATGATAGGCAGCCTCGTTGAAGGACTTGTCGAACTTGCCGCCGAGATCGTAGATGATCGCGGGCTTGATGTCCGCGGCGAAAGCCGGGAAGGCCAGTGCTGTTGCGGCCAGAAGGCCAAGAACGATACGCTTCATGTGAACACCCTGTTTTGCGTTGGTGCGCCGCGTACGTTCCCCGCCCTGCGGGCGCTTCACGGCGCTTCGCAGGAGGTGCCCCTCCCACATGCGCGACACTGTCGCACGGCAAGAAATAAAATTCACCTGGAATCTTGGGCGGGAAAAATGCCGTTGCGGAAGCCCTTAACAGCGGCTCGGCCCGGGGATTTGAAGGCTTGCGGGCGGGCGCAAAATTCGCATTTCCGCCCGCCGGGCTGGCGCTCAGGCGCCGGCCGAAGCGCCCTGCGGGATAGGGCAGGAAACCCCGGTGCCCTGCAGCCCGCAATAGCCGTTCGGGTTCTTGGCCAGGTACTGCTGGTGGTCTTCCTCGGCGAAGTAGAATTCGGGCGCAGGCGCAATCTCGGTGGTGATCCTGTCTCGCCCCGCCCCGCGCAGCGAAGCCTCATAGGCATCGCGCGAGGCCACCGCGGCGCGATACTGCTCGTCGCCGAAGGTGTAGATCGCCGAGCGGTAGGTGGTGCCGATATCGTTGCCCTGCCGCATGCCCTGCGTGGGATCGTGGCTTTCCCAGAACGTCTTCAGCAGCTGCGTATAGGAGACCACCTTGGGATCGAACACCACCAGCACCACCTCGGCATGGCCGGTAAGCCCGGTGCAGGTCTCCTGGTAGGTCGGGTTGGACGTGACGCCGCCGGCATAACCAACTGCGGTCACCCAAACGCCCTCCATTTGCCAGAACAGACGCTCAGCGCCCCAGAAGCAGCCCATGCCGAACATGGCCTTCTCCAGCCCTTCCGGATAGGGCCCCTTCAGCGGGTGCCCGGAGACGAAATGCCTGGCCGCGGTGGGGATCGGCTCGTCCCGGCCCCGCAACGCTTCTTCCGGCTTCGGCAGCTTGAGCTTCTTGTTCAGCATGTCGCTCAGGAAAAACATGGCATTATCCCTTTCTCGGGTTGCGGCCCCTGCCCTCTCCAGGCATCAACGCCCCTGCACGTAGCCCACATCGCGCCGGCGCGGGCGATGGCCGATCGCATAGAGCAGGAAGGCCAGCACCAGGAACACGGCGAAGTCGGGCAGGTTCAGCACGGTTACCGTAACCGGATCCCAGGCCAGCGGATGAAGCTTGGTGTGCATGAAATGCTGAAAGCTCTCCAGCGTGTGCGGCGAAACTGCGGCCCAGCTGGTGCGCAGCGGCGTCAGAACCAGATGCGCGGCGGCCACGGTGCGCGTGGCGTCCAGCACCGCCATGATGACGGCAACCGCCAGCGCGATCGTTGCAGCGAACCTGAACAGGAAGCGCAAGTTGAATCCTCGGAGCCTCGTTTCGCCAAGAGACATATGGTGCGTTGTCCGGCTGCGCAATCGTCCTATATGAAATTCGGCCGATCCGCCGGGCGAGTCCGAGCGCAAAATTTCTGCGCCGGCCAAAAAACAGGCGCAAGGCAGGCTTGGCATTCGCTTCAGGATCGACTAGATGAACCCCGCGCTTGCTTCGTTCGACGAAGCATGTGCCGCGGAGAGGTGGCCGAGTGGTTGAAGGCGCACGCCTGGAAAGTGTGTATACGGGGAACCGTATCGCGGGTTCGAATCCCGCTCTCTCCGCCAGTCCTACTCGCCCCAATATTCTCCATCGCCAATAATGGCGCCCGGAATGGCGCAGAACTGCGGGTTTTCGAGCCAAAGCTGTTGACTGCGCCGCTCGGCCAAAACACGGATTTCGTTCTCTCTTGGCCGATATTCTCCAAACCTCCTGACTGCGCAGATTTGGTACGGAGTTGTTAGTTGTTGAAACTATTCAATAATTTATCGATGAACTTACATACAGTTCGAACCCTGTCACGCCCTACCAACCCCAACCTGCTAAACAGTCTCCGCTCCCGACAAGCGGCCTCAGAAACCCAGGATTTCCGGGATTTTCAACCAGAACCTTGTGCTGGCAATCACCGTTTCAGGTGCAGTTTGGCTCCCTCCGGGCAGATTTTCTCCAAACCTTGTGGATACGCAAATCCGACGCAAGGTATTCGACGATAGTTTTTGTTGATCTTCTTGGATCGACACCTCGTGTCAGTTGGCTCGGAACTCCCCCATGCGCCTGCACCCGAGATCGAACCAGTGCATGCCATGCTCGGTGCGGGAAATCAGCGACTTGTTTGGGGCCGTGTATGGACGGCTCTCCGTTGGCAAGGGGTTCTTTTGAGCATTCTGCGTTGCTGGTTGGTGCGGCCATGTATCCGACCTGTAGTGCGGCCTTTCATGCGCCGCTGGCCATAATGC